>DATDXU010000001.1:0-15360 GCA_036517195.1 Minisyncoccota bacterium
GATTCAAAGCTGCAACCAACATAAAATGTGCGGGGAATAATGTAGAACCTTTTGCGCGTGAGACGGATACGCGCCCGTCTTCAAGCGGCTCCCGGAGCGCCTGCACAACGTCGCGATGGAATTCTGGAAATTCATCAAGGAACAAAACGCCCCTGTGGGCGAGCGTCACCTCCCCTGGACGCGGGACGCTCCCGCCCCCAATCAGGGAGGCGTACGAAGATGTGTGGTGAGGTGAACGAAATGGCGGGTAGAGAACGGCGCTTCCGCGCAAGATACCTGCAAGCGAGTGGATAGTCGTTACTTCAAGCATTTCATCTTCTGTAAGCGGAGGCAGGAGTGAGACAGTGGCTCGCGCAAGCATTGTTTTGCCTGTCCCGGGAGGTCCATAGAGCGCTATGTTGTGTCTTCCTGCGGAGGCAATCTCAACCGCGCGTTTTGCCGTCTCCTGTCCCCGAATATCATCCAGTGTTGGAATACCGGATTCCGCATATTCCTCCGTCCTCAATTTTTTTTGGACATGGTGTGTTAAAGAAAATTCCACATCGTGCGCAAGGTGGCGTGCCACATCGAGAAGTGTGCGTATGGGGTACACCGTGATACCAGACACCAGTGATGCCTCATCTGCGTTTTGTTCTGGTACGAAAATCTCTTGAAATCCAGAGTCGCGTGCGGCGCGCGCGAGCGAAAGTGTGCCGCGTATTGGGCACACATGTCCGTCGAGTGAAAGTTCTCCGGCGAACAGTTTTAATTCGGGATTGAATTTCAATTGTTTTGACGCGAGTAAAAACGAAAGTGCAATCGGTATATCAAACACCGCTCCTTCTTTTTTAAGTTCTGCTGGTGCCAGTGACACCACAATTTTCTTGTTGCATTTTTTTGGGGATTCAAATTTTGAATTTTTTATTGCCGCGGAGACCCTATCTTTTGCTTCTTCCACCGCCTTGTCGGGGAGTCCTACGATTGCAAATGCATGGAGACCTTTCGTGATGTCGCATTCAACGGACACAATGTGTCCGTTCGGGAGTGACGGTTGTCCACCAAAAACATGCGCAACGCCAGATTCTGCCTTATGTGCCATGGGTGGCATTGTACGCAGATGTTGTATTGCGCGGTAGCTCTTTATGTTGCCTTTGCCTTTTTCTTAATTTTGGTTACAGTGTGTGCACGCCTTCGGGCGTTTTTACATGGCACGCGATTACCCACTAGAAAAAGTACGCAACTTTGGCATTATCGCGCACATTGATGCGGGGAAAACAACCACATCGGAGCGAATTTTATATTACACCGGAGAGAGTCATAAAATCGGCGAGGTGCATGAAGGCAACACGGTCACCGACTGGATGGAACAAGAGCGCGAGCGCGGTATTACGATTACCGCCGCCGCGATCACCTGTTTTTGGAATCCTTCATACATGGGAGCTGACACAAGTTACAAACATCGTTTCAATATTATTGATACCCCCGGGCACATCGATTTTACATCCGAAGTAAAACGCTCCATGCGTGTTTTAGATGGTTCCGTTGTGGTATTTGATGGTGTCGCCGGTGTTGAACCGCAGTCAGAAACCAACTGGCGCTATGCCGAGGAAGCCGAAGTGCCTCGCATCTGCTACATCAACAAACTCGATCGCACGGGCGCGTCGTTTGAAAAATCGTACGCAAGTATTTTGGAGCGGCTTTCCACGAAAGCGGTGCGGATGCAAATTCCAATCGGAGAGGAGGCGGGCTTTGAGGGTATTGTAGATCTCCTCACAATGAAGGCATACAAATTTGAAGGAGAAATGGGTAAGAGTGTTACTGCGTACGACATTCCAAGTAATCTAAAGGCAGATGCGGAAAAATATCGCGCTGAACTTGTTGAAAAAATTGTTGAACACGATGATGCGGTTATGCAGGAGTATTTGGAGGGCAAAACTATTTCTCTTGAAGTATTGAAAAAGACACTCCGCGGGGCAGTCGTGGCGAATAAAGTGTTTCCCGTCTTAACCGGTTCATCTCTCAAAAACAAAGGAGTGCAATTGGTTTTGGACGCGGTGGTGGATTACCTCCCATCTCCTCTCGATGTACCGCCAGGAAAAGGCATTAACACAGATACGGGAGCTGAAGAGGTAAGGGAAGCGAGTGACGAGGCGCCGTTTGCGGCTCTTATATTTAAACTGCAGGTAGATCCCTTCGTTGGGGCGTTGTCGTTTTTCCGCGTGTACTCCGGCTCTATTAGTACGGGGGACACCGTATACGATTCTGCGAATAATAAGAAAGAGCGGCTTGGCCGCATTGTGCGTCTGCAGGCGGACAAGCGCGAAGATGTAAAGATTGTGTACGCGGGAGAAATCGCGGCGGCCGTTGGTCTCAAAGAAGTAAAAATTGGACATACGCTTTGTGATCCGTCACACCCAATCGCGCTCGAGCAGATTGTATTTCCAGAGCCGGTTGTTTCTATGCGCGTTGAACCGAAGACAAAGGCAGACCAGGAGAAAATGGGAGTTGCGCTATCACGTCTTTCAGATGAAGACCCGACATTTCGCGTTACGACAGACCCGGAAACTCTTGAGACAATTATTTCCGGCATGGGCGAGCTTCACTTGGAAATTATTGTTGATCGTATGAAGCGCGAGTTTAGTGTTGAGGCGACAACAGGGAAGCCGCAGGTCGCGTATCGCGAGACGGTGCAAGGCACTTCTGATGTTGAGTATAAGCACATAAAGCAGACGGGGGGCCGTGGCCAATATGGGCACGTGAAAATCCGCCTGAAGCCACTTGAACCGATTGTGGAGGGGAAAAAGGTTAAGAATAATGTAGACCGCGAAGATCACTTTGAGTTTATTAACAGCATCAAGGGAGGTGTTATTCCGCAGGAGTACATTCAGCCTGTCAAAAAGGGAATTAAGGAAGCGATGGGTCGCGGGGTTTTGGCTGGGTTTCCGGTTGTTGATGTATCGGTGGATTTGTATGACGGTTCGTACCACGATGTGGACTCGTCCGAAATCGCGTTTAAACTCGCCGCAATAAATGCGATGCAAGACGCAATGTCTAAGGCGAAGCCGGTTTTGCTTGAGCCGATTATGAAACTTGAAGTTGTTACACCGGAAAAATTCATGGGCGATGTTACCGGTTCCATTAATTCAAAACGCGGACACATAGAATCCCTCGGGGATCGTGGGCAGGTGAAAATTGTAACCGCGAAAGTCCCGCTCTCGGAATTGTTTGGGTACACCACACAACTACGCTCACTTACTGAAGGCCGCGCCGTCCCAAATCTCGAATTCAGTCACTATGCGACTGTTCCGAAAAATGTTGCCGACGAGATAATAGCAGCTCGCAAATAGTTTTCTAAAATGCCTGCTCCACAGTGTGCTCTCCTCTACTGCGGAGTGTGGGAAGAAATAGTTGCGTTGCGCAAACAGGATACTTTCCCGTTTATACATATACACATCTGCCTGCGGCCTTGAGCATCGCCGAAGGCCTTATACTTGCCAGATATGCATATGCTAGGTCAATCAATCTCTAAAAGCTTTGTAGCCGCCGTACTGTTCGTCGCCATCCTTGCCGGTATTGTGTTCGCTTTTGACCTCGTACGCAGCAATAGTGGGCAAGTTGCAGCTGCCTTCTCTTCAACAGTCACCGTTGCCGCCGACAAGACCTCCTACGTACCCGGTGAGCAGATTGTTGTCAGTTGGAACAATCTTAGCTCGGTGACCGACAAAGATTGGATCGGTCTGGTGCCAAATGGCGGAGGTTGGCCCGCCAATAACGATCCCCACTGGGTCTACACACGCGGTGCGCGCTCCGGCTCCGCTCCACTTCAGGCGCCGGCGCCCAGTACACTCGGTACCTATCAGGTTGTCTACTTCGCGAACAATGTCACCACTGAACTCGTACGTAGCGCGCCATTCCAAATTGGTGCGAATGATCTCCCGGTCACGATTTCAACTACCGGCTCGTCATTTGACGCGAGTGCTTCCATCCTCGGTTCATGGACAAACTCGGGAGGCGCTCTTTCCGATGATTGGATCGCGTTAGTGCCGGCCTCGGGCAATTGGCCGTGGCCTGTCGTCTGGCCGAACAATGGCACGAACCGACCAAACTGGGTGTGGGTGTCCACCAATACGCAGAACCAGCAGGGAAACGCCGGGGCACAGAGCGGTTCGATCACCATGCAATTTCCAGCTGGCCAACCAGCCGGACAGTACCAGTTCGTCTATTACCTCATCAAGCAGGATGGTAGTGGCAAGTACATTGAAAAGGCACGTAGTGCGCCGTTTATGGTGACAGCGCCACAAACCAACCTCAATACTCCAACCCTCACTCTCTCACCTTCCAACACATCCTTTGACGCGAGTGCTTCCATCCTCGGTTCATGGACAAACTCGGGAGGCGCTCTTTCCGACGATTGGGTCGCGCTGGTCCCCGCAGGAACAAACTGGCCGTGGCCTGTCGTCTGGCCGAGTAATGGCACGAACCGACCAAACTGGGTTTGGGCATCGTCCAATGTTCAAAGTTCGCATGGAAACGCCGGGGCACAGAGCGGTTCGATCACCATGCAATTTCCAGCCGGCCAGCCGTCCGGGCAGTACCAGCTTGTCTACTATCTCAACAAACAGGACAGTAGTGGCAAGTACATTGAAAAGGCACGTAGTGCATCTTTTACCATCTCTGTTTCAGGATCAACAACAACACCGAAACCGGGAGTGAAAACTTTTGTCTGGCAGCAAAATATTACTAACGATAATGGTTTGCCACATTTTTACCTCAGTGATTTATTGAATACTCTAGGTCATCCGGACGCAGAACAGATCATATTTCCGACAGATATACCGCGCAAATTCTATATCACTAAGATTCAGATTAAGAAAGGAGGAGCAATACAATCAAAATACGGTGCCTTTAGCGTTACTATTGATAAGCGCGGTATTTCATACGCAACTGGACTACCTCCATTCCATCAGCAAAACAGTGATTTCCATCTCGATTACCGCCTCGGCATCCTTTTAGATGGTAACGCTGAAGCCACGCACGATTTTGAATTAGGGCCGTATCCTCTCCTTGATCGAGACGCCGGCGATAAGTTGTGGTTTCAACAAGATAATACTGAACCGGGCACGTATTCGGTAGTTATTAGTTACATATCTGCCGAAACCAGTGCGGAGAACAAGGAAGATAAAGTGCTTTTCTGGCAAGTCCAAGTACCGGACAATCACCCACGTACATGGCTAAGCGATTCACCTAACTCTCATGAGGAGATTGTATTTTCTCCCGAGACGCCAAGGAAATTTTCTGTAACCCGTATTCTACTTAGAAAAGAAGGGGCGATTCAGCAAGGTCAACTCAGGGCCTCAATTGATAAGGGTGGAGTACCTTGTTCTTCGACCTTGGCACCTTCATGTCAGCTCGGCACTCTTTCTGCAGGTTCGCTTGAAACTGAAAACAAATGGAAACTCGGACCGTATCTAACGGTTGACCGAGATGCTGGCGATAAACTTCGATATCAAATTGATACTACAGAAGGGGGTATTTATACTGTGTTCCTTTACTATACGGGCGAAGATGCCCCAGCGTCTGGCTGGAAGCGGATTTTTGATTGGCGGCCCGGCCTCCCCCTCGGCGGTACGATAGAAACTGATGGCGCCGGTTGGGGTGGATACACGCTTCTTGTGGCTATTGATCCTGCAGTGCTTGGCTACTCGAAGATGAGCCCAAATAAATTGCGCGCGACACTGGAGGCCGGACAAAACGGCGGCTGGTCCCCAAGCAAGGCATTTATCGGGCCGCGTATTGTGGGCACTATCAACGCTTCGAGCATGCGACCACTCTCTTTTGGGGGTAGTTCCGGCACGAGCATGACAGCAGGTGCCCGTTCGGTGAGCGATGATGCGAGTGTAACCGGATTTGACATGAGTAACGGACTCATTATGAAGATCTATACACCCACTGGATCACCCGGGACACTGCGTGGTCTCTACACACAGCCTGGTACAAAAGTTTGGTGGAAAGCAGGTGATGATGCCAATAATCCGAAAAGTGAAAACTATCGCACATACACAACCCAGCCTCGATGGTGTGGTTCGTATATATGCGGCGAGACTGAATCATTCAAGATAGAGGGTCTGCGACGTATCGAAGCATTTTTCTAAAGTGTTTCAGCACGAGGATGCAACGCATTCACGAATCGAGGCGCGACACTACTGTGTTGTGTAGGGAAAACACACAGCTGTGCTCCCTCACCAAAGGCCGCGCGGCCTGCCCCGTAGCCAGCGCGAAGTGCTGTGGTACTGGGGTTCCGAACCTCGAATTCAGTCATTATGCCATTGTCCCGAAAAATGTTGCCGATGAGATAATAGCAGCTCGTAAATAGTTTTGAATACTCTCCACACCCCACCGTTCCCGTGTTCTATTTTTGGTGCTTTAATTATATGTATATGAAAACTCTCTTTTCACTCCCTCTCTCGATTGGCGCAGGTTTCGTAGCATCCATAGTGTTAGTCGCATTCACCGTGTACGCGTGGACCGGTCCCACATCCGCTCCGCCTAATGGGAATGTTGCGGCTCCAGTCAATGTAAGCATAAACTCTCAAGTTAAATTGGGGGGGTTATGGGCTACAAGTATGGGCACCGATAGTGGATACTGCATTGGAAGTTCGTGTATTACATCGTGGGCTGGAATGGTTGGTCCGCAAGGTCCGGTGGGGGCGACAGGTGCAACAGGAGCAACTGGTCCGCAAGGCCCGGCGGGGTCGGGGACTCCCGGCATAGCGGTGTATTACTGTCCCGCTACCGGCTCAGGAAACTGTAGTTCGGGCACTTGCGGGGGTCTTAGTTCTGACCCCACTTGCACTTATTACCAATCTCAGATGACGGGGTCGGGTGATAATGAGACATTGAGCTGTATCCAGACTACACAGTACTGTACATATGTTGGCCACCTGATTCCCTAATCCTTCTCCGAAGTATCCATGTCTGAACTTCGAAAACACTTTGCAGTAGAAATACCAACGGCGATGCTCGTCGGTATTCTTGTTTTTATCGCGATTGCTGTAAGTATATATATTTTTTTAACGTGGCACACGGGGGTTGGGGGAGGATTTTCTGACCGCAACACTTTTCGTAACAGAAGTTTGTTTTCTGAACAAGAAAAACTCGACATCTTAAATGCATTTGCGGCGCAGGCCCCTGGAGAAGAAATGAGTGTTGGGAAAAAGGTTGAGACCCTGCAAAAACTTTCCTTGCAAAATAATGAAGGGCAGACACCCATGACCGAAGCGCAGAAGCTCAATATTCTCATTCTTCAAGCTCTGCGGTAGGGGGGCCCTGAAATTAATAGTAATGCGTTGCTTGTTCTCCACACCAACTCACGCCCCCATTCCTTTTTAGTGCTTTAATTACAGATATATGCGAACTCTCTTTTCACTCCCCCTCTCGATTGGCGCAGGTCTCGTAGCGTCCATATTTTTAGTCGCATTCACGGTATACGCGTGGACCGGTCCCACATCCGCTCCGCCAGACGGAAATGTCTCGGCTCCCATAAATGTCGGAACAGTAAATCAGGTGAAAAACGCCGGGCTGTCAGTCAATGCTCTCACTGTGTTCGGGAATCAGTATGTGCAGGGAAGCATGAGTATCGGAACGACGGATTTCTTTAGTGCTACTCCGCTCACTCTCCAACTCGACCAGAACGCTATTACGAGAGTTGATATCGTGAATAACAATACGGGGGCGAGTGCTTCGGCGGGTGTGAACTTCAGAACGAATGGCCAGACCTTTTCAGGCCAACTCTTTCAGAACGGTCCGAGTGGTAGCTCTTCGTATGGTGGCGCCAATTCATTGAATCTTTTCAATCTCCTCAATGCGCCCCTCGCGTTTGGGACCAACGGGCTCGAACGCGTACGCATAACGGCCGCTGGCAATGTTGGCATTGGTACGACAAATCCAACCGGTTTACTGCAGGTTGGGTCCGAACCCCCGGTTTCACCTAGGTTGGGACCAATTGGCGGAGGTTACATCACTGTTGCCGATAATCCATACGGTTACTCCATAATCGCCGGAAGAATTTTAGCGACTACGTATTTCAATTCAGACAGTTATTGGCTTGCCGGATCCTGCTGGAATGCCTACGGCGGTTGTCCGTCCGATGTTCGATTGAAAGATCACATCAGACCTTTCGAGCCAGGCCTTGCAGCTGTCCTGGGTATCAACCCGATATACTATCGCTATAACGGATTGGGCGGTACGCCAAAATCAGATCACGATTTACTCGGTGTCCTTGCTCAAGATGTGGAAATGGGGGCACCTGAACTAGTTACAACCGAAAGCGTAAAGTTGCATTCTGATGATACAAAAGAAACGGATATTAAAAAATTAGATACTTCGGGCCTCCAATACCTCCTCGTTAACGCCGTGAAGGAACTCTATGCCCGGTGGGCGTCGGATTCGGCAGATGTACATGCACAGCTTGAGGCACAGCAGGCAGAGATAGATGCGCTCAAAAAAGAAGTCGAGATGTTGAAAGCCCGTTAATGATAAGCATTGTATGCGAACCATTTTCCCATCCTCTTTTTTAACCAACACAGTTTTTCTGGTATTTTTCATGGGTATTGTTATGTATGTGGTGCCTGCATCTGCGAGTGTAAGTGGCCCAATTGAAGGATACGCATGGAGCGAGAACATTGGCTGGATTAGTTTGAATGGTTCAAATTACGGACTCACGATTGGAAGTGGGGGCACTATTTCTGGGTACGCATGGAGTGATAACATTGGCTGGATTTCTGCGAACGAGTCCGACCTTTCTGGATGTCCCTCCAATCCATGTCGAGCGAAGCTGAACGGTAATTCGCTTACGGGCTGGCTCAAGGCACTTGCGGGCGGTGGTACGACATCTGGCGGGTGGGACGGCTGGATTAGTTTGAGCGGTTCAAACTATGGAGTTACTGAAAGCGGCGGGGTGTTTTCCGGATACGCATGGGGAAGTGATGTTGTTGGTTGGATTGATTTCTCTTTTGTTACGCCGAATGCTCCGAGCTGTTCGTTATCTGCCAGTCCAACGTCGGTCGCGGCAGGGCAGAGTTCAACGCTTTCATGGAGTTCCACGAACGCGACGTCGTGCACGGGTGTTGGTTTTTCAACTGGAGGCGCAACGTCCGGCTCTCAAACTGTTTCGCCCACACAAACAACTGACTATGGTGCTACGTGCGCGGGGTCGGGTGGCTCTGCGACATGTCTTGGGTCAGGGGGTGTCGCGACCACGTCCATCGCCGTTTCATGCACTACAGCATATTCTTGCTCTGGTTCGACAATTCAATATACAGACGCGGCGTGCGCGGTTTCCACCGTTACAACATGTGTTTCTCCAAATTACTGCTCTACCGGCTCTGCGGTGTGTCTCACTCCTACAGCGTCCGGTTCAATTTCCACGTCCCCTGTGTTTACGTTATCGGGGGATACTGTTGTTGTGTCGTGGAATGTCACGAATGCCGTATCGTGCAGTGTGTCTGGGACCAATGGCGACAGTTGGGGCGGCACCTCCGGTTCGCAAACTTCAAGCCCCATCACCGAATTCACCACATTCACACTCGCGTGTGATGATGGAGATGCGGATACTGTGCAAGACGACCTCACGGATTCAACGTCAGTACTCAATATCCCTATGTGGTTTGAGTTGTAAGGGTCGAAAATGTTGGGAGGTTGCACCTCCCAACATCTAGTACCATTTCCCAAGAAGTCATCCCATACATACACTTATTTTGGACGGCCGTCTAAAATAAGTGTATGTGACGACATGTGAGCAAAAGATCGGGATTTAAGAAATCTCACTCATTAGAGCATGAATAGGTTCAGGCACTTGACCGTTTTCTGGCGTTTTGGTAGGATAGACCTTACGCACAAGGCGGTTTTCTTTTTACCTCAACAATGCGTTGGTGTTTGATTACAAGAAATTATTAGCACTAAATAAAATAACTATATGGCAGGAGAATTTAATCGCACAAAGCCGCACGTGAATGTCGGCACGATTGGGCACGTTGACCACGGTAAGACGACTCTGACCGCGGCGATTTTGAACGTTCTTGCGAAAGCGGGGAACGGCTATTCCGCGACGGTCAAAGGGGTGGATGACATCGACAAGGCGCCGGAAGAAAAGGCGCGCGGTATTACCATTTCGCTTTCACACTCTGAATACGAAACACCGACGCGGCACTACGCGCACGTGGACGCGCCTGGGCACGCTGATTACATAAAGAACATGATTACTGGAGCCGCACAGATGGATGGAGCGGTTCTTGTGGTTGCCGCCTCCGACGGCGTTATGCCTCAAACGCGTGAACACATTCTGCTCGCGCGCCAAGTTGGCGTTCCAAAAGTTATCGTCTTTTTGAACAAAGTCGACCAAGTTGACGACAAAGATCTCATTGACCTTGTTGAAGAAGAAGTTCGGGATCTCCTTACCAAGTATGAATTTGATGGCAAGAACACGCCTATTATCCGCGGGAGCGGGCTGAAGGCGCTTGAAAGTCCGGAGCCGGGGAATGAGTGGAGCGGTAAGGTGATGGAGTTGGTAAAAGCGCTTGACGAGTTCATCCCTGTTCCTAAGCGTGAAATTGACAAGCCGTTTCTCATGCCGATTGAGGACGTGTTCTCAATTGAAGGCCGCGGCACCGTTGTTACGGGTCGTATTGAGCGCGGAATGGTGAAAGTCGGTGAGGAAATTGAAATTGTCGGCATCAAAGACACGGCAAAAACTATCGTGACTGGTGTTGAAATGTTCAACAAATCACTTTCCGAAGGACAGGCAGGAGACAACGCGGGGGTTCTCTTGCGTGGCACAAAAAAAGATGATGTGCACCGAGGGCAGGTTCTCTGCAAACCGGGGAGTGTAAAACCACACACGGAATTTGAGGCAGAGGTCTATATTTTGACAAAGGAGGAAGGCGGACGTCACACACCATTTTTCACCGGTTACAAACCGCAGTTCTATATGAGAACGACGGACATTACGGGTGAAGTAACACTAAAGGAGGGGGTGGAGATGGTTATGCCTGGAGATACAGTTACATTTAAGGTGAAGCTTGTCGGCCCGATTGCTCTTGAAGATCAGCAACGCTTTGCTATTCGCGAAGGAGGTAAGACGGTGGGCGCCGGAGTGGTCACGAAAGTGGTCGCGTAAAAACGTAATAGTTGAAAACAAAAACCCGCCATGAGTGCGGATTTTTGTTTTCAGGGTATTGCTTTTTTTTGTTACCTAGTGCATACTCCAAGCCACGTTCTATGGCAACAAAAACGGCAGTTAAGAAACCTGCGGCTAAGAAAAGCGCCACGCGCCTTCCTCGCACGTCAAAAAAGGTCGCGCCCGCGAAAGCGGAGGCGACACATCGCCTTCGTATTCGTGTGCGCGCGTATGAGCACGGCGTGCTTGATAAATCAGTCAAACAAATTATTGACACCGCCGCCCGCTACAACGCCACTATCGTTGGTCCCGTGCCTCTCCCTATTGATATACGAAAGTACACTGTGAATCGCGCGACATTTATTGACAAAGATTCTCGCGAACAATTTGAAATGCGCATTCACAAGCGAATGGTAGATATTTTGAATCCTGAACCAAAAGTGATTGAGGCGCTTACGAATATCGACCTCCCCTCCGGTGTTTCTATCGATGTCAAAATGATGTGACGCCTGCCCCGTTAGGGGTGGAGCTCTCTACTGGGGTGAAGACCCGCGCACGCACAGTAGTACAAGGGTAACCCTTGTACTACTCATTTGACTCATTTGTGCAGGGTGGTTCCAAGGTATTGAAACATTGCGAGCTATTGAACCATTACGCGAAACATTGCAAAGTATTTTTAGTGTGTTATAATCCCACTTAGTGTAACAAAGGAAAGGAATCCCGATGAAGCGACTGACAATCCTTGCCGCCCTGTGCGGTATATTCTTCTCGGACGCCGCTATGGCTCTCGAGTGCAAAGCTCCAACCGAACCCTACACCCCTGTGTGGAAGGTGGGTGATAAGTGGGAGTACAAAGGTGCAGACTCAAAAGACACGGTGCGCGAGGTGAAAGAGGTAACAGCAGACGGATATGTCTTTGAGTCGAAAGAAAAAGGCAACCTCATAAAGGTCTGGACGAGTAAACAGCTCAACTTTATCAGGTCTGAGGTGGAGGGGGTCAAGGTAAAGTGGGAGCCTCACAGCGCAGATTTTCCGACAGTGCCGTTCGCGGTTGGCGTTCGGGAAAACCTAACTGCCTCCAAGCACATTAAGTACATTTTACAGCAGGAGCAACAGTTGTGGTCCGCCACTATGAGGTTTGCGATCAAAGAATTTAAAGAGGTGCAAACCCCGGCCGGCGCCTTCTGTGCCTTCAGGATTGAGCGGAGGGCACAAGAGACTGGGCGAAGTGTGAGAACGAACATCTGGTTTGCGCCGGATGTTGGCAATATTGTGCTACTTGAGGTCTCACGAAACAAGCAAATGGTCCCCGTTATGACCCTGCAAAGTTTCAGGAGCGGGAAACAGAAATAGTCTCATTCGAAAAGCGGACACTCTCAGTGGGTGTCCGCAACTTTTTGTCACACGTGTTTGTAATTCACACTCACATGTTCTCCTCGACACGTTTAGTGTATTATGATCAATATGCCCACAGCAAGAGTTTCAGGTCCAGTTCTTCCGACGATATTTTTTTTCGTGCTCCTTGTTGTTCTTATCATCTTTTATTTTTTTGGTACTTTTGGAAATATTTTTTCTAAGACACTATCGGGCACACTATATCTTGGTTTGGCGGAATCTGGGTCGTTTACATCAAGACTGTATCAGTACAACATAAAGTCGAAACAATTAGAGGCTCTTCAAGAACCGACATTCGGCGCCAATTCTGCATCTGTTGCACCCCGTGGCGAGGAGCTTGTCTTTGTTGGATGGGAAGAAACGAAGAACGCACAACTTTACATAATAGATAAAACCACAGGTGGATTTGACCAGTTGACTACAGATGCATTACGGCGCAAACGTACGCCACAGTGGTCTCCCGACGCTTCTCGTGTTGCCTTTACTGCAACCGAGAGCGATTCTCCGGATGGTGTGAAAGATTGGGGTGTGTATGTGTCTGATCTCGACGGGAAGGTTATGAAGATTGCTCCGGGGATGTATCCTCTATGGCTTTCTCCAAACCGCGGATTGTATCTTGGGGAGGACGGCGTCTATGCTTTTGATATTCAAAACAAGGCAATTGGTAAAGTTTTACCACTAGAAGGAGGAACAGCGACTCAAAGTATGCGGGTGGCGATTAGTCCTGATCTTAAACACTTTGCGTGGAGTGTACCAGGTCGTGGAATTATATATGTATATGATATTACGTCGCTCGATCCGCTTGTTCTTGAGAAATCAAAAGAAATTACAAGCTCAAGTTTTTGGGTAGTGTTCTCTCCCAACGGTAAGTATCTTGCGGCACAGGAAGTGGACTGGGACACCCTAGAAACTGCTCCGAATCCTGGTATTGTCGCATTCGGTCTCAAAGACAATAGTCGTACTGAGTTACTTGACCTTTCCGCGTATAATCAGCAGGCAATGTTTTTGAGTGATTGGCGATGAGTGTGATGGTTAATCTATCATAAGCGCACAATTCTCTATAAAATTGAGGGGGAGTGCATACGATACCATTTGCATGACGTATAAAATACATAAAGAAAATTCACCCCCTTCTTTTCTGAAAAAAATAACCCCCCTTGGGTTAATCCTCATTCTCATCGTACTATTTTGGTTATTTCAAGGTGAGCGTCAGGGGACGGAGGCTGTCTCTGTTTATGTTCGAGCTGCTCAAAGTGGGGGCGATTATTTGTTGCGACATCTAAACAACGATGGTTCTTTTGTCTACGAATATAACCCAATTACCGGGAAACGTTCTGATTCTTATAACATTTTACGGCACGCAGGTACGGCATATACACTTGCTGAACTGTATGGGTACACCGGAGATAAGAAATATATCTTAGGGGCAGAAAAGGCACTTTTGTATCTAAAAAAACAAATTAAGCCTTGTCCCAACAACCTTGGGCCCGCCTGTGTGGTTGAAGCGGGTGAGACCAAGCTAGGTGGCAATGCGTTAGCTGTTTTAGCCTTTACAAAGTACATGGCAGTGACTGGTACGAGAAAGTATGTACAAGAAGCAAAACAATTGACCGATTTTATTTTGAACACCCAATCAAAAACAGGAGAATTTCTCGTTCATAAAATATATGGTGATACAGTAGACAGTTTTCGCTCACGATACTATCCTGGGGAGGCAATTTTTGCCTTGGTAAGTTTATACAATCTTAATCGGGATTCTAAATTTGTTGATGCCGCACACAGGGGTGCTCTTTGGCTTACTGTTCGTGACGCCACGATACCAGATTCAAAATTAATTTTGGATCAATGGCTCCTATATGGTTTAAACGAATTACATGAAAACAACAATGACGAGAGATATGTGAAATATGCAAAACGTTTCGTTAACATTGCTTCCGTAAGGCAACATAATAGTAATATTGATGAAGAAATTGTGTGGAATGGAGGGTACGGTAATCCACCACGAGGAACTCTGGCTGCAATCATAGATGAGGGTTTGGGGGCCGCTTATTATGTTTTTTTGCGTTCTCGGGATAGTGAGTATGCTTCTAAGACGTTAGAAATTCTGAAAAATGGAATCAGATTCCAGTTACATACACAATATACTGCTGAAAATATTGTTTCTCTCAAAGCAAATCCCGCTGGCTTGGGTGGTTTTCGTAATTATCTCGATGAATACACAGTACGCATAGATTATACACACCACAGCATATCGGCGTTACTAGGATTGGCGGAGATTGTAAGGGACCACAAACCTTAGTCAAAGTTTGTTACAGAAGTATACACAGGTGTGGGCAAGATGTTCGTTTGGATGTTACTATAGAAGAATGAAATTTCAAGATACTCAAGGTATGAGGTTTTTTTTCACGGTGTCCCCACTTTTTTTCTTAGGGATATTTTTTTCCTTAATGCCCCTCCAGATGCCCCATACTATTTTTAACGTTGAGTCACGTGTATTCAATGTAAACGATGTGCTCAGTGTTGTAATGGCTGATGACGACGATGACGACGATGACGACGATGACGACGATGACGACGATGACAGTAATCAGGGGCTTGGTTTGGGAGTTGGCTTTGGTGTGGATCCAGGACCGCCAGACGTCAATAACATGAGCGACGGTTTTGAAAATTCAAATTGCTCTAATAGCGAAAAGGGAAGCGGGCAGGACAGCTTTATTCCCCTCGGTATCAGTGGTCAAATCAGCTGGAGTTGCAGCGGTAGCGATAATCACGAAATTTGTGAACAGGTTGGTGGAGATTTCTTTACACCAGTA
>DATDXU010000002.1:0-108864 GCA_036517195.1 Minisyncoccota bacterium
CCCTCCATACGATACCACATTCGCTTGACTTTTTTCCACACGGCGAGTATAGTGGCACGCGAATGTAAGTTTTCCATAACTTTTGAGGGTTTTTAGCCGGAGAAAGATAGGGAAGGTTGGTTTACATTTTTTAACAGAAAGAAACAGAAAATACAATGGCTAAGAAGCTCTACGTTGGTGGATTGCCCTATGCAACAACCGACAGCGAACTCAAAGAGGCTTTTTCCGCTGCTGGATCTGTTGAGTCTGCCACAATCATTACAGACAGAATGAGTGGTCGCTCAAAAGGATTCGGTTTCGTTGAAATGGCATCTGATGAAGACGCGCAGAAAGCGATTGAGATGATGAATGGCAAAGATTTTGGCGGCCGCACTCTCACCGTGAATGAAGCGCGCCCTCTTGAGGAGCGTCCTCGCCGCGATTTTCGCCAAGGAGGTGGTGACCGAGGTGGTGACCGAGGAGGCGGACGTGGCGGTTGGTAGGTCGCAGCGCAAACAAAGTCCAGCCGTGCCCATTCTGGGTACGACTGGTTTTGTTTTTGTATTTTAAAAATGCGCTATACTACTCTCATGCGATACGGAGCATTGTTTGGATGGGGGATAGTACTTTACGCCGTTATGTTTTTGGCGTGGGCGGGAATCGTCGTCTATGGACCCTTGCTTGGATATGCGACATGGGGTTTGCAGGCGTTTGTGCTTCTTGTTGTCCCTCTTATCGTTGGTACTCAATTGCGATTGCCACACTGGTCTGACATCATCCCGTACTCAATTGGATGGGCAGTATTGGTCGCGTGTCTGGATGCGGTATTTGCCGTGCCGTTTGTCGGGTGGGAATTGTATATGAATTTGGCAGTGTGGGTTGGGTACGTTGCGGTGGTGCTTGTACCCCTATTCGCGCCGGCGTATGCCTCTTGGAGAGCAGGGGGTACTGTCGCCTCATAGTGTATGTCGTTCACAGCGCTTTCCTTGCATCGTTTATTTTTGCGCGGAGCGCAATCGGGCGTTTTTTTGTTCGTCTGGATTTTGATTTTTGAGTACCTGTACCTTACAAGTACCTTGGAGCGCGCGGCTTTTTATACTGCGCTCATATTTTGCGCTGTACACGCAGTGTCTTTTCTCCTCACGCCATATTCTGCGCGCGCTGTGCGTAATGGCGTTCAGATTCTTGGAACGAAGGCGCTCGCGTCTCTCATCTGTGCCTACCTTGTTCTCGTATTCTCGTTTCTCGGCGCCGTATCTTTTTGGTTGGGGATAGCCGTGTTCGTATTTCTTCTCGGAACATATCGGGCGCTGTACTGGATTCCCTACCAGGCGCATATGGGGGAGCGCGGGGGGAACGCAGTGTATGAAATTCTGGTTGCATGTATGCCTCTCGTGTTTGGATACATCGCAACACTTGCGCCACACCCTTCAGCGGTATTGATTGCGGGGTCAGCGCTTGTCGGGATATCTCTTATTTCACAGCGATATATTCCAGATGTTGTGGAGAAGTTTCCGTGGCGCGTCGGCGAGACGTTTCGCGCCTTTTTTGAGGCAAGTCATCGCGCACTTGTTGTGCGTTCTGCAGTTGACGGCGCGCATGCCACGGCGCTATTCTTATTGTGGCCACTTGCGGTTTTCATGCTCCTGTCGTGGTCATACGCACTTGTTGGAATCGTTTTTTCATTGACACTTTTCACCATTCTTATTGCGCGTTCCATTTTAAAATACCTTGGTCCTGCGGTACTGCAAAAATCGTCTGTGCGTGGTGCTGTCGTGGTGTCAGCGTGGGTGTTGCGCCTCGTTGCCGCAACCCCGCTTGCCGTCATCGCAGTTGGGGCATATGCGCACGCGCTGGGAAATTCTCGCGATGAGATAGATATTGTGGCATTTGACCACACCCCCGACCAAGGAGTGTATTTGGACGAACACACAGCGCTCAAAGAAATGGGAAGTGCCTTCGGGAAGATTGTAACGGCGTTCTTTTTTGCGGGACTTGTGGGATTTTTCACTATTCCATCTGCGTTCACCATTGTTTTCATACTTGTGGCACTCATGTCCGGTGCAATGCTCGTGTGGGGTCGCGCTCGCTAGGAGCGTCCGATTGGCTATGGGGGTGCTTCGCCACTCATTTTTTGCGCACAAGGCGCCTAATGTCGCGCGAGCGCTACTTGGTCAATACCTAGTGCGCAAACGTGGGAAGAACGTTTCGCGTTATATAATTATTGAAACTGAAGCGTATGATGGCTTTCACGACAGAGCGAGCCATGCTTCGCGAGGGAAAACTCCAAGAAATGAGGTTATGTTTGGAAAAGCGGGACAGTGGTATGTGTATTTTGTATACGGAATGCACGAGATGCTCAATATAGTGTGTGGCGATGTAGGATATCCGTCGGCAGTCCTCATTCGTGCAGTTGGGGGAATAGTAGGGCCCGCGCGGCTTACAAAAGCGCTCGGCATTACGCGCGCACACAACAAAAAGCTCGCCTCACGGGCGAGTGGATTATGGATTGAGAGGAGTGGCACGCGAGTGCCTTCGCGAGCAATTGTGCGCACGCCGCGCGTTGGTGTTGCCTACGCGGGGGAGTGGGCGCACAAAAAGTGGCGGTTTATTCTTTCCGATACCAAACGTCGCCCAAAGGGTTAAGCTCACTTCTCTTCCAGTTTCGCCAACACTGAAGGTGGGATGGGGTAGGTGGAAAGGTCTACTGGTTTTTCGTACTCTTTTTTAAACTTGAGGATGTATCGCAGGTGTACCGCGTCAAGCATCCCCCACGTTTCAGGAATGTTCAAAAGTTTTCGCAGGTTGTCGAAAAGTTCTTTGTATACTTCTGGTCCGGGTGGTTTTTCCCCGCGTAGTATGTAATCGGCGAAGTGTATGATGGTTCTACGAAATGGTCCGGCGTGTACAGCGTCTCTTGTTATTCTTTTATTGCTGAACACCACGTCTCTGTCCAACATGTCTTCCATAATGCGTACGCCGTAGCTTTGTGTCCAATATCTTCTCGATTCCATCTGTGATTCGGGTGATTTTTTGTCTATGAGGTCGTCGAAACCTTTTTGTAGTGCGTCAAACATTTGATAAATTTCAGCCACTGTTTCAGAATCTGGACGATAAGACTTCTCGTGTTTTCCTTTTTCCGTTGCTTTTCCAACAAAGGTATGAAGGCGGTTGTACAGTTCACCGACAGGAATCGCATCTGGCACTATCCATTCAGGATGCATGTCTTTTACATACCTAAGAATTTTTTTCTGTAAATCCGGCAGTCCTTGCGAGTAATAGTATGACCAAAACACAATATCTTCCGCCTCTTTTTGTGTAATTTCAACCGAAGCATCTTTTTGCTCAACTTCAGGTCGCTGTATATTGGGGACCGCTTCGCTCATAGCTATTCTTCTGTTGTTTGTGGTCGTTCAAGAAGCGGTGTTTCTAACCCGATTGATTCGCCCGTGATGCGTAAAACATCTTTGTCTATTTTGCCAAGTTCCCCCATTCCTTTGTTGTAGTTGCTGACTGTGGTTGAGAGAGACGCACCCATTTTTTTGTAGGAGTCCTCGTATGCTTTTAGGTGGCGTGATAGATTTTCCACATTTTTTGCGATATCCTTTGCTGTTTCCTCTATTTTGAACGCCTTGAAGCCGTACAGAACCGATTGCAAATAGGCGGCGAAGGTGGTGGGGGATACGATGATGACCTTCTTTTCGTTGTAGGCGTAGTCAATAAGGTTGCGGGTGTTCACTTTTACCGCGCCCACTTCGTTGATGAGCAAATCATAGTAAATGGCTTCCGCGGGGATGTACATAAAGGCAAAGGGGAGGGTGCCGTCTTTTGGGCGCACGTATTTCGCACACTCGTCTATTCGTTTTTTGAGGTCGTTTTTGAATTCCTTTTCAAGTTCTTCGCGTTGTGTGGTATCTAGTGCGTTGACGAGGCGGTTGTAGTTGTCCAGAGAAAATTTAGCGTCAATCGGAATCATACCTTCTTTTGTTACGATAATCGCATCTACGGTTTCTCCTCCAGGAAATTCGTACTGCATTTTGTATGAGCCTGGCGGGAGGATATTTGAAAGCACGAGCTCGAGAGACGCCTCGCCCAAGTTTCCGCGCTGTTTTTGGTGTGTGAGCACTTTCTCAAGGTTTTTAAGTTGTTCCGCAAGAGTGAACACTTGCTTGGTGGATTCTTTTGTTTCGGACACCCCTTTCACGACTTCCAGAAGCTGGTCAGATACCTGTTTGCTTATGGTTGACATGAGGCGTTCCGCTTGCGCTGATTGAGTTTTCATAGATTCAAACATACGATTTGTCCCGTCGCCGAGTTTGAGGTCTAGTGACCGAGAGAGTTCCTGCATCTGATTTTGGAGGAGCATCAGGCTTTGCGAATCGTTCGGTTTACGGTTGCGTACGAACAAAAAGACGAGGAGAGCGAGATTTAAGACGAGAATGACCACGATTACTGTATCCATGGAGACAGAATACCACATCGCACACTATTGTTTTTTGCATTTTCTCGCTACTATAGGTGAATGATGCTCACAGCTCGTATTCGGACAGATATGACGACCGCGATGAAGGCGAGGGACGACCTGCGCGTGCAAACGCTTCGCGGGGCGCTTGCGGCGTTTGTGAATGAACTCGTCGCGAAGGGGCGCAAGCCGACTGAAGAGTTATCTGACGCGGACGCTGTCGTTGTCCTGAAGCGTCTCGGAAAACAGCGTCGTGAGGCGGCAGAACAGTATGAAAAAGGTGGGCGCGCGGAACTTGCTGCAAAAGAGTCCAGAGAGCTCACGATTATTGAAGAATATTTGCCGAGTGCCGCGGGAAGGGAAGAAATAGAAAAAGTTGCCCGCGCCAAAAAGCTGGAACTTGGCATTACAGACATCTCCGGTGTCGGGAAATTAACGGGCGCTGTTATGAAAGAATTCGCGGGGCGCGCGGATGGCAACGACGTGAAAGCTGTTATATCCGGCATTTTGTCTTAATTTTTTTCTTCATAATCCCCCCATTCTAGCTTTTTGCAAAAAGCTAGAATGAAATGGGAACTGCCATTTTGATGTGGTGGTACGCGATATGCTGTTGAAGTAGTGAAAGAGAACTTGCGCGGAAGCGGTGTGTATCGTACACTGTGCCAACTATGAATATTGCAATCATTCAAACAGGGGGCAAACAGTACCTCGTATCCGAAGGGAGCGTTTTAAATGTTGAAAAATTACCCGAAACAAAGGCTGGGAGCAGTGTTACGTTTGATGCGGTGCTACTGACGGATAACGGGAAAGATACGGTTGTTGGAACTCCCTACATTGCGGGTGTCAAAGTTTCTGCAGAGGTACTCGCGGAGGGGAGGGGAAAAAAGATTGTCGTTATTCGCTACCGACAGAAAAGCAGATATTTTAAGAAAAAGGGTCATCGGCAGGAGTTTTCGAAAATTAAGATTACACAACTTTCGTAAAGCATTAAAAGTTGGGGCCTCCAGCACGTTCTGTGTGCTGGAGGCTTTGGTCGGCGACTCGGCGTGTTACCCCTCTGTACATGGGACGCCTCGCTGCCGTTGGGCACGAAACACTCTTATATCTGTACACACCCCGAGGGTGCAGGGGATGGGTTCCAACTTTTCCGGAAAGCCAGAAACCAAAACCACGAGGCTCTTTGAGCGGGGCTCTCTACAGTCACCCCAGTCACCTCGCATTTGCAATTGTAGCAAACTTACTTCCTGTTGTCAAGTGCGCTTCGCAAGGTATCGCCGTCGGCATACTCAAGCTCGCTTCCTGTTGAAAGTCCGCGTCCAAGAGATGTAATTTTTATGGTCGTATGTCCAGCGTCTACTATACAACTTCGCACAAGCGAGGCGGTCGCGTCTCCTTCTGGGTGCGCGGGCAGCGCGAGAACGATTTCTTCTAGTCCTTCTTTTATTCTGGAGGGGAGAGATGCAAGTAATTCATCTATCCGCAGACCATGCCTATTCTCGTTTCCCAATACCAATGTTCCTCCCAATACGAAGTATCGTCCTTTAAAAGAATTCGAACGTTCAAGTGCGACAATGTCTGCATCGTCAGCGACGAGCGCGAGGATACTCATGTTTCTCTCTGTGTTGCCACAGAGAGCACACGTAGGGTTCGCGTGAACGTGAAAACGCATACACAGGGGACATTTTCGAACACTCGTGCCGAGTTTTAGAATTGTGTCCGCAATTTCGCGGCGCCTAGAGGTTCCAAGACGCACTACATACTGCACGAATCGTTGCGCTTGCCGAGGTCCCACGCCGGGGAAATGTCTGAATATATCTGCAAGGTTGAGGAGGGGGTCCATACAATAGTTATAGACAGTTTAGAAAGGCGTCTCGTCTCCAGGGGAGGCGGTGGGTGCGAAATCTCCAAACGAGGTCTTCGCAACTGGCATAAAGGTAACCTTCTGCGCGTCAAAGTGAAGGTCAATGTCACCTATCGGTCCGTTGCGGTGTTTTTCAATTAGAATTTTTACAGCACCCGATCTGTCTTTTTTGTCGGAGGATTCGTCTGTTGGTTCATCCCGATGGATAAACATAACGACATCCGCGTCTTGTTCGATACTTCCGCTCTCGCGCAGGTCAGAGAGGCGCGGCCTCCTTCTGGTCTTTTCTATATCACGAGAAAGTTGTGAAAGAGCCAGAACGGGAATATCCAATTCACGCGCCATGCCTTTCAACATTCGTGAAACTTCGGTCACTTGCTGGTTCAAAGAGACGTTAGGGCCGGCATGTACTGGAGAAATGAGTTGTAGGTAATCGATAACTATAAGACCGAGTGATTTTTCTATTTTGAGTCGACGGGCCACAGAGCGCATGGAGAGCGCGGTTGAAGATGACTGGTCGTCTATGTAGATGGGGGCCTCCGAGAGCTCCGCCATGCCCAGCTGGAGCCGTTCATACTCTTCGTCTTTTGAAATTTTTCCAGTACGCAATCTCCAAGAGTCGACGCCAGATTGTGCGGCGAGCATGCGGTCCACTAGCTGTTGCGTACCCATTTCAAGTGAGAATATGCCGACTGGAGTTTTGTGTTTTGTTGCGGAAAGGCGCGCGATATCGAGAGCGAGAGTGGTTTTACCCATAGAGGGGCGCGCGGCAAGAATGATGAGGTCTGATTTTTGAAACCCGGCGAGAAGATTGTCTAAGTCAGAGAAACCGGTGGGGACTCCCCGGAGTGCGGAGTCGTGTTTTTGAAGGTGTTCCAAACGCTCCCACGCTTCACCGAGCGCCTCCTTCAGAGTGTGGAAGTTTCGCAGCATCGGAGTGCTCGAAACAGCAAACACGGCAGCTTGCGCCTCGTCTAAAATTGTTTCAATGTCACGGTCTTCTTCGAATCCAAGCTCACCAATTTTTACCGCAGCATCCCGGAGGGAACGAAGGAGAAATTTTGTTTGTACTGTTTGTGCATAGTGTCGTGCACTGCCCGGACTTGCAGCACTTGACGCGAGTTCTGACAGGTAGGCGCTACCTCCAATTTCGGCGAGTACCTTTTTTTCTTTCAACTTGCTGGACACGGTAACCACATCAATCGGTTCACTCTTCGCGTACAAGGAAAGCATTGAGTCAAAAACGGTGCGATGTTTTGGTGCGTAAAATGAATCAATACTTATGACATCCGCAACCTCATACATCGCGTTTTGGTTGATGAGGAGTGCTCCAAGGAGCGCGCATTCCATTTCTATGTCTTGAGGGGGGAGACGTGTCGAAGACGTTGCCATGGTTCGATTCTAGCAGAGGCACGAAGGGCGGGTTGCGGTTGCAACGGTCTAGAAAAGTGTATAGGGTGTGGACAAATCAAGTGATGTGGAAATCCTTGACTTTGTGTATCGGATTTGATACAAGTTATGCAACGTAGCATATATTAGTCAAATTGTCGCACCATGCTTACCTTTTTACCACGTACCGTTTCAAAAGAATTGCTCTCAGGCCTTCCCGAAAGGTCGCGTAAAGTGTTGGTTGATCGTTTCGGTCTCTCTTCTTCAGGAGAGAGCCGTACACTGGATGCCATTGGGCAGGAGTACGGCATTACGAGGGAAAGAATTCGTCAGATAGAAAACCACAGTATTATGACGATCAGACAGGCGGATGCGTATGGCAAACACGCTTCAGCGTGGGAAAATCTAAAACAAGCACTACACACATTGGGTGGGATTGTTGCGGAAGACGTTGTTCTTTCCGAGGTTTCAAAAACAGAGCCAGACAAAAATCACACACTCTTTCTTCTCACGGTGTGCCACCATTTTAATGATGTGCGCGAAGATGCTGACTTCAAGCGTCGCTGGCACATCGATGAGCAATTGGCGAAACAGGTGGAGGGTGCACTCATGGCGTTGTACAAAGCGATTGCACTTGATAGCCTGATGACCGAATCTGAATTTCTTGCATTGTTTGAAAAAGTTTTAAAACAAGAGGGTGTTAAACCGCGCGGAAGCGATGTGCTTTTGCGCTGGCTCTCCATTTCGAAGCGTCTTGGAAAGAATCCGCTTGGGGAGTGGGGAAGGACGGAGTCTCCGCACGTGCGTATTAAAAACACACGAGATTTCGCATATCTTACATTGAAGCGCCACGGCTCTCCGATGCATTTTTCTGAAGTTGCACAAAGTATTAAAAAATTGTTCAGTCGAGAGGCACATCCGGCGACAACTCACAACGAGCTCATTAAAGACAGTCGTTTCGTATTGGTAGGACGCGGGCTCTATGCTCTCAAAGAGTGGGGATACGCGCCCGGGATTGTCAAAGATGTCATTGTCGGGGTGTTGGAACGAGAGGGGGGGCCATTGAATCGTGATGAAATTATTGAACGTGTCAAACGCGAACGTTATGTCAAAGACGCAACCATTGTGGTCAATCTTCAAAGCGGTCCATTTTCGCGTCTTCCTGACGGCACGTATACGCTTCGCGCTAAGAAATAAGTAATAGAGAGTCCCGGTGGTTTTTTGTTGATACAGCCCAACACCATGTGTGGGGCTGTATCTTTTTGGATGGTAGAATAGGAATATGCCCCGCAGTAGATGATGGCGAATGAACTTGGCCCACATCACAAACACCATGACTACAACCACACGATACGACAGCAGAAACCCCAGTGACATTTTTTCTATTTCTCGCATGTTCAATCGAAATAGTTTCATGCGTGCATCAATTGCACATCGCCGCATGTCGGACGGCGCACTCTCTGTGGCGAGAAATGTCGCCATCATTCACTGACGGGGTATGGCTGACGCTGGCGGTTCACACTTTTTTCAATACTGGTTTGGTTTTGACGGCTGGGTGCAGTGGGTAGGCGGGTGGGGTATTTCTCGCGGTCTATTTCTCACCCTTCTCTTTTTTAGTTTACTCTCCATCCTTTCCGTTTTTATAGAAGATTTACCGTCGTTTGTTTGGGGCTGGCTTATTGGCACGATGCCTCTATGGCTCCCCGTGGGGCTTGTATTTGGCGCATGGCAGGCGTGGAAATCGTATATACAGAACCTTTGGTTATCCAAACAAGATGCGGTATTGCTCGAAATAAAAATTCCGCGCGACATTATGAAATCCCCTCGCGCGATGGAAATGTTTATAACGGGGTTGTGGATTGGATCCGGAGAAGTGACCTATATTCACCGGCACTGGATTGGTTCTACTCGACCGTTCTTCTCTTTTGAATACGCATCATTTGGCGGAGAGGTGCATATGTACATTTGGACGTGGAGGGCATACCGCACGATAGTTGAGTCAAATTTTTACGCGCAATATCCCGAGGTAGAAATATACGAAGTTGAAGATTATGCGTCACAGTTTAACTACGATTCAAACAAATATTCGTCCTTTTGTACGGACCATGCGTATGCGCCGCGGAGCGACGCGTATCCGCTAAAGACGTATGTTGATTATGAGTTGGATAAAGACCCAAAGGAGGAACTCAAAGTTGATCCGCTGTCGCAGATATTTGAAGTGTTGAGCAGTATGAAGAAGGGAGAAAGTATATGGTTACAGATCGTGCTTCGCGCAAACTTGCGTGATTGGCGCATAAAAAAGGGAACGTGGTTGCAGTTTGAGAATCGTTGGGAGAGTCTTGTGAAGGAGGAAGTTGAAGAAATTCGCATTCAATCCTCGTCTACATTTATAGACGATAAGGGTTCTAAACGTCGTGGGTATCCAAATCCCACGTGGCGACAGACGGAGCAAATGAAAACCATGGAGCGCAATTTGGGAAAACTTCCTTTTGAGGTCGGTATACGGGGTATCTATATCGCAGAGAAGGGTGTTTTTACGAGTCCCGCTTTCAATTCTTTACGTTGGATTTGGCGTCCTTTTAACAACCCGCAGTATTTGAACCAACTGCGCCCGACGCGCGGTCACAATATATTTGATTACCCGTGGCAAGATTGGAATAGAATGCGTGCGCACCACATCACGCGTAATTACATTGACGCATATCGGAGGCGTTCCCTTTTGACGCGTCCTTATACTGCCCCAACGCAGACGATGACACCAGAGGTTATTGCGACCATTTTTCATCCACCAAGTGGTACTACGAAGGCTCCTGGCATAACGCGTATTCCTGCCGCAAAGGCGGAGGCACCCGCCAATATTCCGAAGTAAATATTTTCTGCCATGTCTCACGATGCGACGCGCGATTTAGAGCGTATATTTGCGAAAAAAAGTAGATTCGGGAGTTATGTGTCGCATTGGTATGGTGAAGTAAACGCGAAAACATTGTTTGTAATCGCGACAGCGGGACTTGTTGCAACTGCCTTGTACATAACAGCAATTCGGCCGCCGGAAGCATTTCCATTGAATGAGCTCATAACAATCGAGGGGGGCACTACACTAACGTCCGCTTCGCTCCTGCTCAAAGATCATTCCGTTATCCGCTCGCCAATCGTGTTGCGTCTCCTCGTGTCTCTTATGGGGTCCGGGCGAGGTGTACAAGCGGGGGACTATCTTTTTAAAGAGCCGAAGGACGTTCTGGGCGTTGCGCGCACTATTTCACGTGGTGTCTACGGGCTTGAACCCATACGGATTCGTGTTTTGGAGGGCGCAACAGTGTCTAGCGTCGCACATCTCTTAGATACGTACTTATTGCGTTTTGATGCGGAGCGTTTTATTGCGGAGGCAAAAGAGCACGAGGGATATTTGTTTCCAGACACATATTTCTTTTTGCCGAATGCAACCGAAGAGATTGTATTGCGTTCGATGCGCCAGAATTTTGAAGCGAAGAGTGCCTCTATTGCTCCCCAGATTGAAGCGTTTGGAAAACCGTTTCGTGACGTTGTCATTATGGCCTCTCTTTTAGAGCGCGAAGCGAATACCACAGAAGATAGGCGTATGATTGCTGGTGTCTTATGGAATCGTCTGGAACGAGACATGTTGCTTCAGGTGGATGCTGCATTTTTGTATACACTGGGAAAGGGGACGTTTGATTTAACAACCGAAGATCTTGCTTCAGATTCACCCTATAATACATACCGCTTTCGCGGTTTGCCGCCAACCCCAATTGGAAGCCCCTCTCTTGATTCACTGCTGTCTGCTGTGACTCCCGTACACCACACGTATCTATTTTATCTCGCAGACAAAAATCACGTTACATACTATTCAAAAACGTATCAGGAACATTTACGCAAGAAGGCGTTGTATTTGGGGACGTAGCGTCTGGTGCCAAAAGGAATAGTCGGGTGTAAGGTTAAGGGTATGCATGACACGGTAACTGAAATAAAAAGTCGATTGTCGATTACGGATGTGATCGGACAGTACGTGACGCTTGTTCGGGCCGGACAAAACTTACGTGCGAAATGTCCTTTTCACACTGAACGCACGCCTTCTTTTTTTGTTTCACCGGAGCGGGGAACGTACCACTGCTTCGGGTGTGACAAAGGGGGGGACATTTTTTCTTTTGTAGAGGAGGTTGAGGGTATTGATTTTAAGGGGGCGCTTAAAATTCTTGCAGAGCGCGCTGGAGTCACTCTCGTGTACTCCACAAAAGAAAAAACAGACGAGCGCGACCGCTTGTTTGCTCTTATGGAAACAGTAACCATTTTTTACGCTTCGCGTATGCCGGAATCCGCCATGTCCTACCTACAAGAGCGAGGATTATCAGAAGCATCTATTTCTTCATTTCGTATCGGGTATGCCGGAAACGACTGGAGTTCCGCTTCTGACTATCTGAAAGAAAAAGGATTTTCCTCGAAAGAAATTCTTGATGCGGGAATTGGGAAATCGAATGAGCGCACCATGGTCGATAAGTTTAGGAATAGAATCATGTTTCCGATTGCAGACTCTGCTGGGCGTATCGTTGCGTTTTCTGGGAGAGTGTTTGGAGAGCATGCTCACCCCGACGCTCCCAAGTACCTCAATAGTCCAGAAACCGCGCTCTTCAAAAAGTCCAAGGTGTTATACGGTTTTAACCGCGCAAAGCTCGCGATTCGCAAACACAACGTGGCGATTCTTGTGGAAGGTCAAATGGACCTGCTGTTATCACACGAAGCGGGGTGGGCGAATACCGTTGCCGCGAGCGGCACCGCGTTTACCGAAGAACATGCCGCATTGCTGAAACGCATGACAGATAATCTGGTGATTGCGCTCGACGCTGACGAGGCGGGCATTAAGGCTGCCAGTCGCGCCGCTCGCGTGGCACTTAACGCTCGACTTCGCGTGAAAGTCGCGGCACTTCCTAGCGGGGGCGACCCGGCGGATTTTATAAAGCAAAACGGAAAAGATGCGTGGAGTGGGATTATTCGGGAGTCAAAAGATATCATTACATTTCTCTTGGATGTTGTTGAGGAACGTGCTAAAAATCCTGAACAGTTTCGACGCTCTGTCGAGATGGCCGTGATCCCGTTTTTGCATGATGTGTTGAGCTCCATTGATCGAGAACATTATGTGCGCGAGATTGCACGCAGAATTCAAGTTTCTGAACAGGCCGTCAATGAAGCACTTACGAAGAGTAAAACTATTACGATAGAGTCTCACACGCAAGAGAAGCCGGCGAAAGTTCGTCAAGAATTTTCTAAAAAAATTCTTGACGCATACGGATTTCTTATGTGGCAAAAAAGTGTCGGGGCGGCTGGTTTTGATCGTGACTCGTACGAGCAAGAGCTGAAAGATATACTCGGAAAATCTGTGTTCGCGCGTCTCGACGCTCTTTCGGATGAGCGTGTTGAAGCCCTTCGTTTTAACGCGGAGCGTATATATGGAGACAGGGATCGTACGCGGTCGGCTACCGACATTGTACGCACGTTAACTCGCGAGCGTTTGGATGAAGAGGGTAGGGAATTGAATAAGAAAATTTTGATATCAGAGCGTGCGGGGGACGAGGCGAATACAATGCGTCTTATGACGCAACGTGATGCTGTAAACAGGAGTATTGCCAAACTTGAGAAATAGATGTATTATCTCTCCTTGTACCCTAGGAGAGTAGTGTAGTTTTCAATACTCATACCAACGAGTGTGTAGACACATACTAAGGTTCTTGTCTCATGAAAAAAAGAATACATACCGCAAAAAGAAAAAAACACCCGCGCGCGTCTGTCGGCAGGAGGTCTTCTCGGCGTCCTCAAAGGCGTACACAGAAACAAACGCGCGCGGCAGTGCGCACGCGCGGGGGTAACCCCAAAAAACATGAGATGAAGGTTGAGGCACTTATTCGTTTGGGGCGAGAGCGTGGATACATTACGTATGACGAAATTTTGCGTGAATTCCCAACCATTGAAGATAATATCTTACTTCTCGAAGACATGTATGAGAGGTTCGGGGGCGCCGGCATCGATGTGTTGGAGGGTGGCGGGATGCTTGAAGACACCTCGGCGGACACGGTACTGGAACGAAAGAAGCTTACCTCCAGACGTTCTGACGCGTCCTATGATTCCGTGCAGATGTATTTACGTGAAATCGGACAATACCCGCTTTTGAGCGGGTTGCAGGAAAAGGAGCTTGCGAAGAGAATTCTTCAGGGAGACAGCGAGGCGCGTAATATTCTCGCGCGGAGCAACTTGCGGCTTGTCGTTTCAATCGCGAAAAAGTATGTCAATCGTTCACCTGACCTAACACTCCTCGATCTCATTCAAGAGGGCAACCTCGGGCTTTTTAAGGCGGTAGATAAGTTTGACCACACGAAGGGATTTAAATTTTCAACCTACGCGACGTGGTGGATTAGGCAGGCAATTACGCGCGCGCTCGCAGACCAGTCGCGCACTATTCGTATTCCTGTTCACATGGTGGAAACGATCGCGAAGTACAAACAAAAAGTGCGGGAACTTTCACAGCACTTGGGTCGCGACCCACTTCCAGAAGAAATTGCTTCCGAAATGGGTCTTGAATTGGAAAAAATTTACACGATTCAAAAAATTAATCAGGATACTGTGTCTTTGGAAAGTCCTGTTGGTGAAGATGACGATGAGCGTTCAACACTCGGAAGTTTCATAGCTGACGAATCGGTGGCGCCTCCCGAACAAGATGCATCACGCAGGATTCTTTCTGAGCAGATGATGTCTATTTTGGATGAACTTTCTCCCAAGGAACGCAAAATTCTTGAAATGCGCAACGGTCTCACTGATGCTGGGATTTGTTATACCCTCGAAGAGGTTGGGCGGGAATTTGGCGTGACACGCGAGCGCATTCGCCAGATTGAAGCAAAGGCCTTAGAGCGTATTCGCTTCCACGAGCGCGCAAAACAACTTAAAAGTTACTAGGCGTAGGTACTCTTGCGCCGGTGCGTTTTTGATGTATAATCGTACACGGTTAGAGGTCACAAACAAAAAAGGGAGAGAGTGGAATGGCGGTTCAAGGTTCTAAAAAGCACTGCACGGTGTTCTCCTGCAGGAACGGGAGGGTGCAGGAAGAGGCTCGAAAGTGGTGCGCGGAAGAGTTGCATGCTGACGTTGTACACTTTGTGGAACTTGGTAACGGGTGTAGCGGTATTTTGAATGAACAGGATTCTCGGGAGCGTGCTCGATTGGTGAGCGCGGCTCGCGTTTCAGTGACGAAGCACGGGTCCACAGACGCAGTGGTCGTATGCCATTCTGATGAAAAGGATATAGTGGCGGCAAGGAAGAAACACACAAAGCATATGCAACAGTCCGTGCGGCTTGTAGCAGGGCAGAAAATTTTCTCCCGGGTTTTCGGAGTATTCGTGAGCATGCCGGAAAATCCGAAATGGAAAGCCGTTGAAGTCTGCAGTTCAAAACCTCGTTCGTAATATTTGAAAAGAATACGCGCTCGGTATATCCGGGCGCTTCTTTTTTGTGGAAGGTATACTCATTGTATGGTGTGGGTTGGTACAAAACATAAAAAAAGTCGCACGAAAGTTACGAGAGATGTGTCTACTGCTCCAATCAAACATTGGAGCCACTCGTCTCTCATGGCATTTTTGAGGAATCCGCTTGTGTGGTACAAGCGGTATGTTGAACATATATACGATACGCCGTCGTCTCCCTCTGCAATCGTGGGACGCGCTGGGCATGTTGCGTTGGAACATTTTTACGGCGGTTTAGGGAAGCGCGCGGCGACTGACCTTGGGCTTGAATATGTGCGTTCTGTTCCTGATTTTGAAATTAATTTTGGCGCAGCGCATACGCGAGACGCACAAAAACGCAGGCGCGCGTCAATAGAGAAAGAGTATTTGCAAGCAATCTCGTTTTATCTCGCTCGTCCCCCTCGCCATGAAGTGCTCGGGGTTGAAGTAAAGGGAACCGCGGTGGTGCACGGGCTCGCGCTGCCCCTGAAGGCGGTATCTGATCTGGTGGTACAGTCGCGTGTTTCAAAAAAGGCGGTAGATATTGTGGACCATAAGTTTGTTGATTCTTTTAGTCAGCTACGCGCGCAGAAAACGCTCTTTGTTATACAGGCGCTCTTTAACTACTACACCGTGAAAGAGCTCTATGGGCGCCCTGTTCGGCGCTTTATAGTGTACGAATGCAAGAAAAGAAAAAATGCCGATGGGTCGTCACAAATGCGCCGATATGTTATAGATTTTCAGAACTGCAAAGAGGAGTTCTCTGTGTTCCACCGTTTAATCAACGACGCGACAGCAGAAATTTCACGCAATCGTACCTACCTTCCCAACCCATCAGATATGTTTGACGGCGAACATTCTTTTGACCTCTACCGACTCAATCTTCTTGATTAAAGTGCTGCGTCAATGAGGCCTTTTACGACTTCGTAGGGTTGGGCGCCCTCAATTGGAATCTGTTCTCCATCAACGAGCATGATTGAGTGCGGAGTACCGCGTCCACCCGCGGCGACTGCTTCGGATGTGTCTTTTTGTATACGCGCGGCGTGTTTGCCACTCTTGAGACATGTCTCAAAAGGGTCAGCGTCAAGCCCAACAGCTATCGCAATTTCAGTTAGTTGTCCCGCACCAGTTTTTTCGCCAGCCTGTTTTGGTTCATTGTATATGCCTATGTTGAGTCCGTTATTTGTGGGCGTTGTTTCATAGAGCATGTCAGTGTATTTCCAAAATGCTCCAGTGCCGCCCAATTCCGCGGCACATTCAAGCGCTTCCGCTTCTTTTGGCGCCTTGGGATGCAGTTGCGGAATGGGGAAGTGGCGGTAGACCCATGCCACGTTTCCATTCAATCCATATTCTTCAATAATTTGATGCATGGTTTCATGGAAGCGCTGACAGAATGGACACTCTGTGTCGGAAAATTCAACGATAACAATCTCTGCGTTCGGGTTGCCAAGCACGTGGTCGTTTTCTTGAACACCTCGTATTTCTTCTGCAACGCTAGCTTCTTCCGGGGGAACAGTTGCTTGCCTGTCTCTATTTACAAAATACAGAGATGCGGCGATGAGTGCGCCCGCGATAACGATTGCAATTGGCACGGAAAGTGTTTTAAGCATGGATTTTTTTATATGTAATAAGTATCTGCGAGTATACCATGTCGTGTTTCAGAGCCCAAGAGTGTGGGTCATTGCGTTTTTCTGAACACTTTGCCACCCGCTTGTATTAACGGGTACCTCACGCACTTTTCCCAGTTCTTTATAGTGAATCTTGCCGTTTAGAAGGGCATACTCATATATTTTTTTTGTAATCTCGACGTCCTTGAGGCAATAGGTGCGCACTTTATCTATGTCTCCCGCACGCCACCATTCTATGGATTGTATGCCATGGCCTATTTTACCCTCTCCCACCGTCGCTTCGGCAACAGCATCCAATTTGAGGCGTCGTCCGAGCACACGTTGAATTTCTTTCATAATGTCGACGCTTTTGATGCGCGTGAGATCCCCCGGATAGTACTTATTGAGAAGGGGAATATCAAAATGGTCAGAATTGTACCCCACAAGCACATCTGTGTGTTCAAGGATGTTCCACAAACTCGGCAATTCTTTTAGTGTGTAACTTGTATAGAGGTTAGTTTCGGAGTCGTGAATTCCGACAAGCGCCAGTGTTAAATCCGCAGGGTCAGATGAGCCGATTTCGCCGAACCAGTTTGCGGTTTCAATATCGAAGACAACGGTGCGCATGATGGGTAGTTAATAGTTAGTGGTGAGTAGTAAATAGTGGGTGGTCAGTAGTAATTGGCGGTCATACGATTGAGCATTCGTAAAACCTCGTTCAATAGTGACTCACATTTTTCCCGCTCTTCTTTTTTTCCAACATTGAGAATCTTACTGATTTCTAGCTGTGTCTCAAGTTCGGATGCAGAGCCGAACGATATCATTAAAAAGTGTTTTGAATCCTTGTTCTTGCGCCTGCTTCCTTCCGCGATATTTGACGGAATAGAAACTGCAGCGCGTCTCATTTGCGACGTAAGTCCGTATTGTTCATTGTGTGGGAAATCTCTTGTAAGACAGTAGATACAAGCAACTAGTTCCATGCTTTTTTTCCAAACAATTAAATCACGGTAATCTGCCATACATTGCATGAGCGCGTTTTTATTTTCTACTCTCTAGTGACTACCCTAGTGCGCTAAAGAGGTGTTCTGAAATACGGTCTGCCGGAAGATTTACCTCAACCCCCGTCACAAGATTTCGTATTGTGTAGCGACCGCTTTCGCGTTCTTTCTTGCCGATCGTTACAATGAAGGGGATTTTCATTTTGTCGGCCTGTTTTATCTGGTCTCCGAGACGTTTTCCGGAAAAGTTAACAGCTACTGCGACATCTTGTTGTCGCAGTTGTTGGGCTACCATTTGCGCGTGCGCGGCGTCTTCATGTTCAACCACACAGAGCATAAGTTCTGTCGCTGGTGCGTACGCAGGTATAAGTCCATGTGTTTCTAAAAAATCTCGCACCCTGACATCACCCATTCCGAAGCCAACTGCAGGCATGGATTGATTTCCGAACAACGAAAGCAGCGTATCGTATCTACCTCCGCCGAATAATGCACGTTTGTTTTGTCCGCTGGTGTCGTACACCTCAAACACCATGCCGGTGTAGTAGTCGAACCCGCGCGTGATTGTTGGATCAACGGTCATATTAGTGACTCCAAGTTTTTCAAGGTGTATTCGCAGGTCTTCAAGGAAGGCGCTGGATGTGGTGCGTTCAAGGTGAGACAGGAGAGACACCGTTTTTTCTGTGCCAATGTATTCTGCAAGTTTTTCTTCGAAATGTTCGATGTCTTCACGCTTATCTAAAAGACGGGTGATGTGCGCGCGCGTTTCGTTCGCAATCTCGAGAGTGTCGTATATGACATCAAGAATACGGCGATCTGACACTCGAATTTCAAAAGAGCGCTCATCTGCGCCGAACGAGCGCATAATATCGTGCGCTATTGCTATGATTTCAACGTCTGCCTCTATACCCGCAACCCCGACGATGTCCGCATTCAATTGCCAGTGCTCTCGCACTCTCCCTTTCTGCGGTCGTTCATAGCGGAAGCAGTTGGCGATGGTGTACCAGCGCGCGGGGAGTGGAATATCACGCGATTTTCCCGCAATCATGCGCGCAAGTGACGGTGTCATTTCAGGGCGGAGTGTTACTTCACGCCCCCCGCGATCTGTAAATGTGTATGTTTGTTCCCGCACGATTTCTTCCGACGTTTTGTTGAGGTAGAGTTCAGAGGGTTCCAAGATACTCGCAGTGTACTCTTCATATCCGAATAGCTCGCAGATGCGCGCCATATGTTCGAATATATACTTTTGTACGAATTGTTCTTCTGGGTAAAAATCACGAACCCCCTTGTAACTTTCTGTGGACAGTTTTTCTTTCTTTTTCATATGTGGCTTATTTTCTAAAGTATATACTGCATGATACACTTTTTCGAACAAGGTATATACACGTGAGTATGAAAACAAGTATTTTGCAAGCCCGTTTTGCGGTCCAAAAATCTCACCCGACGAGTATGGGAAGGGGTTTGTTCGCAACCGCGTGGATACATGAGGGGGATTTCGTGCTCGAGTACACGGGTAAAAAGATTCCGACAAAACGCGCGAATAGAATGAGCACGAGATATCTTTTCGAAATAGATCGCACGTGGACCGTTGACGGCTCGCGGCGGAGTAACATCGCGCGCTATATCAATCACTCGTGTATACCAAACTGTGAGGCCTCGATTCGCAAAGGCAAGATTGTGGTCTATGCCGTGCGGGATATTGCGAGAGGTGAGGAGCTCACTATCAACTATGGGGAAGAGTATTTTGATGAATTTATAAAACCAGTCGGGTGCGCGTGTGTGGGATGCCGAAATCACGGGCTTGAAAATCACGCGCGGTAGGAGTACAGTTACTTTGTATGAATCCCGTTAGAAGTCGCGAACGTATTGATGAAAGGTATATGAGACAAGTCGATATTACAAATAATAATCGAAATAGGCGTGGGATCTTTTGGGTTTCCGCGTTCTACTTCTAACGGGATGAAAGGCATGACCCTATTTTGGCTTGCGGTTGCGATACTTGTCGTTGTGGGCGTTGGCGCGGGCGTGTACTTAAAGAGCCGTCCCGGAGCACTTGACGGGTTTACGCAGTGTCTCTCCGACAGGGGGGCGGTGTTTTATGGAGCGTTTTGGTGCCCGCATTGCCAAAAGGTAAAACGAATGTTTGGAAACTCCGCAAAGCTTTTGCCGTACATCGAATGTTCAACTGCTGATGGGCGCGGACAATTGCCGGTGTGCAAAGATAAAAGTATTGAGCAGTATCCGACATGGGAATTTACAGACGGAAGTCGTCTTGTTGGGGAGTCATCGCTTCAAGAGCTTGCGGAAAAAACCGGGTGCGAACTTCCTGCTTTAGAGTAGAGGTGGCGCTGTATGTCCGTCGACTTCATTAACTGGGCACTCTCACTTAAGATCATTGCTCTTCAAGCGATAACGGCGGTGCTCGTGGTTGTTTTTTTCTTTCGAGAGCGTGAAATATTTAAAACATGTGCGCACTATGTGGGGCGGTGGGGGTTGTGGATTGGGTGCGTGGTGTCTCTGGGTGCCTCGCTCACGACACTATATTATTCTGAGGTGCTTGGTTTTACTCCCTGTGTTTTATGCTGGTGGCAGAGGATATTTTTGTACCCACAGGTGTTTCTTTTAGGATTTGCGGCGCATCGTAAGGATGCTGGTATGGCTTTCTACAGCATTGTTTTGTCTGGACTTGGACTTCTTGTCGCACTGTATCATCACGCGCTTCAGATGGGTTGGGTGGTAACCGCGCCCTGTGCGGCAGAAGGGACGGTCAGCTGTGCTCAGCGTCTTCTCTTTGAATTTGGCTATATTACATACCCCCTCATGGCCGCGTCCGTGTTTTTGTTTTTGATAGTTCTTATGCTGTTCGTGCGGGCTTTTCCGCGGCTTGCCGCGGATTTTTAAACCTTTTTTCGCTCTCCCTGCCTGCCGCAGGTAGGCAGGGCTCAGACATGAGAAAAGAATACTTTTCTCATGTCGTTTGCTCTGCGTCGGCGATAAAAAAAGACCCCTCGGATAAGTACCAAGGGGTTAACTCACATTTTTTCATCCATGTGCCGATTCCACTGCTTGTAAAAGCTTTGGAACGATTCTTTTTCAGCTAGAGGAACGGTTACAACGGAGAGATTACACGCTCCTCCATACTCGCGCAACACGCGAATGCGTTCATGAAATGCCTGTACTTCGCGTTCAATTGCTCCACCGCGTCTCATATCACAGATTTTAACTTTGCCGTCTTTTGGATTTTGCAATGCAATCGAATGTCGAGTTGGGATGAATTTGCTCCACTCGTCGAGCACCACCGCATACACCTCGACACTTCGTTCACTATCAATGCCGCGCAGTGATTCAAGCGGCATAGAGGAGAGTGATGCGAGATCGGTAAGGAATACAACTAACGTATTCTTGAGTTTGAGTTCGTCTATAAGTTCTGGCAATGTGTGCGCGGAAGACCGAAGTTGCAGTCTGTAGTCTGCCTTGTCGGCAGAGTCAAGGAAGGCGTGGAGGTCGCTTTCTTGTGAAAGCCAACCCGAATGTATCATGTGCGGGCCCCCGATGCCGATAACCGCGAGTATGTTTTGAGATGCGAATGTCACGCGTCCCAAAAGAGAAAGGATAGCCATAGCACACGCGGATTTCTTTTTTGGGTACAACATTGTTTCATGCTCATCGGCGATAACAAGAACGTGGATTTGGTGCTCGGGTGCGAATTCCCTCACTACCAAATCCACGCTTTCCGGTTGTCTGGCCGATGCCATCCAATCCACATCGCGGGCAGAATCACCCTCCTGAAATTCGCGAAGTCCAAGAAATTCAATTCCGCGACCTCGTGCCATACTTTGCTCAAAACCGAGAGAGATTTCTTTCCTAACCGATTCGAGCGCAAGCGTGACATCTCTAGGCAGAGGTTTGCCACTTTGTATGTTCCACATGCCCTCACCTTTTTTCCGCATATACATGGTTCCATACAACGTCGATAATTTCTTGCAAGATGAACTCTGCCATGGCACTTCTGCCGGTACGACCGAATTTTTTCCTCAATTCTTCCCTCATGTTTTCATGGGTCGACAGGGCATGGGGTGTCAGGTCTGTTCTATGCCGTATAACTGGTCGCAGGATTTCTTGTACATCCGCGAACGTGACGTAATTTCTGTATCGTAGTGCCGCAATTGCGCGAGCAGCACCCTCCAAATGTGTAATACTGCGCCCGCTTAGAATCATGGTTCCGGGCCGTATCACTGCCTCGTTTTGGGGGAGCTGTAGGCGTTGCCGCAGTTTCTGCAGGAGGCAACCTTGGTCAATGGTGTTTAACGTTACCGCAAGTCCAGCCATGAAGTCTTCCATCTCGTCAGATATATGCACTGTTTCATGGAAGAAGAGGCGCGCTTTCACAATATCTTCATACGATCCTATTTTCGCTAATCGCATTTTTTGAAAGGTTCGCGTTCTTTTCAGGATCGTGCGGTAGTCTTCGCGGGTGAATGGTTTTTCAATCGCTTCAAACATAAAGCGGTCCCGCAGCGCGTCGGGCAACTTTTGGACACCTGCTGACTCGTCTGGGTTGTCGGTTGCAATGACGAACGGGTTCGCGATATGTTTTACACCGCGTATATGAACTTTTCCTTCGGACATTGACTCCAAGATGCCAGAGAGAGAGCGCGGACTGACACGCCTCATCTCGTCGAACAGGAGGATCTGGCTAAAAATGGGCCCCGGAACAAACTCCCGCCTTCTTTCATCGGGACCGCCAAATAGCATTTCCTGTCCCGTAATGTCTGTGGGCAAAAGTTCATTCGTGCCCTGAATTCTTTTGAAATCAGCCCCGACAATTTTTCGCGGTGTCATCCCAAGGAGGGACTTACCGGTGCCGGGAGGTCCAACAATATGAACGTGACCAGGGCCGAGGTGGTCTGGGTCTCTGTCGCCAATGGCGAACATGCCGATTAGGGTAACCAGCGTGGGCGCTCGTTGTCCGACGATGACTCGCCTGTATTGCGTTAGAAGCGGGTACATGAGACCGAGTACATGTCTGAGGTGTTCCTCGCCGCACGTGGCGCCATTTTCCGGATAATATGTATCCATCTCTATATCTAACCCAGAAGGCAAAAATCGCCTGGCCTCCTCTTTTGTTACCAGAGGATGCTTGGCTTCTGCAGGTCCGCTTCTTTCGAATGCCATCGCACGCTCCTCTTTTTGATGGGTATTGTGGTGTCAGAGACCACTCTCATTAGAGTGTAGTGAGATTACAACACACTGTCTATATGAGTGAAAACTAGAACACATAATATAAAAAAAGAAAGAGCAGCTGTGGAGTAGCCGCTCTTTGCTATGTTTCACTCATTTACCTAAGACGTAGGGTTCCAATACCATTTCACGACCCAATTTTTGTGTCCCGCGTTCAGTTGAAACTCGTACGCGTGTTCCTGGGGCAAGCTTGAAAAATGTTACTTCCGCGAGTTCTCCGGCATGTGTGAAGGGGATGGTAACCCAACGTTCTTCACTGCCGACTTCAAATTTGACAATGGTGTCGCCGGCTAACATTCCCGCGCGAGCGGCCGGAGAATCCGGAGCGATGCGTAACACCACGACTCCCGATTTTTCCGGCGGATACTGGCCTTTCAATTTCAATTCAAACCAGTATGGATTGACGCGTTCCGTGTCTGCAATCTGCCATCCTATACGCGCGTGAGAAACGGTGCGTTCCGCTTCCAGTTTCGGGAGTAAGAGGTCAACGACACGCGCGTGGAGACTATAGCCAATGTTGCCGATAGTCTTTGCGTTCTCACTTTTGGAGACAGCAACCGCCGTATTCATACCAACGAACTCAAGGGCAAGTGGATAGGCGGTGGTTAGTGCAGAGTATCGCACGAGTGCTCCGCCTGACGAGCCGGGGGCGATGGGTGCCTGATGGCTGAAAAATAAGTCAAATCCACTTGATTGGGCGAGGGCCGACGTCTCTGAAACCACAAGACCGTACGAAATGGTTCGTGCCCCAGACGGGTACCCGATTGCATATACGGGATCCCCAACGTGGGCAGGAAGCGCCGCAAGTGGAAGCGGTATCGCAAAGCGCGTGAGCGGGTTTGGTGTCGCAAGAAGCGCGATGTCTACAAGTGGGTCAACGCCGAGCACCTGTACCTTATGCGCGAACGGTTCGCCATCGAACTGCACATACACGTGAGTTGCCTGACCCACGACATGTGCGTTACTTATGATTCGTGCCGTGCCGTCTTGCGTACGCACCAACCATCCGGATCCGCTGCTTAAAGCGGGTTCCGCATCTTCCTTGACTTCCGCGGCGTACACCTTTACGACAAAGCGATGCATGTTTTTGTCGATACGTTGCATTACCTCTTGCGGTGATTCTGTCAACGCATTGCTTCGCTCAGCAAAGCAGACCACGAGAGCGATGATTGCAATCGCCTGGAATATTCTTTTCATGCCCAAGTTCCTCGCTGTTCCCTATGTATCTTCGTTCACGCTACCTTCTCTCCTCCTTTAACGCAAGTTCCGCCATGGGTGCGGGGCTATGGTCACCGGGTATAAGACAAGTGCAAAAGAAAATCCCCTACGCGTCTGGCGTAGGGGAATGATTGATGCGTCCTAAGAATCGCATGAATGTTTTAAAGGACGCGCGCACAGAAGAAAGTAGCTTTGTGACGTATCCAAACACGATACATGCCACGAGAAGCGCGGGAATCAAAAACCAGTGTCCAATGGGTGTGTTGTGTACACGGGTTTCTGTTCGTATTGTTTTCCTGTGTTCCAGAATTGCTTGTTTCAGGTGCCCAATGAGGTCATCTTTGTTCGTGTAGTGCACATACCGATCCTTTCCTGAGATTTCTGTGAGAACTTTTTCATCAAGTTCGGAGAATAGTGGTTTGCTTTTTGGATTGCTCGGATCTTCAAGAGCGTATCCGGCAAACGCACCGGTTTTGTCTCGCGCGATGAGCGGAACTCTCACACTCTTTCTGACCTCTGTTCCATCTTCTGATTTCGTGATTTCAACTTTCCCAATGCCGACCGTGTAGACAATTGTGTGTGGCACGCGTCGCAATAGTGATGTGATGTGCTGGAGATCTTTGTAATTTCCTTCCTCTTTTCCTCCATCTGAAACCAGAACGACAATGTCCACCGTATCTTGATCGGGCGACGGGTGGCTTTTCACCATTCGTTCATACTCTTTGAACGCCCCAAGAATGTAGGTTCCCGGGTCGTTTATGGTCGTCTCATCTATTGCATCGATTGCGTCGATGAATTCGTCATAACTGTTTGAGAACGGCATGTAAGGGATGGCTGAACCCGCGAACGGTATGATCGCGCGATAGTAGGTGCCGCGCAGTTCTGGATCTTTTTCAGTCATAGTTGCGAAATCCGCAAGTACGGATTTCGCCGCCGTTAAACGGTCCGGGAACGGTAGAACGTCGTGTGCCCACTTCATGGAAGGGGAGACGTCTTTCAGGAATGCTATGCGCACTCCTCCATAGACGGGACTTTTGGCTCTCGTTTGCCACAGGGGTTCTGCCCATACGAAAACGAGGCACGCCATCACAAGCGAATATCCTACGGTGCGCGTAGCATATGCGAGCACGCGCGGGTCCGCCTCTTCTTTGTGGAGGGCTAGGAAACTATTGTTCCGTAACACTCTTTTCGTTGCCACGAAGTGCCACATGAAGAGTGCAACAATCGCGGGAAGCAGAAGTGCGAGCGCGAGAATCTTTTCTGGATGAAGAAACGTGACAGGTAGCCAGAGTATTTCGGGCATGTGTTCCTCCTTGAAAAAATGCCCCGATAGAAGCACGTTGCTTCCATCGGGGCTGTGATGGTTAGTGCCGTCGCGGACGATTGCTGCCTCCGGAGCCTGGTCCATCAGGATTCGCTCGTGGGGGAAGAGCTCGGGGACGATCGGGCGCGCCATCTCGCGTGCCGCGCCGGTTCTCTTCTTCTTGCGCTCGTTTGTAGAGAAATTCAATTGCTTCCTCTATCCCGATGCGCTTTGGAGCGAGTGCGTTCGCGCTCTGCAGATTTTTCATAGCATCATCGAGAATGTCGAGCGCTTTGTCGTGCTCTTCTTTCCGAATGAATGCCAGCGAGCGATATTTTTCGTACGCCTTTCGATACTGGAGCGCCACGTTCCACTCAAGTGAATTTTCCTTGCGTTCCAGCTTTCCAAGAAGTGCGTTCGCGCGCTCATGGAGCGCGCGCGCTTTGTTCAGATTCTCTTCAATGCCTGGGTCCTTGGCGTTTGCCCCGTAGAGTTCACCCGCGTTTCTTAACAGGCGATCTCGCTCGCCCGTTACCGCCTCGAGCATTCCAATAGTTGCGCGGTCGCTAGACGATATTTTTTCGCTGGGAGGTAGGGTGTGTACGAATGCGAGCACACCTTCCCACTCCTCTACAGTACGAGCACTTTCGGCGAGCTGTTCTGCTTTGCCGATGGTTTCGTCATGTTGTTTCCACATGGCGAGGACCTGTTTTACACGCGCCGTGTGTCGCTTCTCGTTTGTGTCGACGTTTGAAGAAACCCAGGACATTCCTGCCCCGATGAGTGTTCCAAACGCCACACACAGCACGAGCGTGCGGTTTTGTAGGGTCATGTGCTAATCCCTCCTTTTCCAATGGTACGCCCGAAGGGCGAGAGTGTTGCCGCAAGCCCAAGTAAGAGACAGAGGAAAGAGATGCTCGCAAAGAGCGATGTATAACTTTCCCTCTCCCACCGTTTTGCTGTGGACACCACACGAAAACGCGCAGAGAGAATTTTTTCCACAATCGCATCCATATCCTCGAAGTTTTGTTCACCCTTCAGAAGATAGAATGCCCCTCGATTCGGCCCGCCCACGGGACCGGATCCTGTTTTTTCTGCAAGCTTCCGCACAACTTCATGATCTCGATAGATAGAAATGATGTAGATGGGGAGTTCGATGAATTCTGCCAATTGCATCATTTTTATGAGAGACACGGGGGATTTGTGTAGCCGACCTTCGAATTGGCCCTCGTGAGCATCGGTGATGATGATGAAGGCCGTGTCTTTGAGGTCGGCACGCAGTCCTTCCAATTTTGCTTTGAGCGCGCGGGGAACAGCGTAACGTGTGTTTCCTGACTCTGGATAGAGCGAGAGCGCGAGCGCTCTCCGGTCTCCGTCGTCAAGCGGGACGACTCCATCCGCGCGTCTGAAGTTTTTCTGAAGCGCAACTTGAAACATATCCCACAATGCCAGGTGGTACTCGGTATAGATTCCCGTCCGCGGGTCTCTCCAATTTATTTCACGCATGAGTGTGCGTGCCCGTTCATAATCTGTGGAGCCATATAGTTCCACAAACGAAAACAAACCGAATCGTAACAGTCCTATTTTGTCCTGACTGCCATCGTTCTTTTTCTTCACATAGGCTTCCATCGCGTCAATGATTTTGAACATTGCGCGGCATGCGTTAAAGATGCGCGGATAGGCCCGCTTAAGACCTTTGTCGGTGCAGTGAATCGGTGGACCGCTGGCGTCGAAGCCATACATTGAACTCGAATTATCGAGCGTTGTGTATAGTCGGTTCGTCGCATACTGGTCTTGTGCGACAGTGTACCTGCGTGTTATGTCTGAGAGCGCAAGGACGATACACAAGGCGCAGAGAAAGAAAAAGAGCCGTGGGACGATGATTCTGGGTTGAAGTTGAAGCGGCGATGTATGCCCGCTCCACCCCTTCACCACGGCTCCTACTTTTTGTACCCCGAGTGTCGCACCGAGAAGTAGCGGCACAAGAAGAAAGAGTGCTGGATAGAATCCGATTTCAAGTCCGAATAGTGTTGCGGAGTACCCCATTAGGCACCTCGTTTTCCATCAAGTTGAAGGGCGAGTGTTTTGATCGTGTTGTATGTATCGTCGAAGATCGTGCGCAGTACGACTGAATCTTGTTTTGCAAATCCACGCGCGTTGCGTGATTCGATATGTTCGAATAGTTTTTCGAACCCGCCTTCTGGCGTGAAGATGAAATAAGCCTTCTTGTTTTCATGTGTTTCAAGAAGTTTTTTAACATCTTGATAGGTAACGTTATTTTCTGGAAACCTCGAATCATATGCGTGCAGTATGTGCGATAGAGCGTCATGCAAATACTGCATTGCCAGTACGGCGCCCTTCTCTTTCCTTGCCTTTTCATAGAGTTCCTCAAGACGGATTTTATAGGTATCCGGAGTGCCCGAGAACATACGTGGCGCTATACGGACACCGAGCTCGGTAAGTGCGAGCGCAATCAGGATACCTGATGCGGCGATGCTTACCCACAACACGCTCTTGAGTGCTTTTCGCCCGCCCAGCGGTTTTGCGATGACGTCAAACCAGGCGTGTTCGGGCGACGGTAAGGCGCGCGGGTTTTTTTGAGGTTTGATAGTCGGAAAAAGATATGCTTCCGGCATATCTTCGAGCTTGTAACGCTCATCTATGTGCGGGCGGACAAAAAATGTCGTCGCCCGCACGGATGCCACGCGAGGAATCCCCTTGTACTGATAGGGAATCTGAAAGCTCGGAATGCTCCACTCCGTCTCCGGCGCATAGAGCCCCATGGTGTACCTGTGTTCAAGGTACCATTCGTTGGGCCCCACCTGGCGACGTTCACTTTTTTGAAGATCTGAAACTTCCCAAAATGATGTTTGTGGAAGTTTCCCAAGCGCTACCGGCGCAAAGGTTCCTTGCATGAGCTCTGGAATATCTGTCGTCTCGATCACGACGTCACCTTCCTTGCCGAATATACGCACCCCAAGTGTTACGGTTCGTTTTTCGCCGACCGTTCCGGACACGGGAGTGACAGAAACGGTTGCGATAACTGGCGCGTGCAGGAATGCGAATTTCGGATACGCGCGCTTCACCCACACGGCGTTTGATGTATTCGTGAGATTCGCGAGAGAGAGCGCGTGAAGGGGAATTTTTTTGTCGCCCAAGAAAAACATGTTTTTGAACGACACGTGCCACGTCCCGTTTTCGGGAGTGATTTCACGCAGAGCCATGTCCTCACCAAAAAGTTCTTCGAGGGCCGCCTTCACGGTGTTTCCCGCCATGGGGGTTGTGGTTTGAATGTACATTCCATCAACCACTGCCTCCATTCCGTCAACGATGAATACGGGAGCGCTGTCGAGTGTCGCGTCTGCCGCGATACGTTGAAGGATACGGACCATGTCGCTTGCGTCTTGACCAGGTATGAATTCGAGTGCGAATTCCGCTCCCGAGCTCGTACTTTGAATGTCTTTGATCGCAAGCGGAGCATAGCGCTCCAAATGCTTTATGGAGGTCACTGTCTTTTGGCCTCGAAACCGCACGACAACTGACGGCGCAAGCCGTAGTGGCATACGCAATCCATTCGCCGAAAAGTAATAGAACTCTTCGCGCGAAATAATGCGCTGTTTTACTGGTGTGGTGGCGACTCGTGTCTCTGGAGGCGTTGTTTGTGCCATGCCCGAACCCGAAGAGAGGGCGAGGGCTAAGGCACAGAAGGCCAAAATGTGCCTCATGTGTTTATTTACTCCTATACTGTAGAGTCAATGATCACTACTTCGGATACTATATTGTATTTTGCCCTCTCGCAATCATGGGGGGCTTGCCATGGGTTTAATGCCTTTTATGTGGCGGGTTTTGAACGAATCATGAAACGTTCTATATCTTCATACGTTCCCCCGACTTTTTTGCCAGGATTGAAGACTCCGTGCGGGTCGCATATGTTTTTAACCTCGGCGAACAATTCCAACATGCGCGGAGAGAACATGAGTGACAGATAAGGGGTGCGGATAATGCCGTCGCTGTGTTCTCCCGTGATAGAACCTTTGAAACGCGCGACGAGTTCATATACTTTCGGAGTAAGTTCACGTATCACTGTTCTGTGTTCCGGGTTCGAGAGGTCTACCAGTGGAATGATATGGAAATTTGCGTCCCCGATGTGTCCCGCGATGGTGTAGATAATGTTGTATGTTGAAAGGAGTTTTGTTAACTCCGGCAAAAAACGCGGATAGTCATCTGGGTGCACGATGATGTCGTCTATAAAGGGGGACGCGCGGAGTCCTTTAAAGTTTTTGCGCAACAACGAGAAACTTTCCCGACGAATTTTCCAGTATTTTTTCGATTCCGTTTTTCCGAATGCTAGGCGCGCCTTGATATTGATATCGTTGAGCAAGTTTTTGGCGCTACGGGCAGCTTCCTGTGCATCCTCTAAAGAGTTTTCCGCAAATTCTGCAATGAGGACGAGTTTTGGCACGCCACCGGAGAGTGTCATCCACACTTCTGGAAGAAATGCGAGCGCCAGCGCGAGCGCTTCTCGAAGCCTCAGGTGTTGCAAAAATTGCCATCCATAGCGCACCGCGAGTTTGAATGTGTGGTCGTCGTACGATTCGAATGCTTCAGGGTTGAATTTTAAAACACGATGTACTATGTCGGGCAGGGTAGTGAGGTCTTGTAGAAATATGACGAGCATTGCGCGCGCAGTTTTTGGTTCGACAAGGGCGAATTTCGCTTTCGTAATGAACGCGAGAGTGCCTTGCGAGCCGCAGATGAGTTTCGTGAGGTCAAATGTTTTTTGTTTCTTATCTATAACATCCCACAAGGCATAGCCGGCGGAATTTTTTGAAACACGCGGACGCGCGGATTCTATTACTTCTTTGTTCGTTTCCAGAAGGGTGTGCATTTTTCGGTATACCTCTCCTTCGAATGTGTGCAGGGATTTTTTTTGAGCGAGCTCGTGTTCGGTGAGCGGTTTTAATGTTGCAGATGAGCCATCTCCAAGAACGACATCAAGCTCTTGCACGTAGCGGTCTGTTTTTCCATAGCGGAGAGAAAGTTCACCTCCCGCGTTGTCTGCAATCATGCCCCCCATGGCGCATATTTCACGCGACGCGGGGTACGAGGGAAGGATCATACCTGTTTTTTTGAGCACCTCACGCTCAAAGTCTCGGTAGTACATTCCCGGCTCAACAGTTGCCCCATTGTGACTGGCGTCGAGTAATGTATTCATGTGTTTTGTACAGACGGCGAGAATTGAACTGGTGAGCGGTCCCCCCGTCATATCCGTTCCTCCCGCGCGCGCTGTTAAAGAAACGGCATGCCCCCGCTCTTTTTCTTTCAGAATAAAACGTACGAGGGCGGCTACATCGGAAGCGTTTTTTGGGAATACCACAACCTCTGGGGTTTGTTCAAAAATGCTCGTGTCACGACTGTACTTTTTTCGTGTCTCTGTGTCATCGAGCACCTCACCTTCAATCTGTGAGGCAATGTGGTCGCGGAGGGAAGATGTCATAGTGATAAGTATATCCCCACACGAACCACATATTCGTTTTCTAAACATTCTTATACCACATCACAAAGGACGGTCTTTTTTGTATGCAAGTCTGAAATAACGACCCCGTAGGTCGTTATTGTTGATGGATGGTATCAAGCCGTCGAACCATTACGAATCCTTGACAGATTGTATTATAATTTGCATAATGTCTTTGGTGGTTCTAAGTTTTGTCATGGAGGAGATGATGAAAGAGTCAACTCGCGGGAAAATTGTCGCAGTGAACGACAACGTCGTGTCCGTGAAATTTGGGCGCGACATGTCGAATGAATCGCAGAGAACCGTATTCTATATTCCGCGAGAAGGGGTGGCAGAAATTCTACTAGATGTGTTTCCGGAAGGAATCACACCGTCTCTCGCGAATAACAGGTAGAACCATATTGGACGCCCCTCTTCGGAGGGGTAATTTTTTTACTCGCGACGTAAGCAAAGCTTTCCGGCAGCGCTCATTCGGAAGCGGAAAAATTCATTTTTCCGCTTCACTCATTCTCTTGCCGGTAGAGTGAGCGATCCCGCAAGCTTGCGGGGATCCGAGCCCTGCCTGCGGCAGGCAGGCGAGGAGCGAGAAAGGTACAAGCCATGGGGCTTGCCCCCGCGTACCTTTACCAGTCATCAGGATGAGCGACCTCGTAGGTCGCTCATCCTGCAAAAATCTTGAATGCTGATGGGGTAGGGCGTTTTTTTATTGAGAACACCGAGTGTTTAGTTTTTTAAGCACGATAATTGTTTCTTCGGGTCCGGAGACCTGTCGCGTTTGTATCCCCGTTGGAATAACAGCGGCGTCGTTGCCTCCTTCATACAGCGCGTCTCCGATAAACAACATGTCTTTTGTTTCGACACCGAGACGGTTTGCCAGATAGCGAATGCCGTATGCCTTATCAATGCCTTTTCGCGTCATTTCAACAGTTGTGGTGCCGCCTATATGCACCTCACAGTCGGGCAGCGCTACTTGGAGTTTTTTGTGCAAAGGAATCCGTTTTTTCTGGTCTGGGTCCCACGCTTCTTTTTCGACAATCGGCGCGTCAATACCGAGACCCGCAAACGCAATTGCGGCACCTCGGTCATCAATACGTGGCCCCCACGAAGGCAACCCTTCCACAATTTTTAAATCCTCAATAATTTTTTGGAGCACGGAGGTGATGTGGGTGCATTCGCCTCGCGTGAACGCGTGGTTGTATAAGGTTTCATCGGCTCCGCCATTCCACAGATGACACTCCGCGGCGGCATTTGGAAATACATAGAATGACGCCGTGTCCGTTTTTGGGAGACGAGACAGGAAATTTTTGTGAAGAATTGGAAACGCGCTCCCAGACATAATTGCCGCTGTTGTTTTGCCCGCAAGTGCTATGAACAATTCTGACACCGATGCCTCAATCGGTTGTCGGCTTTTTGAAAGGGTGCCGTCAAAGTCAAACACGACTGCTTTTGGACATGCGTTACCCATGCATACAAATATAGCACCATGTATTCTTTAAAAATTTTGCCCCCGCGTAAGCGGGGGCATGCGTGACTTTTTATAGCGTCGTTTCTATTTCTGTGTCTTTCTGTTTATCCAGCGGTATATAATCACCGCGCCTCCAACGGGATAACCGATTACAGGCATGCTGACAAGAAAAAGAATTCCGAAGTGTTCTTTATCGCCGTATATTTGCGCAACAGCCGCTGTAATTACAGAAAAGACAGCGCAGAATACAACGGCGAGTAACACGAACGCCATCTGCCCGTGTGTTGTGCTCATCGCGAACAAGAGTAGCGGCAGTCCAAGTGAGGGAAGTCCACAGGATGCGATGTATCCACCGTGGGTGTGTGCCAAAATCACTATGCACGCCACGGATACGAACGCCATTACACTCGCCACACGTGTCCACACATGCGCGTCTGGCGTTACATAGTCGTACGCGATTCCTCCCGCGAGGTTTTGCAAGAGGAATATTACCAGTCCCACCAATCCGATTGCGCCCACGTGTTACTCCTATTCAACCTGTGCCTGCGTGTCATCTTAACAGACGATCTCTTTTACCCCCAGCAAACGCGCACCCCAGAGGTCCGACCTCGGGGGTGTCGTCCTTTTTGGGGCGTGTTGACAGGGTTCCGCCACTGGTGTATGGTGATTTTGGAAATAAACCTATGGAAAAGTGCCAAGTGGCACAAGGAGCATGAGATGCCGTTGATGCCAGATCCTCCGATGCCGTCCCGCTGGAAAAGGAATGTACAGAAAGATCGCAGTTTGAATTGGAAATCCTGCGAGTGTGGCTGTCATGGGAGGTCCGCGAAAGTTGGCTCTCGGGAGTATTGGATGGACGAAAACGAAATGCTTAGTGGTCGTTACGTTCTGCACCTTGGCCACGGCTGGCTCGCTCCGCGCATGGGAACATACACCTCTTTTGAGGTGGCGAATCAAGAAATCTTGAAAGATGCGAAACCAGAGCTCGAAGTCCTGCGCGCACAACTAAGGGAGGCCGAACGAATTCTCGGCTAACACACTCCAAGTCATTTCATTTCCCCGCCACACAAAGGCGGGGTGTTTTTATAGTAAAGGAGGTGGCGGGGGCGTTTGAGTTGCACGGTTATGTTTCCACCACTCATGTAGCAGGGGCATACAACTAACGACAACAATGAGGAGAACAATCAGTATGATGTAGCGCTCTATGCCCGGCACGACTTCTCCAAGGAAGTACCCCCCAAATGTGAACCCTCCGCCCCAGAGCACTGCTCCCGCAACGTTGTAGAGAAAGAATGTTCTGTATTCCATTCCGCCGATACCTGCGAGAATGGGAGCGAATGTGCGCACAATCGGGACAAAGCGGGAAAAAAGAATTGTACGTGTTCCATATTTTTCATAAAAATGTTTCGTTTTTTCCAGATATTGCTTTTTGAAAAAACGGGAATCTTCCCGAGCGAATAGTTTTGGCCCTACCCATGCGCCGAACCAATATCCTACAGCGTCTCCCGCGATTGCCGCAGTTATGATGAGCGGGAGCAGTATCCCTATATTAAAAAATCCTTGTGAGGCGAGAAGTCCTGCCGTAAAAAGGAGAGACGCTCCGGGCAAGATGGGTGCAAAAAATACTCCGGACTCCGCGAATACGACGGTGAAAATTCCCGTATATCCGATTGCTTGCGCGAGAAGAATAATGTCAATTCCAAACATACTTATATAAAAGAGTTGGGGATAGGGAACGCTTTGCAGAGTGCCCTCACTTCTTCACGAATATCACCCAATTTTTTGCTGTCAGTGCGATTGTTGAGTGCCTCCACCATGAGTTCGGCAACACGGGCGCATTCTTTCTCACCGAATCCTCGTGTGGTGATGGCGGGAGTGCCGAATCGGATGCCGGACGGATCCATTGGTTTTCTAGTGTCGTCCGCGATTGCGTTTTTGTTGAGCGTGATGCCCACGCGGTCGAGCACTTCCTCTGCCTCTTTGCCGCTGATACTAAGCGAGCTGAAAACATCCGCAAGTATCAAGTGGTTTGAAGTGCCACCCGTCAGCATGCGTATGTTGTGCTTGTGAAATACGGCTTCCATCGCCTTTGCATTTTTTAGAATCTGCGAGGCGTATACCTTGAACGACGGATGGAGAGCTTCTCCAAAACACACAGCGCGCGCGGCGATTGCGTGCATTAAAGGTCCGCCTTGGAATCCGGGGAACACGGCTTTATCAATTTTCTTCGCTATGTCCTCGTTCTTATGCGTCAAAATCATGCCACCCCTGGGGCCGCGGAGTGTTTTGTGGGTGGTGGTAGTCATAACATCAAATCCATAGTCAAAAGGATTTTGTACCGCGTGTCCCGCAATAAGGCCCGCAATGTGTGCCACGTCCATAACAGCGTACGCGCCAACTTCGCGAGCGATTGCAACGAATTTTTTGTAGTCAAGTTCGCGCGGGTATGCGGAGTAGCCAGCGAGAATAATTTTTGGTTTGGTGCGTTTCGCAACAGCGCGCATTTCTTCGTAATCAATTTCACCCGTGTCCGGATTTTTCATTTTGTATCGCACAAAAGTGAAAATTTTGGTGAGGTAAGTGACGGGGTGTCCATGAGTTAAGTGTCCGCCGTGCGAAAGGTCCATTCCCAACACCGTGTCGCCGGGGGAGAGAAGTGCAAAATACATAGCGATGTTTGCGTTGGCACCTGCGTGTGGTTGAACATTGGCAAACGAGGCGCTAAAGAGTTTCTTGGCTCGTTCAATTGCAATTGTTTCTACGGCGTCCGTGTATTCTTGACCGCCATAATAGCGTTTGCCCGGATATCCTTCGGCGTATTTGTTGGTGAGAATTGAGGCAGTTGCTTCTCGGACGGCACGCGACACATAATTTTCAGAAGGAATGAGCTCCAGCCCATCGCGTTCACGCACCTCTTCTCCCTCAAGCGCTTCAAAAATTTCTCTGTCCTGTTTTTTAATGTGTTCGTACATAGGTTATATTATTTTTCGTACTGCTCGGTATACCGCTTCGTGTATTGTGTCTCTCGACAGCACACCCCGCGTGTCAAAACAGGTTATTTTTTTCCATTGTGGGTTTTTGCGCAATAGACGCAGTGCGGCGTTTTGTGCCTCCGCAAGATGTTTTTGGTTTCGCTCCGCGAGGTCAAGAGTTTTTCGCGCGTTGGTGCGTTTTCTGTTGTTCAACAGAGATGTTGAAAGGCGGACGGGGAGGTGAAGGTAGAGGACGAGAGAGGGGCGAGGAATGCCAAGCGCTCCATGTTCCAGACGGTCGAGCCATGCAAAAAACCGTGCTCGCTCACGAGGATTTTTAATTTTTCCACCCTGATGCATTTGGTTGGCGCTCACATAGCGGTCCAAGACGACCGTGTATCCGGAAGAGAGCCACTGATCGAGCGGTTTCTTTGATTCAAAACGGTCCCCGGCGTAGAGAATGGATGCAAGATGGGGGTCGAGTGCGATAAAATTTCCAAACTCCCCAGCAAGGCATCGGCGCAATAGTCTGCCGAAAAAATTTTTTTCGTACTGCGGAAAGTCCATCGTTTTAACGCGAATCCCTTCTTTTTTGAGCCGTGTCACAAGAAGCTCTGTTTGTGTGCGTTTTCCGACTCCATCCGAGCCGTCCAAGACAATAAGTTTTCCCTTTTGTTGCACCATATAATTTTTCCAATTGTACTATGCCTTGCGAAAGTTACACACATCACGCATTGTGTATCTCAGTTCAAACTGTGGAATTGGGTGGCGGGCATGTCACTGGGCTCTGGTCTTACGCCGAAGGAGAGGGTAAAGAAAGCGTTGCGGTCCGTTTCTGCTTGTGCACCGAGGGCGGCGGCGGATTTGGATTCTAAACGCAAGAGAACCAAAGTGTTTAAACGCGGATGCGTTCAATACATTCAGTCTCTTGACCGTGTTGGGAAAAAGATTGATCGCGAAATCGTGCGTGCCATACGGAAAGGGACATCCGACCTTTTCATTACGGTAGATTTTGAATTACGATTGCTTTTTGAATTACCGAGCTCGGTCAAATATACGATACCTCCAAGAGTCCAACCGACACTTCAGGAGCGAGTGTTGGGGCGCTGGATAAAGAAGCGTTACAAAGGTCTTGTGAAGTTTTATCGGAGGAATATTGATGGGGAACAGGTGACTCCAATGCGCATTTCTTGGCATTGAACGCAACGTCCCCTATACTTAGTAGCAGTTGAATTTTTCGGAGGCGCATAATGACTGACAAGCCACTTACGCCCAAACAGAAGTTAAAGGCAGCTGCCAGCGTCGTTAAGGAGCATCAAGAACAAGAAAGGCGTGCCAGAAAAAAAATTTTTGAACGGGTATGCGAACAGTACACGAAGCACTTGAATGACAACGCTGATGCAATTGACAACGAGCTTCAGGATTACATCAAGCGAGTGAGATTTCATATTCAGGTAGGGCGATCCGATATACTGCGGATTCCAGACGCCATTGAAAATCTTCTTGTGGGCACTGGAGTGAGGAAGGGGGAGGTATACAAAAGAGTTTTGGATCCATGGGTGAAGAGTCGTTATGAGGGGAGTGTCGAATTTCGCACACCCTCGCTTGACACACTCGGGGATATGCCAGAGCTTGTATTGAAAACGGACATCATGAATGGGGCGCGCTAACGGGTGCGCCTCTTTCTTTTTACTATCCACAGGAAGAGGCATCCGTATGCTCTTTGCGCGGGAGGATAATGAGGATATGGCACTTTCGGATAGAAAAGTTCTTGCGAGCATGGACGATGGGTCTATCGTCATTGAACCGTTTGATAGGAGGAATCTTTCAACATCAAGTTACGATGTAACGCTCGGCGAATATTATTTTACCGAGCAACACCCGAAACATTTTGAAAATTTATACAATATTTACGACAAATCACACGTGGAAAGGGTGTGGGGGACGGAGGCGCGCCGAGCGAAGAAGGCGGAGGAAGTATTGAAGAGATACACCATGAACTGGCGGGGCATTACGCCAGAGGAAAAGATAATCTTGCTTGCTCCGGGGGAGACGATTTTGGCTCACACAAACGAATTTATCGGCGGGCGCGAGCACATAACGACGATGATGAAGGCGCGCTCATCTTTAGGGCGCAGTTTTATTTCTGTGTGCAAGTGCGCGGGGTGGGGGGACGTGGGGTACATCAACCGCTGGACCATGGAAATTAGTAATGTGTCCACACGCTACTACATTCCGCTCGTTGTGGGGCGGCGTATTGCGCAAATTGTTTTTTTTGAAACTGGTCCAATTATGAATGCCGATTACGGAAAGAGTGGTAAATATCAATCTGAAGGAACGCTCGCGCAGGTGAAAAAAGAGTGGGTTCCCACCCTCATGCTTCCGCGCCTCTACCTTGACCGTGACATTAAGAAGAAAAAATAACACAGGGCTCAACTGCGTTGTATGAATGTATATAACAATGTACTTCGGAAAATCATGGATGAGGGCATTGACCGAGAGGGGAGGAATGGTCAGACGCGGGCGATTTTTGCCCACCAAATACGTTTTAATCTTGATGATGGGTTTCCGGCCGTTACCACAAAAAAACTCGCCTTTTCTGTTGTAAAAGCGGAATTGCTCTGGTTTCTTGAAGGATCAAGCGACGATAATCGACTAAAAGAACTCTTGGGCGGTGCTAAGAAAACAATTTGGACGGATAATGCACACTCCTCATATTGGAAGCCAAAAGCCGCTTTTGAGGGCGATCTCGGGCGCATTTACGGCGTGCAGTGGCGCACGTGGAAAACAGCAGACGGGGAAGAGGTGGATCAACTGAGTTCTGTCATAGAAAAATTGAAACACAACCCGACCGACAGGCGACTTGTTGTGTCTGCGTGGAACCCGGGGGAGCTTGAGCAGATGGCGCTCCCGCCATGCCACATGCTGTTCCAGTTTTTTGTTGCGAATGGAAAACTCTCGATTCATATGATTCAGAGAAGTTGTGATCTTTTTTTGGGGGTTCCATTTAATATCGCTTCGTACGCCCTACTTCTTTCTATGGTTGCTCATGTTACCAATCTCAAACCTCACGAGTGTATTTTGACCCTGAACGATGCACACATCTACCACGACCATTTTGAGCAAGTAAAAGAACAACTGGGGCGAACCCCACTTCCCCCGCCTCGCCTGTGGCTCAATCCGGATATACACGGTATAGATGATTTTGGTATGGACGATATACGACTGGAGAACTACCAAAGTCATCCTGCGATTCCGGCAAAAATGCTCGTGTAAGTATGGCGCGAGTGAGTATTATTGCGGCGTGTGGAGCTTCGACGCGAGCGCTTGGAAAAAACAACACGCTTCTCTGGCACATACCAGAAGATTTGAAACGCTTTAAGCGTCTCACGCTCGGGCATCCCGTTATCATGGGACGCAAAACATTTGAATCAATTGTGAGCTACCTCGGAAAACCTCTTCCTGGGCGCACCTCAATTGTTTTAACAAAGAATTCAAATAACGATTTACGAAATCGTTATGAGGTGGTAATCGCGGGGTCACTGGAAGAGGGAATTAAGAAAGCGAAAGAATTGGATGACGAGGAAATTTTTATCGTGGGAGGCGCTTCCGTGTATGAACAGGCGCTTCCACTCGCGGATCGCCTGTATCTCACGCTTGTTGAGGACGAGAAAGAAGGAGATACGTATTTTCCACCGTATGAGAATGTGTTTACAAAAATTGTGTCCGAAGAGGGTCACGTGTGGCAGGGAATTAGTGTTAGGTTTCTCGTGCTTGAGAGGTAGGGCCTGCCCCCACACCATTGGTGTGGGGGGCTTCCGCATGGTATCAATGACGCTGGACTAGAGAGATACATAGTGGAGATGAAAATGACACGTGCGCGCATAGTGCGTTCGTATACGAACACCGTAGAGGCAAGGATTATGGCGCTACGCGCCAATCCACACACACACGTAGAACACATCGGGGACGTGGCAAACGGCGTTGTTGCCTATTCATGTTTTCGGGTAGTTGTTGGTTCTCAAAGTTCGGGGAAAAAGCCCTCCGTACTTCTTTCGGGGGGAGTTCACGGCAATGAACCGGCTGGCGTGTGGGCACTCTTGCGATTTCTTGAAATGGATGTACATCAGTATCTTGATACGTGTACGTTTGTCGCATATCCGTGCATAAACCCGATTGGATACGAATACAACACCAGGGGTACTGTGCGAGGCTTTGACCTCAATCGAGATTTCACACTGTATCCGAAGTCGTTTGAAAATCAGATTGTTCTTCGGTCTCTTCACAAAGATGAGAAGCATTTTCTTTTCGCAATGGATTTGCACGAATCAGATATGAGCGAAGTGACGGAGGACATGGTCAAGGAAGGTCTTACTGTAAAAGATAATCCGCGTGGATTTTATCTGTACGAATGTGCGAGGGAGGCAACACCTCGAATGGGGCGTTCGATAATTAAAGCACTGCGGAGAGAGGGAATACAGATTGCTACACAGCCCGAAATTTTTAAAGATAAAAACTTCGGTGGCGTTATTTCGTATCCAACGGAAAGCGGGAGTCCGATATACGCTGAAGGGGTATCATTTGACACGTATCTTTTTGACACATGCACAGACCACGCGTTTACCACCGAGACCGTAACGAATTGGGATGCGTGGAAGCGCGTTATGGCGCATAGAGTTGCCATACAGACGGTGCTAGAGTTATACAGGCGTCATTTTTCAAGTGTGTAACAGGTAGAGTGGCTCGTTTCCAGACTGTAGGGAACGAGCTTTCTTTTTTGTTTTTGTTGAATTGCGGACATGTAGTATCCTTGTGCACTATGGGGGTGACAAGGAAGAAAAAGAAGGTTGGTATTACCGCTGGCGCGCTTGATTTGTGCCATGCGGGGCACTTTTTGATGCTTGAGGAGGCAAGGAGGGTGTGTGATTACCTCATCGTGTGTCTTCAGGAAGACCCGTCGCGCGACAGGCCTGAAAAAAATAAACCCATTATGTCTATGGCAGAACGCATGACCATACTGCGCGGAATTCGCTGGGTTGATGAAGTGGTGCCGTATAAAACAGAGCGTGATTTATACAACATTTTACGTTCGCGTAAGCCGGACATTCGTATTATCGGGGCGGATTGGAAAGGCAAACTATACACCGGGCATGATTTGCCGATAACAATGTATTTTAATTCACGTTCGCATTCCTACTCATCGTCCAATATACGCGAACGCGTGTGGGCGGCGGAAGATGCAAAACGTCGCGCAAAAAAGAAGAAGCGCTGATTTCGCTACACAACAAATAGCACGAATACAAGCACAAGCAGAATACGGTATATGCCGAATAGTGTAAATGAGTGTGTTTGTACATAACGCATAAGCCACATCGCGGCGACTAGGGCGACCACGAACGAGGTCAAGAATCCTGCGCCAAGAAGTGCGGCATTATCCCACGTAAAAATTTCAATATTTTTTGCTATGTCATATCCTGTCGCGGCAAGCATGGTGGGTATTGCGAGGAGGAAAGAAAACTCAACGATGACTGTGCGACGAAGCCCCAACAAAAGACCTCCGACAATTGTTGCGCCGGCGCGCGACACGCCGGGAATAATTGAAAGTGCTTGAAACAAACCGATGAATAGGGATTGGCTGTAGGTAACATCATTCACCTCACCTTCTACCACTTCTTCTTTGTGCCACCATTCAAGAGCGATGAGTATCACGCCTCCAAGAAAGAGCGCCCACAACACGACAGATGTGTTGCCGAGGAGGTATGTTTTTATGAATGGATACAACAGGAATCCGACGATTCCTGTTGGGACGAAAGCGACCGCTAATTTTTTTATACGTTCCGTATGCAACAGTGAACGCCAACATAAAGCGACGATGGCAAGAATTGCTCCGCACTGAATCAGTATTTCAAAACTTTTGACAAATGTTGTTTGCTCTATACCTAAAAGAGAACTCGCAAGAATGAGATGTCCCGTGGATGAGATAGGCAGAAACTCCGTCGCACCCTCAAGGGCGCCGAGCAGGATACTTTCAAAAAGGGACATAGAGTAGAGTATACCCCCTAGCCAGTGCGGGAAAAATAAAAAACAACCCCCACTTCTGCCTCGAAATGGGGGTATGTGTTCTACTGTTTTTTTCCTCCCTCGTCTTCCTCTGTCTCAATGCAAGACCACACGGCGAAGGATCTTTTTTTGTCTCCTGCCTGTTGCCAGAATGCGACACAGATAACATTTTCAGCGTACTTCTTTGCATATTGCACAACAAAACCAATGCCATGTTGGGCTTTCATACCGGCATTCTGATATGCCAAGCCAATGACTTGTCCGGCGTACTCACCAGCATTCTGGTATGCCACACCAATGAACTGATAGGCCTCCTTACCAACATTTTGATATGTCAGACCAAGTCCTTGCCAGGCGTCCTGACCGGCATTCTGGCATCCGACATGTATAACAGCAAGCGCGTTTTTTTTGGCGTTTTGGTATACAGAGAACAGTGAGATAAGGTCTCCTTCTGAATACGCGTTACCGGCGATCGTAAACACAGTGTTACCGGTTGTGACTGGTGCGCATAGCGCCGCAATCAGCAATGTGGTTGTAGCGGTGACGGAGAGCGTTTGGTCTCCCATTAACCACCAAGCCACGAGAGAATACAAAATTGTGGATAGTAGCCACAAAAAAATGTTTTTTGCCGCGACACTCATTTTCAAGCTCCCCTGCATCCATATTCATTTCCAAAAGCTTTGTATCATCAGATGTTTGAGTTGTCAAGAAAAAGATTCCATCGCCCAAGTTCGATGGAATCATAGTTTCGTACGCAGTCGAGAGTGTATCTGAAGGTCAATTTTGATGTCCTCGTTCAGGACAGCAAGCATGCGTTGCCGTCTTTTTTCGTTCCGCTTGTGTGTACGAAGAGTTTCCCAATTTCCTGAAAATACCTCATCTGCAAATCCGAATCGCACTGCCTCACGAGGACCAAGCCATACGTTGATTTTGTCCCTCAGCTTGTCTTCAAGGAGTCTTAGGATTTTTTGTTCGCCCCATTTTTTGTATGCCCCTTGTTCTTTGAGACGCGCTACATACAAAAGGAGCATACGTTCTGATGCCATGCGCCGCTCGCTGTCTTCGGCGTTCGCCTCTTGTTCAAGACCGTGGAACGAGAATTCACCGAAGTGGTACATAAACCGAGCCGTAGCGTCCAGAACAAACTTGTCTGCCGCGAGAGGGACAATAGACGACATGGAACGTGCCCACCTGCGAGCGAGTACGGTAATTGGGTTCGGACATGCAAGAATTGAGGAAAATATTTGCATTCCCGATTCCCAGTCGCCTCCGCATGTGGACATGTCGACAAGAATGGGCCTTTCAGGATTAATGCCACTCAAGACGCTCAAGCTTCTTGCAAACTCGTTTGCCATGGTCGGATTGATGCCCGACTCACTCACGTGTTCGGCATCTTCAGGGTCAACATCCCGCGTGTGGAGGTATGCGATGAATTGCGCGCGATCTATTCTGTAGTCGTGAACGTCTCCTAAGGCAAAGTCTCCCAGAAGAGCTTTTGCCGGTGCCTCTTCGTGTGGTGTTCCAACGGTCGATCTTTTCTTACGCAGACGCTTTTTACGGGTTTCCATTGGTAACCCCCGTTTCTGTATGAACTACAGCAACTATAGTATGGCGTGCTCCCTAAAGCAAAAGCCCCACGAATGGGGCTTGTCCCGCCGTTGGCGGGGCTTTTAAGTTTTGTGTTTGACTTTTTTGCGCTTTAGATACCACGCAATCGGATATCGTTTACCGGAAGTTGGATCTTTTCTTGTTCGCAAGTCATTACACAACAGGGAACGGGATATGGTATAGAGGGTTGTTTTGGTGAAAGGGTAATTTGCTATCCTAAACTTTTTTCCTGCGATTGGCATACCAATGATAAGCACAATATGGATGAGCCAATTTTTGTGTATGTTCCAATCTTCCTTTTTGCGCCACTGATAGCATAGAACAACGGCACCACCGTGCTCCACATGTTTTGCAATCTTTTCAATACGCGGATGTTTATCTGTGCGTATAGTGAAATATGTTGCACCAAGAGCGTGTAAGGTTTTTGAAATATCTCTTGCCTTTGTTCCACCAAGTAATCTGGAGTAGTGGGTGTGTGCTCTTATCTTTTTTAAACTTCGATACGCCAAAGGTGCTCCTGCCCACTTCAGTGCATTTAATATGACGATAGGACCGCAATCAAACCTACCTCGTTGACGAAAATAGCGGATTGTCATCTCGACACCTCTTGCCCCTTGTTCAATATATTCTTTCTCTATTGTAAGACATCAAAACGGAAGATTTTTAACGTGCCGTGAATAACAACTTTTGCAGAAACAATGACCGACCTACGAGGTCGGTCATTGTTGACATGCGAATGTAGTCCTAGTAGACTTGCGAAAGTTCTAGGTATCAACAATCGAATCGAGAGGAACCAGGCAATGGAAATCGCACGTTCGCCGCAGTCCATTGAGGCGGGGAAATATGTTACCATCGCTGTTTTTGGATGTGTCGTCTTGACCGCCGCGTACATTTTGTTTCCATTGTATGAGCAGCGCGTGGCTTCCATGCTCGGTATGTCAGATGTCATGCTTGGAAGTCCGCTTTTGCAACTACTGCTGGGGGTCTGGGTTGGCGCATTTTTAACCGCTGCGTTTATGACCTCGAGCCCTAGGGGCGGAATGTACCTTGTTCCCGTGCTTTTGGGGGTGTTCGCAACATATCTGTTGGCAACCTTTATCGTGTCGGTCGGTGTGTCTTTCCCAATCACACCGCTTGATATTGGTGATTTGAATTCCATCATGACTTTTGGTGGAGTTCTCGGCGCCACAGTGAGTCGGATGGTGCTCCATAGGCGCTATGCATCGTAAGGAACATCGTTCGCCCAACGGGACATCCGCTGGGCGACCTCTTTTTTTCTAGCGTGCTGTGGATAAAATTCTGGCCGTATACGGTAGTGTCTAGACGAAGGTATTGTTCATTGAGTTTTTATGCGGGGCTTGACCCCGTCAGTGAATGGTGGCAACCTTGGCGCCACAGTGCAGAGTGCAAAATGAAGAGGTGAATCGTAGTTTTTTATATCAAGAAAGCCATCGTTTGAACATGCGCCAAGAAGTATGGGAACAAGCGTTTCCACACGCTGTTGCTAGAGCATGATAGTTTTTCAAATCGTTCTATATTGAGCATGTTCATTTGCCACCATCTACTGCGGGGCTTGACGTTACCGTGTGATAGGCGTCTTTTGTGCTGGACGGCTGGCGTGAATACGAAGAATACTGATAGAATGACGGGGTACTATTTTAACAATAACTAATCTACATATTATTGTATGGCAGATGCAACAGTCGGATACTGTGTGAAGTGCAAGGCGAAGCAGGAAATGAGCAACACGAAAGAGGTTTCAATGAAGGGGGGGCGTCGGGCAATGCAAGGATCATGCCCAAAGTGCAGCACGAAAATGTTTAGAATTTTAGGGAAGGCAAAATAGAGAACGTGAAATGAGTCGAAAGAGGTCACGGCTTCGCCGTGACCTCTTTCATATTCTTGTTGCATCTTTTTGCCATCGGAGCACAATTGGTTTTGGCAATAGAGGACGAAGGAGGTGGCGATGCGCGACAAAGAAGAATTGCGGCATGCGTGCGGGTCGGTGATTGATGAAGAGAGTTGGAGTGTTATCAGGGCAACGCAAAGACACAGCGCTCTCAATTACAATCCATATCCGATTGTTGTGCGCAGACACAGTGGCGCGTATGGGGCGTACCTCTACACCGTTGAAGGACATCGGGTGCTCGATCTTTTGGCAGGGTACTCTGCGGTGTTCTCGCACCGGTGGGATGTTCCGATTCGGGCACTGACGGCGGAGTTGTCCAGTGGCACTGACTTAACGTCCCGCGGTGTGTACACGGAACGATTTGCAGAATTCTGTGAAAAGATAACTGCTCTTACGGGGTATGACAGGGTGCTTCCGGCGTCCGACGGGAGGTCAAGCACCGAGCCTGTGATTGACGCGTTCTTTATGCATGCCGAAAGGCGCGGTATTAAGAAACCGAACATTATTCTGATGGATAAATATTTCCACGGACGTGCACGGACATTCACCACGAACGCTCTCTTTGATTCTTCTCAACACGAAGGCAAGGGGCCGCGGGTTGCCGGCATCGATGTGGTCGCGGATGTTCTCGAGATGGAGAAAAAGATTAACGAGAATACCGCAGGCATCTTTATGGAAGTGCACAGGGGAGAAGGTGGCCCTCTCTTTGACAACGGCGCATATGTGAGAGCGTGGGAGGCCGCGCGAGAGCACAACATACCAATCGCAGTTGACGAAGTGCAAACGGGATTCTATCGATGTGGGCATCTTTGGGCGTGGCAGGAGTCCGGTCTAAAATATCGTCCCGACGCGATGGTGCTTGGAAAAGCGCTTGGTGGTGGGATTATGCCGGTCTCGGCTCTTGTCGGCACAGAAGAGTTTATGTCTGTCTTCACGCCCGGAAGCCACGGAAGCACATTCGGTGGATTTGCTCCCGCGTGTGCGGTCGCGTGTTCTGTCATTGATTATGTGCGCGAACATCCGGAAATGGGAGCGCGCGCGAATGAAATCGGAGCGCGTTTTGCAAAAAATCTTGCAGGCATCCCGAATGTGTCCGTTCGCAACCGAGGTGCACTGATTGCACTTCAGATTGAGGGCATTTCGACCACAGAACCACTCTGTCTTGAAATGCTTCTCGGTGAACATGATCCGCGCGTCTTTATGAAGCATGGGCATGTGTATGGAAACACCGCGTACGTGCGCATCGCGCCACCCATCCTTGCGATTGAAAACTCCATGATTGACGAAGCGTGTCACAATACGATTGCTCCCGTCTTGCGGCGTGCTCGTGAGATTGTTGGAAGCGGTTGTTAAGTGGTACGTATAGAAAAAATTTGACCCCCATCTCGCAACTACGTGTTGCGGAATGGGGGTCTTCTTGTCGGGAGCTCAGTCGGCCTTCTTGGCCTTGACGACCTTGCTCCTGCTGCGACGCGTGGGCGGGCGGTTGTTCCGCATCCGCTTCACCACCTTGCGGTGTTTTGCCTTGAGGTCGGTCACGACCGCCTTCGGCGACGGCTTTGCCGGTGGCGCCTCTTCGGGCAGGTCGGTCGGTCCCACGGTGGCGAGATACGCGGCTGTTTGCCGCGCGTCGATCCCGCGGTAGATGTGCGCGTGGAGCGCCGTTTTGCGCCGAAGCTGGATCTTTTCCCGCATGTGCGGCGGGATGCGTTTTCCTTCCGCTTCCTCCGCCCGTTGCATTTCCTTTTCCGTCGGCGGCTTTTTCTTGTTTGCCGGCGGAATCGGGCGTGCCGCACCACGCCCATTGTGCGTGATTTCGGCTTGGATGCCGTTGTACATCATGTGCTCGAACTTGAGCCCGATGTACGGATCGGTCGCATGGCTTCTTCCGCCCCTGTTCTTGTATTTCCGTCGTCCTTCGACTTCGGTGGTGGCTGCCGGCACGTCGGTCTGCACGCCTGTGGCGTGCGTCTCGGTGGTCATTGTCTCGTCTCCCTTGTTGGCGCACGTTCGGATGAACGCACGCTTTACCGTTTTGAATGATAGCACAGCCAAATCAACTTGTCAACTTTTTTTGAGAGTCCCAAAAACGGCTTACCGCTTGCGTATATTTGAAGAGTCGTCTACTCTAGTAACGGAATAATAAAGAAGGAACATCTAATGGCACTCCTATGGTATTCTCCCTTTGTTGATCTTATAGCTTTGATTGGAGGTCCGTGCGGAGGGAAATCCACGGCTCTTGTGAAAGCGCGCTCATATCTTGAGAAGTATGGTATTCCAGTCTTTACACTCACAGAAACCCCAACTGAACTTATTGACGCAGGATTTTCTCCGCGAGCGGAAGATTGGTATTATCAGACAGATTTTCAAAAGCACGTACTGCGGTACACGCTTGCGCGAGAGAATAGGTACATAGAAATGATTAAGGACCTGCATCTCAACCGTAAGGCAGTGCTTTTGTGCGATCGGCCTGTGTTTGGCGGAAGAGTTGCCTATATGTCGAAAGAGGAACACGATGCGCTTTTGACACGCGAAGGACTTTCTCTTGATGTACTACTACATCGTTATCGTGCCGTTTTGCATCTTGTAACAGCTGCCGAGGGTGCTGAAAAGTATTATACGCTCGCGAACAACATGGCTCGAAAGGAAACAGCAGAAGAGGCGCGTGCGCTGGACAAGAGAACCATTGAATCGTGGAGTGGGCACCCCCGCGCCCACATCATTGATAACAGTACCGACTTTTCTGGTAAGATGCGTCGTTTTCAACAACTATTAGCAAGGAGTTTGGACATGCCAGAACCACTTGAGAAAGAGCGTTGGTTCGTCGTGTTGAATTTTCGTCCTGATTTTATTCCGGCAGGCACACCGCGAATGTACATTGTTCAGGATTACCTTAAGAGCTCCCCTAAGGTTGAGAGGCGAGTGCGCAGTCGTACTCTTTTTGGGGCGACACGTTTTTTCTACACGGAAAAAAGGCCGACCCTTGCTGTGGGCGAGCGCATCGAGGTGGAGCGGGAGATATCGGAGGCGGAGTATCGTGCACTTCTCACAGATACCACTGCATCCGTGACAAAAACTCGCTGGGGTATTCCATACGAAGGACATCATATGGAATTGGATGAATTTTACCAACCGATTTCAGGTCTTCATAAGCTCGAGATAGAGGTAGCTGACATGAAAGACCCAGTCACAATTCCTCCAGAGTGGAATGTGGTTGAAGTAACGGGAAATGCTCGTTTTGGTAGTCGCGGTATTGCAACGGGTTCGCTTGGGTGCGGATTTTTCGTGCCCAGAAAATACGGACTTCTATAAGGGATATAAACGGCCTCGCCATGACGGGGCCGTTTTTCTTTAGGTGCGTGTGGATAACCCAAGGGGGGCTACAAGACAGGCATACAATGAAGTGTATATATCAATGTTAATAATTTTATAAACGCACTATGATTCGACATCGAGAAGGGTCTCTCGCTTTTTTTGTTAAGTTCTGTATTTTCAGTATTTGTTTTCTCGCGGTATTTGCATTCTATACAACGTTCGTTCAGGCTGGCGTTTTTCAATTTGCAGACGGAGACCCGAAGCATCTGCGCGCGCTCTCGCTCGCTGCGGTAGAGGGAGCGGAAGCGGAGATCGATGTTGCGGAGAAAATCAATCTCGACGAGAACTACACGCCGGAAGATTTCGGTATCGATAATCTCGGATTTCTTCCGAACAACCCGCTCTATGTGTTCAAAAGTTTGCGTCGTAGTGTAACATCTGCATTCACGTTTGACCCTGTTTCTCAAGCAGAATTGAAATTACAATTTGCGGCGGAAAAACTTTTGGAAGCGAAAGAATTGGCTGGGAGAGAGGGGGTAAGTGAAGGAACTATTACGCGTGCGCTCCAAAATTACGAAGACGAACTTGCGGGGATTGATAGGGAGGTGAGAGACGTGGGGAGTGCTGATCCAGAGCAATCACTGGAGCTGGCGAGTACCGTCATGGATTCCATGACGAAGTATCAAAAAATGCTCGGCTCTTTTGACAAATCACTTTCTTCGGAATCGTTTGACACAGTGCAGGACATAAAAGACGCAACCGCGGAAACGTTTGGGGCTGTCTTTACCTTGGGAGAAGCTGGAGCAATTTCGGAAGAACTTGTCTCCGTTCTTGACACGCAATCAGGTTCCGAATTCAAGCATTTCAAAAACGCGGAAATATTGAAAGAACTAAGCGATAAAGCGCCTGTTGACGCTCACGAAGCACTGCAAGACGTAGAAGATAATGTGCTCAATAAACTGCAGGTGCAACTGGAGCAGTCTGACGCCGCGCAAAAAGCTATATTCAGCGATTTCGTGCAGGAAATAGGTGGCAGTGAAGTTCGTCACATTGAGGTCATTAATGAGCTTGAGGTACGACCTATTTCTGATGATGTTCGAGACGCTATTTCGGGTGTGAAAGAGGGGGTGTTGGCAAAAACAGAAGATCGTCTTGAGGCATTTACGCCCGAGCAAAAAGAAAAATTTCTCGGGCACCTCGTCGGAGGCACTCTTGAGAACATCCGCGTCATTAAAGAGATTGAAAACAGTGTTGCCGCGGGTGTGTTTGCTGGAATTGAAAAAGTAAAAACTCAAGCAACGGAGCAGTTCAAACAAAATATTGAGGAAGCGGGCACGAACGATGAGCGCAAACAGGAGTTTACCAACTCAATCGAACGTTTTCACGATGCGAAGTCCATCTCGGTTCTTGAAGAAATAGGCGCGCTGATTCCGGACGATAAGAAAGAGTTTTTTAACACACTCAAGCAGAAGGCTGCGCAAGAAATCAGGCGGGATATTGATGGCGCACGAAATGCCACGCAACGACAAGTTATTTACAAATCGCTTTCTGGAGACCACCCGGAAGATGTTGCCGCGCTAGAAAGCTTTGAAGGAGATATCGGGATATCAAGCTCTATGCGGGGAGTTTTGGACGCGCTTCGCGCTACGCAATATGGCCGCGTACAGAATCGTGCCGCGAATATTACGGACGCGAGCCGTTTGGAGAAATTTGAACAAGAATATCAAAAATACGAAACATCGTTTGACGAGGCGCCGACTGGAACACGTCTCGAATCAACATTCAGAGACAGGAAAAATGTTTTCGATTCTCCGGATCGCGCGTACGACAAAATCGCGGAAGCGCGCGCCGCGCTCACAAAGCTTGAAAGTGTTGTAGATACCCTTCCGTTTGACGTCGGGTTTGAAGACGGACATTTTGACCCCGCGATTCAAGAAATTGAGCGTATGCGCGCGGCGGCAGAAAAGAAACTGGGAGTTGCCGAAACATCGCTTGAATACAACGACGTGGGGCGGGCATTCGGAGAAGCGCAAGCCGCTCTTCAAATGGCGAAAAACGGCCTCTCCATGGCAACAGGATACAAGCAGGGAAGAAAGCAAGAAAAACAAGTGCTCGATTTCCTTCCAAAAGATTTCTATCAAAACGATACGGCTGTTCGTCCGAGTGTTACGGAAGGATTCAATTTGTACAATGCGTATGAGTTCAGTCAGTTCTGCGCGTTCACGGGCGGTTTCTTGAAAGGAAAGACACGCTGTGATTTTGCTGACGGACGATCTCTCGAAGTTCCGGGTGGCGCGTTTCCGTTCAGAATTCCACCCGAATTTGTTCCACAAAATGTAGTTCAAAAAGAAACAGATGGAAAACCGATTCCAGTCGGATGTCCTTCTGTGCCACCAACGTTTGGGAATTTCTGCGCGGGTGGAAAAATTGTGGATCAGTTTGACAGGAGGGGGTGTCAAATCGCGCCTCGTTGTGAATACAAAAATGTTGAAGATATGCCAATTCGTCCTGGGCTCGATCCAATCGATATGGAACGCAAACTGCACCCAACTGATCCGACGCTCTGTGGTAGCTTCCAGGGGTATCAATGTCGCGAGGGGTACTACTGTGAGTATCCGAAAGACACCCGCTCTACCGATGCGTTTGGAAAATGTGTAAAAGGAAACGAACAGGTAACCTGTCAGGCGTACTTCACCGGTTGGGTTTACGAAGCGAGCGCGAAAGGAGGAAGCCAGTGCGTGCAAAAGAGTGTTACCGGATGTACCAACCCATTCGTTTATATTTCGAAAGAGCAATGTGAACGCGGGCAAAACACAGACCCAAATACATATGAGGGAGACGCGAATTCGTGCCCTGGATTTGCCTATAGTGCGTGGGATAAGAAGGGGGTACGTTATTGTCAACTCAATACGGAATACAGGTGTGATTACAATTATCCAAGTTACTTAACGAATGGAGCAAACTACAAGGCGGAAAATTGTCCGGCAGATTTGGTGACGGTGTATTGCGATTCCTACACCACAGAAAGTTCCTGCAAGACGATAGCAACCTGTCAGTGGGGGATTCCATCGGGCGAAAGTGCAAAAAGATGTTATGTGTCTGGCAAGACGGGGATGTGTCCTTCAATGCCGACGGTGTCCAGTTGTCCGGCAGGGCAGAAAAGGGTAGTTTCATGGAGCTCACCTGAATGCGGTGAATACCATACGTGTATGAACGATACGCCGACCACGGACCAAACGTGGACACAAACCACATGGAAGTTCACTGACGGCGAACAAACGTCTATGATTCTCGACCGCTTAGACGCCGAGTATCAAAATTACTTGGCGCCTATTCGCGCGCAGTGTCTCACGATTTCCAAAGCGAAGTTTACATGGAGACAGGGCGCGGGAGATGATAGCGCAACAAACTGGAGAAACTTTGGTATTCCAGATTGTTCCGGTACGGCGACCACTAATTACCAATGTGGCAACAACATGTGTGAGATGAATGAAACGGCCCAATCGTGCCCGACTGATTGTGGTAGCACGGGAGGCGGATGTGGCTGGTACATGAACGAAACGGCGTGTAAAACGGTGAACGGTTGTTCGTGGACCGCGATGTCCAGCAATTCGAATGGCGGATACTGCGCGCCGACAAGTACCAACTGGACACCACAGTGTTCCGACGGTAAAGACAATGACAGCGATGGAAAAATTGATTATCCAAACGATGCTGGTTGCTACGGCAAGACGGACGACATGGAATCGGACAGCTTTGGGGGCGAGAGCGGTATGCGTCGCTGTTTTTACCCAAACACAACGAAAGGCGGCACGCACGTCGGGTGGACTATTTGGTGCGAGTCAGATTATGTGAATTGTCACTATGGAGACCCAGCTGGGAAAGTGTTTGATACTGCCGGTGCCTCTCTTGGTGCTCCATCAAGTTGCGAAAGCGGTCTTGGTGGAGGGTCAGGTGGCGGATGCGGCATATATATGACAGACGCAACATGTAAGGCCATGTCTGCATGCCGCTGGGCGACGGGTACTTCCGGTGGAGGATACTGTGAACCGATACCCACGACATCAGGCGCGATGCAGTGTTCCGACGGCAAAGACAACGACAGTGATGGGCAAATTGATTATCCGGCTGACACCGGCTGTTACAGCAAAGAAGACCCAGACGAAGCGTATGCGGGGACTGGGACGACCTATGTGGGAGACGCAAATTCTTGCCCGAGCTTTGCCTACAGCAGATGGGATACAAAAGGTGTCAGGTACTGTCAGCTTAATGCAGAGCGAAAGTGTGATTATAACTATCCAAGCTACATAACGAATGGCGCGAATTATAAAGCGGAAAGCTGTCCGGTAACTGATTCCACGATCACCACTACTGCTACGATGAGTTGCATGGGTACCTATACAACACAGACATCGTGTCAGAGCGCGGGATGCACGTGGTTTGCCAGTCACTATGACGGTACGCACTGTGATAACGCGGCGCATGGAAGTTCAGGCACTGGCACCAACTCTTCACAGTATGGCTCGTGCGCGAATTACACCTCGCAATCATCATGCACAAGTGTCACAAACTGCAAGTGGTTTACCGGTTCAGGGTCTGGGAATACGTCGTACTGCTATTACGAGAGCGGAACATCAGGTTCCTCGTGTTCTTCTGGACAGTATTGGAACGGTAGCGCATGCGTTACCTCTACAACAACCGGAACTACATGCCAAACGGGTCAATACTGGAACGGGAGTAGTTGTGTCACGTCTTCAACGACGCAGTATTCTTCGGATCCAGCGACCGCGTGCGCGCAGGGGGGCGGCTCATGGAACAGTTCGACAAGTTATTGCACAATGTCGAATTCATCCGCATGTACATCAGGTCAATATTGGAACGGTAGCGCGTGTGTTACTTCTTCAACAACGGGGTCTTCATGCCCATCGGGCCAGTGGTGGAATGGTTCAAGTTGTGTGAATACATCCACGACAGATTGTCCGTCGGGGCAATACTGGAGTGGCTCAAGCTGTGTCACCAGCTCTTCCTCAACCACAGATTATTCCAGCATGCAGTCGTCGTGCGCGTCTGCCGGTGGCACGTGGGATTCTACAAGCAACTATTGCCAGATGCCATCAACCTCAAGTTCGTCTTCTTCAACATCGTGTCCGTCTGACCAATATTGGAACGGTAGCTCGTGCGTAACAACATCTTCGTCTGATACCACCTCTTCGTACACTCCACCCCCTTCAACAGACACAACAACTACGTACACACCACCCCCTACAACAACGACCCCCTAATTCCGCAAAAAAGAACCCCCCGATTTCGTGAGGGGGGGGTGAAAGGGTGTTATTGGAGTGCGGGACACGGATAGGTGGCGCACAGCAATTTCCATGCCATGCGCGATTTTTCCATTGCCTCTTTCCACAGGGGAGAGTGTTGGTTGATTCTTTTTGTCGGCGGCTCACGTTCATTCTGGAGACCGGTCATCCTTTTCTTGATGGTGACGATGCGGTCGTTTTCCCAAAACTCCCACGACGTAATGTGTATGCCATACGTATTTTTTCGTGCAACCCGTTCCTCAACCATCCAACGTCCACCGTCACCGAAAGAGTAAAAGTGAACGGCAAACACTTTCTCATCTCCGGATTCGCCCCGTAAGGGTGTCAGTACACTTAAGCTCACGGTTGGCGGATGGGTTTCAATTATTTTTCCGAATTCTCTCATATTTTTTTCCATCGCGCGTATCACGTCCCCACTTGGATATGGCTCAAACGCGAATGTGGGCGAAGAAAATCCGACACTTGCGGCAATGGTGAGAGCCACAACTTGGGCGATCATGGATGTGTTCATCGCACATATCCTTTCTACGTTTGTATGCTATGTTGCTTATACCACTCTGCACTTTAAAAGTCAAATTCGTCAGAGGTGCGCGAGACATATTCTCTGGCGGGATTAAGTTTTTAGATGGTCACGATATCACAACGCACAATACACACACGCAAGAGTTGCAACGGGTTGACGTGTGGTAGTGTGAGTTAAGAACATGATCGCACAACACAGGAAAGAGAGGTTTACATGTCCGAAGGCGCACGCACATCAAAAATACTTACTTTAGAGGAACTCAAAAGCGACATATACAAAAGTGAGTTTTGGAAAGAAATGCCCTTTGGGGAATACTTGAATCTTGCACATACGTTTCCATCGGTTTCAAATTCCGCGTATCAGCGAATGTACAAAACGATTGTAGGTCAGGGCATGCATCCTTACAAATTTGCGGGCCGTGACTACATTCATTACACTGCTTTCGATGATCCGTGGGAAGATGGAAAAGACGCAGTGTTTGGTCTTGATCGGACACTCATGCGTCTCGTTGATGTGCTTCGTGCGGGAGCCGCTCGTCTCGGACAAGAACGTCGCATTATCCTGATGCATGGTCCGGTTGGTTCTTGTAAGACCACAATCGCGCGCCTTCTTCGGAAAGGGATTCAGGCAAACACCAAGACAGACGCCGGTCAGTTATATACATATTCGTGGCTTGCGAAAACTGACGAAGATCGCCTCATTCTCGGACTTTCGTCGTCAAGCGATGCTCAACGAATACATAACAAGGTTTCCTGTCCTGTTCACGAAGATCCGCTGATGTTGCTACCTCCAGATGCGCGCGGACAAGTGGTTGCAAAAATGAATTGCGTTTCCACTAAGGGGACTGAGCGCGGTCGCGAAGAACTCATTGAGTTCGAGGGCGAACTATGTCCTGTGTGTCGTCTGATGTATCAAGGATTTCTGCGTAAGTATAAGGGAGACTGGAAGAAAGTAATTTCGGAACACATAGAAGTGCGTCGGCTCATCTTCTCCGAAGTTGACCGTATCGGCATTGGTTCGTTTCGTCCGAAGGACGAGAAGAATCAGGACTCCACTGAATTAACCGGTGACATGAACTATCGCAAGATTGCGGAGTATGGTTCGGAGTCTGATCCTCGCGCGTTTAATTTTGACGGTGAGTTTCAGGTTTCCCATCGTGGCTTCTTCTATGTAGAAGAGGCGCTCAAACTTGACAAAGCGTTTTTGTACGACTTTCTCGGCGCAAGCCAAGAGCATGTCGTAAAACCGAAGCGTTTCGCGGAGATGTTTATCGACGAGGTTCTTATGGCTGGTACGAATAATCCAGAATATGAGAAGCTTCGAGAAGACGATAGCATGGAAGCGTTTCGCGATCGAACGACGCGTGTTGATGTCCCGTATGTCCTTCGTCTTGACGATGAGAAACGCATCTATAACAAGGTGTATGCTACTATCTCTGGAGGAAAACACATCGCTCCACACACACGAGAAATGGCATCACTGTGGGCGATTTTCACGCGCCTCAAAAATTCTGAAAGAGAAGTGACGCGTGGGCTCAAACTTAGAGACAAGGCGCGCCTGTATAACGGGAAGGTTGTACATGGATATACTGACGAACATGTGCAGGACCTTCTGGGTGAGCATCCCGAGGAAGGAATGAGTGGTATTTCTCCTCGATATGTGAACGACATGATAGGTGCTGCTATTGTGAAGGATCTTCAGGCGCCGTGCACATCGTGGTTCGCCGTTAAGCGTGAACTCGAAGACGGTCTCAAAACCCACTCTCTCATCAAGGGAAGTAAGGGTTCTGGTAAACGCGAGGACTATCTAAAATATCTTTCCTATGTTATGGAAGAGTTCGATAATATAGTCAAAGAAGAAGTGCAAGAGGCGGTTGCTGGAGATGAAAATGATCTCAAGCAGTTGTTTGAGAAATATGTTAATCATCTGGTCGCATATATCAACGGCGAAAAAGTTCTCGATCATCGAGGAGAGCGCGTTGTTCCAGACGAACGCCTCATGCGTGAAGTCGAAGAAAAGATTGAAGTTAGTCCGCAACACAAAGATGAATTTCGTCGTCGAGTCGTGCAAACTATGGGTACACGGGCAAGACGCAAGGAAGAGTTTAATTACAAAACGGATGAACGTTTGTATCGCGCCTTGCGTTTAAAGTTGTTTGAAGACCGCAAGGACACCATTAACCTCTCAACTCTGCATACAGGGGTTATTGATCCTGGAGAGCAGGAGAAGATTGAGGTGGTGAAGAAGCGTCTCAAGCAAAACGCGGGGTACTGTGATCATTGTGCAACGCTGGTTTTGAACCACGTCGCGTCCATTTTTGCACGCGGAACAAGCACGAAAAACAAGGCCTAACTATGGGCATGTGGGGGGACGGAAGGTGTAACCTTCCGTCCCTTTCTTTTTTAAATACCCATGAGAGTATGTACATAGAATAGATAGGTACAAAGAAAGGTAGGGTGCGATGACAAGACGTATTACGCAAGATGAACAAGAATTTCTCGACATCCTTCGTGGAAAGTGGCGTACGGGTGAGCTATTGAAATATTTGCAACGTGGCCAGATAACCATTCTTGGTCCCGGCAAAGGTTTCAGCATCCCCATGGAAGAAATCATTATTCCTCGGGCACACCTTGCCCCCATACCACCTGACGCAGAGTTGCAAGAAACGGGTGATGGGAAAGAGGGTGACGCAAATGTTGGTCCGGATATTGGCATAGGGCAAGGTCCAGGAAAACCCGGAACTGACCTCGGTCCAGTTGAGGGTGATGACGGAGAGGGAAGTGAGGGAGGAGAACGCTCGGCCGGAAGTGGTCGCGGGGGCGACGTCGAGCGTGTTGAGGTTCCTGCTGATGAGGCGTATGAGCTTTTTGCAGAAATGCTCGAACTTCCCCGTATTCAACCGAAGGGTGACAAGTCGATTACAAAAGAAGAGTGGAAATATACAGATATTCGGAAAACTGGACCCGATTCACTTGTACACAGACGCCGTACGCTCAAAGAAGCCTTGAAACGCAATATCGCAGAGGGAACGTATGTGCCGGAGCGTCCACGAATTATTGTTGAACGTCCCGACAAACGGTACCGTATTCCGGAAGTTATCAAAAAGCCAAAAAACAACGCAGTCATCTTCTTCATGATGGATGTGTCTGGTTCCATGACCTCCGAGGATAGAAAAATGGTGCGTTATTTTTGCGCACTGTTTGAATTTTGGCTCGTTGGAAATTTTGATGGTATAGAGATTGTGTGGATTATTCACGACGGAGAGGCCGATCGTGTTGATCGCGATACATTCTTCAATACCTTTCGCGCAGGAGGAACGGTGGTTTCAACGGCGCATGCGCTTATGCTCAAGATTATTGACGAAGAGTTCCCGCCAGCGAATTGGAATATTTATCCAGTGTATCTTTCAGACGGGTTCAATTTCGGTGATGACGATGACCTGTGTCTGGAACTTATACGAGAAAATACTCTTCCAGTTGTAAATCAATATACGTACTGTGAAGTTTCTGCTGAACGCGAGTGGTGGGGAGCCACACTTGCAGAGGGCGGAGATCCGAATAGTCGCTTCTCTCCCTCGGGAAGTTTTGGAAAAATGCTCCAAGACAATTTTTCCAATGACACTCGGGTTGCATGTACGAACCTGAAGAAGATACAAGACATTCCTGGGGCACTGAAAGCAGTATTCGGAAAAGGAAACTAAGGAGGAATATCATGACTGCAACTCTTCGCGTACGACCACAATTTCCGACGCACTTGAAACATTGGAAGTATGAAATCGAGCGGATTGCCAAAAGACTCGGTCTTGAATTATATCCGACCGATTTTCAAATGGTGGACCATGAAGAAATATCCGAACTTGCCGCATACCAGGGGTTTCCTGTTCGGGGACACCACTGGTCCTACGGACAAGAAAGTTTGCGTATGAAAAAATCGTATCGATGGGGTCTCCACATTATCTATGAGATGGTTATTCCTACGAATCGACCGTGCTATGCATATCTTCTTGATGTAAATCCCGATAGCATTCAAAAACAGGTGATGGCGCACGTCTATGGCCATAACGACTTTTTCGGAAGAAACATTTGGTTTCGAGATGTGCCGGGGAATCTCCATGATCGTTTCGGCGATAATGCAATGCGCCTTGAGGAGATGCGTCTTGAACACGGCAAAGAGAAGGTGGATAGGTTTCTTGAGGCCTGTATGTCTCTCGATAATCTCTTCAATCCTCTTGACCCTCTTGAGTTACAAATTTCGCCTCCCCAGTCTCTTGCGGGATCTTTACCAGGTCCCATGAAAGAGAAGCGTCATCCGAAACGTCTTATTTCGAACGAGGCGTTGCCGGGATACATGGATGAATACATTAATCCTCCAGAGTGGCTTGATGAAGAGAGGCGGCGTCTGGCAGAAGAAGAAAAAGTAAAATCTGATATTGCGCGCGGTGTGCGTGTTCCTGAAAAGCCGATTCGTGACATCCTCGGCTTTGCTCTTGTGCACGCCCCTCTAGAGCCATGGCAACAAGAAGCCGTACGTATGGTACGTGAAGAAAGTCAACCTCTATGGAAAGGTGCCCAAACAAAATTTATGAATGAGGGGTGGGCGGCTCTTTGGGAAGCGGAAATTATGGCTGGTCAGGGCGTTGCACTTGATTCAGAGGTGTGTTCTTTCGCGCAGGCGTATGCCGGTGTACAGGGAGGTGAAGGTTCCATCAACCCGTATCGTCTCGGTAAACAATTGTGGGACGATATCAGAATGCGATGGGATACCGGTCGGCATGGGCGAATCTGGAACGAGTGTGTTGACGGCACAATTAAGAAACGATGGGAGGAATTCATTGTATTCAAGTCCCTCTATGATGAGCATGGAGGTGCGACCAGTGAATTTTCCAAAGAGTGGGATGAGTTTGTTACCCTTGTTCACGAAACCCGCGAGGGCCGTGGGTGCGTACGGAATGCCTTTTTTCTTCCAGAAAACGTTGTCACAGAGTGGTTATACTATAAGAAATCCGTAGAAAAACTTAAGGAACTTCAAATAGCCATGAGGGATGTGCTCGAGCTGGAGGCAAAGGCACGCACATCTACCAAAAACGGCGATGAGGAAAAAACCGCGTGGTTTAAACGTCGGTGGGATGCGATCAAGATCTCCAACTCTCCCCATCGCTTCTGGTCTTCCAAAGAACTACAAGTTGAAATTGATCGTTGTACGTTCTACATACAGTTTAAGGAACGTATTTCAAAGGGGGATGTGGCTGTGTTGCAGACCCCAATTCCACACGAGTGGGTGTATTGGGCGAAACGTCACGAACTCCTTGGTGGTCTCGGCAAAGGGCTCGAAAAAATGTTTGAGGTGTGTGCGACGCACAATGACGCAAGCTTTGTTGACGACTTTTTTACTTCCGATTTTTGTGCTAGACATGGGTACTACACAATCGGCATGGGAAAATCGTCTCAACAGCCGTTCGCGAGCGAGGACCGATATGTTATCAGTTCTCGTAATCACTTGCGTGTGAAGCGCCTCCTCCTCAACATGCTTCTCGGAAAGCCGAAGATATTGTTGGTTGATGCGAACTTCAACAATAATAACGAGTGGCGTCTCATTCATCTTCACGACGGTCGCGATATTTGTTACGCGGGTTGTCACATCTGCAACGGCAAGAGCAGTATGAAAGATGTGATGGAGAGGATATACATCGTATGGAATAGAAAGAAGGCGGTGCACCTTGAAACAATTAAAACAGAATGGCCAAAACGGAAACCACCCTGGTACTACTGGTATCCGCCCGGTTGGTCAGGGCCGGAAATCGAAAGACCTAAACATCGATGGGTTCGATACTCGTGCATAGATGATGTGCACGCGACCAATGTTTTACCGTTCGAGAGTGTGGATGAAGATATAAGAAAACTTCTCCCCCACATTCCAGATACTCTTGAGTAAGAAAGTGTGCCCCGCGGATGATTCCGCGGGGTATTTTTTTGTCGCACGCATGACTCGTTGACGCCCACACCCTCGGTGTTATCGTTGGGAGAGGTATTGTTGCTCCTTTACACACAGAAAGAGTAGAAAGGAGGAAACTAATGAAAAAAGAAGTCGCCCGATTTGCAATTACTCACACGCAATTCGTGGACGAAAACGGGAATATGAATGAAGATTTTCCGCAAGACGTGCCGTCTTCGGACATTCTTACTCAATGGTATAAGACGATGGTTCTCACACGCGTATTTGACGGGAAGGCAATCAATCTTCAGCGCACTGGCAAGATGGGCACCTACGCTTCATCCGAAGGGCAAGAGGCGGTGGGAGTTGGACTTGCGAGCGCTATGCAGGAAGGGGATGTGCTTGTGCCCACCTATCGTGAACATGTGGCACAAATGATGCGCGCCGATTCTCCAGAAAGTGCCATGACAAAAATTCTGCTTTTTTGGGGAGGGGACGAGCGTGGAAATATGCGAGAGGGAATAGGAAAAGACGATTTTCCTGCATGTGTTCCGATCGGCACACAGACATGCCATGCTGTGGGTGTCGCGTCCGCGTTCAAAATACGGAAAGAAAAGCGTGCCGTTGTGTGCACGGTGGGAGACGGGGGCACGTCAAAGGGTGATTTTTATGAATCGCTCAATTGTGCCGGCGCCTGGCAACTGCCCGTTGTATTTGTGATTGTGAACAATGGTTTTGCCATCTCACTGTCTCGGGACAAACAAACGAACTCGCTGACACTTGCCCAAAAAGGAATAGCCGCTGGCATTCATTTTTGCCAACAGGTGGACGGCAATGATGTGGTTGCGGTATATGAGGCGGTTCGTGTGGCATTGCAAAGAGCAAGGGCGGGTCAGGGCCCCAGTGTTATTGAAGCCCTGACGTATCGTTTGTCTGACCACACGACTGCGGACGACGCGAAACGGTATCGGAGTTCAGAAGAAGTGAAGGTGGCGCGAAAGAAAGATCCGCTACTCCGCTCTCGGGCGCTTCTTGAACGTCTGGGGCACTGGGATGCTTCTCTTGAAGAAGAGCTCCAAAAACAGTCCCACGCTTCTGTGGAGTCCGCTGTCAAAAGTTATTTTGATATCATTGAAAATCACCCGCAGACAGCGTCAGATATGTTCGTATTTTTGCACGAACATATTCCAGAATCTCTCGTACAGCAACAGGGGAGAGCGCTTTCGGAAAAGAAAGGAGGTATAGGTGGTCATTAACGTAAAGGAGAACGCACCTGATTCTGGGCTCGGGCACACGATGGTGGATGCCTTGAATATGGCACTCGCGTATGAAATGCGCGTCAACAAACATGTTGTCGTGTTAGGAGAAGACATTGGAGTCAATGGTGGAGTATTCCGTGTAACCGACGGACTCTTAAAGAAATTCGGCAGAGAGAGGGTACTGGATACGCCCCTGTCTGAAACGCTTATTGTCGGCATGTCAATTGGCATGGCGTCGCAGGGATTACGCCCCGTTGCGGAAATTCAATTCAGCGGGTTCGTGTATCCCGGGTTTGATCAAATTGTGAACCACGCTTCACGTCTGCGGAATCGCACGCGTGGGGTCTTAACGTGCCCCATGGTCGTGCGTATGCCATCTGGCGGTGGAATCCACGCCCCAGAGCATCATTCGGAAAGCGTTGAAGCGTTCTTTACGCACGTTCCGGGGTTGCGCGTTGTTATTCCGTCTTCTCCGAAACGCGCGTACGGACTTTTGCTCGCATCCATTCGCGACCCTGATCCCGTTATATTTCTTGAGCCAACACGGCTCTACCGTCTCGGGAAAGAGGTTGTGGAAGACACAGGAGAAGCATTGCCGCTTGACCGCTGTTTCGTGCTTCGTGAGGGAAAAGACGTAACGTTGGTGAGTTGGGGCGCGTCAATCCACGAAACCTTGCTTGCGACGGACGCACTTCTCAAAGAAGGTGTGAGTGCGGAAGTGATTGACGTTGCAACCTTGAAGTATCTTGATGAGGCAACTATCTTGCAATCAGTCAAGAAGACGGGCCGTCTCGTCGTTATACACGAGGCGCCCGAGATGAGCGGTTTTGGTGCCGAAATTATGGCGCGCGTGCTCGAAAGGGGGTTGTATTTCCTTCTTTCTCCTCCGCGTCGCATAGCAGGGTTCAATTGCGTAATGCCGCTGTATCGGCTTGAGGAACACTACATTCCAAGCGTTGAGCGCATTGTTGCGGAAGTTCGTGAGTTGTTGGCGGCATCATGACCGCGCATGCTTTTAAACCACCACCCCGAAGTCAGGAGCGGTGGTTTCTTTTATGCATCGCTTTGCGCAGTGGTATACTGGTATATATGATTTGGGATTCGATGTTCGATTCGAGGTTTAGCTGGCAAAAAATCCCGCACTATTATGGGGATGTGGTGCGCGTTCTGTTTGTCGTGGTTGCCGTGTTGCTCCTTATCTCCATACCGATGTTTGGAACCGTACTTCCATTCGGTGTTCCCGCACAAATCGTAGGAGCAATTATTTTGGTGTTATGCGCGGCGTTTACTAATCCGCACAGCAAGTGGATTGTAGTGGCGAATGCAATTATCGCGGGATGTGCAGTTATGTTGTTCGAAGCAGCGGCTATTTCTCTGTACACGAAAGATGCCATTCCCTTGTTTTTCGTACGGGAAGCGGGAGCGCTGTTGATGCTCTTTGCCCTGTATTTCAGCGTGAAAACTGCGCGATCGTTTATTATGCACACGATAGGCCACACCAGTAACTCATTCGGTGAATTCCCGGATAAAGAATAGTTTTTTCGGCATAAAAAAGAAAACGACCCCGTTTATGGAGTCGCTTTGAAGGTGCTCTGGGAGGCGGCGGGCATGTAGAGATGTATCTTTTCGAATCGAACACCAATGTGAAGTGGATGTAATCGTTTTTGCAAATCTTCACAGTGAGTATACAGGATGTCTTTTTCTCCGCGAACGTAGAGAAACGGTCCGTAATTGTATTGCAACTCGTCTTCCGTGGTGTGCATCTGCACGATTCCCACGTCACGTTCATACGAAGCGCCCCCGAGGGCTTTTCTGACGCCGTGTTCCATCACTACCTCAGGGTCGAGAATGGATTCACTGTCGACGACATAGAGGCCATGAATCTCAATTCGTATCAACGGCTCGCTCTTCTCTTCAGTGTATGCCTCAATGTCTGTCTGAATCATTCGCACTCTCCTTTATCCGTGTACTGTATATAAGTATAGGAGTAGGTACTATAAAAGAAAAGCTCCGCGCGGGCGCGGAGCGTTGTGTTCGTCGAGATCTATTGCATTTGAGAGGCGCATCGTTTGATGAACGCTTCGGTTACGAAATATTCACCATTTTCACCAATCGCGATGTACACATCGAGGGGCGCGCGCCAGCACATGCTAGAATTATCGTTAAACCATGCTCCCAGAAGTCCCCAGAGTATCGTGTCCGGATTCCAGTTTTGCTGTTCATAAAATCGTCTTAGTTCTTGTGTTGTAAAACTGGACCAATATCCGCGTTCTTGAAAAAAACGAAGTAGTTTCTGAGCGGATTCTTCTACTTCGCGTTTTCCAAACGTGCCGATTAACCTTGTGGAAATCTGGTGCGGACGAAGGGGGTAGTGCTGGTTGCCCGCAGTTTCCTCAACGGGAACGATGTTGCGTTCGGCCATGTGCGTCTCCTTCTGTGCGCGCGCTATGTATCCACCCCTACAATAGCATACTTATTTTTAAAAAATAATCCCCACGTTCACATATTTCCTAAAATGATATATCGTTGGTTCCATGAAAAGTCAAGATGTTGTATACGTTGGTCTTTCGGGTGGAGTGGATTCCGCCGTTTCGGCGGCGCTGTTACAGAAACAGGGGTATGACGTCGTTGGTGTTTTTATAAAAATATGGCAACCGGAATTTTTGGAATGCACGTGGGAGAGAGACCGGCTTGACGCTATGCGAGTCGCGGCGCATCTTTCCATACCATTTCGAGAGATTGATTTGTCGCAAGAATATAAAAAATATGTTGTTGAGGAAATGGTCGCCGGATACAAGCGCGGCGAAACTCCAAACCCAGATACGGCCTGCAATCAGTACATAAAATTTGGCACTTTTTTTGACTGGGCGCGAAATGAAGGTGCGTCATATGTTGCGACGGGTCACTACGCGCGTATAGGCACACGAGAAAAAAAATATACACTCTTACGCGGGAGCGACACGATGAAAGATCAGTCGTATTTTCTCTATACACTTACACAAGAACATCTCGCTCACGCCCTGTTTCCGATAGGGGATATGAAAAAAAGTGACGTGCGTATTTTGGCGGGAAAAATGAGCATACCGACGGCGCGCAAGCCCGACAGTCAGGGGTTGTGCTTTGTGGGAGATGTATCTATGGGCGAATTTCTTTCTCGGTACATTCCGCAAAAAACTGGAGTTGTAGAAAATATGAAGGGTCGTGCGATTGGTACACACGGGGGGGCCGCGCTGTACACCACGGGGCAAAGGCACGGCTTTTTCGTATTTAAAGAAGAGAACATTCCACACTTCGTTGTTTCAACGGACACGAAACGCAATGTCATAATAGTGTCTTCCCGCAAAGAACAGTGGGCGACGAAAAACGTTGCGCTTAGAGATGTGCACTGGATTTCAGGGGCGCCGAGTGCGTCTGAAAGAATAGTGGTGGAAGTGCGGTATCGCGGTCGTGCAACTCCGTGCACGGTTACAGATAGGGTGGGCAGGGCAGTGGTGGCCCTTGATGAGGCATGTGTTGTTGCTTTAGGGCAAGTGGCCGTGTTCTATCGAGAAGATGAGTGCCTCGGTGGTGGCACCGTGTCGGGTACATATCTTGGGTGATTGATATTCCACAGAGAATGACATGAGTGCACGTTTGGCGCACGGGGGTCAGGGTACAATGAAAGCACATGATGATGACGTATGGTGTTCTTCGACGGCTCGCGTGGATTGCAATTGTTGCGAGTTTTGTTGCATACAGTACCTATTTTGTGCTCGGGGGTGCAATTGAAGCAGATGCGTCTTCGGCCTTAAAGCGCGTTGTTGCTCGTGACATTATTCAAAATGGGGCACATCATTTGAGTGGTATGGTATTCGTGCCGAGCGGATGTCATGAACTATCTACCAGTGTTCAGGCTCTGGATTCTGTAACGAATGTAATTACATTTGAAACGTGGGAAGCGCCCTATGTAGAATGTGTCCGGGAACCCGTCCCGAGAGCATTTCGTGTTATAGCATTTGCACCGTCTCCCGATACGCGATTTTTTGCCACCCTTGACGAAGAGGTCATACCTTTTGTAGTTATCGTTGTCGACACGCCATAACTATGGAACACATTCTAATTACCAAGGCAGATGGGGAGGAGGAGATATTTAATCCAAACAAGCTCGCGCGCTCGCTCGAACATGCCGGGGCTTCGCGTGAAGCGCAAAAAAAAGTGCTTGCGCGCGTTATGGGGGCACTGCGTCCACTCATGAAAACAGAAGAAATTTATCGGACTGCGTTTGAGGAGTTGCGGCGCGTGGAAGAAAAACCAATTGCGGCGCGCTATTCAATAAAACGCGCCGTGCTTGATTTGGGGCCATCGGGATTTCCTTTCGAACAATTTCTTGCCGAAGTATTGCGGGCGCATGGGTATGTGTGCCGTGTCGGGGTGGCACTGACGGGACGGTGTGCTCCGCATGAGGTAGATGTGCTCGCCGAAAAGGGGGAGAGGCGCATTGGCATTGAGGCAAAGTTTCATAATGACGCGAGTGGGAAAACAGATATCAAAGATGCGCTCTATGTCCGTGCGCGATACGACGATTTGGCGCATGCCCCGGAAGCGTCTTCGCGTGTGAATGAGTGGTGGCTTGTTACGAATACGCGCTTTACATACAACGCAATTCAATATGCGCAGTGTTCAAACCTCACACTCGTTGGCTGGGATTATCCGCGGACGAAAAGTTTAGTGGCGCTCATCGAAGAGGCGCGCGTGCACCCACTGACGTGCCTCACAACATTGTCTGAAGGTGAAAAACGCCGATTTTTAGAAGAGAGAATTGTGTTATGCAAAAATGTGCAGACACCTCACTTGCTCAGGGAGTATGGGGTGGAACCGAATCGCATTCCGGACGTTCTCGATGAGGCGAAGCGCTTGTGCGGAACATAGGGGTGCTGTAGCATGTATACATATGATCGGACCGGAACTTCTCCTTGTTGACCCGACGCTCACCACAGTTGGCAAATTATTGTTCGCGGCACTTCTCGGTGCCATTATGGGAACGGAGCGCGGAGTTTTGGCGCGCCAGGCGGCAGGGACCAGAACATTCGCACTCGTTGCTCTTGGATCATGCCTCCTTGTCGCCACGTCCATGCAGGTGGATTTGGCATACCTTGGATATTCTAATTTTGATCCCATGCGTGTCGCCGCCGCAATCGTGCAGGGTATAGGATTCATAGGAGCGGGCATCATCATCTTTCGCGGAACGACAGTGCACGGCACGACGACTGCCGCGGGGCTCTGGATGGCGGCGGCTGTCGGTATTGCAGTCGGGTATGGATTTTACACACTTGCCATGGTTTCAACACTCATAACACTTATCGTGTTAGTTGTGATGTGGTACATTGAAAATCGTTTCAAACAATGGTTTGCGGAAAAGGCGTCTCAAGGAGACGAGGGAATGCGTTCCAGCTAATTTTTCTCACGTTTTGAAATATAGTGCGGTATACTATTTTCCATGCCCCGCGGATATCAAAAGCGCACGCGCGGATTATTTGATCCGAACTCAAAGGAACCATTCCGTATTAGTCGTTCAAAAATAGATTTATTTATTGACTGTCCGCGCTGTTTTTATTTGGATCAACGACTCGGTGTGAAGCGCACCGATTTCCCGGCGTTTACACTCAACAATGCCGTCGATGAATTATTGAAGCGCGAGTTCGATATACACCGCGCGAAAGGAGAACCACATCCTCTTATGAGACAGTACAAGATTGATGCGACCCCGTTGAACGATCTGCGCATGGAAGAGTGGAGAGACGCTCTTCGCCGCGGGGTGCAATACCACCACGCAAAAACAAATTTAATTGTGCGCGGCGGGGTGGATGATATATGGGTAACGCAGGGTGGGGAATTTATCGTTGTTGATTACAAGGCAACATCTAAAAAAGACGAAGTGTCCCTTGATGGGTACTGGCAACAGGCGTACAAGCGACAAGTGGAAGTGTACCAATGGATTTTGCGCGGAATGGGGGAGCGTGTTTCCAATGTGGCATATTTTGTATATGTGAACGGAAATAGTGATGCTGCATCATTTGACGGTAAGTTGGAGTTTAGTGTTACTGTTCTTCCGCACAAAGGGGATACATCGTGGATTGAACCAACGATTATTGAAATTGCGCAGGTGTTGAGGGGAGACGCGGTGCCGGAGCCAAAAGAAACATGCGAATACTGCGGATACAGGGAAGCGGCAGGGAGAGAGCTTCAGGCGCGTGTTGGACCAAAAAGCAAAGCGCGCAAAAGTTCTCCGACACTCGGTATCTAAGTTTTTGGCCAGTCAATATCAAGGGCGGTCTTTGATATTTTTCGTTTTCTGGACAACGAGCGCACTGTGTTGTATGATTCATTTCAGTATGATGCTGTTTTCGGCATCAAGAGTGGAACATAAGAACGGGAGCAGGACATGAATACGAAGGGGATTAGCATAAACTTTGACCGTCTGGGTATGGTTGCGAAGCATCTTGCTGGCAGACCATACTCTGCGCCGTTCAATTTTTACTCCATCACGAACGCGTCTGGTGAGTCGCCCTTGCTCACGCAGTTCCCATCGCCCATTCAGGGGGAGCATGCTGTTCTCGAATTCTTTTTTGCCGAAACTTTGCAAGAGCATGGTTTTTGGCAAGAAAAATACGGGCGGTGGCAATCATCCATTCGGGGAACTATTAATGGGAAGAAATTGAAAGGTTCAGACCTCATGTGCCATCTACTGATGTTGGAGTTGAGGAAAAGTGAGACACAGTTTAAGCCTTCGACACTCGCCACCATGCAGTTCAGTCGTTTTATGGAAATCATGCATGACGATCTCGGTGCTATCGATTTTCCTGATATGCCGAAACGGTATATGTTGTGGCGTCTGTATGCCGAGTGGATGGTTTCTCGGAGTGAATCGCCCCACGGCATCATTGAGAAGGCGCGTGAATCAAAAACGCCGGCACAAACATTCCTCGGACTTCTGAAGGAGATACCGGGATTCAACGAAGACCCATTCCAAAAGAAATCAAACCTTCTTCTCATGTATGTGATGAATCGTCCCGAACGATTCATCGTTCCAGAGCTCGGGTTCTCTCTGCCTGCGATGATTGATTACCACGTGATGCGTCTTCTTCTGCGCTTCGGCGTCGTGTGTCTTTCCGCAGAGTTGCGCATTGAAAATCAGGCGCGGAGTGTCATATTGGAAGAAAGGGAAGCGACTATTCGCCATGTGTGCGAAATAGCGATGAACGAACTTGTTTCTCGCTCTAGGCTTCCGATGTCGGAAGTTGATGCACTTTTGTGGAATGGACGGGAGTTTTGTCTCGAGGCGACCGAACCTGATTGTGGACGATGTTCTCTTCGGGCTGTGTGTGCTCAAGAAACAAAACTCTTTCAGCCGGTGTACCGAACCACGCACTACTAGAAAAAACTGTACGGCCCCGCGCACGCGAGGCCGTTTTGTTTTGCTATACTCGGAGTATGCAAACATTTAGAGACAAAGTGCGATGTATTGTTTCAAAAATCAAACGAGGTGAAACGCTGACCTATGGAGAAGTTGCTCGGATGGCGGGAAATTCGCGTGCGGCACGTGCCGTTGGCGCAATCATGCGCGCAAATCGAAGCAAGAGTGTTCCGTGTCACCGAGTCATTTTCTCCGACGGAGGGCTTGGTGGATATAATCGAGGGGGAACGAACATAAAGAGGTATATTTTGAAACAAGAAGGCGCTCTATGATGAAGGCGGATATACACGAAGCAATGAAGCGTGTTCGAGACGACGTTATTGCTCTTGGGGGCGAACTTTCTACATATAGAAAACAAAATAATTATTTTCCCGTGCTCGGAGAGGGGAGCCACACGGCAAAAATCATGTTCATTGGGGAGGCGCCGGGCAGGAATGAAGCAAAAACGGGGCGTCCATTTTGTGGAGCGGCGGGGCGTATTTTGGATGACCTTTTAGCGTCTATTGGTATGCCACGCGAAGATGTGTATATCACAAACATCGTGAAAGACAGACCGCCGGAAAATAGAGACCCGTTGCCTGTGGAAATTGAATTGTACGCACCGTTTTTAGACAGACAAATTGAAATTATTCAACCGAACGTTCTTGCGACACTCGGCAGGTTTTCCATGGAGTACATCATGCGAAAGTTCGGACTCTCGTTTGAATTGGAGTCCATCAGTAACGCACACGGAAAAGTGTATGATGCGTCAGCTTCGTACGGTCCCATAAAAATTGTGCCCCTCTATCACCCCGCGGCGGCTATATACAATCAATCGCTCAAAGGCACCCTCAAAAAAGATTTTCAGGCGCTCAAAAAATTGCGGTAGTCTCTTTTGTAATAACTCCTTCTACCAAGGTCTTACCTTGGTAGAAACCTTGTCGTCTTCCGAATGTGCGTATATTTTTGCCTCTTCAATTAATTGTGACACAGATTGAGGTGTCTCCAAGATCTCAAGGACGGCGTCTTTGTTGATGAGGGAACTTTCTGGGCGGATTTCATCTGAACAGTAATCAGGGAAACTCGAATAACGATATTTTGATAAAAAAGATCTCAATCTCCTTTCATTTCTGACTACGCCTTTTTTCCAAGCAGACTCGATCAATTCGGCTGGGTTTGCGTGGATATAGCTTACGACTCTGTTGAAATTTTGGTCGGACACGATTCGTTTTGATTTAAAAGCACCCTGAAACAAAGACCCACTACGTTCGTACTTAATATTGAAGTACATTGCATACCCCGTTCCCACTCGACGCATAAAAGATGTTATGCCTCCAGGGTCGTGTTCACGTAGAAGTAAGTGATAATGATTTGACATGAGACAGTATGCGCCAATGTCTACTAGTGTTTCTTTTCTCTCAACTGTCGCCATAACATCTACTAAGGTCTTACCTTGGTAGATGTTGCTGACATGAATTGAATCGTGACTGTTGCACGCATAGAGGAGCATCAAGAAGCGCTCATGGTCTTTTGGATTCTCAAAGATGGTGCGCTTTTCAACGCCACGGTTGAAGCAGTGATACCACTCATTTGGTGCGAAGGGTGATGCGCGTTCGGCCATATGCTTATGATTATCATAGCATATTTTCTACCAAGGTGACACCTTGGTAGAAGGGGATTGTTGACTTATAAATCCAATCGTGGTACATAGATTCTAGTCATCAATCTTACAAAAGAAGGAACACGCGGCAATGTGGAAACGTTTCGCACTGTTTGCAATGCTGGTTTTTTCTCTTATGTCTGTGTCGCTGACGTTTGCTTTTGCAGACACGAATAAGGCGCCGAGCTACGAGCTTGCCAGGAGCATCCTCGGCAAGGACTTCATTTCCCCAGAGGAAGTCACCACCGCACGCGGCGTCACCTATACCGACGAGCAGCTCGCCACGTTCCGCGATACGCTCCCGGCGCAGGAGGTGCTCGAGTGGTGCCGCAACAATGGCATGATGCTTATCGCTGGTCCGCCGAAAAACATGTCGCTTCTCGACGTTCGCGCGCTCAAGACCGACTACTTCTACACGAAGAAAAACAACTGGTACTCGAGCAAGAGCGAGAGGTTCGCCAAAAACGACAAGGCCGAGCCGGTCTGGATCGCGCTTCGCAAGAAGCCGGTTGAGCGTTCGTTCAACAAGGATTGGAACGAGCAGAAGGAGCTCGTCGCCCCGCCGAATGTGGTCCCCAATGTCGCTGAGTTAGTGTGGGCGCTGACAACCTACAAGGCGGTGCGGGGTGTCTACCTGCTCCCGAACGTCTACGTGAGGACTTCCAGCGTCGACTCGGACGGCGACCGCGTGGACGTCGGCCCTTTCGCTGCCGGTGGCCTCCTCGTCGGCCACTCTTGGGACGACGACCGGCTCTCCCGCTTGGGCGTTTCGGCGTCTCGGAAGTTCTGACCCTCGAATTCTTGAGGACCTTGATCCTCTTGAAACCCTTGAGAGCCCTTGCGCGCCAGCGCGGGGGTTTTTTCTTTTTGTATTTTTTTGAGTAAGGTATGATTAAAACAATGACACTGAACGACATCCGCTCTAAGTATTTGGAATTTTTTAAGGCGCGTGGGCATACGATTGTTCCTTCGGCGTCCCTTGTGCCAGAAGGGGACTCCACAACGCTTTTTACGGGAAGCGGTATGCAACCGATGGTCCCGTACCTTCTTGGTAAAAGTCATCCAGCAGGAACGAGAATAGCAGATTCACAAAAATCACTTCGCGCGGAAGACATAGAAGAGGTGGGGGATAATCGCCATACGACATTTTTTGAGATGCTCGGCAATTGGTCGTTTGGAGATTATTTTAAAAAAGAACAACTTGCGTGGTGCTTTGAATTTTTGACGGATGTCGTGAAGCTTGATTCGTCGCGTCTCTATGTTTCTGTTTTTATTGGAGACGAACAAAATGCTCTCCCGCAAGACACGGAATCAGCCGCTCTTTGGAAAACATTGTTTGCAAAGAAGGGGATTGACGCGCATGAGGTGATGCTTGGTTCTGCCGAAGATGGAAGTCGTCTTGGTATGCAGGGAGGCCTCTCTACCGGTAGGCAGGGGCGTATTTTTTACTACGATGCAAAGAAAAATTGGTGGTCAAGGGCTGGGGCACCCCCATCCATGCCCGACGGCGAGATAGGGGGACCGGATTCGGAGGTGTTTTATGATTTTGGAACTCCACACGATTCAAAATATGGCGCGGAGTGTCATCCGAATTGTGATTGTGGGCGATTTCTTGAAATTTGTAATTCCGTTTTTATGCAATATGTAAAAAAGAACGGAATGTTTATTCCTTTGCCGAATCAAAACGTTGACTTTGGCGGAGGACTTGAGCGTCTTGCGGCCGCTTCGAATAACGACGCGGACATATTTAGAACAGATGTATTTGCAGAATCTGTTCAGCTTTTGGAATATGTGTCGGGAAAATCTTACAATGACTCTCGGTATACGCGCTCGTTTCGCATCGTTGCAGATCATGTTCGCGCTGCCGTTTTTATGCTTGGAGACGGGGTGCGACCGTCTAACACTGAGCGTGGGTATATCGTACGTCGTCTTATTCGTCGCGCAGCGCTCCACGCGCTGAAGCTTGATGCCGCTGACAAAGATAAAGAAGACGGCGCTGTCGTACGGGTAGCAAAACTTTTCATTGAAAAATACAGGGGCGCGTACGGGGAGCTTGGGGGGGATGAAGCACACACGCGCATTACAGGTGCCCTGTGGGATGAAGAAAAATTATTCGCGCGGACACTGTCGCGCGGTATGCGGGAATTTGAAAAAATCGTCACACTGAAGCATGTGTCCGGCGAAGACGCGTTTACGCTAACCACGACATATGGATTTCCATTTGAAATGATAGTGGAAATTGCCAATGAACGTGGAATGTCTGTTGACGAAACTGATTTTAAAAAACGGATGGAGATGCACCAGGCGCTATCGCGCGCGGGCGCCGAACAGAAATTCAAAGGCGGTCTTGCCGATACATCAGAAAAAACAACACGCCTCCATACCGCACATCATTTGTTGTTGCGGGCACTCCAGATTGTGCTTGGAAGTCACGTAAAACAACGCGGGAGCAACATTACCCAAGAGCGATTGCGCATTGATTTTTCCCATGGAATGAAAATGACCACAGAACAAATACGGGAAGTGGAGCGCATTGTGAATGAAAAAATTAAAGAAAAAATACCAGTCGTGCGCACCGAGATGGCTCGTGAGGATGCCGAGCGTCTTGGAGCCGAACAAGAATTCGGCGTGAAATACGCCGAGCGAGTATCTGTGTATTCTGTAGGGCCCATCGAGAGCGCGTTTTCTCTTGAATTTTGCGGTGGGCCGCATGTTACAAATACGAAAGAGCTTGGAATATTCAAAATAAAAAAAGAAGAAGCTGTCGCCGCGGGCGTCAGGCGCATTAAGGGTGTTTTGGAATAGTGATTGTGAACAATACACATGCGCGCGCGCCATGTTCGAGAAAGGCGGCCGCAGAGCGGTATACTGATTAGTAATGTTTCCTATTCCTTCCTTGCATGGGCGCGAGAGGATTGTCGCTGTTGCTGATATCGGAAGCGCGAGTGTTGGTGTTGCCATCGGTCGCACCAAACAGGATCATGTAAACGTTTTTGCTTCTGCGACAGCGACGGCCCCAGTTATGGATCGTTCACGCGAGCACACCATCGCAACAGTTTCATCTTTATTTTCTGATGCACTAGAAAAGGTGCGGTTGTACCCGGACGCTTCGAATATCACACACACCCTTCCTGAACAGGGAATTCTTGTCATGCAATCTCCATGGTCTCGCACGGTAACAAAAATGGCGGAAAGAACATTTGATGCAGAAGAGCACATCACGAAAGGCATCATAGGAGAACTTGCCCGTGAGGCACTTGCCTCTGGGGACACCCCAGAGCATGCGTTTGAAACGACTGTCATTCGTGTCGCGCTCAATGGGTACCCAACGGCACAACCCGTGGGGAAGTACGCGACCCACATTGCGGTTTTTGTTTTAGTGTCAGACGGGGAGGCGGCCATTGTGTCTGCGGTAAGCAACATTTTTAAAGAACACTACGGCATCGAAAAGCCCATATATCGCTCTGGAGCCCGAGCGCTACTTTCTGTCATACATCAGGAGGTTGGCGTTGCCGCCGATTACATGGCGGTACATATTACTGATGGCTCCATGTATTTCTTGGTGATTCGCGAAGGTATTCCGACTGCAACCTCGATTCTTCCTCTAGGACTCCATGAGATTCTGAAAAAAATTGCCGGCAAAAATACACCGGAAGAAATGCTGAGCATGTTCTCTCTCGTGGAGAGAAACATGTGTAGCAAAGATGCGTGTGTTCAGTTTAAAAATTCACTCGCAACATTTGAACCGGAGTGGGTGCGTGCTACGGGAGACACCATGGCGGAACTTTCATTGGAGCGCAAATTGCCGCAAGACATCTGGCTTAGTGTGGACTCTCGTGTTGGCACATGGTTTGTGTCTCTTTTTTCACGCTTCGATTTCGAACAATTCACCGTAACCGCAAAGCCGTTTCGCGTTCGAGAGATCACAATGCATAAGGGAAATGTAGAATATCAAGAAGGGGTACATCCGGATTCCTCTCTGAAAATTGCCCTAGAACTTGTCAACATAGAGCGCGCACAATTGCTATAAAGGTGCTATAGTGTAGGTAATGCCTAAGGATTATTTTGAAGATATCCCTGCCTCAAGTTCATCTGCCGAACAAACAAAATCACCAGAATCGCGAGCGGTTCCGATACGGGAAGTGTCAAGCGATCGTTCTATCAGAAATATACCGTCGCCGCGCGCTCGCTCACGTGTACCTGTAGCAACAATAGAATCAAAAACACCATGGAAAGCCCCCGATGTTTCTGGGATAACAGCTCGCTATTCCAGGTGGTGGATTTGGGTGGTAGCCGGCGCGACACTTCTTGTGTTGGGTGGTGTTCTTGTATTTGCGTTTCGACCAACGACGATAACGGTGGTTCCTCGTTCTCACGCGATTGTTTTTGATGCATCAAAGCGATTTACCGCATATCCGAGCGCGTCAGCACCTTTTGGAGCTCTCGCCTATACGGTAGAAACGCGTGAATTTGAAGATTCTGCCGCAGTTCCTTCTGACGGAGTGGAGCAGGTTTCTGATAAAGCTCATGGCATGCTCACAGTAGTGAATGAATACTCCGCTTCCCCCGTTCGCCTTATAAAAAATACCAGATTCCAAACTCCGCAAGGGCTCGTGTTTCGTGTACCAAATACGATAACTGTGCCTGGCAAGAAGGGATCTGTGGGAGGAACAATCGCGGTTGAGGTGTATGCCGATCAGCCGGGGAGTGACTATAACGTGGGCCCCGTGTCGCGCTTTTCTCTGCCGGGTCTCAAGTCTTCGGCAGATATGTATGGCAAAGTGTATGCGCGTTCTGACACTGCATTTTCCGGTGGGTTTGTGGGAGAGCGCCCGAAAGTTGACCCAAAAACACTCGCGAGCGCGCGAGCCGAAGTGAGATCACGTCTCACAGAGCGGGCATCAAATACACTGTCCGCATACGAAGGGGGACTTGTCCTTCCGGGACTTTTGAATCTCGCATTTTCTTCACTTCCAGAAACGGCAGAGGCCGAAGCGGGGGTGCGTATTCATGAAAAGATAGTTGCGACATTTCCGGTATTTTCTTCAGAATCTTTTGCGGAAGATATTGCCGGGGATGCCATCGGGGATATACGGGGAGCGACACTGCGTTTTGCAGCGCGCGAAACATTTTCCGCGACGGCTGACACGCAATCTCTACAGGGGTTGGGTAAAAATCCATTGCTATTTACACTGCAGGGAGAGGGGATGATCGTGTTCGATGTTGATGGCGAGGGATTGGCATCTGCGCTTGCTGGCCGCGAGACAGCTTCATTCGAAACGATCGTATCTGAGTTTGCTGGCATAGAAACTGCGCGCGCTAAAGTGGGGCCGTTTTGGTCCAGTACATTTCCAGACGATCCTGTTGATATCCGCGTTACGATTGAAAGCAATGAATAGACAGCGCATGTGGTCCCTGCTATCATTGAGTTCCGAATGACGGAATCCACGTTCACAGAAGGGCAGATTGAAGAGGCGTTGCCGAATACACTTTTTCGCGTAAAAATTGCAACGGGGGAGTTACTTCTTGCGTATCTTGCCGGCAAAATGCGCCTTCATAAGATTAAAGTGCTTTTAGGTGATCGTGTACAGCTTCAAATAGACCCCTATGGAGGAAAGGCCAGAATTGTTAAACGCCTCTAAACAATACAGAGTCATTTTGCGAAAATAGCGTGTGCATGGTACTGTGGTACCCATGAAAGTTAAATCATCCGTAAAGAAAATTTGCATGCATTGCCGGCACGTACGCAGGCGCGGTCGTGTGTGGGTTATTTGCAAAAATCCGAGGCACAAACAGCGACAGGGGTGATTTCTTCATGATGACCTTGCTTCTTTGGTGATTGTGCGGTATATTTTGTCGTTCGACTTTTTTATTTATTTCGTACACCATGCTACGCATATCTGGAGTTACCATACCTGAAAGCAAGCGCCTCGATATGGGGCTCACTGCTATTTATGGGGTTGGGAGACCGCGCGCCAAAACTACACTCTTAGCGCTCGGCATAGACCCAAGTTCAAAGCCAAAAGACCTGACTCCAAAAAACGAACAGGCGCTACGAGACATGATAGAGCAGTATAAAGTTGAAGGTGAGTTGCGTCGCGCAATTTCTGCTAATATTCGGCGACTCAAAGATATAAAAGCGTATCGAGGTATACGGCACGTGAAGCACTTGCCATCTCGCGGACAAAGAACGAAGACCAATTGTCGGACAGTGCGAGGGAATGTTCGCAAAACAATGTTGTCTGGGAGACGCAAACTTGAAAAAACATAAACACTATAATACATGGGAAAGAAACGAATCATACGCAAATCGGGTGGCTCAGTCGACCAAGGTCTCAAGTCGAGATCTTTGGCGCGTGTCGCGAAGAAAAATATCACTGCGGGAACATTACACGTTCATGCCACATACAATAATACGCAAGTACTTTTATCTGACCGCGCCGGGAACACAATCGCGTGGTCTTCTGCGGGGGCGCTCGGGTTTTCAGGCGCAAAAAAAGGAACTCCATTTGCTGCCGCAAAAGTGGGAGAGCTTATTGGCGAAAAGGCGAATATAATCGGAATCAAGGAGGTTGATGTTGTTATTCGTGGCGTGGGTGCCGGACGTGAATCCACACTTCGCGCCTTTGCCTCAAAAGGTATTGATGTGGTGCGCATTTCAGATGACACACCGGTGCCTCACAATGGCCCGCGCCCACCGAAGCCGAGAAGAATTTAAGTACCCATAACATCTTTATGCTCCAGATAAAATCAAAATATAAAATCGCAAAACGTCTTGGGGGACACCTGTTTGAACAAACACAGACACAAAAGTTTTCTCTTTCTGACGCACGCTTCAAAAAACAAAAAAAACAGCGACGTGGGGGGTCAGACTTCAATCGTCAATTACTTGAAAAGCAAAAAGTCCGCTATTCATACGGACTTTCAGAAAGGCAGCTTGGAACATATGCCGCGCGCGCGTTCGAAACAGAAAACCCACAGCGGACACTCCACGAAATGCTCGAATCGCGCCTTGACAATGTCGTCTATCGTGCTCAATTTTTAAGCACAAGACGAGCGGCGCGCCAAGCCGTTTCTCATGGGCACATTACGGTTAATGGTAGAAAAGTGACAAGACCTTCATTTTCCGTTTCTCCCAAAGATGTGATTGGAATTCGAGAAGGAAGCAGAACCAGCGTCTTATTTTCCGCGCTTCAAAACGAAAAAGAGGGGGAGGTACGTCAGATACCGAAATGGTTATCACCTGATTATAATCTTCTTACGGCTCGCATTTCTTCAAAACCAGAATATGTTCCGGCAGAACATGCTCTCGATTACCAGACGGTGTTTGAATTTTATAGCAGATAGGGTATAATGGTGCCCACGTGTAGCCACAAGTCATTATTATCACACAGTTAGTGTCTCAATCTATCGAAATTATCATATGAGCGATTATCACATTGCCTTGCCAAGTAAGCCACGTATTGTTTCCGAAACGGAAACAAGTGGTTCCTATGAGATAGATGGATTGTATCCGGGATACGGATATACACTGGGTAACTCATTGCGCCGAATCATTCTTTCGTCTCTGCCGGGTGCCGCTATCACCCATGTAAAAATTCCCGGTGTCCCACATGAATTTTCAACCATAGAAGGTGTCCGAGAAGATGTCGTTACCCTTCTTCTCAATGTGCGAAAGATTCGTTTACGATTATCGACTGACGAAGCGCAGGTGCTAACACTTGGAGTGAAGGGACCAAAAGACATTGTGGCATCCGATCTCACAACCCCGGGTCAAATTGAGATACTCAACCCAGAACAACACATCATGACGGTTACCGGAAAAGTTTCTTTTGAAATGGAGCTGCATGCGGAGAGGGGATTGGGATATGTGCCGAAAGAAGTTCATCAAAAGGAACGAGTGGATATTGGCGCGATCGCGCTTGATGCTATTTTTTCTCCAATCCGCCGTGTAAATTACGAGGTTGAAAATATGCGTGTCGGGGACAGAACAGATTTTAATCGTCTTCGCATTTTTGTAGAAACAGACGGAACAGTAACCCCTCGTGATGCTCTCGAACGTTCTATCGAAACCATGATTCATCAGTTGAAAGCTATCGTTGGATTCAAGGAAGAAGAAGTTCCCGTTGAAGTAAAAGCTGAACAGGAAGAGACGCTTTTGCCTCGGGAAGATAGGCCGCTTGCTGACGCGGAATTATTGAAAACTCGCATCACAGAATTAAAACTTCCTGCTCGAGTGGAAATGGCACTTGATGACGCGTCCATTCGTACTGTTGGTGGGTTGGTGCGCAAACGAGAAGACGATCTATTGTCAATTGAGGGTCTTGGGCAAAAAGGACTACAAGACATAAAGCGCGCACTTTCAAACCTTGGATTGACCTTGCGACAATAGTGGGAGCATCTTTTGGAATATGCGACATCACAAACGTAGTCGAAAGCTGAACCGCGTGAAGCGTCAAAGGGTGGCACTTCTTCGTTCGCTCGCGCGCTCCCTCGTGCTTCATGGGGGCATAACGACAACGGTCGCAAAGGCGAAAGAATTGCGACCATTTGTGGAGAGTTTGGTTACGGAGAGCAAGAAAGGAACTCTCGCATCCGGTCGCATGGTCACAATCGACCTGTGCGGTTCAAAAGAGGCTGGGAAAAAATTAAAAGAAACAACCGTTGCACGTTTTATAAACCGTCATGGCGGATATACGCGTATTGTAAAACTTGGACGAATAGGAAAGAGGGTCGGAGAAATGGCGCGAATTGAGTTTGTGCAATAGATACACAGTATGAAACAAAAGACAACAACACATGAATATACCATTAACGCATCGGGGAGGTCTCTTGGTCGCGTGGCCTCCGAGGTGGCAAAGGCACTTATGGGAAAAATGAATTCATCGTACACACCGCATCACGCTCCGAGTACCAAGGTGCTTGTTCAGCACACCGCGAAGCTTCACATATCAGAAAAAAAACGCAGTATAGAGCACACAAGATACACGGGATATCCTGGAGGATTGAGGCAAGAGACACTCGGTTCATACATGGCTCGTCGGGGGAAATCAGAAACATTGCGTCGCACAGTGCGGGGGATGTTGCCTCGCAATCAGCAATTGACCGAAAGAATGAAAAATTTGAAAATTGAAGAATAATCCATATGAATGCACACCACATACAATATACGGAAGCGGTTGGGCGCAGAAAAACGGCGAGCGCCAGAGTTCGTATACATGCAGCAAAAAATTCATCTATCACAGTGAATGGGAAAAATGCAGATGAATATTTTCCACTCACTGGCATGGTAAAAACAGCACACGCGCCACTTGTAGCACTTCAGGCATCATATGCGGTGAGTGTGAAAGTTTCTGGCGGTGGTCTGAAAGCGCAGGCAGAGGCAGTACGTCACGGTCTTTCGCGCGCAATTGCTGGGCTTGTACCAGAACAAAGGAAAGAGCTCAAACTGCGGGGTTTTCTGAAGCGTGACCCGCGCGCCAAAGAGCGTAAAAAATTCGGTCTTAAGGCGGCACGTAGGGCTCCCCAATGGAGTAAACGATAGATCTGGGCTCAGCCCGGGGTGGGGTGTCCTTGATTTTTTGCTCGCACACGGTATAATTCTTCCAAATGGCCGAACACGATACAGATAGCCCGCGCAGAGATGGCTCGCGCGAGTCAAAAGACACGAACCTTGAATCAACCAAAGATGAATCCGAGGTTGATTTTGAACCTGAAGATGAGGTTGGGGGCATGGTTGCATTACGCGCAAAGGTACAAAAAATAAAGTTAGAACTTGAGCACTGCAAGAAAGAGAATAAAGAATACTTGAATGGATGGCAGAGGTGTAAGGCAGATGCGATTAATGCAAAGCGCGAAACGCTTCAGGCATTGGAGCGCGGTGCGGGAGGTATACAGGAGGCGTTGCTTCTCGAGATTATTCCTGTTTTAGATAGTTTCGATGCCGCCTCCGGTGGCACCGCGTGGGAGGCACTGGACGCAACGTGGCGACGCGGGATGGAGCATATACACAACCAACTGTTGGATGTGTGCAGACGGCATGGGGTTGAGCGTTATGGGAAAGTTGGGGATATGGCAGATCACACACTTCACGACGTTGTAGAGGAGCGGGACGATGTTCCTGGGCTCTCTGGAGAAATCGCACGTATAGTACGGCATGGGTACAGAGTCGGGGAGAGGGTTGTGCGGTCGGCACAAGTCATTGTCAAAAAATAACATAGTATAGTTGCGGGTAATCAAAAAATACATTATTTTATACACTATATGTCTAAAATTTTAGGAATAGATTTGGGAACCACAAATTGCGCTGTTGCCGTGGTGAAATCCGGTGAACCGGAAATCATTGAGAACGCAGAGGGCGCGCGCACGACGCCTTCCATCATTGCTGTTTCCAAGACCGGCGAACGGCTTGTTGGTTTGTTGGCAAAACGCCAAGCGGTGACGAATCCAAAAAATACTGTGTACCAAATTAAGCGCTTTATTGGGCACTCATTTGACGAGCCGGCAGTTGCGAAAGATAGGGATGCGGTTCCTTTTGAAACGAGAAAGTCCAGCAATGGGGGCATTGAAGTCAAAATGGGGGACTCATGGTATCGACCCGAAGAGTGCTCCGCAATGATTCTCCAAAAATTGAAACGTGATGCTGAGGCGCGACTCGGAGAGACAATTACGGAGGCGGTCATCACTGTTCCCGCGTACTTCAACGATTCGCAAAGACAGGCGACGAAAGATGCCGGAAAAATCGCGGGCCTTGATGTAAAGCGTATTATCAACGAACCAACGGCCGCGGCGTTAGCGTATGGTTTTAATAAAAAGAAGGACGAAAAAATCGTCGTATTTGATTTTGGGGGAGGGACATTTGATATATCCGTTCTTGAAGTGGGGAGCGACGTGATTGAGGTGCGTTCAACGGATGGCGACGCACACCTTGGGGGTAAAGACCTTGACCAGAAAATAATGCACTGGCTTGCGGGTGAGTTTAAAAAAGAATCGGGTATTGATGTTCGAAATGACCCACTTGGACGCCAACGACTGGATGAGGCGGCGGAAAAAGCGAAAATAGAACTTTCTACAGCTCTTGAAACAGAGATAAACATTCCTTTCATTACTTCGGACTCATCTGGGCCACGACACCTTTTGATTACATTCACACGCGCAAAGCTCGAAGAACTCGCGGAGGAGTTTATAGAACGCGCTGTTGTAATCACGAAACGCGCGATGGAAGCGTCTCCGTTCAAAGTGGGGGACATTCAGGAAGTTGTTCTTGTCGGTGGGCAAACCAGAATGCCGGCTATTCAAAAAGCCGTTGAAGACATTTTCAAAAAGAAACCACACATGGGAGTGAACCCAGATGAGGTGGTTGCAATTGGCGCGGCAATTCAGGGCGGTATCTTACAGGGGGATGTGAAAGACGTTTTGTTGCTGGATGTTATACCGCTTTCTCTCGGGATCGAGACATTGGGAGGGGTTGCGACAAAATTGATAGAACGAAATACGACAATCCCAACATCACGCTCTCAGGTGTTTTCTACGGCATCAGACAATCAGCCGTCGGTTGAAATTCATGTGGTGCAGGGGGAGAGGCCTATGGCATCTGCGAATAAATCACTCGGGCGGTTTAATTTGGATGGTATTGCGCCATCCCCTCGCGGGACTCCGCAAGTTGAAGTTAGTTTTGATATTGACGTGAACGGAATTTTAAGCGTGAAGGCGAAAGACAAGGCGACGAGTAAGGAGCAATCTATTCGTATTGAAGCATCGTCGGGTCTGTCAAAGGAAGATATTGAAAAGATGAAACAGGACGCGGAGGTACATGCCGACGAAGATAAAAAGAAAAAAGAGCTTATTGAATCACAAAACGCCGCAGATCAGCTCGTATATATGGCTGAAAAATCTCTCAAAGAACATGGAGAAAAAGTTGGTGAAGATATCAAAAAGAACGTTCAAGAAAAAATCGACGCTCTCAAGGTTGTTCGAAATGGCACTGACGGTAGTGCTATACAAACAGCAACCGAAGCCCTGTCGGGCGCCCTTAGCGCCATTGGAGCTGCTATGAATCAAAAGCCACCACAGGCAGACGAGGCGCCCCCAAAGAGCGCATGAAAAACTACTACGACATTCTTGGGATTGATAAAACCGCAAGCGCGGACGATGTCAAAACGGCATTTCGCACACTGGCGCACAAGTACCATCCCGATAAAAAAGGCGGAGATGAGAGCAAATTTAAAGAGGTGTCTGAGGCGTATGCGATTTTGTCTGATAAGAAACGGCGCGCGGAGTATGATACGTACGGCCGCACATTTCAGTCGGACGGCGGAGGGTTCTCCGGCTTTGATTTTTCTCAATTTTCACGAGATTTTGATGGACAAGGTTTTGAATTCGATTTAGGAGATGTATTTTCTGAGTTTTTCGCCGGGAATAGGGGAGGTGGAGGAGGGCGGCGTGGCAGGGATATCTCCATAGATATAGAACTGTCTTTTAAGGAGAGTGTTTTTGGTGTTGAGCGACGCGTGCTTCTTTCAAAAATAAGCCCCTGTGTTGCGTGCGGGGGGTTTGGCGCGTCTCCTAACTCTAAAAAACACACATGCACTTCATGTAATGGGAAAGGGGAAATTAAAGAAACTCGCTCAACGTTTTTTGGACGTTTTACTTCGAATAAGACATGTGCGGAGTGTCGCGGACAGGGATCGGTGCCAGATTCTCCGTGTGCGGAATGTCGGGGCAATGGGGTTTTGAAACGCGAAGAAGAGATCCGCGTGACAGTACCCGCGGGAGTTTCTGCCGGAGAAATGATTCGTATGCCACGTATGGGAGAGGCCGTTCCTTTCGGTACACCCGGGGATTTATACGTTAAATTACACGTCGCGCCGGATAACGTGTTTATGCGCGAGGGTACGCATATAACTATGACACTTTCGATAAAACTGACGGACGCTCTTTTGGGGGCGGAATACAAAATAAAAACACTGGATGGTGAAGAAACCGTACGCATACCCGCAGGTGTCACTCATGGAGAACTTATACGCATAAAGGGACGCGGTGTGCCGACCAATCGAGGGAATCGCGGAGATTTATTAATACGCGTTGCGATCGGGTTACCAAAAAAACTTTCTCCAGAAGCGCAGAAACTTATAGAGCGTCTCAAAAAAGAGGGCATGTAGTAACGGGGTATACTGTGTAGATGGGTTGGTTTTTGTCCATACCTTTCGATTGGATGCTTGTCGCGGGTTGCGTGGCGCTTTTGGCCGTGAGTACGCTCCACGGTGGTTCCGGGAGAGCACTCGCGCTTGCGCTCGCGTTTCCAATCGCAAGTTTTTTGTTCCCACTTGCCACCAATGCGTGGCTCATCGGGACACTGCTGCCCTCTTTGGGGAATGCGAGTGAAACGGTTATTTTTGCTGGCTTGGTCTTTGTCGTGTATTTCGCATGTGTTCGATTCACCGAAACCTATGACAGTGGTGGCATCATGCATACGGCCCTTGTATCTGTCGCGGCGACGAGTGTTATTCTTGTTGTTTGGACCAATACTCCGGTTGTGTGGAACGTGTGGCAATTCCAAGAATCTGTATCCGTGATGTTTGCCGACCCGTATCGTTTTTGGTGGCTCATCGGCGCATTCGGGGCACTGGCAATTTTACGCAGATAGTTGACACACCGATTACAGTGCGATGGGGTGTTTTTGGAACATACAGGTACATGCGGAGGAGAAAGACATGTCCACACGAAATAAGAGCACAGTCGTGCGAATTTATGGTGCTGTTGGTGCCTTTGTTGGCGCGGGGCTTGTGTGTATGGTGTTCTCAATACTTGGAGTAAGTGGGTTTGAGAAAACGCACGAGAAATATGGTCTGTTTACTTGGGCGCGTTATGTATTGCCGTGGTTCGCGGTGTTACTTGGGGCGATCGCTGGTTTTCTTTTCGCGATGGCTATTCTATCCATCTCACTTCTGGAATAGGGGTGAGATGTTTCTTTTTTGTTTGACACCGCGCAAACTTTGTAGTATAAGAACGTTGGTACATGGGGGAGAAAAAAGATGTGGGTATCCTTGCTTCTCTTGCGATTCTTTACGAATCTCGTATGTTTTTGCGCGAATCCTTGGTGTCGGAGAAGTTGCAAAAAAACATTTCTTCTAACATCGACTGAGGCGAGGGTGTCGGAAAAATTTCGGGAAATGTTGCCACTGTTTGTAAAATCAGGCAGACAGTGCAATGCGGGAGACTACAGGATATCCTTTCGTTTCGGAAGAAAAAATTTTTACGACTGTGGTCGCTATTGGGACGAACGGTTTGGTATTCGTCTTTTGTATAAGGCAGAGACGATAGCGTGTGTTGCGTTTAAACCGTGCTGGCGAACCATCGTTATTCAACAACTTCAGGGTTCTCGTGGATATGAACACATGCTTGCTTCTATACGGTGGGAACGCCTGCTCCCTTTGCTCGTCGGAATCATATTTGAAAAACATTGGTGGTGGAAAAGTATAGCCATTATCCCTGCTTCAAAATGTTGGTACTACGGAGGGGATTACGAAAACGATAAATCTCTAAGGGCGCTCTTAAGGCGGCGCTACGACGGGACGGCACGGGCTCTAAAATTCAAGTTCAATCCATACAGCAAACTCTGGGTACAAAGCATCAAAAGATAGGTATTTCTGTGGCCGACACATCTCGTCGGCCCTTTCTTTTTCTATATGAAACAGTGGTATATTTAAGTACATGCAAAAACTACTCACAGGCCTTCAGCCCTCCGGCGCGCTTCATCTTGGAAACTATTTTGGCGCCTTGAAACCATTCCTTGATTTGTATCAAGAATATGAAAGTACGCTTTTGGTGGTTGATTATCACGCGTTGACGACACTCAAAAATCCAGAAGACTTGAGGGCAAGTATTGTGAGTGTGGTAAAAGATTATCTTGCTCTTGGGGTTGATCCAAAACGAGTAACCATTGCGCAACAGTCGTCTGTGCCAGAGCACACGGAGCTCGCGTGGGTTTTTGAAACCCTGGTCAGTGTGCCGTTTCTTATGCAAGCGCACGCGTACAAAGATAAGGTGGCGAAAGGATTTGAAGCAAACGCTGGTCTCTTTAATTATCCGATGCTGATGGCTTCTGACATTCTTCTCTATGATACGGATGTTGTGCCTGTTGGGGCGGACCAGCGCCAACATGTGGAATACGCGCGCGAGGCGGCGGCGAAATTTAATAGTGCGTACGGAGCGACATTCAAAGAACCAAAAGAACGTGTATTGAAATCCGCGGGAGTTGTTCCGGGGACAGACGGAGAAAAGATGAGCAAAAGTTATGGCAACACCATACCTTTGTTTGGGTCAAAAGATGCAATCCAGAAGGCGGTGATGTCTATTGTTACTGATTCTGAAGGTGATAAGCCGAAGAATGTGTATGCTATTCATACATTATTCAAAACCGAGGGAGAGCTTGAGGGACTGTACTCTGGTAATGTTGGCAAGTACAAAGCACTCAAAGAAGTTCTTACGGAAGACATTGACGCGTATTTTTCTTCTGCTCGGGAGCGCCGAGAATCAATTTCTGACGGGGACGTTGTCACGGTGCTTAAAGAGGGGAGTGAGAAGGCGCGAGCGCGAGCGAGTGCAAAAATGGCGGATGTTCGTAAAAAAATAGGGGTAACCATATGACAGAAAGAACACTTATAAAAAATTTGCAAGGGCATATCGGTCAGTCTGTTTCTATTTCTGGCTGGGTTTCAGTACGACGGGATCACGGAAAACTTCTATTTTTGGATATTAGGGATAGGAGTGGAACGGTACAGGTGGTGATTACCCCAAAATCCGCAGGAGCAATGTTGGTGGCAGAAAAACTTCGAGCACAGTGGGTTGTTTCAGTTGAGGGTGAGGTGAAAGAACGTCCGAACGATATGAAAACTGAAAGTCAAACGGGTGGCATTGAAATATCTGCCAGTGCAATTGCCGTTCTTTCAGAAGCACACGAACTACCTTTCGAGTTGGATACGGATGTCAACATTGATACGCATTTTGACAACGCGCCGCTCACGCTTCGGGGCGAGCGCGGGCGGGACATCTTCTCTGTTCAGGCATCCGTTGTGGACGCCTACAGAAATGCTCTCAGGACTCAGGATTTTACAGAATATCAGTCACCCGTATTGGTTGGGGGAGACGCGGAGGGAGGGTCTGCCGTGTTTACGGTGGATTACTATTACGGACAAAAGGCGTTTCTTGCCACAAGTCCGCAGTTGTATAAACAGATTATGGTTGGACCGTTTGAGCGCGTTTTTACGATTGCAAAAGTGTTTCGTGCAGAAAAACATGCAACCACGAGACATTTAAGCGAAGTGGTGCAGATGGATTTTGAGATGGGGTTTATTGAGAGCCACAGGGATGTCATGAGTGTTTTGGAAAAAACAGTGAGGGATGTGGTGCGAACTGTTGGAGAAAAACATGCCGGTGTTTTACAGCGTTTTAATACCACCTCGGCACTTATTCCTGATGTATTTCCGATTCTTACACTACGCGAGGCGCAGGGAATACTGGGGGCGCCAGACGCACCGGATCTTGAACCAGAACAGGAGCGAGCGATATGCGAATGGGCGAAAGAAAAACACCAGTCAGATTTTGTATTTATTACACATTTTCCGACTGTGAAGCGCGCATTTTACACCTACGAAGACCCACTAGAGGCCCCGTACTCTCGCGGGTTTGACCTCTTGTTTCGTGGACTTGAAATAAACAGCGGGAGTCAGCGTATTCACAACCACGAAGCACTCCTTGCCCGAATGCATGAGCGCGGACTGGACCCAAAGAAATTCTCTTTCTATTTGCAGGCGTTTAAATATGGCATGCCTCCGCACGGAGGCTCATCTACTGGACTGGAACGCTTTACTGCGCGCTTATTGGAACTTAAAAATGTTAAAGAGGCGTCTGCGTTTCCTCGCGATATGACTCGTATTGATGTGAAATTGTTTGAATAAACACACCCCATGACTCAAAGTTTTCACGTTGCGACGCATACGTTTCAGGGCCCGCTTGAAGTACTGCTCGATCTTATAGAGTCTCGCAAAATGCCCATTTCTGAAATTTCCTTGGCCGAAGTGGCGGATGCGTATCTTGCTCACATTGAAACAGTATCGGAATTTCCTTTGAATGAAGCGGCGCAATTTATACTGATCGCTTCAACATTACTACTTATAAAATCCCGCTCCCTCTTACCTTTTTTAACATTGTCGGATGAAGAAAAAGAAAGCGTCGAAGAATTGGAACGAAGACTGGCGCGGTATCGTTTAATACGCAAGGGGGCCAAAATGTTGGGCAAAGAGTGGGGGAGGGCGTCTCTCGTGTTTCCTAAACGCTCCCCAGAGCGGGGGGTTATATTTGCTCCTAGTGAGGCGACCATCAATACTGTGAAAAATGCCTTACGGACTCTCATTGCATCATTTCCAGTTCCTGAAAAAATGTTACAGGCCACCGTGGCGCCAGTATTAGCGCTTGAAGATGTTATCGAGCGCTTAAGGGGCAGGTTAAAACATGCGATGTCTACTCAATTCAGTGAATTAACGAAGCGCGCGAGCAAACACGAAGTCATCGTTTATTTTCTCGCCACACTTGAATTGGTCCGTTCGGGCTCAATATCGGTTTCTCAAGAGAAATTGTTTAGCGAAATAACGCTTGAAGCTGAGTCGTTCGTAACCCCGCGCTACGGAAACTGATTTTTATGTGCTTGCGAGAAGGCGACTGAAGATGTACTGTGAGGCAGGATCAATGGAGGTGTTTTGATGGGCACTAGAAAACGGTGGTCAGTTCTTCGGGTTGAAAAACAAAAACACAGAAAAGAAAAAGTTTTTGTGTTCGGACGATCTCGACTTCATCGACTTCCCCTGTTTTTCCTGAATAAAACTTCTAGCGTGCGAGTTCTTCGTAAAGGTATATTTTTTGACAGAGGAAAAATCGAGGATCGTGTAGAAGGGCATGCGGGCGATGTTCGATATCTTTTTGGACTGTATAAAATTATCGATTCTGTGCAACGAAACCAAGAACCTATCACGGGGTACCTTGAACCCAGCTGGTTTAAAGAAGGTGATGTCATTCGAATACAAGTTGCCCCATCGGATTTTCGCTCTTCTGTGCGGTTTTTGCCAGAATTGTGGAAAACACCTACGTATCCACGTAACTCTTAGTGTATGCGGGCGACTTCGGTCGCCCGTTTTTTTACGAGGTAAAACGTGTTGGGAGGTTGTGTTGGGAGGTTGCACCTCCCAACGTGGGTACGTTCGGGACGCCCTATTCGCGCGGGGTTTCCTGGTATGTAAAAATCACATACACTTATTTTAGACGGCCGTCTAAAATAGGTGTACATGATATCGGTGGTTTCTTGTATCCGCACAGAATGAAAGTCAAAGAAAAAGCCGCTCCCGAAGAAGCGGCCCTGCAATCTTTTTCTCAAACCTTTGTCCATCCCGACACATCGGGACTTCCTCTGGTTTGGTACTTAAGACTGCGTGTTTGGAACTTGGTTGGATTGAAGAGTCGGATTCGGTTTCTCCTGCCCGCCTTTTCGCGCAAGTATTTGTTCCGCAAGCATTCGTTCTTGGCATTGTTCCAATGTCAACCCGACAAGATGCGGGCGTTTGGCGAAGAATTCCGGTAGCTTCTTGATGGTGACAGAGTTTCCGCATTCGTCCCGCAGGATTTCCATATCTGCAAATCTCGCCACCTCGTTGATGGAGAGACCTTTTGCAACTTCATCAAGTTCTTCCGCCATTCCGTGGACTCTGGATGTCTCAGGAGAAGGTGAAACAAGTTCTTGCGGTTTTTTTTGTTCGTTCCATACGATAGGGAGCGGATCTATCATCCCGTTGTTCTTTTTGTTTTGCAGAGCAATGACTAAGAGAAAGATTGCGAGTAGCAACACTGTGATTACCACAACAAATCCGCCGTTTCTTTCGCGCAATGTGGCGAGTTCACTTTTAAGTTCACGCTCTCTCTCGAGTGCCCCCCTCAATTCTTCTGCTTGTTTGCCCATATCTTGTGCAAGAAGAGCAACATTGTTTTGCGTTCTCAGGATTTCAGCGTCCTTTTCTCTGATTGTGCGCATTGGGACGGCGACGATTGTCGCGTCTCCGATTTCGTCAAGATTTTTTGTTACCGCCTGATACGCGGGGATGACCAGTGTTTCTCCGAGGTAGAGCCAGTAACGCTTTGACGGATTGGTCCGCGCCGCAAGAACTGGATTGGCTTTCAATAGCGACCCTGGGGACACGCCGAACCGTCCGGCGAGTCGCGTCAGGTTGTCTCCCCCGATACTGACGGTGTACCGAAGTTCATTCAGTGTTGTCATCGCTTCTTGCTTCAAGGACTCGCCAAAACTCATGTTCGGGGCCACAAAAGTAAGCATAACGAGAGTGGCGAACATCAGACCGATGCGAGGAAAAAGACGAGCGTTCACGGCACTCTCCCATGCTGTTTCTCATTCAAAACTAGGGAGATTTTACTATTTAAATAACTTTTGTCCAGTAGTCGCGTGTTAGGTTTTTATTAGTTAGAAATATGGAGTTATACTACATACATGGAAGTAGACCACTCAAAGCCCACGCTCGCGTCTCGCATTGAGGCGCGACTTTTTTCGGAAGGCGCATCTCTCTCGCGCACCAAGCTCCAAAAAATACTTGCTGTTTCTCCCGAAGAACTCGCGGTTGGTTTTCAGGCATTACGGGATCGACTCCTCGGGAGTGGCATGGCTCTTATTGAAACGGGGCTTGAAGTTGCCCTCGCGGTATCTCCCACATGTTCTAAAGAAATTGAGGAAGCGCATGCATCTGAACTTAAGCGTGATATGGGAGATGCGGGGCTCGAAGTGCTCTCCATCGTTCTCTATAGAGGGCCCTCAACACGCACAGAGATTGATTACATACGCGGAGTGAATTCCGCCTCAACGGTTCGTACCCTTCTTGAGCGGGGGTTGATTGAACGTACGCACAACCCGAATGATGCTCGAGAATATTTATATCGTCCAACTACCGATCTTCTGGCCCACCTAGGAATTACAGGCACGGGCGAATTACCCGACTATGCTACAATGGCCGCCGAGCTCGCTCTTTTTGAAAAGACGCACACACCACAAGATCATGGAACAACATCAGAACAGTCAGGAGGAGAATCATAATCAGTACATACCCTCAACTCCGCAACTCGCACTTGCGGCTCTTTTTCTTTCAATTATAACGGGTGGAATATATGTTATTGACACGTCTCCATCGCAGGCACGTGTGTCTGTCGCGGCGACATCAAGGGCGATTGACCCTTTTTTGGGAATGACACTTGAAGCAAAAAGTGCTCTTGCTGTTGACTTGAAAACGGACGAAGTGTTGTATGCGCTATATCCGGACATTCAGCTTCCGCTCGCGTCTCTCGCAAAAATTGCACTCGTTCTTTCAGCGTCTGAAGTTCTTTCACCCAATGAATCTATCCTAATGACTAACTCCGCATATACCATCGGGAGCGCAGACACACTGGAAGTGGGGGAGGAGTGGCTGGTGCGCGATATCGTTGATTATACGCTTATGGGCTCTTCAAACGGAGGTGCTCTCGCACTCGAGCGCGCGGCCGATCAAAGGTTGCACGCCCTGTATCCGGCATCTGTCTTGGGAAGTGCGACCTTGTATCGTATGAACTCACTTGCCAAAGAATTGGGAATGTTGAACACATTCTTTTTGAACACAAGCGGTTTGGACGAAGACACTGCACTATCTGGCGCATATGGTTCGGCGCACGATATTGTGCTTCTTCTCGAGTATGCTTTGAAACATGAAGATAACTTCACTGGTACCACAAAGGAAAAATTGGTTATGTGGAAGTTGGGAACACCTAAGTCTGCCGTTGCGTTTAACACCAATGAGGCATTGCCAACAATTCCTGGACTCGTGTTTGGAAAAACTGGCTTTACCGACCTTGCTGGTGGTAATCTTGCTGTTGTGTTTGAACCAGAGCCCTCACATCCTGTAGCGGTTGTTATACTGGGCTCAACGCAGAGCGGTAGATTTGCGGACATGACAGAGCTTGTGCGTCGAGTGCGTGGCGTGTTTTAAATCAATCTCATATGCCCACCGTTGAAATAGCAGATGCAGTGCGTACCCTTGTGCCATCGGGAATGGCTTTTGTTGTAGGAATACTCCTAACGCCGATGCTAACGCACTATTTGTACAAGTATCAGGCATGGAAAAAAACTTCTGGAAAAATAGCGCTTGACGGCACTCCTGCCGTAGAATTTAACCGATTGCACGAAGAGAATGAGCGCAGGGCTCCGCGCATGGGCGGTATTGTGATATGGGGAAGTGTGAGTGTCGTGGTTTTGTTTCTTTCAGTTCTCGCTTCGCTTGCACCAGAAAGCGCATTTTCGCAATTTAATTTTTTAAGTAGGAGTCAAACGTGGATTCCGTTTGCAACATTGCTTCTTGGTGCTTTTGTCGGACTCATAGACGATCTTTTGGTGATTCGTCCCGGAGGGGTGGGCGTACCGCTTCGTTTTCGTCTTCTCATAGTTGTTGCTTTATCAACAGCAATAGGGTGGTGGTTTTACGATAAGCTCGATGTCTCTGTTGTGAATATTCCCTTTGCCTCTCCACTCGAAATAGGATTTTTGATTGTGCCGCTGTTTGTTCTCGTATCGCTTGCCCTGTATGCCTCTGGAATTATTGACGGTATAGACGGATTGTCTGGCGGCGTGTTTGCGTCGGTATTTGCGTCGTATGCTGTTATCGCGTTCGTGCAGCAACAAATTGACCTTGCGGCACTGTGCGCCACTGTTGTTGGTGGGCTCCTTGCATTTTTGTGGTTCAACATTCCGCCCGCGCGATTTTACATGACTGACACGGGAACGATGGGGCTCACTCTTACAATCGCCGTTGTTGCTTTTATGACGGACAGTTTGGGGGGTGGTGTTGGAATTTTTGCACTTCCCATTATTGGATTTCTTCTTGTGATAACGGTTGCCACGAGCATTATTCAGGTCGCATGGAAAAAATGGTTTGGAAAGAAATTGTTTAGAATTACTCCTCTCCATCACCACTTTGAGGCGATAGGGTGGCCTGGATATAAAGTAACCATGCGGTACTGGATACTTTCTGCTGTATGTGCATTTATGGGCGTCATTGTAGCCCTCATGGCATTGTGATGAGACGTGCGAAGGTGGCACTATTGCGAGCAGTGTCTTTGAGGATGTAAAGGTACGCGTGGGCAAGCCCCGCTGCTTTCACCTTTCTCGCTCCTCGCCTGCCTGCTGCAGGCAGGGCTCGGAAATGAAAGGGTTTCGCTGTCGCGAGTAAAAGCACTGTCTGTTCGTGTGGGGGCTATATACTAGGGGTATGAGTGGTTTAAAAAAACACGCAGATCGTTGGCTTTTCATATCTGCAGGTATCCTTATTGCTTCAGGTGTTGGAGTGTTTGCGTCTGGCGCATTCGGGTTACTCGCGCGTGGAGAAACGCACATCTCATCTGTAGTTTTCAATCACACTGTTTTGGGAGTCGGATTGGGAATTGTAGTACTTTTCATTACATCAATCATTGATTACAAACGTTGGAAACGTTTTGCGCTCCCGCTGTTCATATTTTCCATTGTTTTAACGGCGCTTGTTTTTGTGCCAGATATAGGTATTACACATGGAGGTGGCACACGATGGATAGATCTCGGCTTTCTTTCTTTTCAACCTTCGGAAACAATGAAAATTGGTGCTGTTCTATTTGCTGCAGTGTATTTTTCAAGCATACGGCAAAGGGTCGCAACAATTCAATACGGCGTTGTTGGACTATTGGGGGTTTTGGCGCTTCCCACGTTGCTTCTTGTGCTTCAGCCGGACATTGGAACACTTGGCATCATTGTCGTGTCCGTGGGTGCAATATATGTCGCCGCGGGAGCTCGTATGAGAGATGTTGTTCTGGTCGCATTGATTGGAGTGCTTCTCATTGGTGCTCTCGCGCTCACGAGACCGTATGTGAAAGATCGTTTACTGACATTTATAAATCCGGCGGACAATCCGCAAACGGAAGGGTACCAAATTCGTCAGTCATTGATAGCAATCGGCTCCGGGGGTGTTTCGGGAAGGGGGTTTGGACAGGGGATTCAGAAATTTACGTATTTACCTGAACCGATGGGGGACTCTATTTTCGCGGTCGCGGCAGAAGAGTTTGGTTTTTTTGGTAGTGTGTTTGTCGTTGGAACATTCTTAGTATTCGCTCTCCGTGGTTTTACGGTTGCATCACGCGCAGGAGACTCGTTCGGTACACTTCTCGGAGTTGGCATCGTCAGTTACTTGGTTGCTGAAGCGTTCATTAACATTGCGGGGATGGTTGGGCTCATACCTCTAACGGGGGTCCCACTCACGTTTTTTAGCCAGGGTGGCACTGCGATGCTCGTTTCTTTGGGAAGTGTCGGTATCCTTTTATCTATATCGAAACGTGTGGCTCACTCATAAAATATAGAAAATGTCACGGATCATTAGGAAAAGAAAAAGGCGAAACTGTGAGGTTCCGCCAGAAGTCGAAAGGGGCTAGAATGAGAAAGGAAGCCAGGATGGGTCGATCAGTTCTATGATGGGCGCGGTCAAGAATAAGCCGATAAGCCCGAAAACTAAAAAAATGATGCCAACGAAAGGAACGGCAAGAAAACATAGACTCATTCTGACGACGGGATTTCTCACTGGTCGACCGTTGACCGTGAGGCTCGACGACGAAAACAGTCCCGCGATGCCAGCAATAATCCATAACACAATCGAAATCCAAGAAAGTGTAGACATTCAGCATCTCCCGTTTTTGTGAACCATCGACAGTTTAGCACAGAAAATGTTGTGTGTCAAAATTTCACTCCGCATGACATTTTCTATAATTCAATCAATTTGGCAGATACGCATCAGGAAGAACAGCTTAAAACGTGGAGAATCCCTGCCTGCAGACAAGCTCGCGGTCAGTTATTAAAATAGTAAAGATGTCGTGGGGTGTAAAAATAGAGATATCGAACGTGATACACTGGCAGTATGAATCCCGTTAGAAGTCGCGGACACGCGAGCAATACATATATGAGACACGTCGATATTACAAACAATAATCGGAGAAGGTGTGGAATTCCGCGTAGTTCCGCGTCCTACTTCTAACGGGATGAAAATCGTATTATGTGGGGGAGGAACGGGGGGACATTTTTATCCCCTCATTGCCGTTGCTGAAGCGGTGGAGGATATCGCGCAGGAGCGTGTTTTGATTGAACCAGAGCTCATCTACATGGGACCGCAGGCATTTGATGAAGTTGAACTTTTGGAACACGCCATATCGTATCTACCATCTTCGGCGGGGAAAATGCGGCGGGGAAGTATCTTCGGCACCATATTTAATTTTATTCCAACGGCGATCGGTGTTTTACGTTCTCTTTTGCAATTGTTTCGTATATATCCCGACGTGGTGTTTTCAACCGGAGGATACGCCGCATTTCCGATACTGTGTGCGGCAAAAATACTCAATATTCCAATTGTTATTTATGACGCAGACGCAATTCCGGGACGCGTCTCATTGTGGTCCGCAAAATTTGCACGTTGGATCGGGATAGCGCACCCAGATGCCGCTCTAAAGTTTCCGGAATCTATACGCGCCAAAGTTGCGCTCATTGGGCATCCCATACGTAAGGCAATTGAGCATCCGGCGAAAGAGGGGGGTCACGAGTTTTTAAAGCTTGATTCGTCAGTACCGACAATCTTCGTGCTCGGTGGTTCGCAAGGCGCGCAAACAATCAATAGCGTACTGTTGGATGCGCTTTCGACTTTGTTAGAAAAATATAACGTGGTGCATCAAACTGGTTCCGCACATCTTTCGGAAGTGACGGAACTCGTATCAGTTATCCTTAAAGACTCCCCCCATCGCGCTCGCTACCGAGCGTTTGGCCTCTTGAATACGCTGGCGTTGCGCATGACTGCCGGCGTTGCGTCTCTCGTTGTTTCGCGCGCCGGAAGCGGAGCCATATTTGAAATTGCTTCCTGGGGCATCCCTTCGATCGTCATTCCGATTCCTGAAGATGTGTCTCACGATCAAACAGAAAACGCATTTTCATATGCCCGCACAGGATCTTCGGTCGTAGTGGAGCAGAGAAATTTAACACCGCATCTTCTCGTTGCAGAAATAGCACGAATTATTTCTAACCCGTCGCTCCAAGAGAAAATGTCTGCCGCGGCTCGATCGTTTTCAAAACCGGACTCTGCGAAAAAAATTGCTAAAATCCTTATTGAAACAGCATTGGGACATGAAAAGACATAGTCGAATATGAGCGTAAAAATAGTGACTCGTTTTCCACCATCTCCGACAGGATACTTCCACATTGGAAGCGCTCGCACCGCCTTGTTTAACTATCTTTTCGCGAAACATCACGGTGGCACCATGGGTCTTCGATTTGAAGACACCGACAAAACGCGTAGCAAACCGGAGTTCGAGGAAGATATCGTCGGAGGACTCCGGTGGCTCGCAATCGAGTATGAAATGGGAACGGGACGTCAGTCAGAGCGACAAAGTGTGTACCAACCGTATGTGCAAAAGTTAATCGATTCGGGTAATGCATACGAAGCGGAAGCTTCGGAACATGATGCGGATAAAAAGGTGGTGAGGTTTAAAAATCCAAATATTGTCGTGACCTTTAAGGATATGATACGAGGTGATATTTCATTTGATATGACGGAACTTAAAGATTTTGTTATTGCAAAAAGCATTAACGAACCCCTCTACCATCTTGCCGTTGTGGTTGATGACCATGAAATGGGGGTGACACATGTTATCCGTGGTGAGGATCATATACCAAACACCCCCCGACAAATACTTCTTTTGGAAGCCCTGGGGTTCACAAGACCCGAATATGCGCACATTCCTCTCATACTTGACCAAAACCGCGCGAAACTTTCGAAGCGAAATTTTGCGGCTTCCGTGAATGACTATAAAACTCTCGGCTACAGCCCCAAGGCGCTTGTGAATTACCTGGCACTTTTGGGTTGGACTCCACCGTCTGGAAAAGAAAAGCTATCCATAGAAGAGATGGCGGTGGAATTTGATATAAGAGATGTGCATACAAGCGGCGCCATATTTGACCTCGAAAAATTGAAATGGCTCAACCGCCAGTACATGATAGAGATTCCTGAGCAAGAGTTTCTAGATGGGGTTATGAAATATGCGCCACACTGGGATAGAGAAATGACCACGCGCCTCATTCCGCTTCTCCGAGAACGTATAAACGTGTGGAAAGAGTTTGACCCATCTGAATTTGACTATTTTTTTAATACTCCAAAACTTGAGGTAGTCCATATTCCGGAAAAAAATTCCGATGCACATACCGCGACGCGACATCTTGAGTACATCCAAAACACGCTTGACAAACTTTCTCTGAAAAACTTCGAGACCGCAGAATCCATAAAACAAACGCTCTTCGAGTATGCGACAAAAGAGGGTAGGGGAGCCGTTTTGTGGCCTCTTCGATACGCCCTATCTGGCAAGTTAAAATCTCCCGACCCGTTCACCCTCATACGATTTCTAGGTAAGGAGGAGACGCTCTCCAGAATACAGACGGCCATGCAACACATAGCTTCTTGACCCATGAATCTTTTCTTATCGCGAGGCGTGTGGTTTTTGGTGCTGTGCGCCACCCCTTTTGCGTTTTCCATAGTTGTCGCAGAAACACGTGAAGAATTGGAGCGCGCTGTTGTAGAACACAACTCGACCATAGAGACGTTAAACAAAGAAATTGAAAAATACGAGCAAGAGTTGAATGGTATTGCTTCTCAAAAACAAACATTACAAAGTACCGTAAACAGTCTGGAGATTCAACGCAAACAATTACAGGCAAAAATTAATGCGACGAAAAGTAAAATAAAAACATTGGAACTCGAAATTAAACAGCTGGACCAAGATATACACTCCAAAGGAATACGTATAGAGAACGGAAAAGAAACACTGGGAGCAATAGCTCGAAACATAGATCAGACTGAAAAAAAGAGCTTTGTTGAGGCGATTCTTGGTGAATCCTCGGTCTCTTCAATGTGGGCTGAAATTGAAATAACGCAACAATTCGAGCGAGCCATGCGAGAAAATATAGAAGAATTGGTATACAGTAAAACAACACTGACCGAACAGAGGGCGCGTTCAGAAAAAAAGCGCGCTGACCTTTTGTTAGAAAGAAAAACACTTGTTGAACAGGAACAATCACTTTCGATTACTGTGCGTGAACAAAAAAACTTGCTTTCCCAAACAAAAGAAAAGGAGTCCGCGTTTCAAGAATTACTCGAAGAGAAAAGGGTGGCGAAAATTGCTTTCGAAAACGCGCTCGAAGATCTCGAGTCCAAACTTATGTATACGTATGACCCGAGTACTCTCCCAAAAACGGGGGGCGGAATTTTACAATGGCCACTTGATGCGGTGAAAGTCACGCAATATTTTGGTAACACAAAATTTGCTCGAAGCGGGGCGTACAGTGGCAGGGGACACAACGGTATTGATTTGCGTGCCGCGCTCGGCACTCCCGTGAAAGCGGCTCTTGGGGGAGTTGTGGAGGGAACAGGGAATTCGGATTCCATTCGCGGATGCTATTCATATGGTAAATGGATTTTATTGCGACACCCAAACGGTCTTTCAACACTCTACGCGCACCTATCACAGGTTGGAGTAGAAACGGGGAGTAGCGTTCCTGGGGGTGCCGTCATAGGGTACTCTGGCTTCACTGGATATGCGACCGGGCCACACTTACACTTTGGTGTGTACGCATCGGATGGTGTAAAAATAGTGCGCCTAGGAGATGTCACAAAAAAATTAACACCATGCTCAAATGCCATTGTTCCAGTTTCGTCATTCGGGGCATATTTAAATCCAATAGATTATTTGGAGTAGGGAAAACGGGGGAATTTCTCATTGGGTGTTAATGTATTACAACACAGTTTATATCTGTCAAGTATATCCCACATGCCTATTATATGGCTCTAGAGCTTGGATATCGGATACACGAGATTGAATTTGACAAGCTATGTGGTCTAATATAGTACCCTGTGGATAACTCTGGGGAAGGTGATGATCTCCCTTATCTCATCTTTCCTATCTCTCCAATTTCTGTCCCATCTTCAATTTCATCTACGAACGCGCATCTACAGTCTAAGACGCAAGTTCTCATCAAGTGTTCTGCATGTGGTCGATGCTGTGTCATACCAAAGCATCCCCCATTGACGCCAGAGCCTGGACAGAACAGCATCGACCCTTCACGACCCGATCCCTCTACCATGTGTCGCAAAAGGTATATTGTGCGACGTTACAGTATGCTTACTCTACCTCACTACCCCATTCTCCATATATACCGGTCGATTATTTTTGAGCGCCTCAAGGCACGCTAAGACACGCTTAGTAAGTCTTTCCTCATTGCCCATGAAAAGCTCGATCGCCTTTTCGAGCGGTACAAAACGAATTTCATCGATTTCTTCCGGTTGTGGTCGAAGAATCTTTTTTTGTTCTTCCGACACTTCCCCTCCGTAAAAAATGTAATGCACACATTCTTTACGGTCACGAAAAGGGAAAGAATAATCAACACCTAAAAACCGTGGGTTCGAAATTGTGAGATTAATTTCTTCGAATACTTCCCGGACACACGCCTCCTGAGGGGACTCATCTTTATCCACCATGCCACCTGGGATTGACCAGTGACTCTTGTAGTTCGGTTTAACAACCAAAAGACGATTGTCTGTATCAAAAAAAAGAGCTGCTCCCGAATGTGGTTTTTTCGGCAATTGTTTATAAAATTCTTCTGGGGGAATGAAGACACCCATGTTTCTATTGTAACAAGAAGCGGCTGGAATGTCCCAGCCGCTTTCACGTTGTAATTATCGATTTTTTACATCACACCGTTTCGAAAAATTTTCTGATTTCACGTGCTTGTATGCAAATCGCGATCCACTGTCCGTCTCATATTGAAAATGACATATGATTCCGAACCCTGTTTTGAACAGTCCGAGAAACACTCTCGGCCCGAGCAATGGATTTTTCTCAGTCATACATTCGCGCAGATCTACGAAACCCGTCAGTATTCTCACAAAATCATCGTTTGCGGGAGCTTGTACAAGAAACGGTATATCGTTTTTATCTTTGCACACAAGTAGTCGCCCATAATAACGAAATTCCTTCTCATCACTGATTAAGTTCTGTTCGAACTCAACGTTTGCCTGCACAGGATACGCGTGCGCAAGGCCGAATGCCACGAGTAATCCAAGAAGAGCAAGGTTTCGAACAATCATGACGATTCTCTCCTTCGGCGCTACTGAGACTTCTAGCGTCAACAATACTCTCTCCCCTGCACTATGTCAAAATCTTCACCAGCCTGTTTTTTCATTTCGTACACCGGATGTGTATGCTTCAATTCTGCGCCTATTTGCCGGAGATGTGTTTTCCGGTAAATTGTCCGTGGCGAATAATCCACGCATCATAATTTCAGCGTTCGGAATAAATTTCAAACTTCCATCATAGTGTGTTGTGCATAAAACTTTGACCACATCATGTTTTCCTAGCTTGCCTTCGTATGTTCCGATCTCTCCATCGAATGCTTTGATTACATACCCCGTTTCCTCGCGCACCTCACGAATGGCTGCGGATTCCACGGACTCTCCCCCCTCTACTCCTCCTCCGGGCAGTGTCCAGACCCATGGAGCAAACCAGTGTCGTACCAAAACAACTCGCCCATCTCTTTCTAAAATCACACGGACGCCATGCATCTGTTTTTTGCTGCCAAAAAGACGCAATAGTATGTACCGTCCGGCATGTAACACGAACAAAATTGCCTGTGAAATACTGAAGCCGATGCGTCGAAGTGCGCGTCGCATATAATCCAATTGAAAACGGCTAGCGCACACTCCAAGGAATCTCGTATTGTGAAAATTCGGGAAGCAATTTTCTTCCGTACAGAAGACGCGAAATGACTTCTGCGTGCGAAAGAGCGCCCGTTAAAGCATTGTGTGGCGTTGGTTCCATGGGGATACCGCAGTATACGAGAACAGCGTCGAGGTCGAGCGCGGATCTTTTGTGTGTTGTCGGTGGTTGCAGTCCGCGAGTAATCATATGCATGTAGCACAGGGTGTGCGTGTCTATGGTTCGGTGCGCGAAGGGCCAATCAGTGTGCCCCGCGCGCTCTGCCGCGGCTCTCAAAAAATCTCTGTCAAAAGAGACATTTTGCCCCGCAAGCGTGCGCTCCCCAAGCTTGTCTGACCACTGCAAAAAGGAGTGGATTACGTCTGCCTCAGTTTGTTTTTTGGGGTCGGTGATCTGACTCTTAGTAAAACCATTTACCTCAAGAGCCTCGTCCATGATGTGCGCCCCATCCCACACGCGACATTCTTCATAAAAACGATTGGTGGGGTTTGCAAAATCCAAGGCACCCACACTCACGATGGAGTGTTTGCGCGCCTCTGTTCCAGATGATTCAACGTCAACGACTAGCATGAGTGCTATTTTCTCACACCCAGAAGCTAGAAGCTAGCACCCAGAAGCTATTCCAGTCCCTTACAATTTTTTGCTGGCGCGTACCCTGCTTTTCGAGCCGCATCTTCACTTTTGAACCAACGTTTATTTTGTTCCGATATTTGTTGTGCGCCCGCACACCATGGAAAGTGGTAGGTGCTCCCACTTCGTGACCCCACGATAAGCCCGCCCATATTCATGGGCGCTACCGCTTGTATGACTCCTGCTTGTTGCAGCGAAACGGGAATCTCGGTGCTTTCCAGTGTAGAAAGTCGCCCGAGTCCGAATGATGCGACGCTAACCAGAAATACGATCGTCGGCACTCCCCACACTGACAGCACCTTAGCACCATGTGTTCGAATGTTCGCGAGTATCGTATGCATGGCATGCACTATAGCGCACTCGGTTCCGCTTGTGTATAGAAAAAGAAAAATCCCGCGAATGGCGGGATGATGGAAGGAACGATTACCGAAACCGAGGGTCTATGCCCTGTGGGGTCGCGAGTTCTCCAGTTCGAACGCTGAATTGGCGTTTTAACATCGCGCTTTGGCGTACCACAATCGCCTGAATGTTATGTTCGGAAAAATCGCCATACCGTTCCGGCAACTCAATCTCCGTTTCATTCGTTATAGTGACGTCAGAAATTTTACTGCCGTCCTTGAGAAGAATATCAACCACCATCGGAATCTTGATACCGGCGTTGTGGAATACCTTGAGACGGCATTGGATGTATCCGCCCCGTGTGAGATTGTAGACCGTGAAAGATGTATCGACTTTTCGGTCGTGCATTGGACACCTCACTCCTTATTACCCAAACCCCAGAGTGCCGTATAAGCCCTTGCGCGTCAAGTAATGCCTAGTATACTGGGCAACACTATGGCAACAACAAAGGCTGGCGGAACAGCGAAAAATCTTCGCGACTCAAACCCGAAATATCTCGGGGTTAAGCGCGCTGATGGTCAGCGTGTTGGTGTTGGCGAAGTTATAGTGCGCCAGCGCGGCACAAAAATTATGGCGGGAAAAAATGTCGGGGTCGGCAAAGACCACACACTGTTCGCTCTCAAATCCGGCATCGTTGCATTCCGTTCAAAGCGAAAAATCAATTTTGATGGTAGAGGAACGCGACGCAGCATCGCAAGCATTTCATAATCTTTCTCTTGTTTTGTCAAGACCTTCGTCTTCTACATGTACCGCAATTTTGGCATGCTTGGTGCCAAAGCGTATACGGGCAACACACTCCCCGACCGTGCGTACCGGTCCTTCCAATTCAATGTTTTTTGGGGATAAAGAAATACCGAATTGTTTCTGAATGTGTTCCGCAATCATGTCTGGCGTTACCTGTTTGTATAATTTTCCTGTCGCATTTGCTTTTGTTGAAATTGTTACATGAACACCGTGCAAGCGTTCAATGTATGATGCATTTTCTTCTTCCTGTTTTTCACGCGCCTCCCCCACTGCCCTATTCCACGCTTCATGCTCTGAGACTTTTTTAGGCGTCGCATGTTCGGCAAGTTTTTTTGGAATTAAAAAATTGAGGGCATACCCATCAGAAATGTCTTTCACGGCTCCTCTCTGGCCGATGCCGGGTACATCTTTGAGTAGAATGATCTTCATCCCGTTAGAAGCAGGACGCGGAACCCGAATGCGTTTCGCACCCAAACTTATTACTACTGATAAATACTGAGGACATACTGGGTGTATCGATAGGTCGTCCGTGGCTTCTAATGGGATTCATGTTCTATTGCACTAGAAACTCAATCGCCCGCTCCATCTGCGGGTCTTTTTTTGCTTTTTTATCGTCACTGGAAATTTTCACCTCTATGTCTGGCACGACACCAGAATGCGGTATTTGAGCCCCATCGGGCCCGAGCCAGCGCGCAACAGTAATTTTGAGAGCGGTATCTGGGGTTATGTCTACCAATTCTTGTACTGAACCTTTTCCGAACGTACTCTCCCCCAGCAGTGTTGCTTTTCCCCAGTAACGCAGAGCGTGCGCAAAAATTTCCGACGCAGATGCGGAACCCTTATCAATAAGAACGACGACCTTCGCGGTGTTATTGAAAATATCGTACCCGCGACTACGATGTACAATATTGTTCGCGTGCCCCGCATAGTCTTCTTCAACAATTATTTTGCCGGCTGGAATAAACCAGCTCGCCATTTCAACAGCCGCTTCTAAATACCCCCCCGGATTTCCTCTCACGTCAACAATGAGATAGGGGAGACCGCTTTCCACAAATTCACGCAGGGCGTTTCTGAATAACGAGGAAGATTGCGCGGAGAAATTCATAAGTTCAATGACGAACACATCACTTTTTGTTGCGGTTGCTTCTTCATTAAGGAGGGGGGAAGACGCGCGCTCGTGTTTTGTTGTTATGGTTGGAATATCAATAACCGCGCGCGTAACGGGTATCGTATGCGGCTCGCTCCAACCCTCCCGCACAACAGTCAATATCACTTCAGTATTTCTCGGGCCTCGAATATGCCGCACGGCGCTCGCGATATCAAGTCCTTTTGTTTCCATGCCGTCAATATGTGTAATCTTGTCTCCACTTTCAAGTCCCGCCTGTTCCGCCGGAGTGTTTTTTAGCGGAGAAACAACAGTGAGCATCTGGTCACGTATTGCAATTTCCATCCCGACTCCTTCAAAAGAGCCGCTCATGTCGTCCGCAAACTGCTGGTTTTCCACCGGGGGCAAGAAAAATGTGTACGGGTCATTGAGGGAGCTGGCCAAACCCTGGATCATCCCCCACACGCGCTCGTTCTCAATCGAAACCGTGCTCGAAGCGGTTGTTGTTGCGACGGCGGCAGGAACAAAACGCTCGTCAATAACACGCCACACTTTCCACACGGGCGCGAAATCAATCTGCGCGGGCGGTGCTTCGGAGAATGCTCCACCCACTTTTTGGACACCCCCTCCGACAATGAGTCCAATCGAAAATCCAACAATGATGAGAGCACATGCCCACAGAAAGAGGGATATTCGTCGTGTGATGATAGTTTTCTTGTATTCTTCGGTCATAGGGAGAGTCCACAATAGTATCACCGAATATCGGCTTTGAATCAATGTGTGCCGTATACTAAAGAGGTGCATTCTCGCTACACGCACAACTCACTCGTTTGGGTAGACCTTGAGTCTCCGACGCACGGAGAAGTACAGTCAATTGCTGAAGAATTTGGCATTGATCACCATACGACACTTGAACTCGCACTTCCAACAACGAAGCCGAGTATAGAATTTTATCCGACATATGCGTATGCAATTTTTCACTTCCCCGCCCTGCGCCACACCCACCAAACACTGGAACAGGAAATTGATTTTGTCATTGGAAAAAAATTTCTCATTACGGCTCATTACGACACCATTGATTCGTTGCACAAATTTTCAAAGGTGTTTGAAGCAAATACCATACTGAAGAAAGAAACAATTGGGAATGAAGCGGTAGAGTTGTTTTTCTATGTATTAAAAAAGATGTACCGTTCCGTTGAGCACGAACTCGAAGCAATCAGGCGAGACTTATTCGCCGTTGAAGAGCATATATTTTCTGGCAAAGAAGTTGAAATGGTATCCGCGCTCTCTCGCAGCGCTCGTGACCTTTTGAATGTACGACAAACACTCGAATCACACCGAGATATTCTAAAAAATTTGGAAACGGAAGGTTCTTTATTTTTTGGAGAAACGTTCACTCCATATTTCCGCGCGCTCTCGGGAGAATACCACCGTGTGTATAGCCATTGCGTGCGGCAGATGGAAACCTTGCACGAGTTGCGCGAAACAAACAACTCTCTTCTATCGACGAAAGAAAACCAAACGACTCGCATACTCGCCATTTTGGCACTTTTCACCTTCCCACTTTCGCTACTTGTGGGATTGCTTAGTGTTGAATCTGTGTACAACCCCATCATGGGAACTCCGTATGACTTTTGGATCATTGTTGGTATTCTTGTCGTAACCGCTACCTCCATGCGATGGTACTTTAAAAACAGAGGTTGGCTCTAAATAAAACGCTATGAAATGGTTTGATTTTCTTTTCCGGAGAACAACTGGAACTGTACGCCCACTGTATATGTACAACACACTTGGTAATTCCTTACAGGAGTTTATTCCGCCAAGCACTGGTGTTGTCAAAATGTATAACTGCGGTCCAACTGTGTATGATGTTCAACATATTGGAAATCTTGCGATGTTCGTATTCGCAGACACTCTGCGGCGCGTGTTGGAATATAACGGATTGCACGTTAAACAAGTTATCAATATCACCGATTTCGGGCACCTGACGTCAGACGCCGACCTTGGAGAAGACAAGATGAGCAAGGGATTGAGGCGCGAAGGACTCGCACTTACGCTTGAAAACATGCATACGTTAGGGGAAAAATACACCACAAAATTTCTAGATGATTTAAAAAAACTCAATATTCCGATTGATGCCATCACCTTCCCGCGCGCATCTAGTTATGTGCCGGCTCAAATTGCGATGATCAAAACATTGGAGGAAAAGGGGTATGCATATAGAGGAAAAGAGGGCGTATATTTTAATACCGCGCACTTCCCCACCTACGGACAACTGGGAAACATTAACCTTGTCAAACAACAAGAAGGAACGCGGAGCATCGTTTCAGAAAAGAAAAATCCGTCCGACTTTGTGCTTTGGAAATCGGATAAAGCGTTGGGGTGGGATAGTCCGTGGGGACTTGGATTTCCGGGGTGGCACATTGAATGTTCCGCGATGATTCGAGCGATTTTGGGAGAACGCATAGACATTCATACGGGTGGTCCAGAGCATGTTGCGGTACACCACAACAACGAAATTGCGCAGTCGGAAGCTGTAACGGGAAAAAGTCCTTTTGTGCGATTTTGGCTGCATCGCGCGTGGATACAGCTGGGCGGGGCAAAGCTCGCAAAATCAGAGGGGAATGTTGTGTACCTTTCAACCATTGTAGAGCGCGGATTTGACCCTCTGGTGTACCGTTACTGGCTTCTTGGTGCCAAGTATCGCACTCCGGCGAACTTCTCGTGGGAAGCCCTCTTAGCCGCAAAAAACGCCTTTCAGAACCTGCTTCAGAGAAAGAGAGAGTTGGGGGAAGTAGACGGTGAGGCTCCCGCCTCATATCTCACACGTTTTCACGAACGCATCAACGACGACCTTGATACCCCTGGGGCACTCGGTGTTATGTGGGACATGCTTAAAGACACGACTTTAAAATCAGAACATGTTGCCGCGGGGCTACAAAAGATGGATGCGGTGTTTGGTCTCGCTCTCTATGAAGAAAACAGAAAGGTGGCTGGTATCCATCTAGACGAAGAAATGCCAGTATCTGCCCTTCCTCTTGAAATACAAAAAGACGTTGCCGAGCGCGAGGAAGCACGCAAAAATAAAGATTGGAAAAGGGCTGACGAGGCACGCGCGCGCATTAAAAAAGCGGGATACATCATTAAAGACGGCCCCACTGGTCCCCGCCTATTCAAGAAGTAACTTTGACCACAATGTTGACCAATCGTTTTGGGACAACAACAACTCTGACAACCTCAAGATTTTTCAGACGTTCGGACAATGCTTCTCGCGCCACTCGTTCATATTCTGCCGTATCCGCTTGTGTGGAAATGGTCGTTTCACCGCGCGTTTTACCGTTTATCTGAAGTGCAATTATAACCGTTTCTTCCGTGAGGAATTTTTCTTCGTATGTCGGCCACGATTCCACGTGAATGGATTTCTTATTGCTAAGCGCGCTCCACAACTCATCCGCAATGTGCGGCGCAAATGGAGATAGAAGTTTTAAGAAAGATTTCCACTGACTCTTTCCTATTCCCCTCTCTTTTTCAACGGCGTTCAAGAATATCATTAGAGTGCTGATCGCTGTGTTGAATTTAAAAGCGCCGATATCTTCCCCAACCTTTTTTACTGTTCTGTGAAGCACACTCTGCAGTTCAGAAACATCTGCATTCTGCACATGTTCTTGCAGGCGCCACACTCGTTCTACAAAACGTCGCACTCCAATCAAGCTGTTTGTGTTCCATGTAATTGTGTTTTCAAAAGGCCCCATAAACATTTCGTACAGTCGCAAAGAATCGGCTCCGTACAGCTTGATAACATCGTCGGGGTCAATGGTGTTTTTATATCGCTTACTCATTTTTCTGCCATCTTCTGCGAGCACGAGGCCCACGGTATGTAGTTTTTGAAATGGCTCGGAGGTGCTGACGACGCCCATATCAAAAAGAAACTTGTGCCAAAATCTCGCGTATATAAGGTGACGTGTAGCATGTTCTATACCTCCCACATACGTGTCAACAGGGGCCCAATATTTTTCCTTTTTTGAAAAAACGAGCGCCCTTGTGTTGTCGGGGTCCATATACCGTAGGTAGTACCAGCTGGAGCCCGCCCACTGGGGCATAGTGTTCGTCTCTCGCCTCCCCTTTTCGCCACACTCTGGGCATTTTGTGTTCACCCACTTCGCCATTGTCGCAAGTGGAGATTCACCAGTACCCGACGGTTCGTAAGATGTAACCTTTGGCAGTAACACGGGTAAATCTTTTTCCGGCACGGGAACAACCCCACATGTCTTGCAGTGAATGACGGGGATCGGCTCTCCCCAGTATCTTTGGCGAGAAAATACCCAGTCACGAAGTTTGTATGTTGTTTTCGGCACACCAAACGCATCCGTGATTTTTTTCTTCGCTTCTTCACTATCCATGCCGTCAAAATTTCCAGAATTACTCAAGATGCTGGATTCGGTAGATTCCACTACGTGTCGTACAGGAAGATTGAACTTTTTGGCGAACTCAAAATCTCGCTCGTCGTGCGCGGGGACTGCCATGATAGCGCCTGTTCCGACGTGTTCCAGCACATAATCGGCAACAAAGATGGGTATCTCCTCTTTCGTCCCCGGATTAATCGCTTTAACTCCGCGTAACTCCACACCAGTTTTTTCTTTGTTTTCAGCGCGCTCTTTCGGAGTCTTTTTGAGCGCCAAAGCAACATAACGGCTTACCTCCTCTTTATTTTTTGCTTGTTCCATAAGCTGTACCACAAGCGGATGCTCTGGCGCAAGCACCATGTACGTCGCGCCAAAGAGTGTGTCAGGGCGAGTTGTAAAAATTTTTATCTTTATATCACTTTCTGATACAAGAAAATCTATTTCCGCTCCTTCCGACTTCCCTATCCAATTGCGTTGTAATTCTTTTATGTGCTCCGACCACGGAAGTGTGTCTAGATCAGACAATAGACGGTCAGCATAGTCGGTGATTTTTAAAACCCATTGCGGTATTTTTTTCTGTTCAACAGTCGTACCACACCTCTCACACGCACCACCCTCTAAATCTTCATTTGCCAACCCCGTCTTGCATGAAGGACACCAGTTAATCGGTTCATTGGACTGGTATGCAAGCCCCTTTTTAAACAATTGTAAAAAAATCCACTGTGTCCACTTGTAATATGAAGGGTCAGTTGTATTGATTTCTCGTTTCCAGTCGTAATCGAATCCAATGTGCTGAAGTTGTTCTTTGAATCGCGCAATGTTTTTTGCAACTGCTGTTTGCGGATGTACCTTGTGCTCCAGCGCGTAATTTTCAGCTGGCAAGCCAAACGCATCCCACCCCATGGGGTGTAGGACCGAATACCCACTCATACGCTTGTATCGCGCATATACGTCGCTTGCGATGTATCCTTTAGGGTGCCCCACATGAAGACCCTCACCTGAGGGGTATGGGAACATGTCAAGCACATAGCACGCTTTTTTCTTTGCCGATTCTTTGCTTTCGTATATACGATCTTTGGCCCACCGTTTTTGCCATTTTTGTTCGATGCGTGTATGGTTGTAAGGTTTCATGTTGATTTAGAATAACATAGAGACGCGCGACCG
>DATDXU010000003.1:0-19014 GCA_036517195.1 Minisyncoccota bacterium
CTTCGGGCTTTTGCCCTTGGCTCGGCGCGTTTGCGCCGAGCCTAAATTTTTTGATACAATAGTTGACATGGTGGTGTAATGGGTGGGGGTGAACGGGGCCTCACGAAATACGCTATACTTGCAGTATGGCTTTTTCTTTGAGTACTGTTGCGCAAACATTGTCGTCCCTCATTTCTTCCAAAGAGGGCAGTGTTATCGGTATTGATATCGGAGCATCGGCTATAAAAATTGTTCAACTGCGCGCGAGTCACGGCGTTGCGATCTTGGAGACCTATGGAGAAATCGCGCTGGGGCCGTATGCAAAAGTTCCTATCGGAAAAGCAACGAAACTATCACCAGAGCAGTTGGCGCAAGCACTTCTCGACCTTATGAAAGAGGCGAATGTGACTGCACGCAAGGGTGGCATCTCCATTCCTTTTTCAGCGAGTCTCATTTCTATTCTTGATTTGCCAAAAGTGGATGCGAAACAATTGGCGCGTATGATTCCGCTTGAGGCGCGCAAATACATTCCTGTGCCAACCGACGAGGTGAAGCTCGACTGGTTTGTTATCCCGCAAGAAGAAGAGGGTGGAGCGTTTGATAGGGTCGTCGCGAAACCCGCGTCCCCCGTGAAAGGTCAGGAGGTGTTACTTGTCGCAATTCACAATGAGACACTCAATAATTATGAAATTATTACAAAGACAGCAGGGTGCGCCATTGATTTTTTTGAAATTGAAATTTTCAGCGCTATCCGCTCATCTCTGGGACACGGTATTGCGCCCGTTCTCGTGGTAGATCTCGGTGCGTCTACGACGAAAATATACATAGCGGAACGCGGCATTATACGCCTCTCACATCTTTTGACTTCCGGCGGTATGAATATGACCGAAACTCTTGCCCATTCTCTCAACTGGGAGTTTGAGAAGGCGGAGCGCGTGAAGCGTGAACGGGGGCTCATTAGCTCCACGACCTATTCTCAAGACGAGAACGAGAAGATTAAAACGGCTTTGTTATCAACACTTTCTCGTGTGTTTTCTGAAGTGAATCGGGTACTATTGAGCTATGGCCAGCGATACAATAAACACGTGTCGCATGTGGTTTTGACGGGTGGGGGGGCGTCGCTTCCTGGCCTTAAGGATGCGGCACACGAACTATTGAATGCAGAAGTTGAAATAGCAAACCCGTTTGCTCGCACTGAGGCTCCTGCATTCTTGGCTGAAGTACTGCGCGATATTGGTCCAGGGTTTGCGGTTGCGATAGGACTTGCATTGCGCAATTTGAAACACTAGCAGTATGGAATCGAAGATACAATCATCGTTCATTCCGGATGACGCACGCACTATCGTGCGCACCCCAGAGTCCTCTGGCGGTATTATAGATTTGCTCGCGCTTATCGCACTTGTGTGTTTTGTCGCATCAATCGCTCTTGCGGTTGGTGTATTTTTGTACGGACAGTATCTTTCTACCAGTGGCGCTTCAAAGAGCGCACAACTCGAACGCGCACGCAAAGCGTTCGAACCATCATTAATTCAAACATTGACGCGACTGGATGATCGCATGCACGCGGCGGAGGATATTTTGGGAGTACACACCGCGCCATCCCTGTTTTTCAATGTTCTGGAACAAGTAACGCTTACAACAATCGGATTTCGCACCCTTAAATTTGAAGCAACGGACTCGCAACAGGCAGCTATATCTATGCGGGGTGTTGCGGAAAGCGTGAACTCAATCGCGTTGCAGGCAGACTTATTTACCAAGAACGGCCTTATCACCAGCCCCATTTTTTCAAACATCGACCGAGAGGCAGACGGGGTACACTTTGATGTGTCTGCTCTTCTTCACCCAAGCGCCATACGCTACATGAATCTTCTCGCCTCTTCCGCCGGAGCGGTCGGAACTCTTCCGGTGGTTGAAAAAACACAGGAGGCAACGGACCCATTCGGGTCATTTGAAGAATAAATAATACGTATGAAATCAATTCTTTCAGGAATAGGTATCGTGCTCGCGCTCGGCATCTTTTTCTTCTACACAAAACCCGCATATGACGATGCTCTAACGACCAAGGCGTCAATTGCCGAATACGACCAGGCGTTGGACAAGGCGGCAGAGTTGCAAGAATTGAAACAGTCTCTTCTTGCCCGTTACAATACATTTGACCCTGCCAACATTGATAGGTTGCACAAATTACTGCCTGACCACGTAGACAATGTGCGACTTGTGCTTGACCTTGACAATCTTGCTCTGGAGCGCGGGCTTGCGCTTGAAAACGTTGTCATTAATAGTCCGGGGGCAGATGAGGGAGCGGCTCCCGTGCTCGGTGGCGCCTCATCTCGCGGCGCCTATGATTCACTCACCTTGCGATTTGCCACCAATGGCACGTACCCGAACTTCGTAACCTTCATAAAGGATATTGAAGCGAGTTTGCGCATTGTTGATTTAGTTGCTCTGACTCTCGAATCGACGGGACTGTTCGTGCCTGGGGCTCCGGGCACTCCGGCGGAGCCCGTGTATCGTTTTGACCTTACGCTTCGCACCTATTGGCTCAAATAAAACACTATGCTGTCTCACATCAACAAAAACTTTTTCATTATCGGCGGAATCGGTGTTATTGTTGCGGGTCTTGTGTGGTACGGAATGTCTTCTAAAGAAGACCCCACACTTCTTACAACGACGAATGTGAGTGGAGCGTCGAGTGCCGCAGAGCGAGAGCTCATTGATACACTTCTTGCGCTACGGGCCGTATCTCTCGATGGTGCGATCTTTTTTGACCCCGCATTTCTCGCCCTCCGTGACTTTGGTACGCAAATTATTCCGGAACCAACAGGCCGAAGAAATCCATTTGCCCCTCTTGAATTAAAAGGTTCAACACTGTCGCAGTAAATGTCGAGTTGGGGCTGAAGTGCGTGATACGATATAGGTATCTCTCATGCCTCCCACAGCAACAACACACAGTAGAGAAGATGGCGGGAATGCTGCTGTTCCCGTTCGCTCTCTTGGCGATACGAAGGTGCCGTTTGAGATTCTTCGCTACATCCCGCAGGACTCTGCCGAGCACTACCGTTTGGCCCCCCTGGGGCTTTCGGACGGAGTGTTAGAGGTCGGCATGGTGAATCCGGACGACATTAGCGGGATTGACGTGTTGAATTTCATTACACGCAAGACCGGCGTGCCGTTTAAAGTATTTAAGATTTCCCAAGCTGATTTCGAGATGATTTTAAAAATGTACAGGGGGTTAAGCGGGGAAGTGGAGCAGGCGGTTTCTGATATCGCGGTTGAGAGGCAGGGTGAAAAAAGTCCAGAAGATGAGATGAAGGCGCTCGCGCTGGATTCCGTTTCGCTTGAGGGTGTTGCAGACACTGATCTTTCGGCGACTATTCAGGAAGATGCGCCGACGATAAAAATTGCCTCTACTATTTTTCGGTACGCAATTGACGGTGGGGCTTCCGACATTCACATCGAACCGATGCCCGACGGCGTTCGGGTTCGCTATCGCGTGGATGGGCAGTTGCATACGAGTGTCGTGTTGCCTCCGGGGGTACATCGGGGGCTCGTGGCGCGCATCAAGGTGCTTTCTTCTTTGCGGCTTGATGAACAGCGCAAACCGCAAGATGGGCGCTTTTCCGCGACATTTGATAATCGCAAAATAGATTTTCGTATTTCAACATTCCCGACACATTATGGAGAAAAAATAGCGATGCGTATTCTCGACCGCGAACAGGGATATATTCCATTGGACAAAATCGGTCTCACAAAACGAAATCTTGAATTGATGCGCGCCGCAATCAGGCGCCCCCACGGGCTCATACTCATTTCCGGGCCGACGGGCAGTGGAAAATCGACCACGCTGTACTCCATGCTTTCTGAAGTTGACCGAGAGCATCAAAACGTCCTTTCTCTGGAAGATCCGATTGAGTACTACATTGACGGTATGATTCAGTCGCAAGTACGCCCGGAAATTGGATATACGTTTGCCAATGGATTGCGCACGACACTTCGCCAAGATCCAGACGTTATCATGGTCGGAGAAATCCGTGATGGAGAAACCGCGAAGCTTGCTATTCAGGCCGCCCTCACGGGCCACCTGGTGTTTTCTACTATCCACACGAATGACGCGGTTGGGACCATACAGCGTCTTATAGACATGGGTGTTGAACCGTATTTAATTCCGTCTGCCCTCATTGCCTCAATCGCGCAACGTCTTGTGCGCACGCTGTGTCCTGAGGGGGGGAAGGAAGTCCCCCTGTCCGCGAGCGATAGAAAGGGCATTGAAACACAGTTTTCTTCTTTGCCTGCGCGTTTTCGTTTTCCTGTGCCAAGAAATGTGTACGATGTGGCGCCAAGTCCGACGTGTCCCACGGGCTTACGTGGGCGTATGGCAGTGTTTGAGGTGCTCGAAATGTCAAAGGAGATAGAGGAGATTATTTTGGACAATCCCGTTGAGTCAAAACTTTGGAACGCGGCACGCGCGCAGGGCATGCTTACTATGCGTGAAGACGCCGCGCAGAAAGCGTTTCAGGGCTCCATTCCGTTTTCTGAAGTTAATGCACTGTCAAATGTTGCTTCGGATGATGTGCCCCTCGAGGAAGAAAAGAAGTCCACCAACGCCCCTGTAGAGTCTGAGTAGTACAGAACATACATCGGGCACCCAGTATGACAAATACACACGACACGAAAGGTTCAGTTCTTCTGGTTGACGACGATAAGTTTTTGGCGGATGTATACAGTATGAAATTTTCTCGTGCCGGGTATACGGTACACGCATGCCTTTCGGTTAAGGACGCGCTCTCGGTTTTGGAAAAAGGATTTGAGCCGGACGCTGTCGTGCTTGACATTGTTATGCGGGAGCAAGATGGTTTCGTGTTTTTAGATGCAATACAGAAAAAAGGTTTATGCAAAAAAGCGGCTCTTATAGCGCTTACCAATCAGGACAGTGCTTTGGAGCGCGGAAAGGCAGAGCAAATGGGGTGTTGTCAGTACATCATCAAGGGAAGCACCGTTCCCTCTGAATTGGTGGAACTTGTGGGGAAGGAGATTGCGAAGAGGTGATAGTTTTGCACACGCGCATATGGGGAGAGGGGCGCCGGGCACGGTATAATTACTCTGTAAAAATGGCACACATACACTAGTGGGGCAGAGTGCGTGATTGCATAATCTTTACTCAAATCTATCTATGGAATACGGGCCACAACTCAAAAAATACATAAACATTGTTGCGCACGAAGACGCTTCGGATTTGCACCTTTCTGCAGGAGCGCATCCGACTGTTCGTGTTTCGGGTGTGTTGACCCCGATGCTGAAAGAGTCCCCGCTTACGCAGGAGGACGCTCTCGGATTTGTAAAAGTACTTGTTACGAAAGAACAGTATGATCGTCTCCTGAACGAGCGGGAGCTAGATTTCGCATACGAAACTGAAGACGGGCTCCGATTCCGCGGCAACGCGTTCTTCCATAGGGGGTCTCTTGGTATCGCGCTTCGTCTCATACCAAAGGTTATACGCTCACTGTCCGAACTTCATCTTCCGGATGTTTTAGCAACGTTCGCACGAAAATCACAGGGATTTTTTCTTGTGGTTGGCCCCGTGGGGCAAGGCAAGACGACGACACTTGCCTCGTTGATTGAACTCATCAACACGGAAAGAATGGAGCACATTGTCACCATTGAAGACCCTATTGAATATCTCTATGAGCCGAAACAATCGCTCATAAACCAGCGTGAAGTCGGGTTGGACACGGGTGGATTTGCGAAGGCACTGCAGGCGGCGTTTCGTCAAGACATGGATGTCATTATGGTTGGTGAAATGAGGGATCCGGAAACTATGGCTGCCGCCGTCACTGCCGCAGAAACAGGGCATCTTGTGTTCTCAACTCTCCACACAAACGACGCGGCACAAACGATTGACCGTATTATTGATTCGTTTCCTCCATCCCAACAAGACCAAATACGCCTTCAGCTTTCTTCTTCACTGGCGGGAATCTTTTCTCAACGCCTCGTGCCCCGTATTTCAGGCGGGAGAATTCCAGCGTACGAGTTGTTAATTAATAACAGCGCTATTGCGAATCTCATACGCGAACGCAGAACGCATGAAATCTCAACAGTTGTAGAGACAAGTTCTACAGAAGGAATGATTGACATGAACCACACGCTCGCGGAGCTTGTATCTCGCGGAGAAATCTCAGTTGAGAGTGCGTACCAAAACTCTCTCAATCCAAACATTCTCCAGAGACTTCTCTAGGTGTGTTCGTGTAACATAGACCATGGCACTTTTCACCTACACCGCGCTAGACCAGGAAGGGAGCGCACGAAAGGGCACGATTGATGCGGCAACAATTGATCTTGCAATTACGGCGCTACAAAGGCGCGGTCTCGTTATTTCAAACATTGAAGGAGAGAAACTTGCGGGGGGTTTTCTTAAGAATATAACTATCTTTAGTCGCATCACAAACGCGGACGTTGTGATGCTTTCAAGACAAATCACGACACTGTTTGAGGCGCAGGTTTCGGCACTTCGCGCATTTCGTCTTCTTGCAACAGAGGCGCGCACGCCACGACTCTCTGGAGTGTTGACCGCGGTTGCGGAAGATATCCAGAGCGGTACCTCAATTTCCTCTGCGCTCTCAAAACATCCGGCGGTGTTTTCCGCGTTTTATGTGAACATGGTGCGCGCCGGAGAAGAGGCGGGCAAACTCGATGAAACGTTCGGATTTCTCGCGGATTATCTGGATCGTAACTACGAGTTGACGCAAAAGGCGCGCAACGCGCTCGTCTATCCGTCGTTTCTCATGATCACGTTTGTCGTTGTCATGTCGCTCATGATGACGGTGGTAATTCCGCAGTTGTCTGGAATGCTGACAGAGCTCGGGCAGAGTGTGCCGATTTATACGCGAATTGTGATTACCTTAAGCGAACTGCTTTCGCAGTACATCTGGCTGCTCCTCACATTTCTTGTGGTGGGGGGAGTTGTTATGTATCGCTACACACGCACGGGGAGCGGAAGGGAGATGTTCTCCAGGGCGCGAATGCAGATACCGCATGTCGGAGGTATTTATAAAAGATTGTTTCTATCGCGTGTTGCCGACAATCTCGCGACCATGCTTAAAAGTGGTATTCAGATGTTGCGCGGGCTCGAAGTTACGGGGAGTGTCGTGGGGGACGCAGTGTACGAGAAAATTCTTATGGCAGTTGCATCCGATGTAAAGAGTGGGCTTCCGGTGTCTGAAGCGTTTCGCAAGCATCCGGAGGTTCCCGGAATCATAATCGCCATGATGCATGTCGGGGAAGAGACGGGCAACATGAGCCATATTTTGGAGACTATGGCACGTTTTTATCGACGCGAAGTCAACAATGCGATAGATACTCTCGTTGGCCTCATTGAGCCGTTTATGATTGTGGTTCTTGCGGTTGGTGTGGCAATTCTCCTTGCGTCTGTTCTGGTGCCCATCTATAATATTGCAGCAGGACTCTAGTATGCTATCCACAGGTTGATTGGAAGTAGCGTGCGGTTCCGTGCGTATAATTGAACAATTGGTCGCAAAAAACAGCCTACTATTTATTTATTAAACATTAAAATTTTTACCTATGAAGCATACATCTCAAAAAGGGTTTACTCTTATTGAACTCCTTGTGGTTATTGCAATTATCGGAATCCTGTCTTCGGTTGTGTTGGCATCATTGAACAGCGCGCGCAAAAAGGGGCGTGATGCTCGCCGTATTTCTGACGTAAAACAGGTTCAGTTGGCTCTCGAGTTGTATTATGATTCAAACGGTTCGTATCCAACGGGCATTTACGGTACCACCCTCACAACTCCCGGATTTATTTCAGCGGTTCCGACAGATCCTTCTGACAGCGTCGCGTGCACAGACGGAACGCAGACAAGCTGCTATGACTATGACCAAACACAAACCGGCTCTTCGTATGAGCTTGGCACAGGGCTTGAAACAAGCGGACACACGGTCTTGGGGACAGACGCAGCTGACTCTACGGTTGTTGCCGGTGGAAACTTAACGGCGGGCGCCGACACGGCTGGATGCAGTGGAGGTGCTGGCAGGTACTGCTACAACGTCATCCCGTAATCCATTGTTTAGGTATACACGAGACCCCGCCATGGCGCGGGGTTTTGTGTTTTAATTAACCCCATGCTTGAAATACTTGCATACGCGGGGTTCGGTCTCATCATTGGAAGTTTCACCAATGTGCTTGCGGAGCGTTTCAATACAGGGAAAACGGTCATGGGGCGGAGTGTGTGCATGTTTTGTGGTCACACACTTGCATGGTATGACCTTGTGCCACTTGCGTCGTGGGTCGCTCTTCTCGGGAAATGTCGTACGTGCAAAAAAAGTATCTCTATTCTGTACCCAATCACCGAATTTTTAACCGCTCTCGTGTTTGTGCTGATTGGGCTTGCACACCTTCCGGTATTTTTTACTGGTGTCGGATTTCTTGTCGCGACACTTCTTATCGCAATTGCAAGGTATGACTTGAAGTATAAGCTCATTCCGAATGTGTGGGCGCACCTATTTGTCCTATGTTCTCTTGGGGTCACGTTATATCAGATTGAAGCACCTTTTCTCCTCGGTGCTATTTTCGCGGGGCCGGCTGTCGCCTTGCCGTTCCTTGGACTTTGGTTTTTTTCTAAGGGCAGATGGATGGGGTTTGGTGATGTAAAGCTCGCGCTCGGAATCGGTTGGCTTCTTGGTCCTCTTAATGGAGCGATTGCGATTCTCCTCGCATTTGTCATTGGGGCGGTTGTTGGGGTTGGGCTCATTCTTTTGTCAAAGGTGGCGCCGTATCTTATCCAGCGCCTAGGATGGTTGAAGAGCGGAGAAGGATTTACAATGAGGAGTGAAGTGCCCTTCGGGCCATTTCTAGTTATCGCATGTCTATTCATATGGATTACACAGATGTACGGAATACCACTACTGGAGGTTTTTCCCTTATAGAACTCGTCGTTGTGACCGGTATCTTGGTCATCATTACATCTATTCTCTTATTTAATAATGCTCGGTTTGGCGGGGTGATGCTCCTTGAAAACCTCGCGTATGATATTGGGTTGTCTGTTCGCCAAGCTCAAGTGTATGGCATTTCAGTATTTCGTTATGGAGCAGGAACATTCAGCGTTGGATACGGAATGCACTTTACAAAAGCGCCCGCGCCGTCCGTGTATGTGCTCTTTGCGGATACATCAGCTCCCGCGAATGGTCTCTACGATTCTGGAGAGACGGTGCTTTCCACGACTATTGAGCGCGGGTTTTTTGTATCTGACTTATGTACCACAAGTGGCGGAGGGGGAGAGGTATGTGGAAGAACAGAGCTTGATGTTGTGTTCAAGCGTCCGGAACCAGCGGCGTATATTCGCGCCAATGGCGCCGCGACTCTCTATGACCGAGCACGCATCGTACTCGCCTCTCCTCGTGGAGACCTACGGAGTGTTATCGTTGAGGCGTCGGGGCAGATTGCCGTGCAATAATATGAAAAAGTTTACAGTGTACAGAAAACAGTGTATGGCGAAATTCAAGTCGAATCCTTCTGTCAACTGTACACTGTCAACCGTCAACTCCTCTCGTGGACTCGTCCCGCCATCTGCTGCGGGGTTCACCCTCGTGGAGATGGTTGTGGCAGTTGGGCTTTTTGCAATCGTGATGTTGATTGCGACAAGCGCGCTTCTTTCTGTGGTGCACGCAAACAGAAAGGCGCACGCGCTTCAGTCTGTTATGAACAACCTCAATGTTGCGCTTGATGGAATGACACGCTCGATTCGCATGGGGTCAAACTACCGTTGTGGGGGTCCGTCTCCAAGTAGCCCCGATTGTCTGTCGGGAGGATCTTCGTTGTATTTTGAAGAATATGGAGGAAGTACAAGTAACCCGGCCGACGATTGGGCGTATTGGTATGACGCATCCGCGAAGCGTCTCTACAAGTCAGAACAGGGTGGGTCCTCGGGTGTTGCCATCACCGCGCCAGAAGTGTCCATCGAATCACTCACGTTTTATGTGGTGGGAACAACACGGGGAGACACGACACAGCCCAAGGTAGTAGTTGCAATCAAAGGGACAGCCGGTGTCTCCGCGCGCGTACAAACGACCTTTAGCGTTCAAGCAACTGCCGTACAGCGGCTCTTAGACCTATGATGAAGAAGATTACAGTTTACAGTGTACGGTTTACTCGCGACGTAGAGCGAGCGAAACGCAAGAGCAAGGCTCTTGCGTTTCCGAGCCGAGGAGCGAGAAAGGTAAAAGCCACGGGGCTTGCCCCGTGTTTTGCGCGAGAGAAGCGAGCTCCCCTAAAGCGCAGGGGCTTGCCCCCGCGTACCTTTACAGCACATGTGCGAACACTTTTTTGGTATCCTCTGTCCTCTGTCAGCTGTACACTTTCAACTGGGTTTACCCCGTCAGTGAATGGCGACGAAGTGCCTCGCCCCAGTGGAGACACTGGCGACAGCATGCCTACATGTACTGTGCGTACCCATCATGCACCAGCAGAGAAAATTCGCTCGGCACGGAACAGTGTGTCAGCGGTACACAAGTATAGATTCGCACACTTTTCTCTACATGAACGAACGCGCGGATTTTCGTCGTTGCCATCTACTGCGGGGTTTACTCTGATTGAAACCATGGTGGCGGTTACCATTTTGACCGTTGCGGTTGTGGCACCAATGTCCCTCACGATGCGCTCTCTCTCGAGCGCGTACTACGCGCGCGATCAAATCGCGGCATTTCACTTGGCGCAGGAGGCAATCGAGGCAGTGCGCAGTGTGCGTGATGGCAACATTTTGCGGAACGCGCTGGGAAATCCCATCGACTTACTGAACGGTATTTCTTCTGTGAACGGAGACCCATTCACCATCGACACGCGCGATAACAGTATGATGCTTTGTTCTGGCGTGTGTCCTCCGCTTAAAACCGATGGGTCGCTGTATGGGTATGGCGCGGGGTCTGGGTGGGCAACAACTCGATTTACAAGAAGTGTGCGAGCCCAATTTGTGACTGGGGTGGATGAGGTTCGCGTGTCTGTCACTATTTCGTGGAGGTCGGGCGCGTTCCAAGCGCGCACGTTTACCATTTCTGAAAACCTCTACCGCTGGGTAGAAGACGGAAGTGGAGTCTAATATGAATATGAAAAAAAGTTTACAGTCTACAGAACACAGTTTGCAGAATACGGCACGCACTACACGTTCTGCCGTTAACTGCACACCGTCAACTGCCAACTCGTCGCCCGGGTTTACACTTCTTCTCGCGGCCCTCATTGCTTCGATTGTGGTGGCACTTGGCATTTCCATTTTCCGTCTTGCTCAAAAAGAGATCACATTGTCATCAATCGGACGCGACTCACAGTTCGCGTTTTACGCCGCGGACTCTGGGTCTGAATGCGCTCTCTATTGGGATTTGCGCCACGCATGGTTCGGGTCCACGGTCCCCGCGACTTCGGCTACCTGTGACGGAGAAACTCTGAATGCGTCTGGACGCTCAGCTGTCCTACCATACACAGTTTCTTTCCAATATGAACCAAACGACCTCTGCACACAGGTTTCGGTGACCAAGAGTTCCATGCATCCACGGACGCTGATTCATGCCGACGGGTACAGTGTGAGATGTGACACCATCACGACGAGTCCGCGCGCCCTTCAACGCTCCGTGGAAATTCGATATTGAATCAGTTGATACTAAAGCAAAAAACGCGACGTTTTTCTGTACACAGTGAACTGTAAACTGTAAACTTTGCCCATGGTTCCAAAAGACACTCGCGCGCGGTATGAAAAGCTCAAAACAACGGTCAATAAGTATCGTACGCAACGCCATGTGTATAACAGAGAAGAAATCCCCATTGCTGCGGAGGATGCGCTTAAACACGAACTCGTTTCACTCGAAGAGCAGTATCCAGAGCTTGTGGGGCCAGACTCTCCCAGTCAGCGTGTGGCGGGGAAGCCTCTGTCTGGGTTCAAGAAAGTGAAGCATAAGGTTCCTCAGTGGTCTTTTAATGACGCATTTACAACAGAGGATGTTAGGGAGTTTGACGCGCGCGTGAAGCGTTTTTTGGAACGTGCTGGAGAAACCGCGAAGCCGACGTATGTGTGTGAACTTAAGATAGACGGCCTAAAAGTGGTTTTAGAGTATGAGCGCGGAATTTTGAAAACTGCCGCAACGAGAGGGGATGGCGAAGTCGGAGAAGATGTAACTCACAATATTAAAACTATAGAATCTGTTCCACTGTCTCTCGCTCGCCCCATTGACGTTATTGTTGAGGGGGAGGTGTGGATGAGCGCGAAGAGTTTTGAATCTTTGAACAAGGGTCGCGCGAAACAGAAGGAACCACTGTTTGCCAATCCACGTAATGCTGCTGCGGGCTCAATTCGTCAACTTGATCCGTTAGTTGCTGCTTCTCGAAAGCTCGATGTTTTTGTCTACGATCTTGCCTCTTCTTCGGAGCCATTCCCAAAGACCCAAGCCGAAGAGCTTGAGTATTTGAAGGGGCTTGGGTTTAAGGTTAATCCGCACCATGCATCTGTTACGACTGTTGAAAACATACTTTCGTTCTGGGAAATGTGGAAGAAAAAGGGACGCACGCAGGACTATTGGACCGATGGCATTGTCATCAAAGTGAATGAGAAATCATTGGAAGAAACACTCGGATATACAGGAAAAGCTCCTCGATTTGCTATCGCATTTAAATTTCCCGCAGAAGAGGTGACTACGATTGTGGAAGATATCGTGCTTCAGGTCGGGCGAACTGGCGTTTTAACCCCCGTTGCACATCTGAAGCCAGTGTCTGTCGCTGGTACCACTGTAAGTCGCGCGACACTTCATAATGAAGATGAAATAAAGCGCCTTGACGTGCGCGTGGGAGACACGGTTATTTTGCAGAAGGCGGGGGATGTTATTCCAGACATTGTGCGAACCTTGAAGGAATTGCGGTCGAAAAACTCACATCCTTTTCAGTGGCCTTCGCGTGTTCCTGAATGTGGAGGGGGAGGCAAAATAGAGCGTATCCCAGGACAGGTTGCGTGGCGCTGTGTTGATAAAAACTCTTTTGCGATTGTGCGACGACGGTTTCACAACTTTGTCGGGAAACACGCGCTTGATATTGTTGGGTGCGGTAAAAAAACGGTTGATATGCTTTTAGAACATGGGCTGGTTCAGCACTACCATGATCTATTCACCCTGACGGAGGGTGACGTGTTACCACTTCCTGGTTTTGCTGATGTGTCTGCACGCAAGCTCATTGAAGCAATTCAGAAATCAAAGCGCGTTCCTTTGTGGAGACTTATCGTGGGGCTCTCAATTCCGCAGGTGGGTGAAGAGACCGCGATTGTTTTTGCAGATACATTTCGCACGTTAGATACGCTTCAGAAGGCGACCGAGGAAGAGCTTTCCGGGGTAGCGGGGGTTGGCCCAATTGTGTCTGGGGCGGTGGTGGACTGGTTTGCGCAAAAACAAAATGCGCGCGTTGTGGAGAATCTCAAAAAAGTTCTGAAGATTATGCCCGGCGGCAGAGAGGGCGGGGTTGCAAAAATACTGTCTGGAAAAACATTTGTTTTGACGGGTACACTCACCTCCATGTCGCGCGATGAGGCGAAGGACAAGCTTAGAAAACTGGGGGCCGACGTTACTTCTTCAGTGTCCAAAAAAACCTCATATATTCTTGCGGGCAAAGACGCTGGTTCGAAACTTGATTCGGCACACGCCATCGGAGTTCCTGTTATTTCAGAAAGCGAGTTTCTCAAACTTATTAGGTGATGTTGAATTTTGCGCCTGCCCCGTAGTGAATTTCGTTTTTAAGAAATTCTACTTCGGGGTATAGTTGGCACATGACAGATTTATCCACAATCAAAAAGTTAACGGCATTGGCTCGTGTGGAGGTTGGGGATGAAGAGCTCAAGGAATTGGAGCGTGAGATTCCTGCTATTTTGAAATTTGTTGAAACAATTAGCGTTCTACCCGTTGGAGAATTGAAAAGAAATCACGCAGGCATACACAATGTGATGCGAGAGGATAGTGAACCGCATGAATCCGGCATCCACACAGAAAAACTCTTGAATGCCGCGCCAGTCAGTAAAGAGAAGCGAATCGTGGTGAAACAGGTCATTAGCAAACAACGAACGAAGTGAGTATGCTTTGCTATGATCCCGCACTTTTGTAAACAATGTCCATACACGTAACACTATGCAACAAGAACAAAAATATCAAACTGAAATAGATACTCCACATAAAAGTGCGGGATGTAAGAGCTCCTAAACTCACTATGCTCGTTAAGAATCTCTAACACATGGATATACGAACACTTACGCTTACAGAGGCGCGGCGATTGCTTGATGCGAAAGAATTTTCCGCACTCGAGCTTGCCGAGGCCTATCTCAAAGAGATACATGCACGTGACTCGGACATTCATGCGTATCTTGAGGTGTGGGAGGATTCCGCGCGCCTTGAGGCGAAAGCGGCAGACAAAAAAATCGCGTCTGGAACGCAAAATCAATTGACCGGTGTCCCTCTTGCAATCAAAGATAATATTCTTGTGGAGGGGCGCGTGGCGAGCGCGGCTTCAAAGATTCTTGAAAACTATACCGCTTCGTACGATGCGACAGTTGTCACAAAGCTAAAAGAACAGGGGGTGGTGTTTCTTGGGCGCACTAACATGGATGAATTCGCGATGGGAAGTTCTACGGAGAACTCTGCATGTGGTCCTACAAAAAACCCACACGATACAACCCGTGTTCCGGGGGGTTCCTCGGGGGGCTCTGCGGCTGCTGTTGCGGGGAATATGGCACTCGCGGGTCTCGGGAGCGACACTGGGGGGTCTGTTAGGCAACCGGCTGCTCTTTGTGGTGTTGTTGGCCTTAAGCCCACCTATGGGGCGGTGTCTCGGTCGGGCTTGATTGCGATGGGCTCTTCGCTTGACCAGATAGGTCCAATTACACGCACCGTTGCGGATGCGCGCGTGTTGTTTGAAGTGATATCAGGGCGTGACCCCAAAGACAGTACGAGTATAGAGTTGCCAAAAAAACAAAAAGGAAAAAAGTCCCTCACTATTGGGGTGTTACGTCGTTTTTCTGAGTATGCGGAAAAAGATGTGTTGAAACGTTTTGACGATACACTGAAAAAATTGAAAGAGGCGGGACATAAGATACAGGATCCTGTGGTAGCGTCAACACTTCTTGACGATTCTCTTGCGGTATATTACATCGTTATGCCGGCAGAGGCATCTACGAATCTCGCACGATTTGATGGAATTCGCTACGGACTTTCTGCCACGGGTGAAGACATTGGGGATGTATATAAGAAAACTCGAGGGCAAGGGTTCGGAAAAGAGGTTCGTCGCAGAATTCTTGTCGGCACATTCGTGCTGTCGGCTGGATATGCCGACGCATATTACAGAAAGGCAATAGCCGTGCGCGAACTCATTCGTCAAGATTTTTCTCATGCGTTTGAAAACGGAATTGATGTGTTGGTCACTCCAACGGCCCCATCGCCTGCGTTCAAGTTTGGAGAAAAAGCCGATCCTCTTGCTATGTATGCGGCGGACCTATTCACCGTTCCGGTCAATTTGGCAGGATTGCCCGCGCTTTCAGTGCCGATGGGTACGGTGTCTCGCGACAGTGTTCCACTTCCCGTTGGGTTTCAGATTATTGGCCCACCCCACTCAGAAGAAGTGTTGTTTGCTGCCGGTGAGGATGTTGAAAGGTTCTAAGGAGGCGCCCCGGCGCGGGCTATACTGATAGGTGTGCCCCGTTAGAAGTTACGGAAGTTTAAAGTAATTACTATACGCATACTATGTCTCGAAAGGTCAATTTATTACTAGATGTAATTGTTGAGTCGGAAGCACCGAGCTTCCTACTTCTAACGGGGTATGGGAGGTGATGTACCACTGACACAGGCGTTTGCTGACATTTTTGGAGGTGTCGGGGATTTGCTGTTTCGATTTATTCCTGCCGCCCTTTCAACCATTGCACAGGATTATTCTGCTGTAACAGAACGTGAGCCGTTTGTAACGCCCGTATCAGCGCCGGAATTATTGGATCTTGTGGAACGTGGAAGCGCGCCGGAGATATATGACACCATATTCAATGCTTGGACGATATACGTTCCGATTGCAATTCTCGTTTCTCTGCTACAGCTGACTCTGATTGCGTACTGTCTTATACGAGTGCTGCAAATCAGGCGAGAGGAGCGCGCTGCACACGAAGCAAAATCAAAACCAATCGCATCTCTCCATGTTCCACGGACACAGTTGCGCTGGCAGCGTATTCAAGAGCACATAAACTCTGATAACGAGCATTCGTGGCGTCTCGCGATTTTGGAGTGCGACATTATGTTGAATGAACTGTTGGATGTGCGCGGGTATCGAGGCGAGACGATGGCAGAAAAAATGAAGCGTGTGGAGCGCGGGGATTGGAACACGATTGACCTCGCGTGGGAGGTGCACAAAGTGCGCAATTCAATTGCGCACGAGGGTTCCGAACACGCTCTCACTGGTCGCGAGGCGCGCCGTGTGGTCGGCTTATACGAGCAAATATTTAAGGAGTTTAAGTTTTTGGAATAAAGTGGTATGAATTCGCATTTTATATGACCGAAACTCCACACAGACGTTTTTGGGAACAGGTTGGAGGAGCTTCTGATTACGACGCAGAATGGAAAAAGAAAATTTTGAAGCATGTGTCGAAGATTCTCCGGAAACAAAATATCTCCATAGGAAATACGGTGCTCGATCTTGGCTCTGGCCCCAAGCCAATATCTCAATATATTGTCCCCAAGGAGAGTAAGGTTCTGTACGTGGACTTCAATGCTCCGATTGAGGGACATGCGCACGCACAACACCTGCACATCAATCGTGATATTCGCGACGTGCTTGATCAGAAATCAACCGCGGCAATACGAAGTCGTGTGCGCGCGGCGAAGTTCTTGGGTATAGATGCACACAATTCACAACCTGAGCAGGTGGATACTGCCATTGTGTCAGACGTACTCAACTATATACCGGCAGAAGAAACATTGCGGCAGGTTTACAATCATCTGAAAAAGGGCGGAATTATGATTATTCTGAATAAGCCGGACAGAACTTTTGCATATTCGGAACATGCCCTTCACCCGAAAGGTGCGAAAAGTAATGAAGAACTCACGCGCTTTTGTAAAGAATCTCTCGGCATGCTTCCTTTCTACGTTGAAACCACAAAAGAGCACTATCTTATAGCGGTGTTTCAAAAATAATATCTTGTTGCGGGGGCGGGGATATTGGCCAAGAGCTCGAAATTTGTCCTGGGTCGGCAGACGACGCAAAGTTTCTCCTCTCGGCCCTGATTTTGCGCCCCGCTCTTCTGAACGGGGACCCCGCAAAATCTTGCAAATCCGCACGCGAGCGAAGCAGTTCGCTCGCTCCCCGCAACAGACAAAACAGAAAAATCCTGCACGAGGCAGGACTTTTCTGATTTTGTTGCGGGGGCGGGATTTGCACCCGCGACCTTCAGGTTATGAGCCTGACGAGCTACTGCTGCTCCACCCCGCTATGTATCGGCGAATAGTAGCTTGATTTTTAAGTGATTTCAAGTACCTCTCCTTTTTTCTTGCTTCCGATCGGTCAGCACATTTCTCCACATGCACCAATTTCCACGGCCGGTGTCGTGCCGTCCATCCTCTCCCCCGTGGACTATTATGTTGCGTAAGACGATGGGGCACGCTATTGGTTTGCCCTATATAAAACTTTTGAGCAACGTCAGAAAAAAGTATGTATACGAAAAATTCCATTTAGGTTATGATCCCGGCATGCCGGGATACTGCTGCTCCACCCCGCTAGCCGAACAATATTTCAATTCCTTTCTGGTTTCAAGTCTTTTACGCAGTGATGAGTGGCGCGATTATTATTTGTGCAAAACTTGTAAACACAAATACACTTCCGCTCACAAGAAGTAGGTCCCATGAAAATGTAATGAGCGCGACACCGAGCGCGTGCACTGTTATCGCGAATGCGATAATCCACACTATTGAAAAGATGTGGGCTACAATATGTGGCACCGAATGGTTATACCACAGCTCTTCGGGGGAGTGGGAATGACATATCCGTCCAAACAATGCACAATGTGAGGATGTCTTTTATTGTTGGTGTAACGGGGGAAAAGGGGAGTGGGAAGGACACGTTCATCTCGCTTCTCTCTGAAGTCGCGCGCGGAAAGTCCGTGAAGTCGGTTAATTTTTCTCAAATTTTGAGAGAGACATTGGACGCATGGGGAATCCCTTGTACTCGTGCGAATCTTCAAACCCTCCCCGTTATTATGGATAAAGCGTATGGGGTTGGCACACTTTCAAACGCGGTATACGCTCGCGCGCTCAAAGTGGATGCAGATATCGTCGTGCTTACGGGAGTTAGGTGGCCGACTGATGTGGAACTTGTGCGACGATTTCCAAAAAATAGACTCGTGTATGTAACTGCCTCTCCTCGTGTTCGCTATGAGCGATTGCATGCTCGGGGAGAAAATGTTGGAGAAAAGGAAACATTATTTGAACAATTTATGCAGGAAGAACAGGCGGCGAATGAAGTCGGTATTCCGATACTGGGCGCGTCAGCCGATTATAAAATGAAAAACGAGACAACGGTGGAAGCATTCCGTGAGGCAGTAGAAAAGTTTTATCGCCAGATGCAATAGAGGACTATGCTGTTTCTGGTGCCGACGGCAGGGATCTCCCTCGACTAAACTTTTGCCGCCGCAAAAGTTTGTCTGGGCACCGCCTCGCACCCCACAAGATTGTGGGACACCCCTGCCTGCCGGCAGGCAGGGCTCCGGCGTCCGATCCCTGCAAACAGCACTTCGTGCTGTTTTTAGTGCCGACGGCAGGGATCGAACCTGCGACCTGACGCTTATGAAACGTCTGCTCTACCACTGAGCTACGTCGGCTAGAGAGGAGTAAAATAAGAATATCGCATATTCTTATTTTCTCCGAACGACGCCGACGAAAGCTTCGCTTACGTCGGCTTTTTATTACTATATGTGTATGAGGGTATTATGTAAACGATAACAAAGTGTTAGTCCCCGCGGCGCAGATGCCGCGGGGACCGAG
>DATDXU010000004.1:0-46662 GCA_036517195.1 Minisyncoccota bacterium
CGCGCATTTGAAAAAGCCACTCGTTGTGTTGACGCGAAAAGAGGCACGCGAAGCGTGGTGGGGTACTTCTATGTATGGTGGTCGTCCCGTCGTTTTGTGCAACGAACGTGCGGACGATGATGCCCCTCGCACAGAGCCCTATCCACCCTCACTCGAAACGATTGATTCTTCTTCAATACTTGATAAGGTTTCAAAGTTCGTATAACTCCATATTATGTGCGCTATCGCTGGCATATGTACAAAAAACGGGAAGGCGGTATCGCGCGCGACTATCCAAAAGATGATAGATGCGCAGGCGCACCGCGGGCCCGATGGGGAGGGTATTTTTATTGAGGACAATGTGGGGCTTGGGCACCGCCGACTTTCCATTATTGACCTCTCTGATTTGGGACGCCAACCGATGACATCTTCAGATGGTCGGTATGTACTAACATTTAACGGGGAATTGTATAACTATCTTGAACTCAAAAAAGAACTACAGAGGAAAGACTGGAAAAGCTCCTCAGATTCCGAAGTGTTGCTCGCGGCATACGAAACATGGGGAGATGACTGTGTTAAGAAATTCAATGGCATTTTTGCTTTTGCTATTTGGGACAGGAAAAAGAAAGAATTGTTTTGCGCGCGCGATCATGTAGGCGTAAAACCTTTTTATTACACACTACGGGGAGAGACGTTTTCATTTGCATCCGAGATCAACGCCTTACTTGCGGCTGGTTTTAAGACAAGCCCAAACGAGAAACTTTTGTATGATTTTTTGGTGCATGGATACTACCAACATACTAATGAGACATTTTTTGCTGGTATACAACAGTTGCCAGCTGGCCACACACTAACATTTAAGAAGGGGAAACTGCGCATACAAAATTTTTGGAATCTTGAGAAAGTTCAAACTATGTATGTGGATGCAACAGATAAGGAGGTCGAAACAAAGTTTCGAAATTTGTTTGAGGATGCAATTCGCCTGCAACTGAGGAGTGACGTGCCTGTGGGGATGCAGTTGTCGGGTGGTTTTGATTCGTCTGCGGTTGTCGCTATGGCGCACAAGGTACTTGGTGGACAGAAGAATGCGCGCCTTTTTTCATTCGTGTATGAAGAATATAAAGACAAGGAACTTCCGTTTATGCGTTCGCTTGCCAAGGGTCTCGGGTGGAAGCTCGAAAGCATTCCCGTTCGTGCGTCTGATATGCCTCAACATATGGAAGAGGTTTTGTACCATCAAGACGAACCATTTCCTGGGCTTCCTACGTTTGGACAGCATCTGATGGCGAAGAGGTGTCGTGAAGAGGGGGTACCCGTTGCACTCGGGGGGCAGGGTGGAGATGAAATCGGCGCGGGGTATGAGTACTATATGGGGGCTCACTACATTGATGTCCTGCGGGAGCGTGGGGCAGATGCCGCTCTTAAAGAATTTAATGCGTTTGCCGCGTCCCGCAAAGATTCGAATGAAAAAAATTCATTTGAACTTTTGGCTCGCATGTTGAGTGCGTACTATAGGGGTGGAACGTCTGCAGACGGGACGTCGTTCGTTTCTCCCGAAGCTCTCTCTCCACAGTTTTTAAAGCGCGCGCAAACAGAACGATCTCAATTTTCAACACCATTTTCTTCGGCGCTGTCCAACATGCAGTATCGCGACATTGTAAATACAAAATTACCCCGCATTTTGCATTCGTCCGACCGTTCGGCGATGGCATATGGCGTTGAGCATCGGGTGCCACTTTTGGACTACCGTCTTGTTGAATTTAGTATGGCGCTCCCCTCACGTTTCAAAATCAGGGATGGGGTACAGCGTCGCTTTATGCGTCGTGCTTTGCGCGGATGTATGCCGTCTCATGTGCTCAATGCTCCGAAACGCGCCGTACCGTCTCCTCAACGCGAATGGTTTAAAAAAGAGTTGCGCCCGTGGATACGCGGTACACTTTCATCGAAGTCGTTTGGCCGACGTCCATACTTCAATCAAACAAAAGTACTCGAGGCATACGACGCGTACTGCGCGACCGCGGGAGTGCCCGCGAACTCATTCCATATTTGGCAATGGATTTTCGTTGAGTATTGGATGCGCACTTATTTTGACTAGGACTATTCTAAGTGGGCGCCCGGTTGCCTTTTAGCTCCAAGAGATATATTGTCTTGGGATGAATCCCGTTAGAGATAGTAGTGGTTGGTATACCTATATTCTTCGCAGCCTAAAAGACGGTGAGGCGTATACCGGGTCTACGAATGATCTGCGGAAGCGTTTCAGGCAACATAATGGTGGCGAAACGAGGTCTACCAAGGGGCGCAGGCCGCTAGAGTTGATATATTACGAAATGTGCAAAAATGAGAAAGATGCACGGTCGAGAGAATTATTTCTTAAATCTGGGATGGGTAAGCGTTATATCAAGAATCGTTTGAAACGCTTCCTATCTCTAACGGGATGAAAACTGTTATTTTATGCGGTGGAAAAGGCACTCGCATGAAGGAAAAGACAGAATATATGCCCAAACCACTCGTTTCAATAGGAGGGAGGCCCATGTTGTGGCATATCATGAAATTGTACGCGCATTATGGGTACAAAGATTTCGTGTTAGCACTTGGATACAAGGGTGAGATGATTAGGAGGTATTTTTTTGAAAACAGGGACACTGATTTCAATGTTACGTGTGTGGACACGGGACAAGAGTCTTCAACGGGCGAGCGCATCGTACGTGTACGCGAACACCTCCCAGAAGAAGAATTCATGGTTACGTATGGCGACGGTGTTGCGGATTTGGATATTTCCAAGCTCGTACAATTTCACAGAACGCAGGGAACGCTCGGCACGATAACCGGTGTAAATCCGCGCTCGCGGTACGGACTCATTAATATTGACGGCGATACGAATCGCGTAACGGGGTTTTTTCAAAAGCCAACATTGCACGATCACATCAACGGGGGATTCATGATTTTCAAACGCGAAGCTCTCAACCATTTTGATAACGGACCAATAGAAAACGTTTTTAATATTTTGATTCCACGGCGCGAACTTTCCGTGTATCGACATGGTGGGTTTTGGAAGTGTATGGATACGTACCAGGAAGTGGAGGAACTTGAACAATTGTGGCGACAAGAAAAGCCATGGGCAGTCTGGACGCACAAAAACACATGACCACCAAAGATTTTTTTAAAGGAAAGAAAGTGCTTGTAACGGGACATACGGGCTTTAAGGGTGCGTGGCTCGCACAGACACTTGTGGAGTGCGGTGCGTATGTGTCTGGGTTCTCTTTACCTCCGGATACGCATCCGAATTTGTTCGCGCTTCTCAATCTAAAAAAACACATTAAAAATTATTTTGGAGATATAAGAGATCTTGAAGAGGTGCGCTCCTGTGTGCGCGAATGCGCTCCAGACATCATTATGCATTTGGCGGCACAGGCGATTGTGCGCAAGGGTTATGACGATCCAATGTTTACATTTTCAACAAATGTAGGAGGTACCGTGAACATACTTGAGGTAGCGCGAGAAATGAAAACTGTTCGTGCTGTTGTGGTTGTAACGTCGGATAAGGTGTACACAAATTTGGAAGATGGGCGCGCCTATAAAGAAAACGATGCACTTGGTGGCGGGGACCCCTATAGCGCAAGTAAAGCCGCTGCGGATATTGCAACACAAAGTTACGTTAGTGCTTTTTTTGACCCACGCATGTTTAAAAAGGCCCATGAAACTCTTGTGGGCATAGCTCGCGCAGGAAATGTTATTGGGGGAGGAGATTGGGCGCCAGATAGACTGTTGCCGGATTTTATTCGTTCTGTGTATGAAAATGGGGGGTCGATGCTGGTAAGGAATCCTCAAGCGGTGAGGCCATGGCAACATGTGTTAGAGGTAGTTTCCGGGTATCTTTTGTTGGCGAAATATTTATACGAAGGACGTACAGACGCGGCGGGGGCGTGGAACTTCGGGCCTGACGCGAGCGGGCTTCTTTCAGTTGCAGACGTTCTTAAAAAATCGTGCGCCATGCTTGGCCGGGGTCAGTACACGATTGTGCCTGATCAAACGAAACCCGAAGCGCGCACGCTTGTCTTGGATGCAGAAAAAGCACGCATGATGCTTGGGTGGTATCCGCAGTGGACCATTGATGGCGCATTAGAGCGCACACTCGTGTGGTATAAAAAGTACTACTCTGGAGAATCCGCACTTTCGCTTACTCAAAAACAAATCAACGAATTTTTTATATGAAATGTCGCGCATGTAATACGCCACACAAACCTTTTTTTTCTTTGGGGAAGATGCCGCTCGTCAATTCTTTTTTGAAAGATGAAAAAGATTTTATACATGAGCAAAGGCACGATTTAACAGTTGCGTTTTGCCCGACATGCTATCTGGTTCAGCTGACTGAAACAATTTCCCCCGAAACATTGTTTCGGGACTATATCTACTTTTCTTCCACCTCGACTTCATTTTTGGAACACAATCGGCGCGCCGTGGAGTATCTTACAGAACGATTTCATCTGACGCGCGAGAGTCTCGTGGTAGAGATTGCGTCCAATGACGGCGCATTTTTACAATTTTTTAAAGAGCGTGGCATTCCTGTGTTGGGTATTGACCCGGCGCGCAACATTGCGGATGTTGCAAACAAAAAAGGAATAAAGACAGTTCCGGAATTTTTTAATCTGGTTCTTGCAAAAAAGTTACTGAAAGGAGGTGTGCGGGCAGATATTGTATATGGGGCAAATGTGCTCGCGCATGTACCGGACATTGTTGATTTTGTGCGTGGTGTAAAAACGATTTTGAAGGCTGGGGGGAGTGCGATATTTGAATTTCCATACATCGGTGGGCTTATGGAAAATAAATTTGACACGATATATCACGAGCATGTTTTTTATTATTCCCTACTCGCGCTTCGGAATCTTTTTTCCAAGGCGGATCTCGAAGTGTGTGACGTTGAGATGTTGCCAGTGCAGGGCGGATCTTTGCGCATATATGTGTCGCACGCGGGTGTGTATCCAGTGAGTGAGCGCGTTGTTTCTCTCGCTCTGAAAGAACGGAACAGTGGTTTTGAAAAATTCGAGACACACCAATTATTAACGAACAATATCCAAAAACTTAAGCGGAAACTTGTTACATTATTGGAATCCATACGAAAAGACGGGGGACGGATTGCCGCATATGGGGCGCCGGCCAAAGGCAATATTTTGCTCAACTATTTTGGCATAGGGTCGCACATAGAGTTCATAGTCGATAAGGCGAAAGAAAAACAGGGGCTCTATACGCCAGGGACGCATCTGCGCGTGCTCTCCCCTAACGCTATTGTTGAAAAACGTCCTGACTATATTCTCATTTTATGCTGGAATATAGCGGAAGAGGTCATGAATATGCAAGAGCTCGCGCTTTTTAGGGGCGGGGGAGGCAAATATATTATTCCGATACCAAACGTTACCGTGCTGTAGCCATGTATGAATCCCATTAAAAAATTCCAGAAGGAACGCACACAAAATATGGCGCGCATGGCGCAGGATACTCGCCTCAAAAAAGCGATGCGAGATTTTTTGACCCATTCGTTTGCCCACAAATATTCGTATAACTTTGACTGGCTTGGACGCCCCATCATTCAGTATCCGCAAGATATTGTTGCGATGCAGGAATTGGTGTGGAGAACGAAGCCCGATTTAATAATTGAAACGGGAATTGCACACGGTGGGTCGCTCATTTTTTACGCGTCACTGCTCGAGTTGCTTGGTCGCGGAAAGGTTGTGGGGATTGATACGGACATACGCGCACATAACAAAAAGGAAATTGAAAAACACCCCATGTCCAAGCGTATAGAAATGATTCAGGGGTCATCTACGGACGAGAGTGTTGTGGGGCGCGTTCGTGCGATCGCCAAACGACACAAGAAAATTATGGTGTGTCTTGATTCACTCCACACCCATGACCACGTGCTTCGAGAGTTGGAATTGTATGCCCCACTGGTAAGTCTCGGGAGTTACATGGTTGTGTTTGATACGATTGTAGAGGAGTTGCCTGACTCTTACTGGAGTAACAGACCGTGGGGTAAGGGGGCTAACCCAAAGACCGCGCTTGATGTGTTTCTAAAAAAGAATAAAAATTTTGAAGTTGATAAGGGTATGGACCAAAAACTTCTTATAACAGTGGCTCGCGGCGGGTACTTAAAAAAGATTAGATAAAAAATTAGAAATAAAAATGCAAAATGATACACCAAAATTTAAAAATGGATTTCAATTGGAAATAGAAAAAGCTACACACGCGGTGGAATATAAACACTACTGCGAGGCGCGAAAGGCTGTATTCACAATGGTGGAGAATGAGCCAGAAAGCACATTTTCCGAACCGAGTAGGTATTGGCAAGAAGAACTTGCTGGGTTTGAGTACATGTTGGACGCATCTCCGCTTCTTATAAAAAAATTACGGCATCACTGTTACCATCTGACTGGGGTTAGAGATTGGGAGTATAGGACACATCACGCGTATCACACGGCGCGTTTTGAAGATTCCCTCAAGCGGCTTCAAAAAGAAGATATAAACGGGGTTTTAGTTCCAGAATCACCAAAACTCGGGGGCTTCGGGTATACCATCAGTGGCGCTCTGTATAACAACGACACACTTCGATTTTACGATGCCATGCTTTCGCTTGACCGCGCTGGCGGACTTGACCGGTTTAGAAACTCAAAAGAGCGGAGGGTGGTGGCGGAAGTTGGGGCCGGATGGGGAGGGTTTGCCTATCAATTTAAAACCTTGTTTCCGAACACCGCGTACATCGTTGTTGATTTTCCTTCCACGATTCTTTTTTCTGCCACGTATCTGAAGACGGTTTTTCCACATGCACGGACGCTATTCATAACCGATGTCGCTGGGTGTGGGGCGTCAGTAGAGGAGTATGATTTTGTTTTTGTGCCGCATTATCTGTGGCTCTCATTGAGTTTTAAACACCCCGACTTGCTGATAAACCTCGCGTCGTTTCAAGAAATGAAGACGAAACAAATGGAGGAATATATACAGAAAGCACGAGAGTGGGGTATTTCATCGGTATTCAGTGTGAATCACGAGCGTAATTTCAGTAATCCAGAAATGGAGAAGGTGAGCGTGGTGCTGAAGAAATATTATCCAGTGCGCGAGGTTGGTATGCCTCGTGTTGAGTCAGTGTATCCAAAATTATGGGGCGCATATCAGGAATTAAAAAATGCACTCAGGGTATTTCTTGGTAGAGCAACAAAGATTTCAAAACATCACCTATATGCCCCGTTAGAAGTCACGGAAGTTTAGAAAATAACCAACGCTGTCTACATGTCCCTTAACAGAACCACTACAAGATATGATTATCGAGTAGGAAGTGTACACTTCCTACTTCTAACGGGGTATGGGAATGTGTAATATATGAAATACGACTTCACCATTTGCTCCAGTTACTATTCACCTCAAAGCAAGGCACTGTTAGAGCTTAATCGTGAATTGGCGGAGGCAAAGAATCCGGGAATTTCTTTGCCGTGGGTTGTGGCGGACAATACTCCACCCGGCTTTGTGGGAGAAAAGTTAAACGACAAGCGGTTTACCTTCGTGCCTGGGGCCCGGGAATTAGAACCAGAACACATCACCGGGTACCACCGAGGCAAAACACCCTCGTGTGAACATGGGGTTGTACTCAATAATTTTCACAAATACGTCAAAACCCGCTTTGCGCTTATTGTTGACAACGATTTTTTCATTATCCAAAAAGGTTGGATTGATCGGGTGTTGCGTCATATGGACGAAAACAACATCACATTTTTTGGTTCCCCGTTTCACCCTCGATATTATCACAAACTGCGATATTTTCCGTGCCCGCAATTATTTTTTATTGATACGAAGCATATGCCGATGGACTCATTAAATTTCATGCCCTTGTGTGATTTTTCTCTTGAGTCAAAACAGCAGAATGTTCAAGTGCAAAACAAGAACATGCGATCAGGCGTATCTCTTGCTTCGCGCGTTAGAAAGATTGCCCGCTTTATTTTTGGGGCACCCGATAAGTACAACTATCATTACAATCCTTTCTCCGTTCGTGAAAGAGGAATGATTGAGGGTTCGTTTGATACAGTTACGCATATTCTGAAATCATATAGAGATAACCCACGTGCTGTTTCCGAGTGTTTACAACCTGTTTTTAAGCCACGTATAGATGGTGGGCGGGGAGGGTTGTATTATCTAGCAAACCGTATTATTGAAGCGTTTCTCCCAGACCGCCTCTGTTTTATTCCGAAACGTTCTGGATATTTTACGACCAGAGGATTCAAAGATCGCGGATATTATGATGTGCAGGGGGTAGACCAGTGGTGGGAGGAATTGGTGTGGAACAACGAACCGTTTGGTTTTCACCTACGACAACACAGAAGTGTTAAGCGTCGTGGATTAGATGCAGACCTTGCGTTTGTCAAAGAGATTATCGCAAGCTTTTAATGCCATGGAACGCACAACTGTATTTTTTGTAGTTGCAACGAGGGGAAGAGTAAGCACAATGCTTCGGCCCCTGTTTCAAATGTTTCGCGGTGACAACTGGAATGTTGTTATTTTTTCTCCGTTCTCGCACGAGGTGGGGTTTAGAAAAGAGTTTGAGGGAAGCGGTGTCTATTTTGAGAGCATAGAAAAAATGGGAGTGTGGGCGCGGCGCGTTGCGTATGTGCGCGCCGACGCTATGCGGCAAGAGCATCCTATGTTGGAGCAGGCGCGGAGTATCCACCACTCAATGACCCGCGGATTTAGGAAGGGGGGTGGCGCGGTGACTCTAAAAAAATACATAATACGCGCCGTTGCGTTTTTTATACCGTGGTTTTTAAAGCGCAGTCACACGTTTTGGGAGTATTGCATGCGCTATGCGCTTTCCGGCTCTATAGAGATGCACATAAAAAAATACAAACCAAGTATCATAGTGCTCGCAAGCGCGGGCGCTGAAGGAGATGATGTTCCTTTTATTGTTGCCGGTAACGCGCGCGGTGTTCCGACGCTTGCCGTTGATTCAAATATTGATGCGGCGTCCTACCGTTATTTCAGTGCCCCATGGCGTGCTACTCACCTGGCTCTTTTTAGTGAGGTACAAAAAAAAGAATTTAGCGAACTGCATGACATACCACTTTCAAACATGACGGTTGTAGGAGCCCTTCGCTATGATTCGTATTTCCGTGACTTTAAAGCAAAACCTCGTCTCGAATTCTTGAAAACTCTTGGTCTCGATTCTTCAAAAAAAGTTATTACACTTGGGGCGAAAACTCCAATTGTGTTTCCTCACAACGAAGACATTATTGAAATGGTGCAGAGGGGAATCGGGGGTGGTCGTTTTGGTGCTGCTGAACTATATGTGCGTTTTGATCCCGGACACGACCTGTCGCGATATTCCAAGGAATTTTTAGAGTCGTTCAAGTGGGAAAGAGCTGAAGATGCTCCAGATACTGAACACATAGCAAACCTTCTTTCACACAGCGCCGTGTATCTTGGGCTTGGTGCCTCCACACTTGCAATCGAGGCGTGTGCAGTTGGTACACCGTCACTTTGGATTGGATTTGACGGGAATGTGAAATACAGAGATACAGATAATTCGTGTCGCATTCAGTATGACCTCCCTGTATTCAGGCGCATTGTAAAAACAGGAGGTATTCCTCTTGTGGAAAATGAAGAAGATTTGCTTTCAGCTGTACAGCGATATATTGAACATCCGGAGCAAAGTAAAAATGCCCGCGAGCGTATGCTCATGCAGGAATACGCGAATGCTAAAGATGGGCGTGCGGCGGAGCGCATTTTCGCATTAGCGCATACACTTGTACAATAGCGCAGATGTCTCGTACACAAGCGCGGTGCGGAATTTGCGGGAAAGATACATCCCTCTCGTTGCTTGAGAGGTATAACGAATACACGCTCCATGAGTGTTCAGTGTGTAAGGGGCAATTTTGGGATCCGATGAAAAATCCGGGGAGCGAGTGGTACAGTCATGACGAACGCTATGCGAACAGGAACACTGACCCACAGCTTGGACTCGGTGGGGACCATATGTGGTTTTTTGGATTATTGCCTCACCCGAAGGGTAGATTACTGGACCTCGGCATGGGGACGGGTAATTTTTTGAATGCGGCGCGTCAGCGCGGCTACCAGTGTTCCGGGGTTGATTTTGACCCAGACGCACTAGAGACAGCGCGCTCTGTTTTTGGACTTTCCGATGTCCATCTGGGAGATGTTTTTTCTGCGAAAGAAAAGTTCGGAGAACATTCGTTCGATGTTATAACCGCGTTTCAGGTTTTAGAACATGTTGATAATCCGTATGTATTTCTGACGTGCGCGCGTTCACTTTTGAAAAAAGGTGGGTATGTTGCTCTTGCGATGCCGCATCGTGGATTTGCCGACTGGATGAAGCCGGGGGATAAACCGCCACGACACCTTTCGCGCTGGAACGAACGCACACTTGTTGGTGCTTTGGGACGAGCGGGATTCGATGTGATTGAGGTCGCATCCCTCGGTGTCCCGTTATGGTATCTCGTTAAGCGTTTTCATTTTTGGACGGATGGGGTGCTTTCATTTGGGTTGGTGGGGAAACTTCAAAGAGCAGTTCAAGAAGCGTCTCCAGTTGCGGGTGCAAAACCAAGACGCTCAAAGCGCGTTGCAGCCCTCAAAACGTTGGCACTTTTTAAGGACTATACTCTGTTCACTATTCCCGCTCTATGTCTGTACGTGTATCTTTGGGTGCGCGGACAACATACACTGGACGTGGTGGCGCTCGCACGGACAAAGATATGATTCGTTACGTACGACAAAAACTAGGGCTACTTCTCATTAACATTATTAGAATGAGACATGGCGTTGTTATTTTTTATGGAGAAAGAGAGAGGGCGCGTATTCTAGATACAATCGCGCGCGTTCGTCGTGAGAGAAAGTTGCTCCTGTCTGACCATGAGGCATATCAGCTTTTTATGATTGTTCAAAAAGTTGCGCACGTTGAGGGAGATATAGCAGAAGTCGGGACGTACCAAGGAGTGTCTTCAAAACTCATTGCGGAGGCGCGTGGAAATTCCAGTGAGAAGCATATATATTTATTTGACACATTTGAAGGTCTTCCTGCTCTTTCGGACATTGATAGGTCTTTATTTCACGAGGGGCAGTATGTGGCGGGAGTTGAAGGTGTGCGGCAGTATCTCTCTTCGTATAAAAATATTTCAATATACAAAGGATTGTTTCCAGATACAGCAGAACCAATTAAAAATAAAAAGTTTTCACTCGTGCATTTTGATGTTGATACCTATGAAAGCACCAAAAATTCAATCGAGTTTTTTTATCCACGCATGACGAGAGGTGGTGTCATTCTTTCACACGACTATATAAATTCTCCGGGAGTAAAGAAAGCGATCGACGAATATATGAAAGGGAAGCCGGAGGCAATTTTCGAGTCATCATGGAGACAGTGCATGATTGTTAAGGCGTAACGGGTGACTTCCCAAGTTGCAGGTCTCGCGCAGGGGGACTTGTTTTATTTTATAATTATGATATATTAAGAATAGTATAGAAATGCAACTTAGGTTTCGTAATAGACGAAGCCCAACCGTAGGAGGACGTGGTGACCGGTGAGAAAATTATCGTTGCAGTTGGAGACGCGGGCGCGTGGCAGTACTTTAAGCCGATCTTTCAGCAACTACGAGATCACTATGACGTGGAATTGCTTGCTGACATTAATGGGGCTGCAATTGTTGAGCTTATGAGGGAGAATGTTTCTCATCGAGCAACTGACGGGAGATATTTGCTCGAGAGAGATGGTCTCCATGGCGTGTCTGCAATTCTGTGTGGCACAGCCGGTAAGGTGTTTGACCTCTGGAGAAATGCAACGGACGCGAGCATCGGCCGTGTGCCCTGTGCATGGTTCGGGGATTTCTACGGAAGTGGATGTGAAGCACAGGTACGCGGCGTTACACCGGATTATCTTTTCACCTTTGACGACACAACCGCGGAAAGGTTTCTGAAAATAGTGCCACATCTGCGCACGAGAACACACGTTGTCGGAAATCCGGCGTTCGATGCAATTGCGGATGCGCGTTTGCGTTTGCACCGTATGCGCGAAGAGGCGCGAATAATGCTTGATGTTGTATGGTCAAACCCACTTGTGGTGTATTCAGCTTCAAGCGCGGGTCAGTTTGATCTTGAAGAATCACTCCGCGCCCTCGTTCAATGGGTGAAAGCATATACTCCGACATTTCCATGGACACAAAGCAGTGTCATGAAGTTTGCGGTGCGTTTTCATCCGGCGGACGTAAAAAATAAGCCGGAGGATGTCGCGCGATTGCAAAGATGTGTGTATGAAGAGCTTGGACAAGAGCGGGTTGTAGATCTGAAAGATATGAAAGGTCTTGAGCTTGCTTCTGTTGCAGACCTCCTCGTCACTGACTATTCAACAGAGGTGGTCAAAGCATGTCTTCTCGGTGTGCCAACGGCGTTCGTGATGTTGAAGTCGGCGCAGAAGTATCTGCGTGACGCGAAGGGCGGTGAATTTCCGTTCTTATCAATTCTCGAAGAGAAACCCGATAGTCCGGCGCCGGCGCTCGGTGTGTATGCACCAGACGACATGCGTCAATTGAATCGAGTTCTCTCTGGGGCATGGACTCTTCGCGCGCGAGGAGCCTTAGAGCACCCTCGTTTCTCCGTATTGTGTGACGGCGAGGCGGGTAATCGGGTGCTTGCGGGCATTAAGCGCGTTGTGGAATCCGGTCTAGATCTTGAATAGGAGTGATGGGTGGTGAAATTGGGGAGGCGACGCCTCCCCTTTCTTTTTTTGTGTTTTTATTGTATAAACAAACCGATGAAGAAGCTCAATGTGCTTGGAATTATTGGTGCCAGAGCGGGGTCAAAATCTCTTCCGCACAAGAACATAAAGCCACTTTTTGGTAAACCTCTGTTTGCGTGGATTGCTGACGCGGCAAAGAAGTCAAAGTATGTGACACGGCTCATCATGTCAACCGATTCTCCAGAGTACGCGGCGCTTGCGCGCGAACATGGTGTTGAGACGCCGTTTCTTCGTCCACCGGAACTCTCCAGTGATTCGGTGCCCGACTGGGATTATTTGCATCATGCCGCTACATGGCTTCACACAAACGAGGGATGGAAGGCGGATATAATCTTGCGTCTTCCTCCGACGACCCCCCTGTGTTTATCAGAGCACATAGATGCGTGTGTGGAGCTTTTAATGAATGATCCAGAGGCGGACTCTTCGCGTACTGTTGTCAAAGCGGGGAAGCACCCGTATAAATTGTGGCGCTCAAACGGCACCTACCTGGAACCTTTTCTTTCGGAAAAGTATACGGGGTTCAAGGATGCGCACAATATGCCGCGGCAAAGTTTTCCAGAAGCGTATTCTCATGTGGATGTGATTGCGCTTCGGTGGAAGACGCTCGTTGATGATAAAGCTATGGCCGGAGAAAAAATACGCTTTTACCCAATAGCAAAAGAAAATTCCATTGATGTTGATACCGAGGTTGATTTTTTGCTTGCCGAGATTCTTTTGAAGCGACGCCTTGGGCTGTAAGGAATCACCTCTTCGGAGTTTTAATTGACGACGTAGAGTAAGTGAAGTGAATATGTAATCATTTTCACTTCCGAGCCGAGGAGTCAACAAAGATTTATTCTCGAGCGGTGCTTCGAGAATAAATCTTTATAATCGCGAGGCGCGCGGTGCCTTTTGCGGAATGTTGGTGAGGAACGCCAGCTGGTATCCAAAGCCAATCTCCAGCATTCAACATATAGGTAGTGGCGTTTTCTAGCATGTTCGATCGGATTTCATTTTTATTTTCCGTACCATCTTTTCTTTTGTGGAACCACGGGTCTTTCATGGTGCCACCGCAAAGAAATGTTACTTCACCTTCAACGCACATCCACAGGTCGTCTTCCGTGACGTGGATTTCAGCGTTGTTTGAAACCGCAGTATCTTCAAGAAACTGAAGGGGAAGTCCTGTTTGTTTTGCTAACGAGGTGAATGGTTCCAAGTTTCTTTTGCCCTGAACGGGAGGGGTTGCGAGTGCTTTGTCAACGGTTTCTTTTCGTATATACAGCGCTCCAGAGTCCATACGGGTAACTATACTAAAACAATGTAGCCGAAGAGCCCTTGAGATTGTTGACTATTTGTTTTGCAATGTGTATTCTCTGCGCAGGATAGAAGTAAACCAAGGAGTGTACAGCATGGGACAGCTTGACGGGAAAGTCGCTCTCGTAACTGGGGGCGCACATGGTATTGGCGCAGGAATCGCCACTTGCTTCGCTCTAGAGGGGGCGACTGTGGTTGTGGCTGACCTAGATATCAAAGTCGCACGCGCTCTGAGTGAGGGGGGGCTTTTAGCGAAGAATCACGGATTTGCGCTTGAGTTGGATGTTACATCCGACGCCAGTGTCCAGGCGGTAGTAAAAGAAACGTTAGAGAAAGTCGGTCGTGTTGATATTCTCGTCAACAATGCTGGAATTGCTGGAGAGATCGGAGACCCATTCTTGCTCAACACCCCGGACAACTGGTTAAAGGTTTATAACACCAATACAGTGTCCATGGAACGTACCGTGAGGGCACTGTGGAACAATTTCACCACTATGCGGTCTGGGCGAATCATCAACATTGCTTCTATTGTGGCACACGGGCATGGAGAACTCAAAATGAAGCCGGCATACAACGCCTCAAAAGCCGGTGTCATTGCTCTCACCAAAGTGCTTGCAATACAGCTTGCCCCATATAACGTTACGGTCAATTCAATTTCGCCGGGACTTTTATTCACGGGGTTTTGGCAACATCTCGGAGAGCAGTTGAAAGAGAAACGTCCAGAACAGTATCCGCCAGGGACAGAAACGTACGACGTTTTTCTAAAACGAGTTAAAGAATTGGTGCCCCTCGGGCGACAACAGCATCCACACGATATCGGATGGGCTGCGGTGTTCCTTGCCTCTGATAGGGCGACAAATATTACGGGAATTGATGTGCCTGTTGATGGTGGCGTGCTCGCTCGATAAGTGAAATATGCGGCTGGAGAAAAACCAGCCGCCTCTTTTTTGTTCTGTTTTACGCTCGTGCTAGTATGAAATATCGTACTATGTCAAAAATTATTCTTTCTACCACCGCATCTTTTTCGGATACAGTTGAGGCGACTGATTTGAAAAATATTCTTGCAAAAAAGGACGTGGAAGCTGTGCTTCACGACACGTTTACTCCGCCGTTTCCATTTGAGGCGAAAGATGTTTTTGCGATTGTTGCGGGGCATACCAAGAAAGGAGTGATGCTTCACGTTGGTCCCGCAGAAGCTTCATGTTTCCCGAACATAAAAGTAGTTACACCCTTTGGTGTTGGCACGAATCACATTGACATTTCTGGCCTAGAGCAAGCGGGCATTGTGGTAAAAAAGTTACCGCATTTTAGTAAGCGAACGGTCGCAGAACTTGCACTTGCGTGTATGTTCGCACTTGCCCGTCGGCTGGTACCACTTACTGTAGCCATGCGAGCAAAAGAGTGGAAGCGGCAAGATGGCGCGAATATAGCCGGAAAGACGCTGGGCATTATTGGGCTGGGTAGTATTGGAAAAGAAGTAGCAAAGGTTGCGCGTGGAGTTGGTATGAACGTTATCGCATACGACATCGCGTATGACGATGCGTTTTTGAAAGAATGGAATGTAACAAAGGCAGATTTGAATACGGTGCTTGCGTCGAGTGACTTCCTCACACTACACGCATCATTTACACCAGAGTTAAAACACCTTATTGGCAGAATAGAGTTGGCACGTATGAAGAGGGGGGCGTTCCTTATCAATCTTGCCCGTGGAGAAATTGTTGACGAGGGGGCGCTTCTTGAGGCGTTGGAAAGCGGAGCGCTCGCCGGCGCGGGACTCGATGTTTTTTCAGAAGAACCGCCTTTTAAAAATGATATGTTGACGCGCCTGATACAGCACCCGAACGTCATTGCTACCCCTCATGTTGGGGCATTTACGCCAGAGACACGTTACGCGATAGCAGAATACGTCTGCGACCAGATAGTGCCGTACGCATAGGATTGGGTGGGTTTTTTGAAGCGTAATAGCGACACGTCTTGCCTGAAACGGCAAGTGTTGGTATGGTGTTCTATAGGTAACTATCGTCGAAAACAATGGAAAAGAGGTAATGGCAATGAACGCAATTGAAAGACAGATTGTCGCTCACTTGAGGGTCATGGCTCAAAACTATGGTGCCACGGGCGTGAAGGCGGAATTTGAGGCGGAGGGGACTACCCTTGAGGAGTTTAATCGCCTCAGCAGGCTTGCCGCTTCAGCGAATCTTGGCATGACGCTAAAGATTGGTGGGGCGGAAGATGTGTGGGGTATTTTGCAGGGGCGCCTTGCCGGTGCCTCGGGCATTGTTGCTCCTATGGTTGAAAGTCCTTACGCCCTTTCAAAATTTGTCGCCGCAGTGCAGAAGCATGTTCCTGATGATGAGCGGGAGGAAATCTTGCTTGCCGTTAACGTTGAAACAGGACTTGCTTATGACAACCTGGACGCAATTCTGGGAGAGGCGAAGAGGGGCGGGTTGGATGCGGTGACCCTAGGGAGGGTGGACTTTGTTGGGTCGCTTGGACTCGGCAGGAACAAGATTGAATCCCAAGAAATATTCACTATCACGGAGGACATCTGTTCTCGTGTAAAGAAAGCGGGTCTGTGCATGACTATGGGTGGAAGCATCGAGGTTGGCACACTTCCGGTTATTCGCAAACTTGCGGACCAAAAACTTCTCGACCGCTTTGAGACGCGAAAAATAATTTTTGGTATCGATACCGCGTCGGACAGAGGGGTATACGAAGACGCCATTAGGGCCGCACACCTGTTTGAGTGTCTATGGCTCGATAACTTGAAAACTCTGTACACTGCTCGGGTGAATCAACACGCTGAGCGTATCCCCCTGCTTCGTAAACGAATTGCTGTAACGGGAGAGTAAAATGCAATCGCAAGACGTCATTCTTGTGGGGGCGAAAGGTTTTTGGAAAGAGCGTGCTCGTGTGCGGGATATACTTCCCGCACACACACACCTTCATTTTAGTGACCGTCTAGAAATAGACGGTGAGCGTTGGAAGAATGTGCATGCGATTGTTGTTGCGGATCAGAAGGTTGGCGCGTCGGTAATGGACAAGTATCCAAACCTTAGAACGATCGCTCGCACGGGCACAGGCTACGACAACGTTGACGTTGTTGAAGCGAAAAAGCGCGGCGTTGTTGTAACGAGAGTTGCGGCGATTAACGCGGAAGCGACGAGCGAGTTCGCCTTAGGGCTTCTGTTTGCGCTCTCGAAACATATCGTACTACTGCACACCTCAATGATTCAGGAACGGTGGACACGTGCGTACGGTATTCCGATTGGGGATCTTACGGTCGGCGTCATCGGCCTGGGGCATATTGGTCGCGCGCTCGTGCGCAGGCTCCATCAGGTAGGCGTAAAGAAAATTCTCGGATGGAATCGCACTCAACAGCGTGATGAGTTTCGGAGTCTCTTTTTGGAGACGGAGTTCGAACTTGTTGAGAGTGTCCACGAATTACTCATCGAGAGTGATGCGGTAATTGTTGCAGTTGCCTTGACCCAAGAGACCAAGGGGTTCATCGGCGAAGATTCTCTTGCGCGAATGAAGAGTACGGCGTTTCTCATCAACGTATGTCGGGGTGCAGTGGTGGATGAAGACGCTCTTGCGCGGTACGTAGCGGAAAGGAAAATCGGCGGCGTGGCGCTCGATGTGTTTTCAATCGAAGCTCCGCATGACCTCGAACTTTTCCAACGTCCCTTCATGCAGTCTCTTTTGACGAGTGCGCGGAATGGGTACAACGTGATTCTGACACCGCACAATGCTTCAGTGGGCAGAGACACGGTGGAACTCATTTCTCGACAGGTTGCCAAAAACATAGAAGGTGTACTCTCCGGCAACATGGAGCACGTAGAGGTGGTTCCTTGATCTTTGACGATATTTCCGGCGACCACGTGTCGCCGGTTTTTTTGTTTAAGAAGGCGAATTGTAGCGGTCTCCCCGTCTTTGTGGTTTAATACACAGCGATGTTGCGAGAGCGATTAATTAGAGTATTTCGGCTATTTTCTGGGCTGTACGGCAACTATAAGCGAGGCATCGTTGTTCTCGCTCTGTTTGGCGTTTTTGGCGCGTTTTTGGAAAGCTTTGGGGTTGCAATGTTGATCCCACTTATTTCTCACATTTTACAGCAACCACTGCCTGACGCCGGTTTGATAACAGATGTGTTTGCGAGCGCGTTTGCATTTTTTGATGTTAGTACGCAGCTGCGTTTCATACTACCTTTCATTGTATTCATATTTATTGTACGTGCGGGAGCTTTTTTTGTGTCTGAATATATCCGCACGCGTATTACTACGGATTTTGAGCGAAGCATGCGACGCGATTTGTTTCGCAGATTAGTAAATGCGGACTGGCCTTTCCTGCTCGAACACAAACTAGGATATGCGGAAAATACGCTCATGCTTGATGTTGGGAGGTGCACTAAATTACTTGCAGACATATCGTGGACACTGCTGCAGTTTTCTACCATAGCGATTTACACCATTGTTGCATTGTCCATTTCTTTCTCGATAACCCTTGTCACCATTGGAGCAGGTTTTCTTTTACTCGTAGCGTCTCATCCGCTCTTGCGCAGAAATCGTCGACTCGCGACCGACATCGTCATTCTTAACAAATCTATCGCACACGATGTTAATGAGAGTGTTGTGGGTTTTAAGGCGATCAAGGCGATGGGGCTTCAGGGGGCGGCCATAGAGAGAATAGGTTTGCTGTTCGATATGTTCCGCGTTGCGCGCATACGGCAACAAATTACGCGCTCTATTATATCAGTAACGGCACAACCGGCGGCAGTCATATTTATTCTTATTGTTTTTGCATACTCTTTCCTTCAGCCGGGATTCAACCTTGCGTCGTTTGCCGTTGTGGTATTTTTGATACAGCGCATTTTTCTGTATGTGGAACGCGTACAATCGGCACTCCTCACCATCAATGAATCTATTCCAAACGCCACAACACTTCTTTTGTTTACGGAAGAGTTAGAGCGTCGTCGTGAAGAGGAGCGGGGCACGCAATCGTTTCACTTTAGTAACGTCATAACATTTAAAGACGTTGAATTTTCTTACAAGAAAGATAGAACAATACTTTCAGGTGTTAGTTTTTCAATACCGAGAGGCAAGACACTGGCAATTATCGGTCCTTCGGGGGTAGGGAAAACGACGATAGCTGACCTCTTATTACGACTCATCGCGCCGACCTCCGGTACCATCTCTGTTGATGGTTCTACTCTTTCGGATATTCGTCTTTCCAGCTGGCGTTCCAATGTCGGGTATGTGTCGCAAGATTTATTTCTTTTAAACGATTCAATTTTCAATAACGTGCGCTTTTATGATGAGCATATCAGTGAGGGGGATGTCAGTAACGCCCTAAAAGAGGCCGCGCTTGAGGACATGATTGTATCGCTTCCGCGCGGCATACACACGAATGTCGGAGAGCGTGGCGTTTCTCTCTCCGCCGGTCAACGCCAGAGAATTGTTTTAGCGCGTATACTTGTGCGCAAACCGACACTTCTCATTTTGGATGAGGCAACGAGCGCGTTGGATACAGAATCAGAGCAGGCAATTCTCAAAGTGTTGGAGGATCTTCGGGGTAAGATAACTATCGTTATTATCGCCCACCGGCTTTCTACAGTGAGGGAAGCAGATCACTTACTTATGCTTGAGCGCGGATGCATTGTTGAGGCAGGTAATCCAGAAGAGTTACTGCGCAATAAAAACTCCAAGTTTTACCAGCTTCATAAAGAATAGGGTTTAGGAATGCTATGCACGCTCGACGTCCCATCATATTTTTACATCTTACGAAAACCGGTGGTATCACTTTGCGCAGTATCATTAAGCGCCAGCTTCCTCAAAACGCGCGCTGGTATTCAATTAAGGCAGGAACAGATAAATCAATCGAGCGCTTTAAACAACTCTCCCAAAGAGAGCGAGATGGTATCGCGTTCCTCAGTGGACATATGCCCTTCGGACTGCACGAATTTTTCTCCAGTCCGAGCGATTATGTTACTTTGTTACGCAACCCAGTTGACGTTGTTCTTTCCGGTTACTTCTACGCGCTTTACAGGCCGACACACGGATTTCATGCGTCAGCACAACGAATGACACTCCGTGAGTATGTTACGAGTGGCTTGAACGCTGTTGTTAATCATCAGACGCGACTTATCAGTGGAGGCTTTGGTATGCCACATGTGGCGGCGGGTGTATTGTCGCCCGATGCACTCAAGGTTGCAAAAGAGCATCTGCAACAGTTTTCAGTGGTCGGCATCACAGAGCGTTTTGATGAAACTCTTCTTATCACAAAGAAAAAATTTAGATTTGGGTCCGTGTACTACCGGCGCAAACAGGAAACGAAAATGAGACCACATACGAGCGATATTCCCCAAGATGTTCTTGATTTGATTCGTTCAAACAATAAGCTCGATATGGAATTGTGGAGTTTCGCGGGGCAGATTTTGGATGAAGAGATACGCGCGTACGGTTCTTTGTTCAAGCTGGATTTGACTCTGTTCAAGAATATAAATCACTTATATCAAGCGGTGGGCGCGATGAAAGAGGCCGCGCAATCTTCTTTTGCGAAATTTCTCCCAGCTGTCGTTAAGCGCGGTATTCGTCGGGTGATAGAACGTTAGTGTGTGCCTATGTTTTCCTGTTTTGAAGGAAATTCGCCAGGATTTTTACACAGTCTCCGATGCCCACAGTGTTAGATTGTAGTGTCACGTCTGGGTGCTCGGGTACTTCATATGGATGTGAATCGTGCACGCCGATCAGATTTTGTACTGTGCCTGCAGATGCCTTCGCGTAGAGTCCCTTAACGTCACGTTGCATGCAGACAGAAAGTGGGCAATCAACGAACACTTCCACGTATTGTTTCCCCAAGAACTTTCTCGTTTCCTCTCGATGTTTCTTAAATGGCGCGATGACTGAAACAAGGACGAAATCATGCGTTTTGCTCTTTTCTTGCGCGATACGTGCGATACGCGCGTTGTTTTTCCCTATATCGGCATAAGAAAACCCCAATTGTTCGCCCTGTTGTTTGCGTATTTCATCTCCGTCTAGTATGCAAACTTTTTTTCCGCTTTGTTCGAGATGTGTAGCAAGTACCCGCGCGATTGTGGTTTTTCCTGAGCCGCTGAGTCCCGTAAACCACATGACAGTTCCCATGCGTAGATCTGACGTTACGAATACATTTTCACCGTTTTTTATCATAGTTGTAATAACCTCTGAAATTTCAGGCCGCATAAACCACTCGGGAGGCGTTTTTCCTTCGAGGAACATTTTTCTTATTTCGGTACCGCTTATGTGTTCTTGTTCGTGTTCTCGAGAATCCTCCTTTTGTTCGAAGTGCGTATTGTGTTGTTTGAAGTAATACACATCCTTAAATCGAATAGGAGTTATTCCTATGTCTGGATAACGGTCGAATATCGCCTGTGATGCGTCTGGTTCGTAAAAAACACCCACTCCAGTATGGTCTCTTCCAACAATGATATGACTGCACCCGAAGTTTTGACGGCAGAGCGCGGTAAAAAGTGCCTCTCGAGGTCCAGCGTAGCGGGAATATGTCGCGAAAGTTCCAAATATCGCGGTGTTTTTCGGGTAGAATTTTTTCATCATGATATCGTAAGCGCGAACAATTGGTGTGGGGTAAAAATCTCCAGTTTTTTTCTTACCGACAACGGGGTGAATAAATAGTCCATCCGCGTAAGATTTTTTTAATGCTTCTATCTGTATGAATTCATGTGCTCTATGGATTGGGTTGCGTGTATGAAATGCGACAACTTTTGACCATCCGCGGTCTGCGAATAAACGGCGCGCTTGCCGGGGGGTCAACTCGTACGGTTTTGTTTCGGAAGCGTATCGTTTGTACAGTGTAATTGTTCCTCCGACGAATATCGGTTTCATCGCACGTACAAGCGCGACACCGGGGTGAGCGGGATTTTCAGTTCCATAGGTGAGTCGAGCAAATTCATTTGCGTTATAGCTGTATATATCTTCCACGTGGATACTACCGACAATTTCTTTGTTTGTGTTTTGCAGAGCAGCATCCATGCCCACACGGAGTTTTCGTGCCTCTTCTGTATCTATATCGAGCACAATTGGCATTGGCCACACAACACCGTTCGAGAGGCGCATGGTATTGAGAACTGTCATGAGGTCTTTTTTGCATAAAAAACCAGTTAACGGGCTGAATGTTCCGAGCGCGATTTGTTCCATATCCATGTGTTGTTCGTCGGTTATGGTGATATGTGGCGCGTTTTTGTTGAGAGAACTTTTTTCCGGATTTCCTATACGATCAATGAGGGTGCCTCCGTGAGGAGCCACAAGCATTGGTGCGGAATTTTTTGTGCGCAGGTACCCCTTTTTAAATAGTTCGTGTATGTACGGCGGGGGCGCTTTTTTACTTGGAATAGACTGTTCGGCTTGGTATATGAGTTTATTAATAGTATTTACAACTTCCATCGGATGTTTCCCGATTGCTGTTTCCGCGGCGAGCGTTAAACCATATGCCCCATCTAACACTGTTTGAATAACATCATGTACTTCCGCTCGCGTTGGGTCCTTCTTTTGCACCATTGATTCCAAGAGATTTGTCGCTACAAAAACACCGACTCCCTTTCTTCGCGCCCTCTCCATTATTATTTTTTGTGTCAGGGGTATTTTTTCAATTGGAATTTCTTTGCTTAAGTCACCCCTATCTATAAGGAGAAAATCCGATCCACTGATGATTTCATCCAAATGTTCGAGCGCATCAACACACTCAATCTTTGAAATTATCTTCATTTTTCCTTCTGTTTCTTTGCGGACCGCGTCGAGCGTTTCTTTTGAGCGCACAAATGATACCGCTATGTACTCAACCCCCTCCTGAAGCGCGATTTTAATTGCCTCAATGTCCTTGGGTGAGAGTGGGGGTAAGGTATACCGTTTGTTCATTGCCGAATCGATGACGACCCCTTTGTTAGCCCCCATGGTGCCACTGGAAATTGCCGAAGTTGTAGCGTACCCACTTTCTTTTAAAGATGATGTGTCGAGTACTCGGAATACGAGTGAATTGAAATCAACATACACCAAGTCACCACGTTCCAGGTGTTGAAGTGCAATCTCTGGACGCAGACACATGGATGATGGTGTCCCGTCAATTGTACGTGCATACATTTTCATTTCGTCACCCTCCTCGATGTATACCTCGCCGACTGGCAATGTGCCATTACGGACCTGAGACCCCTCGGTATCGAGTATGAATGGAATGCCAACCGTGCGAGCTAACTTCATGAAGTGTCGCTGGTCGTCAAGACTTGAGTGAGACATGTTTACTCGAACGAAGTCGACCCCCTTGTCCTTTAGTTTTCGTATATGTGCTTCTGTTTTTGTTGCGGGACCAAGGGTGGCGATGATTTTAGTTTTTCTGTATTTTGTACTCCGTTGCGCCGCCTCGTGTGTGGGCGTGGAATGTTCTATAAAAGAATGGTCGCTGAGGGGTGACTTTACAAGCGTGTTTTCAAGCCGCCGTATGTAGGACCAGAGTTGTTTTAGGCTCATATATTGGACAGCGAAAATATACAACGTTATGCAATATAAGTCCATAGTGCCGTGCCCGGCACCTATAGCACAATAAAACGATGCTTTCCATCCTGTATGTTATACGTTCTGCGGGTCATATACGGTCTCATAAAAGTACGATTGAGGCATGTGTTCGACGTGGGAATAGGGTAGAGGTTTGTTACGACCCGCGATTCTCCAATGGCGGGCAAATTGAAAAGGCACAAAAACTGTGTGAGTCTCTACACGTTTCTCTTGCTCCAGCACGTACTCCTCGCGCGTTTGGGGCGTGGGTATTGTTATATACACGCGACCTTTTGAGCTATCGTCGTTATCTGGTGAATCGAGATATTGCGCACCTGGAGTTATTTCGAAGAGATTGGAAAGTGCATCTGCCTTTTCCTGTTCGGGTATTTCTTGCATTGCCGGGCGCGGCGTCTCTCGTGATGACGAGGTGGTTTGCAAACATGCTCACTGCGGTTGAGGGGGCATTTCCGGCGGACACGTGGATTGTTCGAGATATTGTGGGACGCAAACCAGACGTCGTCATTGTTTCTCCTGTGAATATGCGACAGTCGTCTGCCGAACTTGAATATCTTAAGGCGGCGCGCGCGCTGCATATAAAAACAGTGCTGCCGGTTTTCTCTTGGGATAATTTAACGGTGCGTGGACTTTTTCATATATTGCCGGATCGTGTGTTATGTTGGAATCAACCACAGGCAGACGAGGCGCGTCGGCATCAGGGTGTGCCACTCGATCATATTAAAATTGTCGGCGCCCCCGTGTTTGATCCATGGTTCGATCATGGGCTATACACTATGCCAAGAGACGAATTTTGCAGAACATTTGGTTTGCGCGCAGAAGATTCGATCGTTACGTATCTCGGTTCTGCGCGCAATATTGCGCAAGATGAGACATCTGTTCTTCGAGCGTTGCGTGCGGCATTCGATGCTTCGTCTGACGAGCGAATTAGGAAGATACAAATTATTTTACGTGTCCACCCGGCCAATTTCAAGGCATATATGGGATTTTCTCTTTCTAAGACAGTAGAAATTCCTCCGCGGGGTTCTTTGCCGGACACCGAAGAGGCACTCAAACTTTTTCATGATACACTTGCACACTCAATCGCGGTTATTCAAATCAATACCAGTGGGGCGATTGATGCTATTATTGACGGTAAGCCGTGTATATCGCTTCTATATCCAGAATTTGCAACGCAGCAAGTAGAAACGATCCACTTCAAACAACTTATGGAAAGCGGTGCCTCAGATATTCCAAAAACACCGCAAGAGTGTGTACAAAATCTTATTCATTTGCTTGATGGGGATGACGCGCGGGCGCATGCTCGAAGATCCTTTGTAGAATCTTTTATCCGTCCGCGCGGGATAGAAAAAACGGTTGGCGAATGTGTATATGAGGAGGTCGAATCGTTGGTGGGGGCTAAGGTGGCTCACGCAGTATGAGGGTTTTTATCGCTGGTGGCGCGGGGTATGTTGGGTCACGCTTGGTGCCGTTTTTACTGGATCGGGGACACGAAGTCATGGTCGCTGACCTTCTATGGTTTGGAAACGCCCTGCCTTCCAGTGTGCCAGTACTCCAAAAAGACATATTTTCATTAACCGAAGCGGACCTTCGGGGGTTTGACGCGGTTGTGTTTCTTGCTGGTCTTTCAAATGACCCAATGGCCGAATATTCACCCGCGATGAATTTTATTTCAAATGGTGCAGCCCCCACGTACCTTGCGTATATCGCCAAGCGCGCTGGAGTGCGTCGTTATGTGTATGCCGGTTCATGCTCTGTATATGGACATATCGACAGCACAACGCTTGCAACAGAAGAGACAGAGCCCCGTAGTGTGTATCCGTATGGCATTTCGAAACTGAAGGGTGAGTTTGGTGTGTTGCGCATGCATGACCACGATTTTTCAGTTATTTGTTTGAGAAAGGGAACAGTGGGCGGCTGGGGTCCACGAATGCGTTTTGATTTGTTACTCAACACGATGTTTATGCATGCAAGTAAAACGGGGAAATTGACGGTAAATAATCCTGATATTTGGAGGCCGATTCTCGCGATGTCTGACGCAATCCATGCCCATGAACGCGCCCTTGTGGCGCCCTCGTCAGTACAGGGTATATTCAACATTCATACAGAGAATATTACAGTCGGAGAGGCCGCGCGACGGGTGTGTGAATATTTTAAAACAAGACGCGGACAGGCGGTGGACGTTTTTACTAAACACATTCCAGATGCGCGTAATTATCGAGTATCCCATGATCGTGCTGTGCGTGAACTCGCATTTCACCCACGGGGTTCCGTTGAAACTATTTTAGCGGATTTGGACGCGAACATTGGCAAGGATTTTAACTACGACGATGACCGTTTTTACAACATAAAAATGTTCGAGAAGCTTCTTGTTGACAAAACAAGGGTTGGAATACTGTAGGCAGTGATGTGATGGCGAAACCCCACCCCGTGGGGTATAAAGAGATGGTTATGCGCTTTGGGGAAACAAAACTTGCTGGTGCTTTTGAAATACAATCAGAGTTGCGCACAGACGAGCGCGGATACTTCGCGCGGATTTTCTGTGAAGAAGAATTTCAGAAACAGGGGATCAATTTTCACATTCGACAAGTGAACCGTAGTTTCAATACAGTGAAAGGGACCTTGCGGGGTTTTCATTTTCAAAAGCCCCCAAAATGGGAAGCGAAATGTATGACTGCGCTATTGGGCGCTTTCTTTGTTGCCATTGTTGACTTACGTCCGAACTCTCCGACATTCAAACAGTGGATATCTGTTGAACTTTCTGCAGAAAAAAAGAATATGCTTCTGGTGCCGGTCGGATGTGCGAATGCATTTCAGACTCTCGAGGATAATTCAGAGATGCTGTATTTCATGTCCGAGCTTTATTCTCCGGAACACCAAAGCGGCATTAATTATAAAGATCCAGATATTGGGGTTATGTGGCCCCTTGAGCCGACGGTTGTTTCGCCAAAAGATGTGGCGTTGCCGATGTTGAGGGAACTATTGTAACGCTTCACCAATTCCTAATTGTGATTTTTGAATTTTGAATCAAGCGTGAATGTATGAATAAACAAAACAACAAGTCATTTGATCTTGAAGAAAGAACCGCGCGTTTTGGAGAAAATACGGTAACTATATGTCGAAAAATTCAATCTGACGCAGTCACTAACCCGCTTATTAATCAATTGGTGCGTTCTTCCACCAGTGTTGGAGCAAACTACTGTGAAGCAAACGCCGCTAGTTCAAGGAAAGATTTCAAAAATAAGATTCACATTTGTAAAAAGGAAGCACAAGAAACAAAGCACTGGATAAGGATGCTTTCCCACGCCGCGCCGCAGATCAGGACGGAAGCGCGGTTGTTATGGAAAGAATGCCAGGAGTTAACTCTCATATTCGGCAAGATACTTTCAACACTGAAGAATTCACAATTGAATCAAAATTAAAAATTCGTAAATCAAAATTATTTCTATGCGTATCTTCATCACTGGCAGCACTGGATTTATCGGGCGTCGTGTTGTTGCGGAGCTACAGAAGCGCAAACATAGTGTGTATTGTATGAAGTCGCGCTTAGAAAATATACGAGGGGTAGAGCAAGAATTGAAACGATATGCACCTGATGTGGTGTTGCACCTTGCGTGGGAAGGACTGCCTGACTACGGGGCGGCCATGAGCGCGAAAAATATCGCCACGGGAATGCAGTTTTTTATGTTACTTGCAAAATGTAAACTAAAAAAAGTAGTTGCCGTGGGGACGTGTTTTGAGTATGACAATGAGAAAACGGCAAGTTATTGGGCGTATATACTTGCGAAGCGTGCCTTGCGCCAGTTTGGCGAGAAACTTTTTTCTGATAATGGCGGTATGTTTGTATGGGCGGTTCCTTTCTATGTGTATGGAGCGGGGAAGCCGCCACGGTCGCTTATTCCGGCTCTCATTGCCCAAGCGAAAAGCGGAAAGGTTCCCGTTGTTAAAAATGATGTTTGGTTGGATTATGTGTATGTAGATGATGTTGCTCGCGCACTTGTCATACTTGTTGAAAAAAGAAGGGCACAAGGCACGTATGAGGTAGGGACGGGAACACATACGCGGACGGGAGACATTGCACGGATTATCGCACGTGCGTACGGTGTGCCTTCCGTGTCACTGCCCCCAATGTCAAAATCCGGCAAGGTTGCCGATACGCGTCGTGTACGAAATCTTGGTTGGAAACCAACGCACTCCATGCACAAAGGTATCAGCGCGATGATAGTGTGATTCGCGTCAAGTGACCCGGTTTTTTCTTGCGCGGAAAGGCTCGTGTGATATTCTCTACGAATATGTCAAGAAAGGAACAGGGGGTGCGGGTTTCGTATGCCCAGGCGGTGTATGGAAAAGAAGAAATAGCGGCAGTGGTGCGCGTTCTTTCAAATCCTTCAAAAATTGCCCCAGGTGCGTCAGTCGCAGAGTTTGAGAAAAAAATAGCGAAACTATTCGGTAAGAGGGCGGGCGTAATGACGAACTCTGGTTCGTCAGCGAATCTTCTCGCGATTGAATCACTCAAATTGCCACGCGGGTCTGAAGTAATAACTCCGGTGTTAACGTTTTCAACGACCGTGGCTCCCCTTGTGCAAAAAGGACTCATTCCTGTTTTTGTTGATGTGGGGGAGGGGACGTATCAAATAGATGTTAACCAAATAGAAAAGGCAATTTCTAAAAAGACGCGGGCCCTCATCATCCCATCTCTTCTTGGAAATATTCCAGACCTCGAACGCATTCAAAGAATTGCGAAGAAACACAATTTGTTTTTTATAGAAGATTCGTGTGACGTGCTTGGTGCGGCGTTCGCGGGGAAACCGACAGGTAAGTACTCACATATTTCTACAACGAGTTTCTATGCAACTCACGCCATTACTGCTGCCGCCGCCGGTGGGATGGTGTGTGTTAACGATCCCGCGCTTGAGCGTCGTGTGCGTATTATGGCGGCGTGGGGGAGAAATTCAACGCTCTTTGGCGCATACGAAAAATCGGAGGACATAAAAAAACGTTTCGCGGGAAAAATTGACGGAAAAACATATGACGCGAAATTTATTTTCAGCGAAGTTGGGTACAATCTTCAACCCTCTGAACTCAATGCCGCATTTGCCTTGGAACAGCTTAAGCGTCTCAAAAAATTCACCCGAACACGCAACAGGCGGTTCAAGGAACTGTATGCATTCTTTAAGCGACACGAACGTTTTTTCATACTTCCGCGCGCTTTAAAAAAAGCGAAGACAAGTTTTATGTCGTTCCCGATAACCATCAAACCACACGCTCCCTTTACTCGTGTGGAGATAACGAAATATCTGGAAGAGGCAAACGTCCAAACGCGTCCCATTTTTACAGGGACAATTACGCGTCAACCTGCCTACAAAAACGTATTACATCGTAAAGCGACATCATCTTTTCCTGTTTCGGATTACATAATGAGACATGGGTTTCTTCTTGGGGCACATCAGGGGATGACCACCGTACAGATGTCGTATTTAAAGAAAACACTTGCCACATTTTTAAAAAAGTATTCATAGTGTGCGCGTAGTGAAGTGTGTGCAATGTTTTACACAATGTTTGTGTATGTATGAAAACTAAAACACAGCACGAAAACGAACTAACTATTTGTTCTGTATATCATTCCGCGCGCTCGAAACATTTTTTAGAACTGAGCCGTGAACTCACGGAATCATTGAATGATCGGAGAGATTGGTCATGGGTTGTCATGGATAACACTCCGGCTGACTATGCAGAAGAGCGTCTCGATTCATCGAAATTTCGCGTAGTACGTGGCATTCCCATGACTGAATGCGTGAAAACTCTCGCTCTGTGGCAGTTGGGTATGCGTACCAGCTATCATCACGTGAGTGCGATTAACAATACATTACCGCACATTACTACTCGCTTCGCTCTCATTCTTGATAATGATTTTTTTATTGTGCGAAAAAATTGGATACGTGTTATTTTGCAGCATATGAAAAATAAAGAACTTGCTTTTTTCGGACCGCCGTGGCATCCGCGGTGGATTAAAAAAGTGCGCTACTTTCCTGCGCACCATGCGCTGTTTATAGACACAAGCCGCGTCTCTTTATCGCATTTGAATTTTTTGCCGCAGTATACAACTCCAAAGAGCCTTTCATCAACCCATTTGTTTTCCTCTCCTCGACTTCCATCGTTTCTTGCGCACTTACGTAAGAAAATCGATGGTAGGTACGGTATAGGCACCGCACTCGATACCTCGTATGATTTGTATAAGAATTATTACAAACACCCCACCATTCGTTCTGAGTATGTTGTCCCGAGCTTTAGGCCATATGAAAAATACTGGTTTCCAATGACGGTTATACGAAAGCTAATTGACCGGATCACACCCGATCGATTTTCTTATGTGCCACGCAGGGGTTCTTATACGACAGAAATATTTAAAGATGGGGGACATTTCAGCGCGAGAGGTGAGGGGTGGGAAGAATTTTTTTGGCAAAACATCCCATTCGGTTTCCACATGCGTTCTACTCCCGATGTGGAGAAACGAGATTGGGATAAAGAGGTGCGTGCGCTCGAGATTGGTGTCGAACATTTCAAAGAACATCCGGCAACATAAAAACAGTGTTTGTGAGCAAAAAAGTGCGTGGTATTGTAATTTGTACGTATGGATTCAGTGCTTATAACTGGAGGTTGTGGTTTTATGGGTTCGCATGTGGTGCGCCATTTTAGTCGTGCGTATCCAGACCATAAACTTGTGAATCTCGATTTACTTACCTACGCGGGTAATTTAGACAACATTCGAGACATCGGGGGTGAGACCGATGGGCACTATGAATTTATTCGTGGTGATGTGTGTGACTCTCGTCTTGTTGAACGGTTATTTGAAAAATACCACTTTACTCTTGTTGTTCATTTGGCCGCGGAAACACACGTGGATCGATCCATTTTCAACGTAAGCGATTTCATACGCACAAACGTGGAAGGCACTCGAGTATTACTTGAGGCAGTGCGTATGCATAAGGTACCGCACATGGTGCATGTCTCTACCGATGAGGTGTATGGCAATATTTCGAATGGATTTTCGGTAGAGGACGCCGCGCTAAACCCATCAAATCCATATGCGGCCTCGAAAGCGGCGGGGGACATGTTAGCCCGTACGTATAGGATGGTATACGGGACTCCGGTGTCAATTGTTCGAAGTGGTAATAATTATGGTTCCCATCAATATCCAGAGAAGTTTATTCCTCTTGTAATTACCAATCTTATTGCAGATGAGAAGATACCTGTTCACGGTGGTGGGGGACACGTGCGTAGCTGGGTGTACGTGGATGATTTTTGCAAAGCGATTGATCGCATTGCATATAGCACGCACGCACCCGATACCTATAATGTGGCAGGAGAACACAGGACGAACCTCGAAATTATTGAACTTGTGGCACGATATCTACGCAAGAATCACGAGGTGTTACTGTCTCACACAAAGGATCGCCCCGCGGCTGATCTCCGCTACGCGCCCGATGCCTCGAAGATTGAACGGAAACTTGGCTGGGGGCGGAGACATTCAATTGACGAAGTCATGGGTTATGTCGTTGATTGGTATCTAAAGAACAAGGCGTGGTGGCTCGCCATAAAATCGAAGAAAGAATTTTTACACCACTACGAGATTCAATCTAAGGCACAATGGTATTAGGATATGAAAATTACACACACTGATTTAGAGGGACTTTTTCTTATACAACCAACGGTGCATGTTGACGGTCGAGGATTTTTTATGGAGGTTTTTAACGCGCATACATTCAACCAAGTAGGGATTGGTGGTGTTTTTGTACAGCACAATCAGTCGCATTCGCCAAAAAATGTTATACGGGGACTCCATTTTCAATGGGACAAACCTCTTGGAAAGTTAATGCGCGTTGTTCGTGGCCAGGCGTATATGGTTGCAGTTGATATACGTAAAAACTCCCCGACGCGGGGAAAGTGGGAGGCGCGAGAGGTGAGTGAAGAAAACAAGATTGCGTTTTGGGCGCCATTCGGTTTTGCAACAGGGTTTTGTGCGCGTACGGATAATACCGATGTGGAGTATTATTATTCCGCTTTTTACAACAAAGATGGTGAAAGTAACATCGTCTGGAACGATGCTGATTTTGCGATACCGTGGCCCATACGAGATCCTATACTTTCAGCGCGTGATGCTGGTGCACAATCTTTTCGAGAGTGGCTTTCGCGTCCAGAATCAAACTTCATCACATGAACGAACTCACCATGTGTTCGGTGTACCACTCTTCTGGCAGCAAACGATTGCTGGAGTTAAATCGGGAGTTTACCGAGACACTAAATACAAGTCGCGCCTGGAATTGGCTTGTTGCGGACAATACACCGCTCGGATATACGGACCACGTAGACCCGAAGAAGTTTACAGTCATAAAAGCGATGCCATTTACGGAGTTACTGAAAACGGGCCTATCAGAAGAATTGCGGGCAGTGTGGCCGAGTATCCATCACGGGAGTGCGATCAATCTTTCACTGCCGCATATACACACTCGGTTTGCTCTTATTTTGGACAGCGATTTTTATATTGTTGTACCAGAATGGATTGAAAAAGTTATAACGCACATGAAAAAAAATAAGATTGCGCTTATGGGAGTTCCATGGCATCCGCGATGGTGGAAAAAAATACGCAATTTTCCGGCACACCACGCTCTCTTTATTGATGGTGAGCAGATTCCGTTTACGGAACTTGATTTTCTTCCTCAGTATACGGATAGTAAGAGACCCCCACGCAGAAAAACATATAACATTCCATGTATGAACATGGTGTCTGCTCGAAGGCTGGTTGGTGGGTCTCGAGACACCTCGTATGCTCTGTATGAAAAATATGGCCATGGCACAGTGCGTGTTGAGACACTGATTCCTGTATTCAAGTTTCCTCTCGAGCGGAGATTTTTTATGCGTGCTCTCAAAAATTGTATGCGATACGTGATACCAGACCGCTATAGTTATACTCCGAGAGAGGGGACATATTCTCCGGTCGGGTTTAAAGAGAGGGGATATTTTGATGCGGGACACGAAGGGTGGGAAGAGTTTATATGGAATGACCAGCCGTTCGGTTTTCACATGCGCAGGGCGTCTGTGGGGAAGAACAGAGATCAAGAAGAGGAATTTGCAACACTGAAGCGGGGCTTACAAAGCTTTGTGTAAACATATTTCTTCACGATATATGACCATTTTGCTCCCCATATTTAATGGATTGCGGGCGAGAAATTTTTTTCTGACCGACCTGTATCCTGAGCTTTTGAAAGGTGGAGCGCACCTGGTGATTTTGGTTCCTTCACACAAGGTTGAATATTATAGAAAAACGTACGCGCATTCGCAGGTAGTATTTGAGTCGTGGGACCCGCAGAGAGAGCATTGGTTTGGGCGCGCACTGCAGTGGCTTGCGTTCAACGCGCTCGGCACGGGGACAGTGCGTAGAAAACAGTACGCGTTTTTCGTGCGCGACAGAAATATTTTAAAATTTGCAATCAGACGATTGGTTGGGGTGTTGTTTGGTGGCTCGCGTCTGTTCAGAAAGTTTTTACGCATTCTTGATCGTGCGATTCCGGCAGATTATTCCGTCGCCGCATTGATTGCAAAACACAAACCCTCGCTCGTGCTTGCTCCAGATATTATTCTTGTCTCCGATCGACTCGCGCTTCGCGCCGCGAAGCGCGCCATTGTGCCAACGGTCGGCATGGTGCGCTCGTGGGACAATTTGACTGCAAAGGGAGTTATTCAGGTGATGCCAGACTGGCTCGTTGCGCAAACAGATGTGATGAAAGAGGAGGTGGTGCGTCTGGGGGACATGGAGAGGGGGCGAATACGTGTGTGTGGGGTATCGCAATTTGACGAATATTGGAAGCCTGCGACGAAAACTCGCGAAGAGTTTTTGCGTTCTCTCAGCATTCCGACAGAAAGGCGCGTTGTGTTGTGTGCGCCATTTTTTGGAGAGTACAGCCAAAGTTCTGGGATTATGTTGGTTCAGAAGCTCGCTCGTGCAATTGATGACGGACGATTGCCAAAAGATATTCACTTACTTGTGCGGTATCGTCCAGAAGATTTGACTGCACCAAAGGCACCGGACACCGCACATTTTAATCATCCGCGAATCACGGTGACAAAGCCGTACAGCGTTCCTTTTAAAACCAGTCGAGGTAAGTCGGATTTTGAATTTACTCGCGCAGACGTTGATCTGATGGTCAACTCTTTGCGCTGGAGCGATGTTGTGATTACCACTATTTCAACGTTAACGGTGGATGCAATTGCACTCAACAAACCGGTCATTAATATTCGCTTTGATGTAGACCCACATACTCCAGCGCAGGATCGCGTGGAGCTTTTCTCACACTTTGATCACTATCTCGCTCTTGAGAAAACAGGTGGTGTGCGCCTCGCACATTCTTTTGAAGAATTGTTGGAACGGTTGCATGTGTATCTTAATTCCCCATCTCTTGACAACGGCGGTCGCGCCCGTGTACGCCGCGAACAAATCCAATACGAGGACGCGCTGTCCGGCGCACGCTCGGCACAGGCGATTCTGCGCGTGGCATCTGGTTCCTAGCACCGCACCTGTTGGTTTGATAGAATATCGAGATATCTATGAGTCCCTCACACAATATTCTTCTTGAAAAAACACTGCGATACATTGTTTTGACTGGCGTCTTTTTGCTTCCGTTCGTTGTTCTTGTTGTCACGAAGTCGTTGTTCTTCCCGTTCATTACGGGAAAAAACTTCACCTTTCGAATTATTGTTGAAGTGATTTTTGGCGCATGGATTGCTCTTATGTTCATGAATGCGGCGTACCGTCCGCGCGTCTCCGCGATGCTCGTTGCATTCGGTGCGTTCGTGGCGGCGATTGCATTGTCTGACGCGCTTGGCGAGTATCCTTTCAAAAGTTTTTGGAGTAACTACGAAAGGATGGAGGGGTGGATAACATTGGCGCATCTCTTTGGATATTTTGTTGTTGTCACGTCAGTCATGACAGAGAGTTTGTGGAGGCGTCTATTTCAGGTGTCACTCGGGGTGTCCGCGTTTGTTTCTTTGTATGGGCTGTTACAACTTGTAGGCTTCGCGGCTCTTGGGTGGGGTGGGGGAGGCGGACTCGGCGCTCGCCTCGACGCGACTCTCGGGAATCCGACTTACCTCGCGGCGTATATGCTGTTTCATATTTTTATCGCCGCGCTTGTATGGGGGCAGTCGTGGATGGAAGTGAACAGGGGACGCGTGGTGCTTTCTCTTATGTATGGGTCTGTTATAGCACTCGACACGATTGTTCTTCTTTTTACAGGGACGCGCGGTTCCATTCTCGGACTTTTGGGGGGAGTCTTTCTTGTCGCTCTTCTCTTGGTGTTACTTGCGCGTAATTCAAAAAATGCGTGGCGCGCCGCCGCCGGGTCCGTCGCGACCATTCTTATACTTGCCGGACTGTTTTATATGGTGCGAGACGCATCGTGGGTACGCTCTGTCGGATTTCTTGACCGTCTGGCTACTATCTCTGTTTCAGACAATACCGTAAAGGCCCGTTTTATGAACTGGGGCATGGCATGGAAGGGTGCACAAGAGCGTCCACTCCTTGGTTGGGGACAGGAAAATTACGCACTCGTGTTTGATAAGTATTACAACCCGGGCATGTACGCGCAGGAGCAGTGGTTTGATCGGGTTCATAACACAGTGCTGGACTGGCTTATCGCGGGCGGATTTTTTGGTCTCGCACTGTATCTTCTTTTGTTTGGCGTCGCACTCGCCGCTCTATGGAGAGGGAGAAGTAGTACGGGGGGGCTCACATTTTCAATCATAGAGCGTTGTATTTTGACGGGACTTCTTGCAGGATATTTCTTTCACAATCTTTTCGTATTCGATAACATCACGAGTTATATTTTATTTGTTTCGGTACTTGCATATATTGCAGGGAGAAATGCAGGCGCGGCGAACACAAGAAAATTATTTGGAGACAGGGAGGTTCGCATGCCGACATCTTTCATTGTTGCGGTTCTCGTTGCTATTCTTGTGTGGGGGGTTGCGTGGGGTGTGAACGCGCATGGACTAGCACAAAATAGAGCGTTACTACAGGCGCTCGGACAACAAAAAGATTTGAATACAAACATTGAGTATTTTAAAAAGGCGGCGGCATATGGTTCATACGGCACGCAGGAGGTGCGGGAGCAGTTTTTGCAAGTCGCGGCACGACTCACGTCGCTCTCTCAAGTCCCCTCTGAATTCAAAAATCAGGTTTTTGCTGAAGCCGCGCGTGAAATGGAACTTCAGATTGAAGAGACACCGGGGAGCGCCAGGTTCCCGCTCTTCCTCGGGATTCTCTACGACACGTATGGCAAGGGGGAAGAGGCGCGTGTGTATCTTGAGCGTGCTCGGGATATTTCACCCACCAAGCAGGCGATTCTCTTACAGCTCGGATTGAATGCATTTTCGCGCGGAGACGCATCCTCGGCCATCGCCATTCTCAAAGAAACGTATGAGCTTGCGCCTGAATTTAAAGATGCGCGAATACTATACGCGGTTGCGGCTATCCGCACACGGCAAGACGCTCTTGCCGAAGAGCTCATAGCTCCTCTTATTGAATCTGGAGATGCTACTGACGTGCGCATTATTAGTGCCTACGTCGAGCGTAAACGATATGATAAGGCCGCTGCATTATGGGAAAAAATTATAGAGAAACATACAGAGAACGCATCAACATTCTTTGCTCTCTCCGCATCGCATTACGCTAATGGAAATGTATCGCGCGCGCTCGAGGTATTGGAAGAGGTGAAGCGTCTTCACCCAGATTCAAGTGTTCAGGCGGACGAATTGGCGTCGCAAATGAAGGATGGCACACTGCGTGTTGAATAGTGGGTGGGGTGTGGACAACTTGCGCCATCTCTCTTTCGGTGCTACACTAACCCCTTGTGAGCGCCATTTGTGCAAACAAATGTGTGGTTTCCTAAGAAAATCGCCAACTCCCCCCTTCGGGGGGTGTTTGGTTTTACGCCCCGTACGAGCATAGCTCGGCTTAAAGTATGAGTAAAACCAAACACCGGCCGGAGTGTTATCCCGCAAGCTTGCGGGATCGCGAGGCGGGCCCGCGAGCACGAAGTGACTTGTGGGTGTTTGGTTTTTATAGGGAGACGAAGTTGTTTTTTGTATCGCGAGTGTGGAGTGGTAGTATGAAGAAAAAGATTCAGCGTGGAGGGCGGCGGCACTCACATTAGATTTTCTATTATGGAGCTCGCACCCGTCCTCCACATTGGATCTTTTTTGTTTTTGAGAAAATTTAAAAATTTTCTCACCGTACTTCGCAGTTGAGTTGTCCACACACGATGAGTAAAGAACACTTTCAAGCGCGCTTTGGTGTCATTATGAAAATGTAAGACGCATAGCACTCACACATGTGCACGTGCGGGTCGATTAGGACTCCTTAGTACATACAATATGACTATGGCAAAAAAACGAAAGGCGAAGAAAACAAAGAAGCGTAAAGCTTCCAATAAGCGACGCCGATAGCACAAAGAAAAACTCTCCACGCGGGAGTTTTTCTTTTTGTGCACGACGGTCCTTTAATGATACGATGCACACATGTCTTTTTGGCGGGCGTTGTTTGGCGATGAGGGCTCTTCTTTTTTGAAGAAGAGCACTCCTCTCGTGCAAGCTGTTGCTGGGCATGAGAGTCGTTTAAAGGGACTTTCTAACGATGAGCTGAAATCTCAGACAGTGCTATTTAAGGAGCGTCTCGCGAGTGGAGAGGCGCTGGACTCTCTTCTTACTGAAGCATTTGCCACAGTGAGGGAGGCGGCAGCGCGTACCCTGAAACAGCGACATTTTGATGTGCAAATCCAAGGTGGCATAGTTCTTCATCAGGGCAATATAGCCGAAATGCGTACCGGAGAAGGTAAGACGCTCGTCGCGACCCTGCCTGCGTACCTGAACGCTCTTGAGGGGAAGGGGGTTCACATAGTAACCGTCAACGATTATTTGTCTCGTCGCGACGCTGTGTGGATGGGGCAGGTGTACCACGCGCTCGGTATGACCGTCGGAGTTTTAAATCACGAGTCCTCGTATGTATATGACCCAGCGCATGTTCCGCAAAGCGAAGAAAGTACAGACGATCGTGTTCGGGATGAACTCGGCGCATTCAAGGTAGTGCACGAATATTTGCGTCCGTGCGCGAGGGGCGAGGCATACGGGGCGGACATAACCTACGGAACGAACAACGAATTCGGGTTTGATTATTTGCGCGACAATCTTGAATATGAAGCAAAAAATTTGCGCCAACGAGAGCATGCCTATGCGATTGTTGATGAAATAGATTCTATCTTGATAGACGAGGCGCGTACGCCGCTCATTATCTCGGCGGCGGTATCGGATGCGGAAAACCTGTATGAACGTTTCGCGTCAATTGCCCGCTCTCTCGTGCCCGAAGAGGATTATACCGTGGATGAAAAGCATCGGCAGATTATGTTGACTGATTCTGGAGTAGAGAAAGCGCAGGAGGCACTCGGTATTGAAAATATATATACGGACGCGGGCATCAAGCACGTGCATCATTTGGAAATTGCAGTGAAGGCGCGCGCGCTATACGGACGCGATAAGGAATACGTTGTCAAAGATGGGCAGATAATTATCGTGGACGAATCTACGGGGCGACTTCAGCCGGGGAGACGGTGGAGCGATGGGCTACATCAGGCTATCGAGGCAAAAGAGGGGGTTTCCATACAGCAAGAGTCGCGCACGTTCGCGTCCATCACATTTCAAAATTATTTTCGTCTGTATAAAAAGTTGTCCGGCATGACGGGAACTGCCGTGACATCTTCCGAAGAGTTTTACAAAGTGTATGGACTGAACACTGTTTCAATTCCAACAAATAAACCTTCACAACGTATTGATCACGACGATTTCATTTTTCAGAATGAATCTGGGAAAATGAAAGCAATCGCGCGCGCGGTGCGTGTGTGTCATGAAAAGGGTCAGCCGGTTCTTGTGGGTACTGTGTCTGTGGAGAAGAACGAGTTGTTGTCTGCGCACTTTAGGAGTGAAGGCATACCGCACGAAATTTTAAACGCAAAAAACCACGAACGCGAAGGGGAGATTATTGCTCAGGCGGGAAAGCGTGGGGCAGTGACCATTGCGACAAACATGGCGGGTCGCGGGGTGGATATAAAGTTGGGTGGCAACCCGGCGTCTCCGGAAGAATACACGGCAGTAAAGAATGCTGGAGGGCTTTTCGTTTTGGGTACCGAGCGACATGAAGCAAGGAGAATTGACAATCAGTTGCGTGGGAGAAGCGGGCGTCAGGGGGACTCCGGAGAGACGCAATTCTTCGTGTCGCTTGAAGATTCTTTGATGCGGGTATTTGCATCCGACACCATAAAGCGCGTGATGGGCACACTGAAGCTTCCGGAAGACGAGCCAATTCATACATCTATGATTACGCGCGCGCTTGAAAAAGCGCAAATACGTATTGAGGAGTTAAATTTTGACGCACGCAAGCACGTGCTTGCGTATGACGATGTGTTGAATATCCAGCGCACTAGTGTGTACGCGCGGCGCAGAATGTTGCTTGCGGGGGACAACGAATCGGTGGAGGAAGAAATCAGGCGCATAAGTGGTAGCGCGCCCGAGCTGGAGAGCGCGTGCAACGCCAAGCGCGCAGAGCTCGGAGAAGCATTTATCCCAACCGTGCGTCGACTCCTGCTCCAGGGGATCGATTTTCTATGGGTTGAACACCTTGAATCAATGGAATACTTGCGGAGCAGTGTGAGTTTGCGTGCATATGGCCAGCGCGATCCGCTTGTAGAGTATAAAAAAGAAGGACTCCGTTTATTTCGTAGCATGGAGGAAGCGTATGCGGGTCATATCGCGCGCATTGTACCGAACCTCTCTGTATCAAAAGCAGAAGGACCTAGGGCGCGCCCCGCTCTTTTCGGCGGAACACAAGTCAAGTCATACAATCGCAATGACCGTGTCGTTATAACCAACGGGACAGAGAAGCGTGAGATGAAATACAAAAAAGCAGAGCGACTGTTGGAAGCGGGGCAGTGGAGAATTATTGAAGCTTGAGGTACTATAGTTTGGTGAGCGGATATATTCCCACCATAGGACTCGAGATACACGCAGAGCTCAACACGCAAACGAAGATGTTTTGCGATTCCAAAAACGATTCTGAAGAAAAGAATCCGAATGTAAACACGTGTCCCGTGTGTCTTGCGCATCCGGGAACACTCCCCGTCATAAATAGAGAAGCGGTACGGCATGTGTTGCGGGTGGGGCTTGCGGTTGGAGGCACTTTGGCTGACTATACGGAGTTTGATAGAAAAAATTATTTTTATCCAGATTTACCGAAAGGGTATCAAATAAGTCAGTATGAGTATCCGCTCGTTTCAGGTGGCTCACTGAATGATGTCAAGATTACACGAGTTCATCTCGAAGAAGACACTGCGAGTTCCGAACATAGAGATGCGACAGGGGAGACGCTGATAGATTTTAATCGGGCTGGGGTTCCTCTTATGGAGCTTGTTACGGAACCAGTCATTGGGTCTCCCATGGAAGCAGGGAAGTTTGCACGTGAACTTCAATTGCTATTGCGCTATTTGGGTGCGAGTGAGGCAAACATGGAAAAGGGAGAAATGCGTGTTGAGGCGAATGTCAGCGTATCTCTCGGAAAAAAACTTGGTACGAAGGTTGAAATAAAAAATCTGAACTCATTCCGTTCTGTTGAGCGAGCAATCGACTTCGAAATTAAACGGCAAGTACATTTGTTGGAGAGCGGGGGCGCTGTTGTGCAGGAGACTCGCGGATGGGATGAAGGTAAACAAGCGACGTATCCGCAGAGAATAAAAGAGGGAAGCGCCGATTACCGTTATTTTCCCGACCCTGATCTTCCGTCATTAAAACTCCAGGATGTTCCGGAGTTTTCTGTGTCTACGCTGAGAGAACACATGCCCGAGCTTCCCTTTGAGAAGCGCGCCAGGTATCTCTCGCTCGGGTTAAAGGCAGAGGATGTGGAATTTCTTGTCACCGATACAAGATTTGGAGCTTTTTATGACAAGGTCACACGGGGGATGTTGGATATGCCGAGTCGTATTGCGGCCGCAAACTACCTTACCAACGATGTGGTCAGTATTATCCGAGATATGGAAGAACGAGATTCAGTTTCATGTTCCGAGATTCCTCTAGTGCCTCAAAATTTTAGAGAAATTATCTCAATGGTTGCAAAGAAGGAAATTTCTTCACGGTCTGCGAAAGACTTGCTACTTGTTTCCGTTTCTGATTCTAGAAGTCCCACTGAAATTGCCCGTGAGTTGGGTTTATATGTAAAGTTGTCCAAAGACCTATCTGGCATTGTACATGCTGTTATAGAGCAAAACAGAGTGGTTGTGGACGATTATAAAGCAGGAAAGACATCCGCACTTCAGTTTTTAGTCGGTCAGGGTATGAAAATGACAAGGGGGGCGTCTGACCCCGAGATTCTTAAAAATATGATACAAAACAGCATTGAGGGGAAGAGTATATAGCAACACGAAATCGATTATACTTACAGTGTACCTGTTTTTTCTCTTGATTGTATACTGTGTTCATGTCTGACGAGATACAAATCTCCGGTAAAACATATATCTCGTCTAAACGAGCGGGGGACTTAACGGGGTATGCCCAAGACTATATTGGTCAACTGGCGCGCGGGGGTGCCATAGACGCGCAGAGAATTGGAGGACTCTGGTACATATACCTCGATTCGGTTTTGCAACATAAAAAGGTATCTGAATCGTATATTCCTGAACCGCCGAAGAAACATATTGCTCAAGACATAAAGTCCATTATTTCCTTGGAGGGGAGAGAATATATATCGGCATCACGAGCTTCGGAGATAACCGGATATCATCAGGATTATGTGGGTCAATTGGCAAGATCTGGCAAAATATCGTCAAAACAGGTTGGCAATCGTTGGTACGTCGATAGGCATGCGCTCGAGAAACATAAGGCGGAGAAAGATTCCTTGCTAGCTGCAGTTCAGGTGGAGTCGGTTGGTTTAAAAAAAATAGAACAGTTCGATAAGACGAGAGGTGGCAACCTTATTTCTGAAGAAATGTACTTCAAATACTCTAAAGATACGGACGAATCAATTATTCCTCCACTAGTAGAGCGTGTTCGTATTCAAGAGGCGCCAATATTGAATGGTAAAGAGGGAGAAGAACATTCAATACCAATACACATAGTCATGCCGCGCAGTCAGGATTCCAAGGTACACAGTGCCAGACCCATCGCTGTGGGCAAAAAAATAATATCTGTGCGGACACCAAGAAAGACTATACTCTATGCTAGTTTCACAGGAATATTTCTTATTGTTGTATTAATTTTCTACGGACTGGTTTACAAAAATGACAGCTTTTTATATAACATATTTTTTGACAATTACATAACTCTCATGGTAAAAAATTCCATGCGCGAACTGGTGACCAACTTACCTCCACCCGTAGACCGAGTCGTTATCTTTTTAGAAGACACCTTGCTTCCGGAGATCGTATATACCTCAAAATAGGTCACTTTCGATACATTGCTGAGTTTTGGTCCCATAACTTTCAAACTCGGTAATCCGAGGTACGATTTCTTGCTTTAAAATTGAATCTCGGCACAGAATATCTCGGAGTTTTTCTTGAAACAAAAGACACCTGAACATGTTTTTTATGACCAGATGGTCGTTCTCAAGCATTTCAATTGACTGGATTGTGGTTTTTCGAGTCATAAAAGGTCAAAAAAGTCACAATTTAGAAGTATTTTGCTTATTTGTGTCTAATGTAAGCCTGAAACAAGTATCTCGGAATCAAAAGGATATGCTCGTTAGCGTGGCTTTAGATTTTTAAAGGTGCGTTGGTGTTTTTGTGGGACTTTTTGTTTCTAAAAATGTGGGCTCTTTTTGTATTTCGCGCCCGACTAAACATACTAAAAACGTTCACTTTCTTGTCCACAGATTTCTCTTGTTTTCATACGAAGAATGCACGATTTGGCTAGTAAAATATAGGTAAGTCGCATATCCGACCTAATATGAGTGATGAAATTTTCTTCAATGGCGTACGATATATATCTGCACAAGAGGCGGCCAACGCTTCTAATTTAACTCGCGATTATATTGCGAGACTGTGTCGTGACAACAAGGTTCGCGGCAGGCGCGTTGGAAAAAATTGGTATGTCGACGAGGGGTCTCTTAAGGGATTTTTGATACAACAAGAGTATGCAAAAAGTAAGCGTCATGAAGAATTGACTGAACAGAGACTCAAAGAATATAAAAGTGTTCGAGTACCGGTTCAAAAGCAAAAATTTTCAGAAGAAAAAGATAGTGCTTCAACAAAAGAATTGCGCGAGTTGCCTTTTGAGAAAAAAAACACTCCATCACTATTGCGACCACGCGCGTTTAACGTGCAAGAAAAAATAGCACGCGCGGTTGCTTCAAGTGAAAAATCACTGACGCGTGTTTCAAAAATGACGCGCACTCCGGGCGCGTTGGATTCAGCTGTGCATTCGTATGCCTCGTACGCACTGTCTCCGGCGGTGGAATTTTTACACAAGTTAACCGCGCTGACTGTCGCATTCATGCTGACGTTCGGTACGTATTCGTTTGTTGACCCGCAGTACGCGGCATTTGTGCGCGATTCTTTGTATGACACAGGGGACGCAATTTCCGATTCGTACATACGTGTTACGAAAGGTGGTGTTCTCGATATGTTTGCGCGTGCGAATACCCAGCTTGCCGCGGTCGCGAATAACCCGGGTGCAATTGCGGAACAAGTTTCCAACGTATTCGTACGGGATATTCCGCTATTCGTGCGCCAACTTGCGCGAGGTGTAAATACAAAAATTGATGGGTTGGTATACGCCATTGCCTTTCCAGATTCAATTCTTGAATCACGTGAGCGTGCTGCGGTTTCCATTATGGTAGGGCCACGCAATCCATCGATTGTATCGACCCAAGACAGTACCGCGCGCGAAGCTGATTTTTCTGGCACTACAGCGAATGCGGGGGGTGTGGTGGTGGAGCGCGTGCGTGAAATCGAGCGCATTGTAACTGCTGGTGGGATTTCTGAAGCGGTGTTGAACGCGAAACTGGAGTCATTGGACAATAAACTTTCTTCAAAGATGTATTCCCTCTCGTCGGCGAATTCAACATCTATCACGAATGTCTACAACACTGTCGCCAGAACAAACAGAATAGATACTTTGGGCGACGTGGATATAAGTAATAGTCGTTGGACGGGTGGCACAATTACCGGAGCTTCAATCACTGCGTCTGATTTTTCAGTTACCGGCAACGCAACGGTAACCGGCTCACTCGATGTTTCCGGAGTTTCAACATTTGGAACCGCGGTGAGTACTACAGCTTCAAGTTCTAACGCATTGTTTACCAACGCCACTTCCACATTTCTTACCGCGACCTACGCATCCACAACGAATGCGACTTCTACCAACCTTTTTGCGACCCGCGCGTCCACAACAGAAGCAACATCAACCTATCTTTATGCCACCGCTTTTGTTGCAGAAGCTGCCACGTCCACTAACTCATTCTTCTCCGCGCTCTCGCGATTCACTACGAGCATCGTTACGACACTCACTGCCGCGGTAGGCACGATAACCGACCTCACGAGCACCAACCTCTCTGCAACGAACGCCACAACGACAAGCGCCACAACGACAAGTCTCGCGATTTTCACAGCTCCCATTGCGCCCACCTACACCGCCACCTCCACCGCCGCGACCTCTACGTTCTCGGGTGGGTTTTCTGCTGCATCCTCTCTGTATGTTTTACAGAACGGAAGAGTTGGTGTCGGCACCGCGACCCCAACGCCTGCGGCAATATTTCAAATCAACTCAACGTCGGGAGGATTCTTGCCACCGCGCCTCACGACGGCACAAAAAACCGCCATCGCGTCTCCCGCTTCCGGTCTTGTTCTTTATGATTCAGATTTAAATAAACTCAATGTATACAATGGTTCCGCATGGAAGAATGTCGGAAATCCGGAAATTGACGGCGAAGTAACAAATGGCACGGCACAATCGGTGCTTTTTGTAGGACAGGGAGGAATCCTTGGACAAGATCAAAATCATTTTACCTACTCTACATCGACGCGTAGTTTGGGTGTTGGCACTTCCTCTCCATACGCAAAGATTTCTATTCAGGGCAATTCAAATGATACGACTGTTGCACAAACACTTTTTGCGGTGGCAAGTTCCACTGCAACTGCCACGTCGACTCACTTTTCAATTTTGAATACAGGAAATGTCGGTGTTGGAACTTCGAGTCCGTCCGCTCTATTTTCTGTCCATGGGAATGTGTTGATTGCGGGCACCACGACTCTTCACAGCATCGTTGCCACCTCAACACTATGGGTGGGGGGAACAACGGGCTCATATCTCAAAGTAGATGGGGTGGGAAACGTTGGCATTGGCACTTCAACTCCAGGTACGCCACTTTCCGTAACTGGAGCAGGTGTTTTCACTGGTCCAGTAACTGCTCCTTATTTTTACGCGACTTCCACATCAGCGACTTCCACATTTGCCGGAGGATTTGTTTCATCGCGCGCACCGACATCCGCGCACACATTCTCTTCTTGGGCAATTGGAGCGGCAAATTCGAAGGCGTCTGATGCCACTTTGGTAGTTAACCCAAACACTTCGGTTGCTGACGGTAATCTTATTTCTGCATCTGTTGGTGAGGCGGTCAGATTTTTAGTGGATGCGGAGGGTGATGTGTTTTTGAATAATCTAACCTCAACGGGAGCGGTTACTCTTTCAACCACCACTGCCTCAACGTTCACCGTGGAGAACAATACAACTTTTGGCGATGCAATTACCGATGCCTCAACTATCAATGGCACTCTTGTGGTTACAGGCACAACCACTGTCGCAACCGTTGCAGGTAATTTTGGAGTTGCTACAACCTCACCGTGGGCGAAATTATCAGTGCACGCAAATAACGGGGAAGGAAACAGCGTGCTATTTGCTGTCGCATCTTCAACTGCAACGGCGACCACGACGCTGTTTTCGGTTCCAAACTCAACGTCTGCCACATCCACCTTTGCAACTAATCTCCAAGCTACCGCCCTCAACATCACTTCCACCAGCGCATCGTCAACGTTTGCAAACGGAATCAACATCAGCGCGGGATGTCTATCACTGAACGGCACCTGTCTCGGCAGTCAACTTGATTCACTCAAAGATGTCACGATCACCGCGGGAGCATATGGCGACCTCTTGATGCACAACGGTACTGACTGGGTGGACACCGCAACGTCATCACTCTTTGCAAACTCAGCGCAACTCGCTCTCTGGCTCTCGGATGAAACAGGAACCGGCGTTGTCGCATACAGTGCCTCCCCGACATTCACGGGGACGGTCAGTGCATCATCAATACTTGCAACAGCATCTTCAACCATCGGCGCTGGAGGACAAGCAACGGGTCTCACCATTTCGGGTGGGGCAACAACAACCAGTAATCATTATTTTGCAAGTAACATAGGTGTTGGGACAACGTCACCATACGCCCCCATCGCTCTCGAAAGCACGACGAATCCACTTCTTGTAGTAGGTCCCGGAAGTAATACGACTGTGGACCCAACGATCTATCTTACTGATACTGAAGCAAGTGCAGGTTTCAAGCTTTGGTACGACAATGATGGTGGTAGCACGTACTTCGATAACAAGTGGGACAACGATTCTGGAAGCATGTATTTCCGTACGAAAGTTGACGGCACTGACGTGAACGCGCTTTCGTTGCTTGCTGGCGGCAACGTCGGTATCAGCACCACGACTCCACAGTGGAACCTCCAAGTCGCAGGCACCCGTCCATCAATCGCAATTTCTGACACTGCGGCTGCAACTAACAACCAACACTGGCTCCTCTCCTCGCAGAACGGCAACCTCTATATCGGAACCTCAACGAACGCATACGCGACATCATCTCCCGCAGTTCTCTCACTCTCCGGAAGTGCAACATCAACCTTCGCGCTCGGTGTTCAAACTACCGCCCTCAACATCACCTCCACCTCCGCATCGTCCACGTTTGCAAACGGA
>DATDXU010000005.1:0-75941 GCA_036517195.1 Minisyncoccota bacterium
CAAGTGGCAGCAAACAGTTTCTTGCAACTCTGCATGCCCGCTTAAAAAACTGCGGAGTACGCGGTGGTTCTACGTACGAGAAAAATAGGGGACACGAACTTGTTTTCAGTCACCACGACGGCGTTGCGTTATTCCACATACTGTACGATAATGCGCTTGCCCGGCCGTTTCTGGAGCGCAAGCGACGGATATTTGTACGAGCGTTTAGGAAATTGTGTATGCGGGCGTAAGCGGAGCTTTCACCCGCGGCATTCGGGAAAAGAGTATGCTAGCATCCTCTTTGTCCCTCATTTGCGGGCGTAGCTCAATTGGTTAGAGCACTCCCCTGTAGAATTGCAGCTTTGCGCTGAAAGGCGCATTGAAACTCTTTGGGATATCGGTGAAGGCTACATCCCGCCTTGGCGGGACACGCGAACACCGAGGGAACCACACTCTAGTGGAGCGCCGTAGAGACTAGATACCAGAGCACCTAAAAGATGTTCTTATGGTGAAGATATAGTCCACGCCCCTATGAAAATAGGGGGTTACGTGCACGGGAGAGGTTACGGGTTCGAGTCCCGCCGCTCGCGCTTAAAACAGAGGAGCCCAAGGTGTAAACCTTGGGCGACTTCTGTTTTACAGCGATGCGGGACGAGAAAGCTCGCGTCGGAGGACTCCATCAGCAGATGGAGCGGCGCGAGCGTGGTCAGGCGGAGAAACTGCGCGACGGCACAGTTTCGAGCGCTTGACCGAGTCCCGCCGTTCTTGACAAAAGCACATAAAATAGTGTAAGGTTCCACCAGTTGAATAGGCAACACAAACACGAAAGGGCTTCCAATGCTGTATCCGCGCCTTATCTCGCTCTGTACGATTGTCGCCGGTGTCACTGGCCTGTATCTCGCGTCAATGGCATTTTCCGCTATGCCAGAGCCGGTAAAGACGCCCGAGGGTGTCCCTGGTATGGATGTTTTATTTATCGTCCTTGTTCCCACCCTCATTCTTATGGCGGTGATGTCCGGGGCCGGATTGTTTGGCCTCATCACGAGTCTTGGAGTCAGGTCAATTGGAGATGGATGCTTTGAGTTTCGGGAAAATCTGCTCGGAAAGGTTATTCGCGCGGTGGATAAACATATGGGTGGTACTTCGAACACACTGACTGGATTTTGTTCCGTCAGTGCAGTATTCGCCCTTGTTTCCACAACGTGTCTCGGTATCTTGGTGCTATTGTGCGCCCTTGGTTTCACTGCATACGCCAATCCGGACAGGGCATGGGAAGCTTTCCTAAGAATTGGTTCTGGTATAGGGATGCTCGTTCTCGCGATTGGGCCGTTCTTTTTCTTGGCATGGCTCAGTAACAAGTACCCACTTGTCGGCAAGGTGTTCGGGGCCATACTATCTCTTCTGATGGTTGCAGGTATCGCCTGCGCGTCTTGGGGTATATACATATGGCTCTCTGGGCAATGGAATTTTCCTGCAGGATTTTTTACCCTGACAGGAGAGATTATATTGTTGGTTCTTGTATTCGCATCGTTTATCTTCGTTCCGATCCTTGTGATACGCTTGACCAAGAATCTTCCGATCTATAGATTGGTTTGCCCTGTCAAGATGGCGGAGCAAACTCCTACACAGGCGGCATAACACACATGCCCCACAGTCCTAAGGCGGATTGTGGGGCTCTACTTTTTTCGCCGACGGGCGGATGGGGACAACTCACTTGCGTTATTTCTAATGGCACGTATACTGTACTTTTAATGGGAACACATAATACTCTTCTGCGAGAGTTATCTCAAAAGAAGGCAATCTCGTCCTCCTCTGGAGGAATTTTTTTTACCCCGTCAGTGAATGGCGGCGAAGTGCCTCTCCCCAGTGGCGACAGCATGCCTACATGTACTGTGCGTACCCACCTTGCACTAACAGAGAAAAGCCGCTCGGCACGGAATATCGTGTCAGTGTTACGCGGATATACAGTCGCACGTTTTTCTTCACGCGAACGAACGCGTGGATTTTCATCGTCGCCATCTACTGCGGGGTTTACCTCATTATCAACAGTTTTATCAATAACTACTAACCGAATATGATTAACACTCATTTACCAAGCGGGGACATTGTCGCGTTTAGCAAAACCGTGAACACCCTTCGCGGTTTTTTTCTGGCGAAGGGATTTATAGAGGTGCATACGCAAGACCGCCTCTCTATTCTTGCGGCATGTGAAGACCCGACGACCGTCGCGACATACGAATATGAAGGGAGCGTGTGGCCTCTGCCACAAACGGGTCAAATGTGGCTTGAATATGAATTGCTCACAAAGCCAGAATTACCTGGCGTTTTTTGTGTCTCAACAAGTTATAGAAACGAACCGAACCCGGTGCCAGGGAGGCATGAGCGTATTTTTCCGATGTTTGAGTTTGAAGCGAAGGGCGAATTCGCCGACCTGCGAACACTCGAAGAAGATTTGTGTGAATCCATCGGACTTGGGTCGCGCGACACGTTCACGCACAAAACATATAGCGCTATGGCGAAGCACTATGGGGTGGAGGAGCTCACGAATAGGGAAGAGCGAGCCATGGCGGAAGATTTTGGGCGCGTGGTGTTTCTTGAACGTTTTCCAGAAAACACATCTCCGTTTTGGAATATGAAACGCACCACGAATCCCGCCACGGCGGGACTAACGGGGCAGGCCGGAAATACAGCAAACAAAATAGACGTCATTATTGATGGCATGGAAACAATTGGTTCTGCTGAACGGAGTTCTGATGTTGCGGACATGCGCAAACGTTTCTACTCAATTTCTGACGGGGAGTATGCCCGATTATTGTTTCAAAAATTCGGCACGGAGCGGGTGGTGAAAGAGCTTGAAGAATTTCTCTCACTCAGATTCTTCCCGCGTTTTGGCGGGGGAATAGGCATGACGCGGCTCATGCGCGCGCTCAAAAATCAAACAGTTGCCGGTGTGCCAAGACACTCTCTTGTGGGTGTGCGCTAGAGTTTCTCAATTTCCTTCAAGTCGTGGTCGGGGATAAACAGAATGGCTAGTCCAAGCACGACACCACCGAGTGCTGTCCATATATGACTGCCACCGAGATATGCCATGTCGATTGAGTCGAGTATGTACCATATGCCGCGCCAGATGAGGACGAGGCCGACGACGATTGCTAAGTTTTGTGCGAGGTAGCGTATGGGGTGGCGATGAAAAAGTGTGTTCATATACGAAGAAGTATAACATCATTTTTTGAATCACATTTCTGGAGTCCCCCAAGGGGACTGCGCTTTTCTAAGTCGCAGTAGCGACAAGAAAATCGGGAGCCGGAGGCGGGAATCGGACCCGCGACCTCCATCTTACCAAGATGGCGTTCTACCACTGAACTACTCCGGCTTGTGAGTAAACAAGGTAAGGATATAGCATATGTTTGTCTTTTCCGAATGCTTCCAAAAGAGAAAATGTGTTATATTCAATTTCGTTTGCCGCCTTAGCTCAGTTGGTAGAGCACGTCTTTCGTAAAGACGGGGTCCCCGGTTCAAATCCGGGAGGCGGCTCAAAAAAGTCGGCCGTCCCCGAAGGGACGGCCTCTGACTGCTTTGCTACTTCACGTTCACACCGAAGTGGTCGGCGAGCTTTTTCCGGAGATGGTCGTGCTTATCGTAGAAGCCCGGCCTCTCGAAGAATTCGCCGGTGAAGAACTGCACGTACGGGACCGTTTCTTCCGTTTCCCGCTCCAAGCTCCCCCCCGCGTCTTTCCACCGAAGGCGGTCGGCCGGGACCAGGGCAACAAAGAAATGGAGGGGGTGGGTTACGTATGACCCATCGCGCAACCACTTCTTCTTCTCCTCGACACAGATGAGTTCTATGTCCTCATTTGTTAGATTGAGGCCAGTTTCCTGGACCACCTCGCGCTTAGCCGCGTCGAAGACGGCCTCGTCTTTTTCTACACTTCCCCCAGCGAACTTGAGGAAGTCGTTATGTCGTTTCTCAACGACCCCGACGGAAAGTGTTGGTTGTCCGTGGTTGTCGAGTCCCACAATTGCAATCCGAACTTCTCCGGATTTGCTGTGGGTGGTTTGCGAAGGGGCATTTTCCATTCCAGAACTGGAACGATCCCAGAGCTCTTGGTAGGTTACCCACCCGAGCGTCTCGTCGTACACCGCGTCGTCCGGGTTTGGGCGGTAGGGATTCCCAAATTTCAGATGATGCCTCATTCTCTTTGTACTCCGTTGCGTGCGCACGGCGTGCACACTACTATTTTTAAATATAGCACACATTTCATATATTTGCAAGTATACCCATGGTATAATGGGACGGTATGTCAAAAGAAGCTGTACAGAAGCGCGTTTCTGACATTGAAGAGGCGATGGGAGCCTCTGATTTTTGGAGTGATAAAGATAAGGCACAGACAATCCTCAAGGAATATCAAGAGCTAAAAGCGCAACTTGCTGGTGTCGGCGCGTACGACAAAGGCGATGCATTGGTATCTATCGTGTCTGGGGCTGGGGGAGATGACGCGGAAGATTTTTCTCGCATTCTTTTTGAAATGTATTCAAAGTACGCATTGAAAAAGGGCTGGCGCACAGCACTCATTTCTTCCAATCAAAACACCAACGGAGGATTTCGGAGTATTTCTTTTGAAGTGTCAGGAAAGGGTGGTGCCTATGGCGCGCTCAAGGATGAAGCGGGTGTGCACCGACTCGTGCGCATGTCTCCTTTTAATTCCGCGGGCAAGCGACAGACATCTTTTTCGCTTGTTGAAGTGTTGCCGAAAATTCCCGATTCGGGAGATGTGCGAATTCCAGAAGAAGAAGTTGAAATGTCTTTCGCGCGTTCGGGCGGGCCTGGCGGGCAAAATGTAAATAAGCGCGACACTGCAGTGCGCGCGGTACACACGCCGACGGGGCTTTCAGTGCACGTTACGTCTGAGCGAAGTCAAGCGCAGAATAAAGAAAAAGCGCTTGAAATGCTTCGCAGTAAATTGTGGGAACTGAGAAAGAAAGAGCGCGAAGCGAAAGAGCGCGGCATGTCTCTCGGCGCATCTACGAAAATTGAGTGGGGAAGTCAAATTCGTTCCTACGTTCTGCATCCGTACACATTAGTGAAAGACCATCGCACGGAGCATGAGAGGCGCGACGCGGACAGAGTTCTTGAGGGAGATATTCAATCGTTTATTGATGCAGAAAAAAATTTGGATAGCTATGGGGGCGAGGTATAATGGTCAGGTGTTTCTTGGTTTTCTGAAAGCTGATAGCTAGAAGCCGAAACCTATTTTTATGATTTATTACGACAAAGTAACAAAAGCATACAATGGTGGCACGCCTGCGGTGTCCGATGTCACGCTCAGTGTTGACCCAGGTGAATTTGTGTCCATCGTTGGTCACTCCGGGGCAGGAAAAACAACTCTCTTAAAGCTTTTATTTGCGGAGATAAAGCCGACGACGGGGTCTGTGTATTTTGGTTCGCAAGAAGTGCACCTGATGTCTCAAGCAGAACTTTTGAATTTGCGACGCAATATCGGTACTGTGTTTCAGGATTTTCGCCTTTTGCCGACCAAAAACGTATTCGAAAACATCGCGTTTGCGATGGAGGTGGCGGGGCATTCTGACGAAGATATTCAGGCGGATGTGCCGCACGTGCTTGAATTGGTGGGGTTGTCTGAAAAGATTTGGAATTTTCCGCGCGAACTCTCCGGCGGGGAACAGCAGAGAATAGCGATCGCGCGCGCAATCGTGAATCAACCAGACGTGCTTATTGCGGATGAGCCGACGGGGAACCTTGACCCCATAAACACGCACGATGTTGTTGAAATTTTGAAGAAAATTAACGACCTTGGTACGACCGTGCTTTTAACGACGCACAACAAGTCGGTCATTGAATCTGTCGGCAGACGCGTGGTCACGATGGATCAGGGTCGGATTGTGAGAGACGATAAGAGCGGAAAATATACTCTCTGAAATTGGAAAGATGTTGCATGCTATGATTAAAAAGCTAGAAGCTAAAAACTAGCACCTACAAGCTATGAACACATGGGTAAATGTAAAAAGGGTGGCTCGCTATGGGCTTATAGGATTCATTAGAAATGGTTTTGTGTCGCTTGCCGCAATTGTGATTATGGCTATCACGCTTTTTGTGGTGGCGGGACTTTTGATGGCTGGTTCTGCTCTTGAAAGCACGCTCGTGTATCTCACAGAAAAGGTTGATGTGAATGTGTATTTTGTGACGAATGCCGAAGAACAACACATACTTGAGATGAAACGTTCCTTAGAGAGTTTGCCTGAAGTCGCGTCAGTGACGTACACCAATCGGGAACAAGCGATTGCAGAGTTTCGTGAACGTCACAAAAATGACCAGTTGATATTACAAGGGCTGGATGAACTTGAAAATAACCCTCTCGGCGCGTCACTTTCTGTTCGCGCGAAGGAGACTTCTCAATATGAATCCATTGCAAAATTTTTAGAAAACACACAGGAGTCGGGGGGCGCGGGCACTCTTATCGAAAAAGTTAATTTTCATCAAAATAAAACAGCGATTGACAGGCTGTCTGGCGTTATTGGCGCCTCGCGCCAGATCGGCATTGTTTCCGCAAGCGTTTTCATTATCGCGACTATTTTGATTGCTTTCAATACCGTACGACTTGCCATTTATACCGCGCGTGAAGAGATCGGTGTTATGAATATTGTGGGTGCATCGCGTTGGTATGTGCGCGGTCCGTTTGTTATCGCGGGGGTTCTCTATGGAGTTATTTCTGCACTCATTGTTTTAGTGATTTTATATCCGTTGACATACTCTCTTAGCGGTCCATCTGCCGACTTTTTTCCTGCATTTGATGTATTCGAACACTTTACCAACTCGTTTCCGTTTTATTTTCTCGTACTCGTAGGGTTTGGCGTGTGTCTGGGCGCCATCTCCAGCATCCTTGCGATTCGGAGATATTTGAGCACGTAACGCCATGTCTACAAGCAAAGCAATGCGGGGACATAAGTATATTTTTGTTGTTGGGGGTGTTATGTCGGGGGTCGGGAAGGGGGTCGCGACCGCAACGATAGGGAAGTTACTCTCTGCTCGAGGGCTTTCTGTTAATCTCGTTAAAATTGACCCTTACCTCAATGTGGACGCGGGAACGATGAACCCGACAGAGCACGGTGAGGTGTTCGTGCTTGATTCCGGACTTGAGTGCGACCAGGACATGGGCAACTACGAGCGTTTTTTGAACCGTGATTTGGGACCGGAAGATTATATGACGAGCGGTATGGTGTACCGCACGGTGATTGAGCGCGAGCGCGCGCTGGGCTACGGCGGGAAATTTGTAGAAACGATTCCGCATGTGCGCGATGAAATTGTGCGTCGCCTAGAGCACGCTGCACGCAAGAGCGGGTCTGATGTTTCGGTTGTTGAAATTGGGGGTACTATTGGGGATTTTCAAAATGCGCTCTATATTGATGCGGCACGCGTCATGCGCTTACAGAGTCCGTCGGATGTTCTTGTTGTTATGGTTTCGTACCTTCCCGTGCCCGGAACAATCGGGGAAATGAAAACAAAGCCGACACAGAATGCTGTACGTCAGCTTAATTCCTACGGCGTTCAGCCGGATATTATTGTTGCCAGAAGCGCGGTCGCGCTTGACCAGAGACGGAAAGAAAAACTTGCTGTGTGGTGTAACGTTGACGCGGAGCACATTATTTCTGCGCCCGATGTCGCATCCATTTACGATGTGCCGATTAACTTTGAACACGATCATCTTTCCGATATTGTATTGAAAGCGCTTGGAAAGAAGGGACGCGCGGATTCTGATTTGTCGGAATGGAAAAAATTTGTGAATCAGACTCATGGGAAAGGGGGTGGGGTGAAAATCGGTATTGTGGGGAAATATTTTGATACGGGGGATTTTGTTCTTTCCGACGCATACATTTCCGTGATTGAGGCGCTCAAATTTTCCGCGTATGCCGAAGGGTTAAAACCAGAGATACAGTGGCTAAACGCAAAGGAGTATGAGAAAAATCCTCCGAGCGTAAAAGAGTTGAAAGGGTATGACGGAATCGTGGTTCCTGGAGGATTTGGAGAAACGGGGGTGGAGGGGAAAATAAACGCAATCAAGTTTGTGCGTGAAAACAAAATTCCATACCTCGGTCTTTGTTACGGTCTCCAACTTGCGATTGTGGAGTACGCGCGAAGTGTTGCTGGATTGAAGGGGGCGCACACGACGGAAATAAATTCTAAAACACCGCACCCCGTAATTGCTGTTTTGCCGGAGCAGGTGGAAAAATTAGCACGCCGTGAATATGGAGCAACAATGCGCCTTGGGGCGTATCCGTGCGTGTTGAAAGGGGGGACTATTGCTGGAGAGGCGTATGGGAAAAAACTTGTGTCCGAGCGTCACAGACATCGCTTTGAAGTGAATCCCGACTACATTGAACAGCTCGAGAAAGCGGGAATGATATTTTCAGGGTCTTCTCCAGACAGACATCTTATGGAAATTGCGGAGCTTCCGAAGAGTGCGCATCCGTTTTTCCTCGGCACGCAATTTCATCCGGAATTCCGCGCGCGCCCCCTCTCTCCGCATCCACTATTCACCGCGTTCATCAAAGCCGCACACAAGAAGATCGCATAGTGTAAATAAAAAAACGCCCAGGTTGAATGTGCCTTGCGAACAGTTGACAGTGTGTATTGAATATGCTACAAGATGTTTTGCGTCCTTTGACATAGACATAACAAAATTTCCGTCATTGTGCTGGAGGCCCCATGGAAGCCCAGTATCTTTTGTTAGTACTCCTATTGTTTCCCGTGCTATGGCCTTTCGTTGCAAAACGAATCTGGCACCAAGATATCTCGTGGACAGAGATGGGACTTAACATAGGTCTTGTTGGACTTCTCGTGGTCGCTATTTTCTATGCTGGTCATTATGCGCAAACAGCGGATACAGAAATATGGAATGGCGCGGTGACTGGGAAGGAGAAGGAGTGGACCTCTTGCGAGCACAGCTACAGCTGTAATTGCAGAGAATCGTGTTCTGGGTCTGGCAAAGATAGGTCGTGTAGCGAAGTATGCGACACGTGCTATGAACACAGCAACGATTGGAATTGGAAAGTGCGGACCACCATAGGCAACTTCAACATATCCCGCATTGACTCTAGGGGTAGTAAAGAGCCACCTCGTTGGTCTAAAGTTGCTTCCGGTCAGCCGGTGGCGTTTGAAAAACCGTACGTGAATTATATAAAGGCAGTGCCGGAGTCACTATTTCACTTCAACAGCAGTTTAAAAGAACAGCATGAAAAACTGCTCGTCCGGTATCCGCGAGTATTTGATTACCATTACGCGAATCGGGTAATTCCGGTTGGCGTTACGCTTCCGGACATTGAAGCGTGGAACTATGAGCTCGCGCTCATGCTCCGAGAACTTGGCCCGAAGAAGCAAGCGAACATCGTTTTGATTGTGGTGAAAACGCCCGATCAGGGATACGCTCACGCCATCGAGGCGCACTGGCTTGGTGGCAAGAAGAACGATGTGGTCGTGGTGCTCGGTGTTCCCGAGTATCCGAATATCGGATGGGCATACATCATGAGCTGGACCGATAGTCAGATATTCAAAGTCCAACTGCGTGATGCACTGCTCGCGCTTGGCACTGTGGAAAAAGATGCGGTGTTGCGGACAATTCATCAGCACGTTGCAACAACATTTGTACGCAAACCCATGGCGGACTTTGCGTATTTAAAGGATGAAATACGTCCTCCTACCTGGGTCATTGTGTTTGCGGCCATGTTCGGAATTTTGGGCAGCATAGGACTCAGCTTTCTGTTCCGCCAAAAAGATGTGAACTTAACCCTTGGAAAATGAAAGGAACGAAACAATGAGCGCGGGTAAAGTAACAGCCATTCTTGTTGCTGGAGTCTTCGCCCTTGGAGCCCTGGCATGTGCCATAGGCTTTATTGGTGCCTGGAATCTTGGCAACAGGCTAGAACAGGGAGTCCATGCGTCCTGGGAAAACAACAAACAAATCCTAGGGCAGTATGGGCAAAAAATCCAAGAAATGGCGCAGGTGCCGGAAATACAGCGGGACGACTTGATCGCCGTTTTCACCAAAGCGAACGAGTCGCGGTATGGGAAAACGGGGTCAGCCGCGGTGGTGCAGTGGATCCAAGAACAAAATCCGAACTTGGACCCCTCTACGTACAAGGGAATTCAGCAGGCGATCGAGGCCGGTCGAAATGAATTTCAGGCGGCGCAACAGACAATAACCGACAAAAAGCGCGCCTATAGAACGGAACTCGGCTCGCTTTGGGGCGGGTTCTGGCTAAAGATGGCTGGATACCCAACTATCAAGATTGGGTATCCGATCGGCACAGAGGATGCATATCCGGTTATCTCGACCTCGAGAGCCGATGATGCATTCAAGAAGGGTCGGGAGGATGCCCCCCTGAAGTTGCGCCCGCAAGAACCAAAGTAAGCAACACATCGAATGTGGCGCCGCGGGCAACACCCCGCGGCGTTTTTATTTTTTGTCCTCGCAGGGAGTGATGTTTTAGTGTATCCACGCACCAAAGGATCACCGCGTTATATAAGGCGGTATTAGATCCTTGGTGCGGGATTCCGCACCGCGAGCAAGCTTTTGGGCTTTGTTACAAACGTTTGGTATCATGAGCTTGCTCGCGGTGCTTCATTTTAATTCTTTGCGGGATCATCTAGTGGTAGGACTTCTCCCTCTGGAGGAGAGTATCTTGGCCCGCCCCGTTAGATATTTTTGTAGAATACGCGGTTGATACTACAATACACACAGCTTGTTTCCATCGCTGCGGGATCGTCTAACGGTAGGACTTCTCCCTCTGGAGGAGAGTATCTTGGTTCGAGTCCAAGTCCCGCAGCGATGGGCGTAAGCATGCAGATGCCAGTAGTATATGTATATCTAACGGGGTGAAAATCCAAGTCCCGCAGCCAGGTTTGAGATAGGTTCGGACTCCGAGGAGCATTAAAAACTATGAATAATCAAAACAAAGAACCTTGGCAAATAACAGCAGCTCGGTTTTGCGTAGAGAGAAAAGAGTTTACCTTAAGGGGGTTGGAGACTTTTTTGAAGGAAGAACCGTACAACATTCCTCACGAACACGTAAGAAATTTTTTCATAGAAAATATTCAAAATCCTCCAGGGCGACAATTCAACAGAGATTTTCGAAAGAGTGCCGAAGGAGAAGGTGGATTGTGGACTGCTCCTTCTGACCTTGTATCCATGGTGACAGATTATGATGAATTGAGAGAGGCAAGAGAGAGTAGTAGAAAGGCAATGTATATTGCAATCGGGTCTTTGATCGTTGCTACACTAGTTGGCATTGCTCAAATCATTGTACAGATTTATTACAAATAACTTTATGAAGATAATTACTAAAAAGGAATCTGGCAATTCAGGAGAGCAAGAGATTGTAGACCTTATCCCATGTCCGAATTGCGGGAAGAAATTGATGAAACTTCCATCAAACTATCCTTTATATGATGTCCAGTGCACTGGGTGTTCATTCCGTGCTCAAGTTAAAACAAATCAAAGTAAACCAAAATCAGTAGTTTTTGGAGCCGGGTGGCAAATTATGAACAAGGTATTGAAGTCTGGTTATATGACACCACCTCTTTTTCTAAACTTTAAATGGACAGAGAAAGATGATCAAAAACAAGAAGTCAGATTTTACCCCTTCGTGCCAAAGAAAAATCTCTCTAACTATCGTTTGTCTGCAACAGCACGTCGTGCAAATTATGAAATGTTTACCTATACGGGAATGGATAAGCTTCCGTATTTTCTAGTATATAAAAAATGAACAAGATTCAGGATGACATATTAAGTTATCGTGAGATGTGTGACGCAGAAAATATACAGACACTCCAGCGCGGTATGAATTTTCGAATGAAACCAACATACTCTGTTATTTTGATGTCTCAAAGATCAAACGCACCGTATCAAGATAGAATTCACGAAGACGGCATAACGATTGAATATGAGGGTCACGATGTTTCTAAAAGAGCTCACGACCATAATCCAAAGGCCGAGGATCAGCCAGACAAGTTACCGAGTGGTCGATTAACTCAAAATGGATATTTCATAAAAGCCGCTAAAGACTATAAGGAAAGAGGAACTGCCCCAGAGTTGGTAAAAGTATATGAAAAGGTATTTCCCGGCGTGTGGTCTCTAAAGGGATTTTTTGATCTAATAGATTACAAAATATTTAATGATGGAAAACGTAATACGTTTCGTTATATTTTAAGACTTTCTGATCATGGAGAGACGGACACGAGGGTACCGACAAACATCGAACATACTCGCCTAATACCTTCAGATGTAAAAAGAGAAGTTTGGAAACGGGATCAGGGTAAATGTGTAATCTGTGGAAATTCTAAGAATTTACACTTCGACCATGATTTACCATTTTCTAGGGGTGGAACCAGTTTATCAGCAAAGAATGTACGCCTGCTTTGTGTGACTCATAATCTTCAGAAATCAGATAAAATTGAATAGTTGCTCGTTCCTGAAGAGCATCAAAATAGTAAACTTAAAAGCGTCAGAAAAGCTTTATGGGGTCTCACTTTGAAAAATACGAGACCGAAGGGGTCAGCCAGTTTGAGATAGGTTCGGACTCCGAGGAGCATTGTATCTATATGCTAAAAATTAGTTTGAGCAAGTATCAACTGAACGAATGTTTAAATTCGTTTTGTTGGACTTTTAAGATTGGCGATAACATTCTTTATAATTTAGATCTCATATTCCAACTTGTGGACGACCACAATAAGCTAGCGGGGCGCAAATATGCTAAGCCCATATCAATACTCTGTGTCTCAGTTATAGAGGGAGCACTTGTTGATTTTTTAGAACGTTTAGATTCTGCAACGCGACATTTCCCGAGTAAACTAGACTCGAAAAAAAAGGACATAAAGAAAGAATTAGAGGGAAAAAAGAATGATTTTGAGATAATCTACAAAGGGAAGGTTTATAAGTATAAACGACTAAAAAATTTCGGGTACAAAGAATTGATAAAGTTTTACGAGGATTTTAAGATTCTAGGTTCAAGGTCTGCCGATTATCAGATACTGCAAGAGCTGGGTCGTTTCCGCAATCGGGTCCATATTCAAAATTACTTTAGAAACTTTGAACAAAATGAGTCCTGTACATTCTCTGAAAACAGAAGCCAGAGAGCTATTGATTACATGGAAAGTGTATTTAAATACCTTAGTAAAAACTATCCGCGCCCATAATTCATTTTCATTGTTGTCTCAGCTTCGGCCCACTCAGCTGTTCCGAGAAGGGTCGAAATGGTAGAATAAAAGTAATCAAAAAAGTCTTATAGAGCTTGATGGGTAAATTTACAAGATCGAGAGGGCCAGCAAAAATATGATAAAAAAGCTCGCCATTGGTACAGTACATAAACTGCCGGAGGATTTACAAAAAGCACTCACATCTTCCGCTAAGGTGCAAAAACTATGGGAAGACATCACGCCGCTCGCGCGCAATGAGTGGATATGCTGGGTCATCTCCGGGAAACGTGCGGAGACGAGGGGAATTCGAGTTGAGAAGGCGCTCTCGAAACTTAAAGATGGAATGCGCAGGCCGTGTTGCTGGGCTGGTTGTCCTCACCGTTGATGAACGAAGGTAAGGAAATACTGAGCCGAGCGCGGCGAAGTGTTGAAAACATCCGAAGCGTTTTATGATTTCGAGAATACTGAGCACGATAGTGAGAATGTGCCAATAGAAATTTTTAATATTTCCGATGTTTTGTAATTTCTAAAACCCAAAACGCAACGAGCGTTGCAAAAAATCTTAAAAAATCCTTGCGTCTTTGTAATGACTTGGTACACTATTTTAAATGGCGAACAAACAAAATGGTGTGCATGCAAAATGCGAAGGCAAGTTAGTGATGATTGGTTTCGGCTCAATCGGGCAGGGAGTGCTTCCGCTCATACTTCGTCACATAGGTATTGATAAAAAAGACATCACAATCATTAGCGCCGACGGTAAGGGAAAATCAGTTGCAGAAAAAGAAGGCGTTGAACTTAAACTTTCTCCCCTCAACCCTCAAAATTTTAGAAAAGTACTCGACGAATATCTGGGGCCAGGCCCGGGTGGGTTCGTACTCAACCTTTCCGTTGACGTTTCATCGGTCAATCTCATTCAATACTGTCAAGAGCGCAAGGCCCTCTATTTAGACACCTGTATTGAGCCGTGGACTGGTGGATATGTAGACCCAACCCTCACATTTTCCCAGCGCTCCAATTACGGATTGCGCGAAACGGCCCTCGCGCTTCGGGAGAAATATATTGGTGGCTCCACTGCCGTTGTCGCTCATGGCGCAAATCCGGGGATTGTGTCTCATTTTCTCAAGCGCGCACTTCTTCAAATTGCTAAAGACACGGAGTATGCGAAAGAGGAGCCGACGAAAAAAGCGGAGTGGGCGTCGTTGATGAAAGGTCTCGGTATAAAGAGTGTTCACATAGCGGAGTATGATTCGCAAGTTGCAAAAAATCCGAAAAAAATAGGGAGGTTTGAAAATACGTGGTCTGTCTACGGTTTTCACGCCGAAGGATTGTGCCAGCCGTCGGAATTGGGATGGGGAACGCATGAAAAAGAAATGCCGAAAGGTGCGAGCGCCCACGACTTCGGTTGTGGTGCTGGTATTTATTTAGACCGGCCAGGTGCCACGACATTGGTGCGCACGTGGACACCGAAGCACGGCAGTTTCAACGGGAGGGCGGTAACGCACAATGAATCAATTTCCATCGCTGATTTTTATACTATTCGCAGAGGAGATAAGGTTACGTATCGGCCGACGGTTCATTACGCGTATCGCCCATGTGACGCCGCAATGCTTTCTCTCGAAGAGGCGTTTGGCAACAATTTGAATCTCCAAAACGAACAACTTATTCTTTCGGATGAAATCCAAAGTGGAATGGATGAACTCGGGGTACTTCTTATGGGGCACGCGAAAGGTGCATACTGGTACGGCTCACAGCTTACAATTGAAGAAGCAAGAAAACTCGCCCCTTATCAAAATGCCACGGGACTCCAAGTAACCGCGGGAGTCTTGGCTGGAATGGTGTGGGCGATAGAAAATCCGACTTCGGGAATTGTTGAAGCGGATGATGTTGACTACAAACGCGCCATGGAAATCCTTGAGCCGTATATGGGAACGATGGTGGGGGAATATAGTGATTGGACTCCGCTTAAGGGGCGAAGCAGTCTCTTTCCGGAAGAAGCGGACAGGGAAGATGTGTGGCAGTTCAAAAATTTTCTTGTTGATTAGAGTGGGGCGGTATGTTCCATGTCTCTGGATGAGTTTTGGAATGTGTGAACATACACCGTTCTAGCTTTTTGCAAAAAGCTAGAATATAATGACGTACACATATGGCGCAAGAAAAATATCGCGTGTTGGAACGGATTATAAAAGGTTTTGCGAACCATCGGCGGCTCGCAATTCTTGATTTGTTGAAAAAGAGGCCAGAGCAGACTCTCGACGATATTGTGGAGACACTCGGCATTGGGTACCAAAACGCATCGGATCATGTGCGCAAACTTGCGATTGCGGGTCTCGTGGCAAAGCGTAGTGACGGCTTGAATGTGCGACACAAACTTACGCCACGCGCAGAAACCATTCTAGCTTTTTGCAAAAAGCTAGAATAAGAAACTTTGCATCTCTTTGTTCCGAGGCGTAAAGGATCATTTTTTGTAAGGATGCTTTGTTTCTCTTTCTCCAGTGATATGATTTTGAGAGGTGGAGTAATGCAAAAAAGAGGTGATCTGTGGGCGATACAGTTATGCGTAGAAAATGCGCGCGCAAGAAGTACGGCCGCGGACAGTGGCTATGCGAGTGCAACGGAAATATTCGGAAGGATAATCAATGCACTGGCATAGGGTGTCTGGAGTATTACGAGCGCATAGGTGGCACAGATTCTCCCGCGTACAAGACATTGCTCGCTGCAATTGCGGAAGATGAAAGAGATGACAAGAAACAGTCCTGATGTGTAACAGCGACCCGCAGAGCGGGTCGCGTTTTGTAATATAATTGAATTATGGTGCCCTTTGAATACGTGTATATGGTTGGTGCGTCTATGCTCTTTATTCCGTGGGTTATTTTTTTCGTTGTAAGACCTGACGTGCGGAGAGAAATGCTTGTCATGAGTTTTTTGCTCGGTGTTTTGAGTGTTGTAACTGCGCAGTACTGGTGGACTGTGGATTGGTGGAAACCCGAAACGATAACAGGCACGATTGTTGGCATTGAGGATTTTCTGATTGGTTTTGCGAGTGGTGGAATCATGACAGTTGCCTATGAGGTTTTGTTCAGGAAGCGTTTATACAAAAGTGTTTCTAGCGTACGAGCGCCAGGTCCGTTTACTCTACTGCTGTTACTCGCTTTTATAACCTCATGGTTATTTTGGGCAGCACACCTCACTTCTTTTTGGGGAAGCACGCTGGCAATGGCGGCGGTTGCGAGCGTTCTTTTCTATTTTAGAAAGGACCTGTTTTTGAACGCAGTGTTAAGCGGTATTTTAATGGCAGGCATCTCGTTACTTTTTTACTTCACAGTCATGTCCCTTTCTCCTGAGTGGATTCCAAAAACATATCAATTTGAAACATTAAGTGGAATTCTTGTACTCGGTGTTCCTGCGGAGGAGTTTGTATTTTGGTTTCTTGCGGGGCTCGTATTCGGGCCATTCTATGAATATTGGCAAGGTAAAAGAACAAGGAATATCAGTACATAGCATATGAAAAAGACCATTTCAATACTGGTACTCGCGTGCGCAGTCTTCGCTCTGTGGTATTTTTTGTCTGACGCACCAGGCAATGACTCGCGGGTAGTGTATGTGAATAGTTCTGCCGATCTTATTCGTGTTGAGGGGCCCTTGCCCGACGATTCTCTTGGCAAGACATTTACAGTTGAGGGCGAAGCTCGAGGGTTCTGGTTTTTTGAAAATTCTTTTCCCGTTGAAGTTCTCGATGCAAACGGTGTTGTCATTGGACGGGGACTCGGCGCAAGTAGTGAGGAATGGATGACGGAGAATTTCATACCGTTTACGGCTCCTGTGGAAATTGTCGGTGAATATACGGGACAGGCAACACTTGTGCTCAAAAAAGACAATCCTTCCGGTGATCCTGATCGAGACGCGTCGGTGTCTTTTGTGGTGTCGATATATTAACCAAAACGAGGGCTACTTTTTGTTGTATACTGGACACTATGACACTGGAAGATGGAATATCGAGGCAGGGGCGCGTGCGCCCTATTGAGCATGGGGAAGAGCGCATCGCATTTTCCGCACTTAGGTATAGGGGAGAAATCTTCACTGGCGCAAATCACGGCGATGCACTCATTGATCTTGAGGAGACACACCCAGATTTTGTGGGACGGGAAGTTGATGATGGTTTTACTACTTCTAGTGGGAGGTTTGTGGACAGAGTTGAGGCGTATACAATTGCGCGCAGTCAAGGCCAGCTGAAGCAGCGGTTTATTAGCTACAAAGGGGAGGGTGATTTAGACAGCAATTACCTACTTTCCTAGCTTATTGCGAAGTAGTGTTTTAAAATACAACATATATGCCACGAACATTAGTTGTGATAATTGGTCTTGTCTTGGTGGGAGGGGGTTTGTATATATGGTCTTCTGGCTCTTGGGTGGGGAGCACGAAAGTAGATGATACAAAAATCGGTGGGGGTGTCGTTGTTTCTCAAGCGGCGGGGTTGTATGGCGCGTATGAAGCGTATGCGCCGGAGAAACTTATGCGCGCGAGCGCGGAGAGATCCGTCGTTTTGTTTTTTCGCGCCGACTGGTGTCCGACATGTCGAGCGCTTGACGCGGACATTCGTTCAAAACTTGAAACAATTCCACAAAACGTGAGCATTTTGTACCTCAATTACGACACAGAAACGGCTCTCAAACAGAAATATGGCGTCACCTATCAGCACACGCTAGTGCAGGTTGATGCCGAGGGAAACCAGATTGTTAAGTGGAGCAAATCTCCAACACTTGAAGATGTGCTGCTGAACATCAAATAGGTAGCATGGCGTTTCTTATCATTTCGTTCATCGCGGGTGTCTTGACGGTTCTTGCTCCCTGCATTCTTCCGCTTTTGCCTGTTGTTATCGGCTCTTCCGCCACAGGCAGGAGCAAAACCACTCCGTATATTGTCGTCGGCTCGCTCTCTGTTTCAATAATTCTTTTCACCTATGTTCTTAAGGCATCAACGGTGTTCATTATGGTGCCTCCATATGTGTGGACGTATCTTTCCGGAGGCATTCTCGTTGCGTTTGGACTTTTTCTTGCTTTTCCAGCCCTATGGGAGAGTATGCCGGGACTTTCGAAATTCGCCGGGGATTCAAACAAATTTGTCGGTGCTGGGTATCAGCGCAAAAGTTTTTGGGGCGACGTGTTAATTGGCGCGGGGTTGGGTCCCGTGTTCACGAGCTGTTCGCCGACATACTTTGTAATTCTTGCCTCGGTATTGCCTGCTAGCTTTGCGCTTGGCACGGCGTACTTGTTTGCTTACGTGCTTGGGCTTGGGCTCGTTCTTCTTCTCGTGGCACTTCTGGGCGAACGGTTTGCGAATCGGTTGAGTATTCTGTCTGACTCTCGCGGACTGTTGAAGCGAGGGGTCGGCGTTCTTTTCATTCTCATTGGTATTGCGATTGCGACAGGGTATGAGAAGAGGATAGAGGTTGCAATTCTGGATGCGGGCTGGTTTGATATCACAAAGGTTGAGCGTGCCTTATTAGAAAAAATTCAATAATATATGCGCATGGAATACGCGATTGGTTTATTGGTATTGGTGGTGGCGGGTGTTGGGCTCGCGATTTTGTACACCCCCGTGTCTCCTAAGGCATCTAAGGGTTCTCCCTCTAGTGTTGCCAAGCAACAAGGGGACCCTTACAGAGAAATAGCAAACCCTGCTGGATTTGTGAACACGGACGGCATAACGATAAAAGAGTTGGTCGGCACAAAAGTCATTATTGTTGATTTTATGACGTACAGCTGTATCAACTGCCAGCGCACATTTCCGTATTTGAACGCGTGGTACAAAAAATACAAAGACCAGGGTCTTGAAATCGTTGGGATTCACACGCCAGAGTTTGCGTTTGAAAAAAACATAGACAATGTGCGCGATGCGATGAAACGATTTGGCATTATGCATCCGGTTGTTTTAGACAACGACTATGGGACATGGAACGCATATGGGAACAGGTACTGGCCAAATAAATATGTAATCGATATACACGGAAATATTGTGTACAGTCATGCTGGTGAAGGTGCATACGAGGAAACAGAGATGAAAATTCAGGAACTTCTTCGTGAGCGGGCTGAAGTTCTCGGCAGCTCCGTTGCCTTCGCTGGCGAGCTTGCTTCGTCTGACATGCCGCCTTTAAAAAATTTCGCGCGCAGTCCGGAAACGTATTTCGGGGCGTGGCGCAATGAGTATTTTGCAAACGGGATGCCGGGGAGGGAGGGTGAGCAGACACATGCGCTTCCGGATACGCTTATGCGCAATGCTCTGTATTTGGATGGCACATGGAATATTGAGGACCAGTTTGCGGAATCGGTCAGAGATTCCAGCGTATTCTATCGTTACAATGCGGGGGATGTATTTATTGTCGCTGATGCGGACAATCCTATTTCTGTAGAAGTATTTCAAGACGGAAAGCGAATAGACGTTGCTGCGGGTGCAGATGTTAGGGACGGAATTGTCACTATGCAAGAGAGTCGATTGTACAAGTTGATTCACAACCGAGAGCCAGGAGAACACACGCTCGAACTTCGTGTCGGAGGAAAAGGGTTGCGTTTCTATGCATTTACGTTCGGGTGATTTAAAGCACTCTCTGGTGTAGTATCAATAGATGTGCGGCATATTTGCATATACGGGTTCAAAAGAAGCCGGAAAACTTCTCTTGAACGGTCTTTCTTCACTCGAGTATCGTGGGTATGATTCGGCAGGAATTTTTATGCCGGAAAGCGGTTCTGTACGAGCGAAGGGCGCAGTAGCAGAACTTAAGAAAAAAATACCAAAAAATTTTCGTGGCACAAGCGGTATTGCACATTTACGTTGGGCAACACACGGGGCACCCACGGAAGGAAATGCGCATCCACACACGGATTGTCGCGGTGAGATTTGGATAGCGCACAATGGCATTGTTGAGAATTTTAAAGAACTCAAAGACAAGCTGATTCAAAACGGGCACAGCTTTACATCGGAGACGGACACGGAAGTCATTGCGCACTTGACTGAAGAATATCTTGCAAAAACACATGATTTTAAAAAGGCGCTTTTGGCGGCACTGGGACTCGTGCGCGGAACGTATGGCATTGTGGCGCAGTATAAGAAGGAGCCGGAGCGTATTATTGCGGCGCGCATGGGTTCTCCTGTTGTGTTGGGAGTCGGAACACGAGAACGTTTCATAGCATCCGACCCATCGCCGATCATTCCTCACACAAAGAAAGTAATCTTTCTTGAAGATGGGGAGGCTGCTCTGATAACCCCACGTTCGCATTCTATCTTTAAGCTAGACGCTACACGTGTGAAGCGTGCAACTACACGGATTGATTGGAGTGCAAAAAAAGTACAAAAGGGCGGTTTTGAGCATTTTATGTTGAAAGAAATTTTGGAAGGACCAGAGGTTTTGGAAAATACACTTCGCGGTCGACTCGTCGCGCACAAGGGAATGGCAAAATTGGGCGGGTTGGAGGCGGTTGCGAAAAAATTGAGAGCAATAGAGCGCATTATTATTGTTGCATGTGGCACCGCGTACTACGCGGGACTTGCGGGGGAGTATATGCTGGAAGAGCATGCTGGTATTCCTGTTGAAGTGGAACTGGGAAGTGAGTTTCGCTATCGCGCGCCCGTTTTGAATCAGCGCACTGCCGTTTTAGCAATTTCACAATCAGGTGAAACGGCCGACACCCTCGCCGCTATTCGCGAAGGGAAGAAACGCGGGGCACTAACGCTCGGTATCGTGAATGCGGTCGGCTCAACTATTGCGCGCGAAACAGACGCCGGTGTGTATAACCACGCGGGGCCCGAAATGGGTGTTGCTTCTACCAAGGCGCTTGTTTCTCAACTTGCGGCGCTCGCGCTCTTCACTTTGTTTTTTGGTCGTGAGCGCGGCATGTCGTTAAAAACAGGGCGTGAGATTGCTAAGGAACTTATAGAGATTCCTAAAAAACTCGGGCACATTCTTTCCGATAGGGCGCATATTGAAAAACTCGCAAAAAAATACAAGTATGCGCGTGATTTTTTGTTCATTGGCCGCAGATACAATTACCCTGTAGCGCTCGAAGGAGCCATTAAGCTCAAAGAAATTTCATACATACACGCGGAAGGGTATGCGTCCGGTGAGATGAAGCATGGGCCACTCGCGATGATTGACGAAAAATTTCCCACATTTGCGCTCGCCCCGTCCGACAGTGTGTACGAAAAGAATCTTTCAAACATACACGAACTTCGGGCGCGTAAGGGGCCAGTCGTTGCACTTGCGACCGAAGGGAATAAAGACATTGCCGAAATTGCTGACGATGTTATATATGTGCCGAAGACACTGGAAATGCTCTCACCGATTTTGAATGTCGTGCCACTGCAACTTTTTGCGTACTACTTTTCCAAACAAAAAGGATACAATCCCGACCGTCCTCGCAATCTCGCGAAATCCGTTACCGTTGAGTAGCTCTAAATAGATTCAATCTTTTCCCACGATCTGTCCGTCACTCCGAAGTGTCCGTATGAGGCGGTGTTTTGGAATATGGGGCGCGTGAGTCCGAGGCGTTCAATGATTGCGCGTGGGCGGAAATCAAAATGTTTCTGCATTACATCTGAAAGATTTTTCCCGTCCTCATTATATGCTTCAAGCATGACTGGCTCGGAGCGTCCGATTGCGTAGGCGACTGCAACGAGCACTCGTTTTCCGTATTCGTTTGCCACTAAATTCTTTGCGGCAAAACGGGACATGTATGCGGCGGAACGGTCCACTTTTGTCGCATCTTTTCCAGAAAATGCTCCTCCGCCGTGAGGAAAGAGTCCACCATATGTATCAACCATAATTTTTCTTCCGGTCAGTCCGGCGTCTGCCGTGAATCCGCCGAGCACGAAGCGTCCTGTCGGATTTACCAAAATTTCAATATCATCTAACGAGCCAAGAATTGGCTCAAAAAGGTGCTTTTTTAGGGATGTTCGTATTTCTTCAAGAGAAACCTCTTCCGCATGTTGCGCGCTTGAGAGTGCAGTTGCGACACGTCCGTCTTCTATCGTTATCTGCGTTTTACCGTCAGGTTTAAGCCATGGCAAAGTACCATCTCGTCGGAGTGCTTCTAATCGTCTGGCAAGTCCGTGAGCGAGCACTGTACCCCTTGGCATGTATTCCGGTGTTTCATCGGTTGCATATCCATACATCATGCCTTGGTCGCCGGCGCCTCCAGTGTCTACCCCCATCGCAATGTCGCCCGATTGTTTTGCCACATGCACGAGTACTTTTAAATCGTTTGGGTAGCCGATTTTTTCATACACATCACGGGCGATCGCTTCATAGTCAACCTCTGCGTTTGTGCGGAGTTCTCCTCCGATGACCAGCGTTCCGTGACTTCCAAATGTTTCAATTGCGACACGGCTCGCCGGGTCCTGTTCCAAACACGCGTCTAGAATCGCATCTGAAATTTGGTCGCACACTTTGTCTGGGTGTCCAGATGTTACGCTTTCCGTCGTGTACCTCTTAAATAAATGAATCATGTGTGTATAGAACCGAATAATCTCCCCTCGGGGAGATTATTAATAAAAATATCATTCCCTGTCGGGCTGGTTGTAGCACTTTATCCTGAGCTTATCGAAGGACGAGCTTGAACAAGTTGCCGGTGGGTCGGAGCCAGTACTCTCACCACACTCTTGATACAGTATTCAGTTGTGTGTTCATCGTAGCAGTGTCATTTCGAAAGTGCAAGTAAGGGGGGCGCTGATAACTGGCGCCCCCATACTACTCACTCACTTTTCGGCGGGGGGAGTGGGATTACTCCGAGGAGCATGTGCTCTTGCCTTCCATACTGCCGACGAGAACCTGACATTGTATGGAAAAACTTTCGATATATCTTGTTGACAGGATTATCTTCTGCCGTCCACACAATGATGGTCGCGTGATTGACATGTGCAGTCTCAACGGTATCAGGTTCAACACAGCAGTGTTTATTTGTGTTGCGCACCCATGTTCCGACGCTCGGAAGACTTTGTTCTACGAGAGTTGAGGCAACGCCCTGATTACGATACTGCGTGCCGACCGCAAGTTGCTCAAGTTCCACTACGGGCTTTTTTCGATTCCATCCACCCTTTATTTCCCACACGATGTATCCAGCGACAGCCCCGTCAATTTCTGCGACGCGGATGTCGAACACTGGGTCGAGGAACCTTGCTTTCAACCACTCAAAAGCGGATCCAATGTCAGCGTTACCGGCAAAGCATTCTTGATTTATGTATGCCAAAAAATCCAGATCTTTTATACACGCCGGTAGCACAAGGATTCTTTTTTTGTCGGTCATCGGTAACCTCACTCTATGTGATTTCTATGATGCAGAATACATTTTTTATCTCCACAATCAAGTGCGCTTGGTTGTGGGAATTCCTATTAATCGAGCTATGACGGAAGCAAGTTTTGCTGAGTTGTGACGAATGAGAGAGCGCGACAGCGGGTCACCACGTTTTATTTTTGGAATTGTTTCATTGATGAAGTCGCCGCCGATTGCGTGTTTGCCGTGAGGGAGATTTTCAAATTTCGTAAGCGCTTCTCCTTCGCGAGCATATCTTCGTATCAGTGTATTTGGTGGACGCACATTGTTGTACAGCACGGTGTCCACTGGGCTCTGTATATATTTTTCAATTTCGCGGGTGTAGTCGGTAACACTGAAGTCGTTCGTGTGATTTTTTCGAGACATTAAATTACATATAAAGATTTTTCTTGCGCGACTGTTGCGAACACTTTCTGGAATTCCGCGCACGAGGAAATTTGGCACTAAACTTGAGTAAAAATCTCCCGGCCCTATGATAATTGCATCTGCTTTTTTGATTGCAAAGAGGGCTTTTGGGTTTGCTTCTACGGAAGGGGAAAGGGTAATGGAGCGTAACTTTTTATGTATATTTGTATTGTGAATTGCATTTTGACCGCGCACAACTTTTCCCGTGAGACGTGCAACGAGTGTCGCTTTTTCAAGAGTTGCCGGAACAACATGTCCCTCAATGCGCAAAATTTCTCCGGCTGCCTCTACCGCTTTGTCAAAATTTCCTGTTACTTTTTCAAGCGCAGAGAGTAGGAGGTTTCCAAAATTGTGTCCGCGCAGTTTTCCGCTCGTGAATCGGTAATTCATAAGCTGTCGCATGATGATGTCCGACGTGGATAGAGCAACGAGGCATTGCCGTACATCTCCAGGAGGCAACACCCCAAGTTCGTCGCGCAACATTCCAGTTGACCCACCATCGTCCGCCATAGCAACAATTGCAGTTAAATTACAGTCGTACTTTTTGAGTCCGGAAAGGACTGTAAATGTTCCAGTGCCTCCCCCCATAACGACGATGCTTTTTCTCTCGTGTTTCCGCATACAGGCATAGTAGCAAAAGAAGAGCCCGCCACCACGTGTGTGTGGGGCGGGACATGTTTTCAGACTTGTTCATCGATGTATATGGCGTACCTCCAGCCGGATATGACGCAAATACCACTGCCTGCCGGCACGCGATCTATGTGCCGAATCATGTCGCACACGAATACATTCCACGCGCCAGCACGCTCACACGCATGTCGCAATGATGCCTTGGGTGTCCTGCGTTCAGTTTCTTGTTGCAAAAGATGCAGAATATATACATGCCCGCGTAGCACATGCGGAATGTCTGCATGTTTGTACGTGCTATGTGGCGCCGACTGTTTGATTGGGCACTCGAGCGGTGCTTCTACACCCCTAAACACTCCGTGCGCTAGTTGTAACAGCGCTCGGGACGCAACGTTGTGTTCGTGAGGAAGAAGCACGTCGGTCGGCGCAGTTTCAATAACCATGACTTTTTCCTTTATCGCAATGAAGTCTTTAGACCTTATACCACAAAAACATCGTTTGCGCTCTCACTATTGTTTCGTGCACGATTTGAAGTACAGTGCTACTCATGGGGGAACGGGTGAGAAAACAGCGGGCGCAAAAATTAGTCTCATATCTGAAACGGGTATATCCGAAGCCAAAAAGTGAACTACAGTATCACGCGCCATTTCAATTTCTTGTTGCGGTTGTTTTATCCGCACAGTGCACCGACAAAGTTGTAAATCGTACGACGGAAGCATTGTTCAAGAAATATAAAACAACGGACGATTTTGCGCGCGCACAACCGCGGGTGCTCGAGCGTGAACTTTCTTCAATTCCGTTTTTTCGCAACAAAACGAAGGCGATTATTGCAACCGCAAAAAGTATTCGTGATGAATATGGTGGCAGGGTTCCAAAAACAGAAACGGAACTCATCTCACTTTCCGGTATTGGCTACAAAACAGCGCACGTTATTTTAGGGGAACTGTATGGCGTGTGGGAGGGCATCGCCACGGACACTCATGTAAAGCGTTTCGCGCGAAAATTTGGTTTAACCGAACACACCGACCTCAAAAAGATTTCAAAAGATTTGGAACGATTGGTTCCAAAAAAAGATTGGAAGTATGTAAACAACGGGTTCGTATTGTATGGGCGGTATGCATGTCCTGCTCGTCTGCACGAATGTGAGCAGCACCCTCTGACAAAACTGTGGCAACCTGCGGGGAAAAAATGGCCGAGAACCTAGCGGCTACAGGCTTGCCACGAGCCTCTGTTGTTTTTTGTGCCGCTGTAGTGCGAGCTGTATGAGGGTGTCAACAAGTTTCGCATAAGGGACTCCAGACGCTTCCCACAATTTTGGATACATGCTGATATTCGTGAATCCTGGAATCGTGTTGATTTCATTCACATATATCGCGCCTTTTTTTGTAACAAAAAAATCTACACGCCCCATACCCTCACATCCGAGCGTTTTGAATGTTTTGATTGCAAGATTTTGAATGCACTGTGTTGTCGCGCGCGAGAGTTTTGCCGGAATGTCCAGTGTCGCTCCCTCGGGGTCTATATATTTTGCCTCGTAAGAATAAAAATCGTGATGCACTACCACTTCCCCGAGGATGGAAGCTTTCGGATTTTCGTTTCCCAAGACGGCGCACTCAATTTCGCGCCCGTGAATACACTCTTCCAGTATGATTTTCGTATCAAAACGAAACGCGTGGCGTGTCGCACGTTCAAATTCTTTTTTAGTTCGCACTTTTGAAATTCCGACTGAAGAGCCGAGGTTTGCCGGCTTCACAAACAGAGGGAGACCGAGTTTTTTAGTCGCAGACCTCCACGATACAGGGGACTCACGTGTTGCAATTAGAAATTGTGCACTCGGAATACCCGCGTCTCGCAAAAGACGCTTCATCACATCTTTGTCCATTCCGACTGCGCTTCCCAAAACTCCCGCTCCCACGAACGGCACGTCAAGTAGTCGCAAAAATCCCTGCACGGTTCCGTCTTCGCCGAACGGGCCATGAAGAACAGGGAACACCACGCCTATGTCTTTTTGCTTTGCGCCGATGTCTCCCAGCGGGGCACCTGTTTCTTTTTGTGTCACGGTGAGCGCCCGACTGATTTTCGATGCTGATGCGCCGAGCAAAATTTCAGATTGTTTTGGGGGAAGTAATTGTCCCGTTTTTGTCATTCCAACAAGAATCACCTCATATGTTCTTGGATCAAGAGAGGCGATGATATTTCGAGCAGAGATGAGAGATACCTCGTGTTCTGCCGATTTTCCGCCAAAAAGCACTGCAACGCGGAGTTTTTTCTTCATACCAATAGAGTACGAGTTGTCAGGCGCGCTCGCAACCACGTGTGTTTTATGTACTATAGAGCGATGGGTCGTAGAAAAAAGAGGAGGGTTGCGGTGTTTGATGTGGACGGGACGATTTTTCGCTCCAGCTTACTTATACAAATTGTCACAGCATTGATTAAGAAGGGCATCTTTCCAAAAGACGCGGAAGCGATCTTCGAGCGCGACCAAAAGAAATGGCTTGACCGCGAGGGAGATTACACCGCATACGTAGAGGGTGCAGTACGTGCGTTCGCCAAACATATTCGCGGAGTTCATTACAGTATATTGGTGGATACGGCGGAAAAGCTCACGGAAGAGCAGTGGAAGCGCACGTATCGGTACACGCGGGATCTTATTTATGAACTGAAGAAGAGGGATTATTTTTTACTTGCCGTATCACATTCGCCAAAAACGGTGCTCGACAAATTTTGTCCGCGCCTCGGGTTTGATAAAACGTATGGCACGCTGTATGAGATTGATACCAATGAGTGTTTTACGGGGTTGGTAACTGAAAGGCATGTTATCCAGAATAAAGCGGGCATTCTGGAGCGCGCTGTTGAAAAAGAAAACCTGACACTCGCGGGTTCCGTGGGGGTGGGAGACACGGAGTCCGATATTTCATTTCTGCGCATGGTTTCAAAACCCATTTGTTTTAATCCGAACGCGAAATTGTATGCGCACGCGAAGCGTGCAAAGTGGCGCGTGGTCGTGGAGCGCAAGGACGTTATTTATAAACTTTAAACATGAGGTTTCTTCGGAATGTTTTTGCGTATTACCGGGCGCATGGGCGGCACGATTTGCCGTGGAGGGCGACGAGAGACCCGTACAAGATTTTGGTTTCGGAAGTTATGCTTCAACAAACGCAAGCGGCGCGTGTTATTCCAAAATATAAAGAATTTCTGAAAGTTTTTCCGGATATTCGGATTCTTGCGCGCTCGCCTCTCTCCAGTGTTCTTACGGCATGGAGCGGGTTGGGATATAACAGACGCGCCAAATATCTGCACGATGCGGCAAAAATTGTGGTCAAGAAGTACCGTGGTCGTATTCCGCACGACGCGGCGACGTTAATCACTTTGCCGGGGGTTGGTGAATATACTGCCTCTGCAATACGCGCGTTTGCGTTCAATCAACCTGATGTTTTGATTGAAACAAATATTCGTACTGTATTTTTTCACTTGGGAGTACGTACGCGCAGAAAAATTAAGGATGAAGAATTGCGTCCGTTGGTTGAAGATGCCCTTAGGCGCTCACGCATGTCTCCGCGAGAATTTTATTCCGCGTTGATGGACTATGGCGCGTATCTAAAAGCATCTGGCGTACGATTGAACGCACGAAGTCGGCACTACACAAAACAATCGCGATTTCAAGGTTCTTTGCGCGAAGTGCGTGGCGCAATTTTAAAAACCCTGACTGCGCGCATGTCAACTGATGCGACACGCAAGCGATACAAAAATACATTTGAAAAAGCGCTTGTGTCCCTCGTGCGAGAGGGCTTAGTGGAGCGTCGTGGGAGTATGGTGCATCTTGCGCGTTAATCTAGGGTGGTATACCCCGTGATATAGTGGCTTTGCCAATATCACAGGGTATACTTTTTTGATGGACAAAGAACGTACTCTTGAATCTTCAGTATCCACAAAATATGTCCATCGGGAAGGCGGCGAGTGGTATATGCGACTTGATGAATCCTCACGCGGGGTCAAAATACCCAAAGATGTGGCGCGTGCCATTGTGTTCGCATTTCAATTACAAAAGCGCCGGCAATCAGAAAGCAATATGCGGACTCGCAGAATATATGCAGATATAAATTGTCATAAAACGGCACTCCATGCGATTGGGGTTATAGACAGTGGGTACAATCCGAAGGATTCGTATAACATCAGTTTTTTTCCGAGTGAACAGTATGTGCCATATAGGTCTATTGAGAACTTAGAGGAACATTTGCGCACAGTAGGAGGGAAGGGGACATTGTTATTTGTGCAATGCAAAATGTCACCTGCCCCTTTCGCGGGGCCGTATCATTCGTTTCTCGCGGGTTTAGATGAGGGGGGGCGTTTCGTTTGCTTTGAAAAAGTTGGCGCAAATCTGTATCCATTTAGAATTACCTCACTCTCAACAATTTACAAGGAGTATAAAGAGGGTTGGTGGGCTTGGGGATCAGTTGAATCGATTCAAAATCATCCAATAACTCAAGTGATGAGGAAGCTAAAGGGTTCCCCTCCGCGAGATTTTAAATCGAAACAATAACGGGAATTACAATCGGACGTTTCATTGTTTTTTGCAATAAGAATCGGGAGACGGAGTCCGCGAGGTCTTCACGCGCGATGTCTAGGTCCGCGGCGCGCGGATTCCTGAACGACCCCTCAACACTTTTGCGGATAATGAGCCGTGTTTGGTCCATAAGTTCTTTGTTGTCTCGCAGGTACACGAACCCGCGCGATATGATGTCTGGTGATTTGTGAAGTTTTCCACTTCGGCGTTCTACCGTTGCAACAACAACACAGAAGCCCTCTTGTCCAAGCGATTTTCTGTCGCGCATTAAAACATCGGACAACTCTGAAACCACATGTCCCTCAACGACACGCAATTCAGATGGTGCTTTGTATGGGGTTTTCACGATTCGTTTTCCGCCGTCCTGTATTTCAATAACCATTCCATTGTCTGGTATGACGACATTTTCTTTTGGTGTTCCCAATTCTTCCGCGAGGTCGGCGTGTACACGGAGCATGTAGTGGTAGCCGTGTACGGGGATAAAGAATTTTGAGTTGATTTGCTTATGCATCCACGCCGCCTCTTCGCGGTTTGCATGACCAGACGCATGAACGTCGGAGGCGTGGTAGGTAATGATGTGCGCTCCCTGTCGTGATAGGTTGTCTTTCAATTTTTGTACTGGTCGTTCGTTGCCGGGAATAACTGAAGACGAGAGAACAATCGTATCTTTTGGTGTGAGGCGTATGTATTTGTGAGTTTTGTTTCCAATGCGCGCAAGGGATGCGAATTCGTCTCCCTGAGCGCCCGTTGCCAGTATCACAAGCTTTTCTGGAGGGTAATCCATCATGTGTTCAACAGCGACGACGGTGTCGTCTCTATATTTCACCAGTCCCAATTCACGGGCGATTTCTATGTTTGTGCGCATTGACCTGCCGTCAACGATTACTTTTTTTCCATATTTTTCCGCAAAGTGAACGACGCGCATTAATCGCTCTAAATGAGAAGCAAACATCGCAATAATGATGCGATCTTTTGCGTTCTGGACGATTTGTTCCAGTGTGTGGTACACATTTTGCTCGGGTATGGAAAACCCCGGTTGCCACACGTTTGTGGAATCCATAAGAAGACACAGCACTTTTCTGTCTTTGAAGACGCTGAATTTTTCGAACTCTTCTGGAAGCGGTTTGCCGTCAATGTGGTTTAATTTTATGTCTCCCGTGAAGACGATGTCGCCCCAAGCGGTTTCTATGATGATACCCATGGACTCGGGGATGGTGTGTGTGACATCAAAGAAGCTGATTGTGTGGCTTCCGATTTGAATTGACTCTGCTTTTTCTACCTCACGAATGGTGACTGGGGATGTTCCGGCGAATTCTTCTTGGCGCCGCTGAATCATTTTTGAAGTTAGGCGGCGTGTGTAAATCGGCGGGTTCCCGATGCGGTCTAAGATATAGGGAATGCCTCCGATGTGATCAAGGTGTCCGTGTGAAATAAGAACGGCGCGTATTTTATCTCGGCGTTCTTCCAAGTATCGCGAGTTCGGCAGAATATAATCTATGCCCGGAGTCTCATCTTCTTTAAATTGGAATCCGCAGTCGAGTACGAAAATGTCGTCACCCACCTCAATTGCCGTCATGTTGCGACCAACTTCTTCAACTCCGCCAAGCGGAATAATACGCACGGTGTCATGTTTTGGCGGAGGGATTGGGCTGGCGTGGTCTCGTTTCTCACTTGATTTTTGGTGTGAAAGGTGCACTTTGCCCCGTCCTCGCGGGGGACGTTGTCCTCCGCCGAAGGAGCGTGTGTGTTTGCGTCGTGGTGCGTGCGAAGGAGCGTTGGTAGAACCCCATCTTCGCGGGTGGTTTTCTTTTACGGGCGAAGGGGCGCCTGTATTTTTTGTAGTATGTTGAATAGGTTCAATCATGAGTGTCGTGTGTTTACTCTATGCGGGGCACATATGTTTCATGTACGAACATATTCCATACGCGTTCGGTGTCGACGTACCATGAGTGTGCTTCCGCGAACCTTTCTGATGGGGTCGTGAGAGCACCTAGGGTGACACCTTTTAGCCACATCGGTGTAACGTATGTGAATTTCGGCGCATACAGGAATATGGCCGGCCGGTCTTTTTTAATAATTTCAGCGAAAGATTTGTAGAGCGCCTCGCGTTCTTTTTTGTTGGTTGTTGCGCGCGCTTCCGCCAGCAGTGCGTCTGCTTTTGAGTTTGTGTACAGTGCCAAATTCAGACCCGGATCGTTGCGCTGGCTCGAATGCCAGAAGGAAAACAAATCGAGTGTCCTTCCTATAACTTCTCCAAACAGGAGCGCGTCGTAGGAGCGCGGACGCAACACTGCTGTGTTTAATTCGGGCAGTGTGTACACCTGTACGCGCACGTCAACCCCAATCGTTTGCCAACGCTGGGCGATATGTTCTGCCGTAGCGACCAATTCTGGCGCGTCCGAGGTTGCAAGAGTAAACGCGAGAGGTTTTTTCTTTTTGGCCCATATGCCAGTTGTCGTGTCCATGCTCCATCCACCCTTTTTTAGAAGTTCGTGAGCCTCATCTATCCATGCGGTACTGTTTTCTTCTGTCGCAGAGTTGATACTTTCTACTTTTTCCTCACCAGAGAGTACCCCGGGCGGGATGGGGCTTTCGATAACCACCCCGCTTCCATGGAGGATGTCTCGCACGATTGATTCTTTGTCAATTGCACTTTCGAGGGCTGCGCGCACCGAGGGGTCTGCAAGAGATGGGGCGTGATTTTGATTAAAAAAGATTCCAAAAACGCGCGGTAGCGTGGTGGATATGTATGCTCGTTTTTTTTCTTGCAACGGGGGCGAGGTGCTTACAAATGTATCAATGCGACCAGTGCGAAACGCCGTTTTCAGTGCCTCCTCGTTAGAAAATATTTTTATCCATATGTGTTTAAGGTGTGGTTGTCCCAGTGCGTATTTTTTAAATGGTGTGAGAGTTATCTCTGTGATGGAGCCAGCCCGATCCGTGTTTTGATTTTTGATGGCAAAAGCACCGGAGCCTATCGGGTGTGTATTGAGGGGAGAAAAAGGAAATTCTGTTGCCGAAATATCTTGCCATGCGTGGCGGGGGAGAATGCCGAGTGTTGTATTTTCCAAAAATGGCGCATATGGATGTGGCAGGGTGAAGATAATTGTTTTTTCGTCAGGACTTGCGACAGCTACTCCTTCCCAGTCCGCGCGTCGCGGACTTTTTATGTCTGGATGTTGTGCCATTTGAATTGTAAATACGATGTCATTTGCGCGCAGGGGCTCTCCATCGTGAAAGGTGAGATTGTCCTTGAGGGTGAATGTGTATACGGTGCCGTCTGGCGAAATTTCATACGAATGCGCTATGTCTGGCACGATAGTTCCATCTGGAAGTGCTTTTGTGAGCCCGGAAAACACTAACTCAGTGAGGTCGTTATCTGTTTGAGATACTGCGAGGATGGGATTTATAGAACGTACCGCACCCACGAGTCCTTCAGTTATGTTTCCTCCGCGGGAGGGTACAACAACAGAGGCCTCTCGACTGATTCCGACAACGAGGAGAAGAACGCTTGTGAGTAAGACAAGTGAAAGGACATATAACAGCAAACGTTCGCTCGGTCTCAACGAGACGAGCAAGCGCTCCAAAATGTGCATGTATGGTATGCGACGCCACCTGAACAGCGAGCGTACAAAAGAAGCCACGTCATGTTTTGGTGGCACGGGTTCAGGTTCCGATTCTTTCATTCTTGTTTTTTCTGGATACATCGCGTGTGGGGGTGCACAACAAAGTGCATGTGTGTCTGACCCTCTACTCTAGAAGGTCGCACGGGGATATTATATGAGTAAAGTTATGAGTGCCGAGAGGGCGAAAAGAATACCAAGAATAATAGTAGCATAAAATAGTGTCTTTTCTAGGCCGCGACGCGTGTGAAATCCAGAACTAAAGTTGTCTGCCCCAAATGCGCCACCCAAAGAGGCGCCTGTTCTTTGAAGAACGACGGCCCCAATCAAAAGTACTGAGAGTATAATCTGCACATAGGGCAGAAAAGAGTTCAGGAGTTCCATATCACTAAGTGCTCACAAGTATAGCATAGTGGGTTTTATATGCAAGCTTTGCGTTATATACCTGTTTTGTGCGGCGACAAGTATTTTTCGCACCAATGTTTTTTTTCGGTTTGTTTTGCGGGGCAAAAAAGTATGGCGCGCCAAGAGGCGCGCCAATTGTAGCGAAGAATCAGGGAGATTTGCGTAAGATTTTTCGTACTTCCCAGATGACACTCGCGTAAAGACCAACGCATATCGCGAAGAGTCCCCACACGGCCCATAGCGATAGGTGCATGGTGGACGCGATGTGTTGTATGGCAATCACCCTCGACGTTTCAATCGAGAGTATGGTTCCTAGTATTCCCAACCCCCCCATGAGCACCGCAATAAACGTGCCGACTGAAACGAGCTCCAATATTCTATTTCTATGCCAAGAGGATGGTTTATGGTTGTTGTTTGTAGGATTCATTCCCCGGTCTCCCCGAATATGTTGCTATTTTTAGAATATCATGATATGGTCTTTCTGTCAAAACATTTGACTCGAAATCGCAGTGCGTTTATAGTGTTCACGCTACGAGGTGTCGTATTCAAGAGTAACCTTTTATTATTATTTTAAGCCAAAATAACATGGTAAAAACAACAGCAAAAGTTAATTTTCGTCCACTTGGAGATAGGGTTTTGGTTAAGCCGGAGGAAGCGAAAGACAAGAAGTCTCCGGGGGGCATTATTATTCCTGACACCGCGAAGGAAAAGCCAGAGCATGGAATTGTTGTTGCGGTGGGGATGGGTAAGCGAAGCGAGAACAACACACTTATTCCCATGTCGGTAAAGGTGGGTGATCGGGTGATGTTTTCTAAGTATGGATATGATGAAGTGAAAATCAACGATGAAGAATATTATGTTGTGTCCGAATCAAACATTCTTGCTGTTATTAAGTAATGCCCTTATCACTAACTAATTAAAATTATGTCAGCAAAAAAAGTAATCTTTGACCAAGAGGCGCGCGGTGCCTTGAAGCGCGGTATTGATATTGTGGCGGGCGCCGTCAGAATCACACTTGGGCCCCGAGGAAGAAACGTCGCGCTCGATCGCGCGTGGGGTTCTCCTGTCATTACGAATGACGGCGTTTCGATTGCAAAAGAAATCACACTTAAAGATAAGTTTGAAAACATGGGCGCCTCGATTGCAAAAGAGGTTGCCACAAAAACGAATGACAAGGTGGGGGATGGTACTACAACCGCAGTTGTATTGATGCAGGCAATTGTGCATGAGGGGCTAAAGCGCACAGCGCTTGGCGCAAACGCCATGCGCGTGCGCAAGGGCATTGAGGCGGCGGCGAAAGATGCCGTTGATGAGCTTCGAAAAATTTCCCGCGACGTGAAGGGCAAGAGTGACATACGCCAAGTTGCGACCATTGCCGCTGAATCAGAAGATTTGGGTCGTACGATTGCGGACACGGTGGAAAAAGTCGGCAAGGACGGAGTCGTGACCGTTGAGGAATCGCAGTCAATTGGCATTGAGTCCGATTTTGTGGAAGGTATGGAATTTGATAAGGGATATGTGAGTCCGTATATGGTGACTAACGCGGAACGCATGGAAGCTGAAATGAAAGATGCATCTGTTCTTATTACCGACAGAAAAATATCGATCATTAAAGACATCCTTCCGCTTCTTGAAAAAATGGCAGCTGTCGGAAAGAAAGATTTGTGCATTATTGCGGACGATGTGGATGGTGAGGCGCTCGCGACATTTGTTGTCAACAAATTACGCGGCACATTCTTTGTGCTTGCGGTGAAGGCGCCCGGGTATGGCGACCGCAAGAAAGAAATGCTCGCGGATATTGCGGCGACCGTCGGTGCTTCTGTCGTGTCCGAGGACATGGGGGTGAAGCTTGAAAAAGCCGATCTGTCCGTGTTGGGCCGCGCACAGCGTATTGTTGCCGGAAAAGATTCCACGGTCATTGTTGGCGGGAAGGGCAAGAAAGCGGATATTGATGCGCGCATTTCACAATTGCGAAAACAAATTGAAAACACTGATTCAAAATTCGACAAAGAAAAACTTGAAGAGCGGGTCGCGAAACTTTCTGGCGGCGTTGCGGTGATTCGTGTTGGGGCGGCGACGGAAACAGAAATGAAATATCTGAAAGATAAAGTGGAGGATGCTGTGAACGCCACAAAGGCGGCGCTTGCCGAGGGTATCGTGCCTGGAGGGGGCGCGGCACTTGCCAAAGTTGCGGACAAACTTGCCAAAAGGGTAGACGAAAAAGCGCACGACGAATTTACTATCGGCTACAGGATTCTTGTGTCTGCATTGTCCGCGCCGCTTCTTCAGATTGCCCACAACGCGGGTAGGGAAGACGGGCCGGTGATTCTGCGTGACGTTGTTTCAAAAGGAAGTGGATGGGGGTTTGATGCGGCTGGCGAAGGGGTGGACGCTCATATAGTAGACATGTATGAAGCGGGTATCATTGACCCTGTGAAAGTTACCCGAAGCTGTGTTGAGCATGCGGCATCTGCGGCGGCAGTTCTGCTTACGACAGAGGCGGCAGTTGCGGAAGAGCCGGAAGAAAAAAAGCCGGCACTTCCAATGCAGGGAGGGGAAGACATGATGTAAATAAGGGGTGATGAAAAATGAAGCACCACGGGCGAGTCCGTGGTGTTTTAGAGTTTACAGCAAAACCTAAATACTTGTCCGTGGTGCGGAATCCCGCACCGAGGACCAGTTCATTTGTGTGTACACTGGTGGTCCTCTGGTGCGTGGAAGAAGGCCGCCCTGTGAGATAGCGAGCTTTGTGAGCTCAATCTCATAGGACGGTTTTCGTTAGCATCCGCCGAACAGGAGGTCTTTCTCATGTTCCTCTGTTCCGAGTTCGTGCGTGGCGTCTTCTATGAGTGGAATGCCAAGATTCGGATCCTCGGCGAGCCCTCCTAAAATTTGGTCATACATTGCGAGTCCGCCAGGTTCCTGAGCACGTATTTCTTTTGCGTGGAAGGCCACTTGTTCCAGCCACTCCAGTGGCGTTACAGAACCGTCGTCTCTTCCGATCCGCACACTTCGCATATCGGATTCCATGGCGTCCATGTCAGCAGGCGTCAATATGCGCTTGTCCCAGAATTGTGGCGGTACCACATCGTCCGACGGGATTACATTTGGTTCAATACCGAGATCTCGTAGACTTTCCAGTCGGCGAACAAGGTCACCTGCGCCCGGCATATTCAATTCGGCAAACTTCGCTCGAAGTGCCACCGTGTCTACAACATGAGTCAATGGCGTTCTCCAGTAGTTGTTGGGTTCCTACCTCATTTATAACACGGAAATTTTCTTTTGCAAATACCGTAGACGAAACACAAGAATATGTGCTATACTCACTTTCATTATGACTATTCTATACAGTATTCTTGGGGTTTTGGTTTTTGCGTTTTTGTGGGCGGTGTGGGCGTACAACCGCTTTGTTACTTTGACGAACCGTGGAGAGGAAGCATGGTCTGATATTGATGTGCAGTTGAAACGCAGATATGACTTGATTCCGAACCTGATTGCGACCGTTAAGGGATACATGCAACACGAACAGGGGACATTTCAAAAGGTGACGGAGGCGAGAGTGAAGGCGATGGGTGCCTCGACTGTGGGTGAGCACACGCAAGCAGAAAATATGTTGACGGGTGCTCTGAAGTCACTTTTTGCGGTTGCGGAAAGTTATCCAGACCTAAAAGCAAACACAAATTTTATAGAGCTTCAGAGGGAACTGTCGGATACTGAAAACAAAATACAAGCCGCGCGCAGGTTCTATAACTCTGTTGTACAGGACTTACAAAATGCGCTGGAACAATTCCCATCCAATCTCATAGGAAACATATGTAAGTTCACATCGAGAGAATTTTTTCAACTTGGAGAGGGTGAGGTGGCCGCAAAAGAACCAGTTGCAGTCAAGTTTTAATTGTGTGGAGAAGAATAGAGACGTATTAGGAAGAGAAAACAAAAAGACGGGTATTTCTCGTCGCACACTTCTCATAGGAGTTTCTGCTGTGGCGGGAGCGACTCTCGGTGGCGTTATCGCACATAGGGCGTTTTCGCCAAAGGAAACCAAGACCGATTTTCCAAAAAAAACTCCGACGCTCAGTCCAGAGAAAATTCCTACGAGCATTGATCGGGTACATGCAGAGATAGAACATGCGCGCATCCTCCTGTCTTCAAAAGACCCACTCGATGTTCTCAAAAGCACACATCTTGTGTCTGCCCTGTATTATTCCGACAGATTCCTTGCGTCTATTTTAAAATCAAGTGATACGCCTGATGAATCACATGAAATCGTGCGCGGCATTGTCCCCCATATCACCACAGATGTTCGGCGGCGCTATGTGGAAGCTCTTTCAAAAGAGGCGTATAGAGCATTTGGCGAGCGATCCGAAGAGAAGCGCTCGCTCCCATTTCCGAAGTTAGATTTTGGACGAGGGGACAATCATCCTGATGCAGTGGATATTTTTGCGCGAGAGGGAACTAAAATCGCCTCTGTTCGAAGGGGTGTCGTTGTTTTGGCGGAATCCGGTTGGACCGAAAAGAATCCGTATCTTGGAACTTCTCCAAGGGGTGGAAACACAGCTATCGTTTTTAATCAGGATTCCAAACAGTTTTATCGGTATGCTCATCTCGATAGGGTTTCTATACGTACCGGAGAGGTGATAGGGGCGGGGCATTCCATAGGAACCGTTGGGAGAACTGGCATCAACGCTTTTCAAAATCGTAGCGCCAGTCATGTGCATCTGGAAATTAATGCATATACTCCAGCAACACAGGGTATGAGATCGCTCTCGTCTCATGAAGTTAAACAAGAGATTCAAAAAATTAATTCAAATTCGTAATTGTATGAATCCCGTTAGAAGTCGCGGACGCATGCGAGAGGGGGTGTATACACATAAGTTTTGTGTTATACACTAATCGAGTGGGGGTGTGGAAATTTAAGTTTTTCCGCGTCCTACTTCTAAACGGGATGAATATCTACAATGAACGGGGCAAGAATATTAGGAGAACATGGTTGCTCATGGTTGGATTTTTGGTGTTCATTATAGGGCTTGGATATTTTATTTCGTGGTATATGGGAGAGTCGTGGATTCTCTATATGGCCGTCATTTTTTCTTTCGGTATGAACATCACCGCGTATTGGTTTTCAGACAAAATCGCGCTTTCCGCAACGAGAGCACATGAGGCGGACGGGGTGAAGTATCTAGAGCTCCACCGCACAGTAGAAAATCTCGCAATTACCGCCGGACTTCCAAAGCCGAGGGTGTATGTCATAGAGGACTCGGCGCCAAACGCATTCGCCGCTGGCCGTGATGCGAAGCATGCCGTTGTTGCGGTGACTACGGGACTCCTTGCGCGGCTTGAGAAAAGCGAACTTGAAGGAGTGATCGCGCACGAACTCTCGCATATCGGAAACAGGGATATTCTCGTTATGACCGTCGCCGTGGTACTTGCCGGATTCGTGGCGATTATTGCAGACATATTTCTTCGCATGAGTTTTCATGGGGGAGGTGACAGGGAGATGAGGAATCCTGTCGTCCTCATTGCGGGGATTGTTGCAATTCTTTTGGCGCCATTTGCGGCAAAGCTGATTCAGCTTTCTATTTCACGCAAGCGAGAATTTCTTGCGGACGCGTCTGGCGCTCTTCTTACGCGGTATCCAGACGGGCTTGCGTCCGCTCTCAAGAAAATTGCTTCATACGAGGCACCCATGCGACACGCAAATCATGCAACGGCGCATCTATTCATTTCTAATCCGTTTGGCGCGCATGAGGCGGGGCCCTTTTTTGCAAAATTATTCTCTACGCATCCACCTGTTGAAGAAAGAATTACAGCGCTCACGGGGATGCGGATGTAGAGAAGTGCATGGTATAACAAGTCGATCTGGAGGGTTCGCATAGCGGTCTAGTGCGCACGCTTGGAAAGCGTGTGTGCCGAAAGGCACCGAGAGTTCGAATCTCTCACCCTCCGCCAGTGGAATAAGGCAAGAATAAGGTGTCAGGAACCTTTTCCCTATACGATTTTCAGTATATGAAGCAGAAAAAATCCAGCAATACTGCACACAGATACAATAACAACGATTGCTTCGATTATGATACTTGTGGAAAGCTGTAACGCATCACGTTTCAATCGGAATGTTATGCCAACGATGGGGAATAATCCGAGTGCCAAAACACTTTTACCAAGCCAGTGGTGATAGAATGTTTCTTTGAGCCAACTTTTAAGAGCGGGAATTTCTTCTGCACTGATAATGAGTACGGCGAGCATAATTGATGTGCTGGCTGTCGCAAGCGCGACTGAACGGACCCATGGCGCAAGTTTTTCGTACATCATATAGAGCCGGAAACAAGAATACCTGACGCTGCCACCGTTATACCGATTGTGAGTGCGATGAATGTTAAAAATGCCGTGCTTTTTCGGAGTCTGCCATCTGCGTTCGCGCGCAGGTATGTTGTAGCGAGCGCAATTGAGATGGCCACGAACGGCAGTAAAAGAAAAATGTGCTCCTTCGTCTCCATAAAAAACGTATGCGCGACAGGCGTAGCGCCCGCAAGAATGCGTGGTTTAACCGCGGAGCCGTAATAAGTAACGTAATAGTAAGCTGAAGTGGTCCACGAGAGAAAGAACAGTGCTACGGCCGACCACGCAACGCGCGACACGAACACGTAATTCGGAGCCTTCTTGAGAAGGTGCATAAGGACGACATTGTGCATGCCTATCGCAACAACGCCGCTCAAGACATGGATGATAAGTAGAGCGGCGAGAGTTGTTGTCATATCTTTTTTGGCGCGTGTATGCGGGCGCGGATGAATCGCAAAGAGAAGCCGACAAGTACAATAGCAATCACATAGTATACGAGTATTTCAACATAGGTGGCACTGGTTGTACCAATGATGCCCAGAATGAGCGCGACGTACCATGATGTGAGCGACACTGCAGCTCCAATCGCAAACGGTAGTATGCGTGTCTGTAGAAGAAGTGCGTTTCCAACAAGAACCGCAACGACAGTCATTTTAGCCCAAAATGAAGGGCTGGTGAGAGTTTCCACATGTTCCGTAAGGCGGAAATAGAGCAAAAATGAAAAGCCAGAAATGACGAGGAGAAAGAGTCCCGTCCGCATGACAGTGTAGGTTATTGAGAGTACTTTTCGCTCATCATCGTTGACGATGTCGTCGCTGTTGAAGCGCGTGTAATATATTTCGGCGAATGTCGCCGCGCCGACGCCAAGGACAGTTCCAACGATATGCATGATTACTAGAAGCTCGTAGAAAGTCATATGCCTTGGATTCCCAGTTCTCGTACCTGCGCTACCCACGCGTCATGTTGTGCCGTGTCTGGATGTTCGCACGGCCCCATTGTTGTTACGTGTACTTTCATACCAGAAAATCCGAGTATGCCGCGTGATATCTCATTCGTATAGTCGCCATATTTCAATCGAGTCATGAAGGGACTGTGTGCGCCATCAACGATAATGACGCGCGCCGTTTTTCCTTTCAACAGTTCTATGACAGCGTGAGTTTTTTTATCAAATGAAAAAGCAAAACCGGGGAGCCACATGCGATCAAACATGCCCTTTAGAAGTGCGGGCATACTCGTCCACCAGTTAGGGTATAGAATCACCACATGGTCTGCAGAACGTATATTCTCCTGCACAGCGAGAAGGTCTGGCTCTAGGGGTTGGATTTCGTTGTATCCCTTGTGTAAGATCGGGTCGAATCGCAATTCGCTGAGGTTAAGGCGTTTGACGGTGTGAAGCGCGGCACGAGCCGCGGTTTCATATGCATCCGCAAGTTCCGCGGTGAATCCTTGGAGGTAAGAATGTCCGACCAGTATAAAAATTTTACGACTCGATGTCACAAGAACAGTATACTATACAATTTTGCGATTGATTTTCAAAAACATTTCCACGGAGGTGATACAATTTGTTGTCTATGAAAAAAGAAACCGCCACGCATCTCACGACAAAAAAAGCACGCGCTGTTTCCGTCACTATTATTCCCATTCCATTTGGGGATGGCGTTGGGGAGACGGGGGGGGCGGTGGATACCCCGAAGTATCTTTTGAGACGCGGGTTTGCGCGCGAGTTCGCACGCGCTGGGTTTTCGGTAAAACAATGCCCAGCCATTACGACACAAAAAATGTCTCCCATGACATTGTCGGCGCGGGGGGCAGTGGCGCGCGAATTAAAGCTCGGCAGAAAGTGCGTTGCCCTTGGCGGTACGCACACCATCTCTCTTGGCACCATAGGTGGAGCGCTCGAAGTGTTTGGGGATGACCTTGGATTGATTTGGGTAGACGCACATGGGGACTTAAATACGCACGCGATTTCACTTACGAAAGATATGCGGGGAATGGTGTTTGCCTCGCTTCTTGGTTTGGACAAAAAAATTTCACATGCCCTTGTTCCGCGAAAACTCAACAAAAAGAACGCGCTTCACATCGGACTGAAGGATGCGGATGAGGCAGAAATACAACTCATACAAAAAAACTCGCTTAGTGTGGTGACAATGGGGGATATGGTGACGCATGGAATGTCGTATGCCACTTCGCACGTCAAGCGTCTTGTCGGGCACACGAAATATCTGTGGGTAAGTATCGATGTGGACGCGATAGAAAAAAACGATGCGCCTGCGTCCGCCATGGCAAGCCATGGCGGGCTTACCTATCGGGAAATTGCGCACTTAGCAAAATACATCGGAGACTCGGGTAATGTTGTTGGCGTTGATATCGCAGAGATGACACCCAATAAAGATGTGCGAGGGAAAACAGCGGGTGTGTGCCTCGAGATCGCGTCCTCTCTTCTCGGCGCTCCGTCGAATTGGTATACGCGATACATGGATACGTACACAAAGTAGTCGAGTGCCTGGTTTTCCCACGCGACAGGATTGCACGCCACGCTGTTACTTGTATTATTGAAGTATGCGTTTCGTGGCTACACTCGTCGTTCTTTTTGCGCTTACTCCATCATTCACATGGGCAGAAATGTGTATAGAAAATGTTCCCGTATGTGGATTTAGGGAACTGTGTGTAGAAAATGTGTGCGAATTTTATCAGACATACGATAACACATGCGACATGGAGGCGGATGGCGCAGAGCTCATGCACAGTGGCGCTTGTGAAAGTGGCGGCGGGTATGCGCTCTCAAGATTTTTATCTGATACGCGTCCGCTATTTCCGCGCGGTTTTTGGTCGTACGATTTTACCGCATTCATTACGGCGATAGCGTCTCGCCTGTTCTCATGGATATGATTGATGTTTTTTTTGTTGTTAAAATTCTTGTCGCGAGTGTCGCGAACATGTGTATCGGATTTGCGTGGTATCACCCGCGCGTATTCGGGGCGTCCTGGATGCGAATGGCCGGAGTAACGCCGGAGATGGTGGAGCGGGGGAAGCGTCGCGTGCCGTATGCGCTTGCCGGAGGGCTTGTCGCGGGAATGGTCATGGCGTATGTGCTCAGCTATTTTGGCGGCGCGCTTGGCGTTATTACAATGGCGGATGCCGTGATGCTTAGCGTGTGGGTATGGATTGGGTTTGTAGCTCCCGTGTTACTCGGGGCTGTGCTGTGGGAACAAAAATCGATGTATCTATATCTCATCAACGCGCTGTATTGGTTAGTGGCAATTATTGTTATGGCGTTCGTACTCTTCTTTTAATTTTTCATGCGTCGTTCGTGGACTAGGGTAGCGCTGATTGTAGGAATTGTGTTTCTTATTTCCTACGCGGTTGCGGGCAATTTTTCAGTATTTTTGTTCGGAGAGTGGTGGCGCACGAAAACAACACTCACGCTTGGTGGAGAACACATTGTCGCAGAAGTACGGGATACTCCACGAGCGCGCGAGCGCGGGCTTTCTCTACGCGACAGTTTAGAAGAGGATACAGGAATGTTGTTTGTGTTTCCAAATGACGCTCGTCATTCATTTTGGATGAAGGACATGAAGTTTCCAATCGATATTGTGTGGATTTCAAAAGAGGGAAAGGTGGTTGATATTCAACATGAGGTTGCGCCGGAAACATATCCTGAATATTCATTTGCTCCGCAAGATATCGCGCGGTATGTGCTTGAACTGAGGGCGGGGTGGGCGAAGGAGCACGACGTTTCCGTTGGGGGTGTGGTGGAATTTTAATGTATGTGTGGTATAATGTAAGTCTGCGCCGGGCAATTGATGGATGTTGAAAAATGTCTATAGGAAAGTCCGGACATGTGTCCCGCCTTGGCGGGACAGCAGGGTAGCGGGTAACACCCGTCGTGCGCAAGCATAGGGATGCGAGCAGAAACGGTGCGAAGCGAGAGCTGAGTACCGCCCCTTGAAATCCTACATAAGTATTTCACTGGGGCGAATCCGATAGGTAACTATTGGAATGAAACGGCAAAATTCCTACCTACATGCAAGGTCGTGCTCGTCAACACCACGCGTGGTGGCGAGAGTGCCGCTTGAGGTTGTCGGTAACGACAATCCCAGATAAATGGTTGCCTCCCGCGATTGCGGGAACAGAATCCGGCTTACAGGCGCAGCGAAATGAGCGAAGCGAAAAAGCTTCGCTTTTTCGCTTCCGAATGAGCAAGTCTGAACGAACGAAGTGAGTATAGGCGCAGTGCAGCGAGCAAAGCAAACAAGCTTTGCTCGTTTGCTTTTGAGCAAACAAACCTATGTGGTACTCCACATAGGCGCAGTTGCTGGAGCGACCTGAAAAAGCTGGCGGTTTCGTTTGAAAATACACACCTGTGGTATACTTTTAAAGCATATGCAAAACTTGCACGCACTATGTTTCAAGGTTGGGAGGTGGGTATCGGTCATACTTCTTGCACTACTTCCAGTTGCAGTTATTCCTGTTGACTGGATAACCGTCACACAATCAAAGGGACTTCTGATTGGTATCTCATTTGTTGTTTTGGTTATTGTGTGGGTGCTCGCTTCTGTCGCAGAGGGGTTTATTCGCATTCCCAAACACGCGCTACCGATTGCCGTTGCGCTTTTACCTATTGCATACGCAACATCAGCTTTTGTTTCTGGCGCTTCGTGGAATTCTTACGTCGGTAACGGCGCGAGCGTGGATACGGTTTCTTCCGTTGCTATTTTTTATGGAATATTTCTTATTGTTGCTTCTTTGTATAGTACACATTCCGTAGTTTCATTGCTTCGCGCGTTTCTTGTCGGCGGGAGTATATTGCTGTTCTTACAGGGCGCGCGACTGTTTGTATCTTCCGGATGGTTTGATTTTAATGGCGCACTGACGGGTGTTGCTACGAGTAGCGCTGGGAGTTGGCATGATCTTGGCATAACACTGGCACTCCTCATGTTTCTTTCAATGCTTATCGCCCGGACTATAACGAAAGGACGTTCTATGTCCGTCATTTTATACGGATTGGCGTTTCTTGCAGGGGTATTGCTTATTGTCGTTAACTTGTCGGATGTGTGGTTTGGGGTAGCGGGATTATTTGCAGCGTATGCGGTGTATCTCGCGGTTTCCTATTGGAAGCAAGAGTCGTGGCGAGCTCTATGTCTTCGGACGTATGTGTATTTATGCATCGCACTCGTTGCGATTGGATTTGGTTATGCGGGGGGCTCGGTTCAAACATGGCTTCCGGAATCAGCGCGCGTTGTTCATGTCGAAGTGCGCCCGTCGTGGCAAGGGACATTCGCCGTCGGCGAGAAAGCATTGTCCGGGAAGGGATTATGGTTTGGTACTGGGCCGAACACATTTGTGCGCGAGTGGAGTTTATATAAACCAAAAGAAGTCAATATAACTAATTTTTGGGGTACTGATTTTTACGCGGGCATTGGCACCGTTCCCACATCCGTAGTAACCGTGGGATTGTTCGGCGCCCTTGCGTGGATTGTAATTATTTTTGCTCTGTGTGCTATTGCATATAGAGGTCGTTCTATACGAGAGGATCCGTTACTGGCGATTCTTTTCATTGGCACCCTGTTTCTTACCGTGTTTCAGATTTTGTATACGCCCGGCGTTGCGCTTTCACTGTTCACATTTTTACTGTATGCAATTCTTTTAGCGCATCACTCCCGTGACAGCTCTCCATGGCACCTCTCAATTGACGTGGTGTCTATTCGCGGTGGCATAACTCTAGCGGTGCTGTGCGTCGTTTCACTATCCGTTTTGTTTTTAAGCATCCAATCACTTCGCTTTCTTGTTTCCGACATACTTTTAAGCCGAGGTGAGCGCGCGCTCGCAAAAACCGGAGATACCGCTGTTGCCGCGTCGTACGTGCAGTGGGCAAGTGTACTATTTCCAAACAACGATAGGGCTCACCGTGCGGCCGTGGAGCTTGGTTTTATAGAATTACGCGCCTTGGCATCTCGCGGAGCAGAGACGGAAGAAAAGCAACAGCAATTACAGAATGTTCTTTCTCAAACAATCGGGCGCGGTCTCTCTGCCGTGTCTGCGGAGAATAATAATTACCAGAATTGGCTTTTACTCGCTCGATTGTATGGGGAACTAGCTGGTTCAAAAATTGAGGGAGCAGAAACACAGGCAAGGGAGGCGTACGCGCGTGCGCGTGCCGTGAACCCCACGAGTCCGCTCCCCATTGTCGGTCTGGCGCAACTGGAGATTGTTCTTGGGAATATGGACGCTGCTCGAAAACTTCTCTTTGAGGCACTGTTGCTTAAGCCCAACCTCTCTGTGGCGTACTTTTTACTTTCGCGCATTGATGCCGGAGAGGGAAATTTTGATACAGCACGTGAATCGGCTCTGGCCGTGGTTGAACTTACACCAGAAGACGCTCTCTCGTGGTATAACCTCGGGGCTGTTTTGTATGGAAACAAAGAGTGGGGGGGCGCGATTGAGGCACTCACACGAGCTCTCGCGCTACAGACCAATTATGCAGATGCCCTCTTTGTACTTGGGCTTTCCTACTTTGAGGCGGGGGAGAAGGAGAAGGCAATAACTGCTTTCACAGCACTTTCTTCGCTCGATCCGACACAAGAGGTTTCCTCGCAGGCGCTCAAGAATATACGGGACGGTTTCGACCCACTTCGGAAGCGCACGCGATAGATATCATATGATGCGTGCTTTGCGGATCTTCTCATCCGAAGTGCAAAATGTGCACAGGGCGGCATACATTCTTGCTCTTGCCGCGATCGTTTCTTCTCTCTTGGCGCTTTTGCGAGATCGTTTGTTTGCGCATACATTTGGAGCCGGAATTGAGCTTGATATGTACTACGCCGCCTTTCGTATTCCAGATATTATTTTTGTTGCCACAACGGCGCTTGTTTCTGTGTATGTGATACTTCCGGAATTGACGCGGCGAGAAGAGCAGGCTCAACGCGCATACATTGATACCGTGTTTGTCGGTTTTTCCGTGCTGGCCGTGTGTGTTTCGATAGGCGCGGCATTTTTATCTCCATACGTACTGACGGCGCTATTTCCACACTTTGTTCAGGGTGGATACATGGAAGAGACGATTCTGCTTACGCGGATTATTTTGTTACAACCGATTCTCCTCGGATTTTCAAACATTTTTGCCGCGGTCATTCAGCTTAAGCGGCGTTTCGCGCTCTACGCACTTTCTCCAATTGTATATAACGTCGGTATTATTGTTGGCGTTTTGGTTTTGTACCCACTATTCGGACTGTCGGGGCTTGCGTGGGGAGTAGTTCTTGGTGCATTCCTTCACGCCCTGATTCTTATGCCATCTGTATTTCAAGATGGATTTTTCTCTTCGTACTCGTTTGTAAAGTGGCGAGAATTGTTTGAAACGGCACGCGCATCTCTTCCTCGCTCTCTTGCCCTCGCAATGAATCAATTTACCTTTTTGGGTCTTACGGTCATAGCCGGCACTCTCTCTGTCGGTTCGATTGCCTCTTTCATGTTTGCATACAATTTGTACAGTGTTCCGCTTGCAATAATCGGCGCGTCATATTCTGTTGCCACGTTTCCAACGCTTGCGTTAGCATTTTCACGCGGAGCACATGATGAATTTGTGCTTCAGATTGCAACTGCCATACGGCATGTCTTGTTTTGGTCGCTTCCTGCCGTTGCGCTCCTTATCGTACTTCGTGCACACATTGTGCGCGCGGTTTTAGGAAGTGGCGCGTTTGATTGGACCGACACGCGTATAACATCGGCTGTGCTCGCTCTTCTTTCTGTATCAGTAGCCGCACAGGGGATAATGCTTTTACTGGTACGCGGGTACTACGCGGCGGGGCGTAGCGTTGTGCCGCTTGTGTGCTATAGCGTGATGGCGGTTTCAACCATACTCGTATCGTACGTATTTGTATACGCGCTCGAAACTCCTCTCGTGCTTCGAATTGTAGAACACACGTTGCGTGTGTCAGACATCCCCGGGAGCTCTGTTGTAGCGCTTGCTTTCGCGTACTCACTCGTGTCTGTGTTCGGAGCGTTATTGTTATCGATTGATTTTGACCACCGATTTTCAAGTTTGTTTTTCCATGTACGGAGAACGTTGTCTGAAGCTGCGTGCGCGGCTCTTGTCGCGGGGGCTGTAAGTTATGGAATTCTTACGACTCTAGGGACACTCACGCAGGCAACGACATTTCTTGTGGTGTTAACACACGGGTTTACGGCAGGAATGGGGGGGATTGTGGGTGCCGGATGCGTCTATTATCTTCTTAGCACGAGAGAGTTTGCAGAAGTGGTGACAACATTTTTTGAACGTTTTACTGATCGAGGTTCTTCCCAGTCACAGGCGCGTGTTGTCGCTTCGGCGGAAGAGTGATACACATTCTCGATGGGTACCATACGCACCTTCAGCACCTCAGTACCACAACGCTTCGCATTGGCTACGGGGCAGGTCATCGCACATGTGGGTAGAAATACTATATGAACATTCGTAACTTCAGTATCATTGCCCACGTAGATCATGGCAAATCGACGCTTGCTGACCGCATGTTGGAACTTACGGGGACCATTCCACCGCGTCGCATGCAAAGCCAGGTGCTTGACCATATGGAGCTTGAGCGTGAACGGGGCATTACCATCAAAATGACTCCAGTGCGTATGCGGTGGAATGTTCGGGGCGAGGCGTATACGTTGAATCTCATTGACACCCCGGGACATGTTGATTTTGCATATGAAGTGTCTCGCGCGCTCTCTGCTGTTGAGGGCGTTATTTTACTTGTGGACGCAACGCAGGGGGTTGAAGCGCAAACACTGTCTGTTCTTTCTGTCGCGCGAGATTTGAAGCGCGTCATCATTCCCATTGTTTCAAAAATTGATGCTCCACATGCGCGCGTATCTGAAGTATCCGGCGAGCTCGCGGCTCTTCTTGGGTGCGACGAGAAAGATGTTCTTGCTGTTTCAGGCAAAACGGGTGAGGGGGTTTCCGCGCTATTAGATGCCATCGTCGCTCGAATTCCTCCGCCTACACCTCACGGGAAGGGTGTACAGGCGCTCATCTTTGATTTCGGGTATTCGGACCATCGGGGTGTCATCATATATATGCGTGTATTTAGTGGTTCGATTAAAAAAGGAGACATGCTGCGGTTTATCGCAGCTGATACGACATTTGTAGCGTCTGAGGTTGGTATTCTCGTTCCCGACGAGCAGGCGTGTATTGAACTTTTTGCGGGAGAGATTGGGTATGTTGTGACAGGTGTCAAAAAGCCAGGCATTGCATCTGTTGGAGACACAGTTACCTCTGTGCGGAGTCCGGGAGAAGCGCTCTCCGGATACTTATTCCCATCTCCCGTCATTTGGGCAAGTGTGTATCCAGAAAGTCAGGACGATTTACCTCTCTTAAGGCAATCATTAGAGCGTTTGCGTCTCACCGATTCATCACTTTCGTATGAAGAAGAGTCGTCGGGAGTTATGGGAAAGGGATTCCGGTGCGGATTTCTTGGGATGTTGCATCTCGAAATTATCATTGAGCGTCTACGGCGTGAATGTAATCTCGCGCTCGTTGTCACGCAACCGACCACGGTGTACGAAATAACCTATGGAGATGGCACGGTTGAAGAAATTTATACGCCGTCGCGCCTGCCGGATGACGGCTCGGTTTCCAACATACGCGAACTGTGGGCACATGTTTCGATTATCACACCGCCCGCGTATGTCGGTGGCATTTCACAATTGTTGTATGACCATGAAGCAGTGGTGGGGGACACGGAATCATTTTCGGACGGCAGATTGAATATACACGCCGAGATGCCCTTGAGAGAGCTTATGCGCGGGTTTTTTGACCGCCTGAAGAGTGTGTCATCTGGATTTGCGTCTCTATCATATGTTCTCTCCGGCATGAAGGATGCGGACGTTGTTCGTATGGATGTTCTGGTCGCAGAAGAAACTGTGCCTGCGTTTACGCGAATTGTGTCGCGCAGGCGCATACAACACGAAGCAGAATCAATGGTTGAAAAGCTTGAAAAACTCTTGCCACGCCAGATGTTCGAACTGAAGATACAGGCGAAGGCGCTCGGGCGTATTCTTGCATCGCGTCGCGTGTCTGCCATGCGGAAGGATGTGACGGGGTATCTCTACGGGGGAGATATTACGCGCAAAATGAAACTATTGGAAAAGCAAAAGCGCGGCAAGAAAAAGATGTTAGCTCGTGGCAAGGTAGATATACCTCACGAGGTGTTTCTGAAAGTGGTGCGCGGAGGGGATTAGGGCGACTCTCTAAATCAACCCGGGCGCGAAGAAGAGCACCATGCTGATGCTGATGAGAATTGCGAGTACCCCCCACACAATTTTCATTATTTTTTTTGTTCGTTTTTCAAATAAGAAGCTCATCCCGTTTTAAGTAGGACGCGGAAACACACATCACTCCACATCCTCTCGGTTAGTGTTTGTAATTATCGACTTGTTTCACATGTATCTGACGCATGCGTCCGCGACTTCTAACGGGACTCATACTATCGATGAGGTACACCCCGCAGTAGATGGTGGCGAATGAATACACTCGCGCTTGTGATGCCACACCAACCGCAGTGTACAGGAACAGTATAAGATAGTAATAATTAAATTTCCACTTCTCGCGTGTTCACATTTTGAACAATTTCTGTACAAGAAAATCACAAACTGCTCTTGTACAATGATACACCGCCCGTGGTGAGAAGTATCGCCACCATTCACTGACGGGGTACAATTATACTGTATGACATCGTTTCATGAAAGGAACAATCCCTTATATTTACTTGGGAAACGTCTCCTCCTTCTGTGCATTTTTGGAGCCATACTGCTCATGATTCCGGGAGTTTGGAAGGTGTATATGCAAGAGAGGGAATCGCGTACCCTTCGGAATGAGGCAGTGGGCGCGCTGTCTGATTTGGAGGCGCGTGAGAAACGTGTGCGGGAACAGATTGACACCCTCAATACATCTCGCGGCCTTGAAACAGCGCTTCGTGAGCAGTTTTCGCTCGCCAAAGAGGGCGAGAATTTGATTATTGTTGTCGGCCGTCCGTCTTCTGAAATACTGTCAGAAAAAACAAAAGGACTGTTGGGGTGGTTTGGAAATTTGGTGGGGTGGTGATGATGCTATGAAATGTTGAAAAAAGAAAAGCGGCCACTGCGGGTGGCCGCTCGAAACGTGTGCGGAAAATATCTACTTGAGTGCGATTTCTCCTTTGCGGAGTGCCTCTCCAAGAGCTTTCGCCATGCCGTCCCGCACATGGATGGTATCTTGATAGATGATATCGTCCACCTTGAACTCAAGGTGCACGAGCGCTACGATCACGGTGAGTTTTATATCTTTTTCACTGAATCTCTGTAAGGCGACCCTGCTGTTGCATGTTACGGGGGTGACAATCTCACAGGGCGAGACCTCAACGCTCACAATAAGCGAGTTGCTGATGAGCTGCATGAATTTTTCTTGCGGGTCGGTCGCCATGTCGAAGAGCCATTTCTTGAGTATCTCTCGATTTTCTGCAGAGAGATTTTTCCACTGTCTGCCTCCAGCGGTGGCGCCGAGCGCGGCGATGTGCTCGAGATAGAGATTCTCTTCGATCATTTTCGTCCAATAGGCAACACGCTTGGCTGTTGGTTGGGCATTGTCGAGCGCACCATTTGCAAGCGCCCTCACGTAGGAAGTCGCCATTTTGTCTTCTGTAGCTTTTGCTCCAATTGGAGTGAAAAACACGATCAAGAATAAGATTCCGGTCATCGCGTTCAAGAAGCCGGAACCGAGATTCGCGAGAGTGCGCATGCCTTTTTCTCCTACATCCACAGGTTCAGTTCTAATCTTGATGCAGTATAAACCAAATTTTATTATTGTCAACTTTTGTGCGGGCACGGAGAATCCCTGCCTGCCGGCAGGCAGGGAACTCATATTTTGATGCGAGTGGGGGGAATCGAACCCCCATCTAATGCTTGGGAAGCATTCATTCTGCCACTAAACTACACTCGCTTACATTTGGGAAGTTTACCCCGTAGGAAGTGCGAAGCAATTTCCTGCGGGGCATTCATTCTGCCACTAAACTATGCCCGCTTTTTGTTCTCGTATTGCAGTATGGTACACTATAGAAAAATTAATTGGTATATACATATATATGAATCAACAAAAAGAGGTCATTATATATTCAACTCCCACGTGTCATTTTTGCCACGCGGCGAAGGAATTTTTTAAAGAGAACTCCATTTCTTTTACTGACTACGATGTGTCAACTGATCTTGAGAAACGAAAAGAAATGATTGAGAAAAGTGGACAGATGGGAGTGCCTGTGATTTATATCGGGGGGGAACTTACCGTTGGTTTTGATGAGTCGCACATTCGCGGGCTTCTGAATCTTTGACGCTTTTGCTACAGTGAGCTCTGTACCCCTCGTAGCTCAATGGATAGAGCAATCCCGTCCTAAGGGAGAGATATAGGTTCGATTCCTGTCGAGGGGAGCGAAGCGACACGAGAGCGCAACGCCTGAGCGTTGCGCGTGCAGGAATCGAACGCCGGAGCCCTGTCACGCAAGCTTGCGGGACAGCGAGGCGGTGCCCAACCCGAGTCCCGCTTGAGCGGGACGAGAGGTGAGGGGGATTCCTGTCGAGGGGAGTGAATTTGAGTTTTACACAGTCACCCATAGACACTGGAATGTCCGTAGTATCATTATGATATTACTAAGTAGCTACATTATATGGATAAAAAGACGTTCTTTTTGGTTTCTGCGGTTATTTTTGGGCTCGTAGCGCTTGTGCACCTTGCGCGAGTGTTTTGGGGCTGGGACGCCTCAATCGGAGGTTGGTATGTTCCGACATGGGCTTCATGGCTCGCGATTCTGGTGGGTGGCTTTATGAGTTGGCACGCATGGCAGTTTAGGGGCTAGGTTTTGTTTTGTATGCAGAAAACGGCCGCCCTCATGGTGGCCGTTTTCAGGTGATAGTATTACCAGTATGGAAGACAAGGACATTCAAGATATTTACAAAGTAGTAAGAGATAACAATCGCATGTTGCACGCCATGCGCAGGAATGCCTTCCTTGGAACCATAGTTAAATTTCTTCTGTACACCGGACTTCTAGTCGTATTGCCTTTCTGGCTCTACTCAACATACTTGGCACCCATCCTTGGAGAAGTTCTTGGCACATTGGGGCAGGTACAGGGGGTTGGCGCGAACGCACAAAATCAAATTGGCGAGTTGCAGAAACTTCTCCAGCAGTTTACCCTACCGAGGTAGGGTACAGTTGCCCAGATAGCCAAGGGGCAGGTAGATAGTTAGAGCATGCGATCGGTGGTGTAGTTGCCCAGATAGCTCAGGTAGTTAGAGCATTCCCCTGAAGAGGGAAGGGTGGTCAGTGCAAGTCTGACTCTGGGCACAAAGCGAGGTGATGTTGGGAGGTTGCACCTCCCAACATTTATTTATTTTGTTCTCGTAGATACGCAAGCATGGTGTTTGCATCGGACACCGAAAAAGGGTCTGTTCCGCAATTATCAGAGAATTCCGGTTCAATAAACATTTTTTCGATTGTTCCATCGTTTACAAACATGCTGTAACGCCACGAACGATTCCCAAAACCAAGGTTTTCCTTTTTTACCAACATGCCCATGGCGCGCGTAAATTCAGCATTGCCGTCGGGTAACATGAATACTTTCTTCATCCCAAGATCCTCTTTCCAATGCTTCATGACGAATGCATCGTTTACAGAAAGACATATAACTTCGTCAATGCCGAGTTTTTTAAACTCATCGTACGCAGTTTCATATCCGGGAGCATGAGTTGAGGAGCAGGTGGGAGTGAATGCGCCAGGCAAGGCGAACAGGACAATTTTCTTGCCTCCAAAAATGTCTTTTGTCGTTTTATCTTCCCACCGGTACGGATTATCGCCACCGATCGATTCATCCCGAACGCGCGTTTTAAAAATAACATCCGGCACCTTTTTATGTTCAAGTTTGTGAGCCATGTTTTTAGTATACAAAGTAAGACAGTTAGCACTTCTTGACGTGGTTGAATCAGCGTGATATATAAAGTTTGGTTAACAACGAACAAGGAGACGATGGCCATGAAGAAACGGCTCATGTTGTCGGCAATGCTCATTGTCACTTTGATGGTGATGTCGTCACTTACCTCGGCACAAGAGGTGGAAGTCAAAATTGGAGAAGAGTTCAAGCTCTCCTTATTTGATGTTCTTACCGCTGGGTATACCTCAATATCACGACCGTTTCAATTTGAAGCTACGGGTCGTAAGTATGACATGTCCTGCGATATTCATCTTGATGGTACAGTGAAAGTGGTTGGTTTCTTTGAAGATCCATCACTGCCGCGCAAACGCGCCACCGTGGCTCTTATGCAATACATACATCCCGCCGTACGACCCACAAATCGCGAGCCCCTGCTCGGCCATGTCTTCCCGAAATGGTGCTCGGAAAACAAACATTTCTACCCGATACACTTCTTGACTTCTCTTGAGGAGTTGGAGCGCATCAAAAAGAGGATTGCAGACGGTAAGACAGTAGACAATGAAATCAAAAAGTTGCTCACGAAGTAATTAGAGTAACAAAGGTTCATCCATGTGCGCTCCGCTAACCACGGGGCGTTTTTCTTTTCTACCGACTCCTGACTTTGAGTTTCGTTTGTTTTGCCTTATTTATTTTTGGAAGACGAATCATGAGAATGCCGTGTTTTTCAGATGCTTCTGCTGAATCCACATCCACTTCTTCGGGCAAGAGAATGGTGCGCGAGAATGAACCCCAGTAGAGTTCGCGTTGGAAGTAGTTTTCTTCTTCTACCTCTCGCTCGTCTTCGCGCACACCGGAGATGGTGACCATTTCGCGCGTGAGCGCGATGTCAACTGAGGTTGGCTGAATACCTGCAATAAGAGCTTTTACCACGAGCGCGTCCGGGGTTTGATAAATATCTACCGCAAGTTCTCCACCACCGTCTTCAGGCACAGCTACATCTTGTGCCGCGATGTGTGCGTGAGAATGACGCTCTGCGCCCTTGCCCTCAAAGACAATGGGTGTTGTGTCCTCGGTCTCGTCATCAGACCCGAGTAGGCGAGTGAATAAAGATGGTTTGAGTAGCGACATGGCGTTTATTTTTTTCGCAGTTTTGGGTGTATCCCGTTAGAAATAAGAAGCTTGCGCTCCTGGCCTGAGAGTTGCACCTTGCTGCTATTCGTTTCTTTTGACATATTTTTTATGTACTACCAGTCAAACTTCTGCGATTTCTAACGGGATGAATGCGTTTTACGTATTCAAGCACGGCGAGCAGTACAATGACCCCAATCCATACCAAAGAAAAGGTTCGCAATAGATGCTCTTCCGATACAGTAAGTATAAGGAAGTTGAAAGTACTGTGCAAAAGCGCGGCGAGGATAACTCCAATCCACGCGAAGTGTATACGTGCCCTTTCCCCCCTGTAGAATGAAAGTGCTATGGCGACACCCACGACAGCAGAGGAAAGAACGTGGAGTAACGTGGCGCCCAAGAAGCGCAAGTTGCCCGTCATGACCGTTTCAACGAGGGTATTTCCCGCAAGTGGACTCAATAAAAAGAGCGTGTTTTCTATTGCCGCAAAACCAAGTGCCACAGTTACCATATAGATAACGGGATCAATCGGTTCATCATCTTCGCGTCTTCGCAATACAGTGAGTCGCGCTGCGAGATATTTGACAACTTCCTCGATAACAGACCACGCTGTAAAAATTATGACTGTTCCAGTCAAAAATCCCGCGGCGAATTTTTGGATCGGAATAACAACGGCAACGCTTATCATGCCCGCGAGGAATGCGAGCGCGATCAAGTATCGTGGTTCCGGATGTTCAGAATCTTCGCGGAGCCAAAACCACAACCAAGCAAGGGCAGGGAAGATGCCGCCCGCAATCGCTATCACGAAAGGAAAAATTTCAGTCATGGAGTAGTAGTCCATCTGGCGACCATAAGAAGTTCAGAATCTTTTTTTGGTAATTTTTGCCAAATTGCTTCAGTAACGAATGGCATGAAGGGATGAAGCAGTCGGAGACATGTGATTAGTATAGCGTACAGCGCGTGACTTCTTGATGTCGCATCTTCGCCACCGCGTGTGAATATTTTTTTCGATTCTTCTATGAGTTCATCTGCAAATCGATTCCATATAAAATGGTATAAGGTGTCGGCAGCGAGGTCTAATCTAAAGTTTTCGATATGTGCTGTTGTGTCGCGTGTGAGTATTTCCACCTCTTCCAATATTTTTTTGTCTGCCTCTGTCGGCGGGATGTCATTTTTTAGAGTGTCTGCGCTCGTATGTTCAAGAACAAATCTAGCTATATTCCAAATTTTATTCGCAAAGTGTTTGTATCCGCGGATTTTTTCTTCCGAGATGGTACTGTCGGTACCGGGTGCCATGCCTGCAATCAGCGACATACGTACCGCGTCCATGCCGTATTTTTCCGCCATATCGAGCGGGTCAATGTTATTACCGAGTGATTTTGAAATCTTGCGTCCCTCCTTGTCCCGCACGAGTCCGTGCAAATACACTTTTTTGAATGGAGTGTGCCCGAGATGAAATCCACTCATCAAAATCATGCGTGCTACCCAGAAGGGGAGAATGTCGTATCCGGTTTCAAGAATGGCGGTCGGGTGGTATGACCCCAAATCTTTTGTTTTTTCTGGCCATCCGAGTGTTGAAAATGTCCACAGACTTGAAGAAAACCACGTGTCCAAGACGTCAGTGTCCTGTATCCACCCACCTCCTTTTGGGGCTTCAAAACCACAGTGTATTTCCTCTCCTCGGTACCACACGGGGATTCGATGGCCGAACCATATTTGTCTGGAAACGCACCAATCGCGAAGGTTTTCTATCCAGTGGAGGTATGTTTTTTCAAAATGTTCAGGAGTTATTTTTATTTCTCCGTTTTCTACGACAGCTTTCATCCACTGTTTTAGTGTCAGTGTGCCTTTCGGCGACTCAAACGGTATATTCACTCCAACGAACCACTGCTTCTTTATCTGTGGTTCAAGTATGCCACCACCCCGATAATTTGTTGCGACATTGTGTTTGTATTGTTCGTCTATTTTTGTCACGAGCCCCTTCGCCTTCAATTTTTCCACGATGCGAGCGCGTGCTTTCTTAATGTGCTCTCCCGCAAATTCTCCAGCGATGGGGAGCAAAAGTCCGCGGTCGTCAATGATGCGTTCCATTTCAAGTGTGTGTCGCTGCGCGATTTCAAAATCTATGCCAGAGTGCGCGGGTGTTATGGTCATGACGCCGCTTCCAAACGACATATCCGCTGCCTCGTCTTTAATAACAGTCGCGACAACGGGACCGTTAATCCACTCCGCTTCAAATGTCTCTCCGTGCTTGTGTTTTTTGTATCGCTCATCGCTCGGATGCATCACCACATACTTATCGCCGAATTTTGTTTCTGGACGAACCGTGCTGATTGTAAATGGTCCGTACTGGAGGTGGTAGAGAGGGTCGGTTTGTTCTACATACTCTATCTCGTCATCGGACACCGTTGTCTGTGATTTTGGGTCCCAGTTGACGATACGCAAACCTCGATAGATGAGTCCGGCTTCATACATGCGCACAAACGCTTCCGTGACCGCGCGCGAGCGCTTTTCATCCATTGTGTACGCGTAGCGACTCCAATCCAGTGACGCCCCCATTTTTTTGATCTGAGTTATGATAGTTGATCTATTTTCCGCAATGAATGTTTCAATGCGCTTCAAGAGGTTTTCTCTTCCGATATCGTGGCGTGTCTTTTTTTCTGCCTTATATATATCCGCCTCAACCTTCGCTTGTGTTGCAATTGCGGCAGAGTCTGTCCCCGGTATCCAGAGTGTGCGTTTGCCTTGCATGCGCGCCGCGCGGACGAGGATGTCTTCTATTGCAATCATGAGAGCGCTCCCCATGTGGAGAACCCCCGTTACATTTGGCGGCGGGAGAACTATGGAAAACGTTTCGGCATCCGGTTTCGTGATGCCTTTTTCAATGCAGACGTCTGGGTTAGCAAAGCCGCCCTTCTCCCACAGTTCCAGCATTTTTTGCTCCTGCTCTTGAGGGTTATATGGTTTGAGGAATTGCTCGGGAACGTCTCGTTGTAGCTTCATTCGGCTTATTTTAGCAGATATGTCGTCTGTGTGCTGTGTGGGGTTTAGTACAAACGCAGGTTTCCTTGCGCTCCAAGCGTTTCGGGATTTGGAATATCTTTTTTTAACGCACGAAAATAGCCAGCAAGAGCAATCATAAGCGCGTTGTCGCCTGAAAACTCTGGCGGACACACAAGAAATGTACGGTGTACGGTTGACAGTTGACCATTCAATTCTTCACGAAGATGTTTGTTGGCAGACACGCCACCGCCGACAATGAGTGTTTTTGCATCACGCATTTCGAGAGCCCGCATAGTTTTTGCGACGAGGACGTCAGTAATTGCGTTCTCGCACTCAAGTGCGATTTCACTTCGCATTTCATCCCCAAGAGGAGCGTGCGCTTCTATGAGTCTTCGGGCGGCGGTCTTGAGGCCGGAGAATGAAAAATCAAACGTATCGTCGCGGAGCATGGGACGAGGGAGCGCGACTGAGGGTGGGAGGTTTCTATTTCTAGCTATCTCAGCGAGGGTGCTTATTTCAGGTCCTCCGGGGTAGGGGAGTCCCAACAGGCGGGCGATTTTATCAAATGCTTCTCCTGCAGCGTCGTCGCGCGTTTGTCCAAGTAATTCATACACTCCAAAGTCGCGCATCAGAAGTAATTCTGTATGCCCCCCGGAAACTAAAAGAGCTATTGCTGGAAATTCATACGCACGCATTGTGAATGTGTCTGCGCTCCCTTTTTTCTCGACGAGGGACATGATGATGTGTCCTTCCATGTGGTTTACGGGGACGAGAGGAAGATTCCACGCCTTCCCCAGCGCGCGCGCAAAATTTATTCCGACCCACAGCGCGGGCTCTAGCCCGGGGCCGACAGTAACGGCGAGTGCGTCAATATCTGGTTTCGGGTGAGTTTTGAGAAAGGGGAGCAATTGGTCGTACAGCCCTGACTCTCGCGTGAGAAGTTTTTCCAAGTCATTTTCATGTGTCGATATGTCGGTGGGGTGCGGGGCTGCCATTTCCACTTGTTCTAAAACACTTCGCAGTAAGGGAACCACGTTTTTGCTGTGCTCTCGTCGTGCGACATTTGGAAATACACCTCCGTACGGGCGGTGGGTCTCTATCTGAGATAGGAGTGCCTGCCCCTCAACTGTGCAAGAAAAGTCGCTGCCAAATGTGCCGCGCGCTTCTATAAGACATAGGGCAGTTTCGTCGCACGATGTTTCAATGCCGAGGATACGCATATCGCCTTGATACTACACGCGCACGTATTCGTTGCAAAGTTGCATGTATGTGGCAAGGTGGTGGAAGCACTATATGGGAAATAGGGAGAAGGCATAATGGATGTCAAGACATTTCTTCTTCCAGATTTGGGAGAAGGGTTACAAGAAGCGGAAATCGTATCATGGAAGGTTTCCGTGGGGGATTCGATCGTGATGGATCAATTGCTGATGGAAGTAAAAACCCAGAAAGCGATTGTTGAAATTCCTTCGCCCTATACGGGCACGGTCAAGGCACTTCATGGCAAAGTCGGGGACGTGCTGGGGGTCGGAGTTCTCTTGGTTGAATTTGAGGTTGCGGAATCTTCTGATTGTGACGTGTCTGCTCCAGAAAAAAAGATGGAACCTGCTTATCTTCCCACGCCTGAGCTTGAACCAAAGAAGGTCGCAGAGGGAGGGAGTACACATGGGATTCTTGCGATGCCGATGGTTAGGAAGCGCGCGTGTGAGCTTGGGGTAGACCTTTCAAAGGTTGCTGGAACTGGTCCGAACGGGTCCATAACTCTTGCGGACATTGAGCCAACGACACAACTGCAGACAATGATTTTGGGGGAGACGCGCAAAGAGTACGAAGCGCCTCTTCCCGGTGTGCGAAAGTTGATGGCGCGCACAATGGAGCGCGCGCACCGTGAGGTGGTTGCGACAACTGTGTTTGACAGGGCGCAACTTCCTTACGAGAGCACGACATCAGATATTACGTCGCGTCTCATATATGCAGTCATCGCCGGATGTCGGGCTTCGCCTTCGCTTAACGCGTGGTACAACAGCGAGCGTCAAACGGTTACACGGCACGTATCAATTGACCTTGGACTCGCGGTAGACACCAAGCACGGACTATTCGTTCCTGTTCTTGAACGAGTGGATACGCTTCTGTATTTTGAAATGCGCGAAGCGCTTGTTGGTGTAAAGAAAGCAGTGTTGGGGGGCAAGGCGCTATCAAGTGTTACTCCGACCATCACGCTTTCAAACGTGGGTGCTGTGGGCGGCGAATATGCGACGGCCATAGTTGTTCCACCTCAAGTTGCAATTGTCGTCGCGGGGCGCATCAGGGATTCCGTCTGTGTTATGGAGGGGGAAGTGCGGAGGTGTAAAATTCTTCCGCTCTCGCTCACTTTTGACCACAGGGTGGTAACGGGAGTTGAGGCGACGAGGTTTTTGGTAGCAATGATTGAGTCGCTTGAAAAGAAGGATAATTTTTAGCTCCGGTTTCATTCCCCCTGTTCGACAAACTAATGGTGGCATGCTTCACTAGTTGAAGTTTCTGGAGATGGAGGACTCTTTGTGGAAATTTGGTAGCGACATAACTCGGAGTATCTCGCGAAAGGACATGTGGGCTCTCGCGGATAGGATTTGCGCACGAGCACAAGACCTATTCGAAAATCCCCTTGAGGTTAAGTTCTATGAGGATATTGAACAGACAGGGTTTCCAAAAGTTGACCCGTTCCTGTACATAGTAGAGTTCAAGAAATGTTACTTTCTTCGATGTATTCCGTACAAAAAGAGAATCAAGACGCTATTCTCTATAAATGTTTTACTCTACGGAACCATGGATGGGAAAAGAGAGGTGCGGTGTCATGTGTTTGAACAGGTGCTGTACAGTATTGTGGAAGATGAGATGCGCGCATTCAAAGATGCGCATCATCTGACTCACATTGCTATGATGCTGGATTTTCCGCATCGTACTGACTAGGTTTTTATGGGCACATCCGAGCAGGGGATGTGCCTTTTGTTTTGTCTTTATGCGCGCTGTAGGGATTGAACCTACGACCCTCGTCACGTCAAGACGATGCTCTACCACTGAGCTAAGCGCGCATGTGTCAATGAGGAATACTATATAGGCTACTGTGCGCTTGTAAATCGCATCATCCTGCTGGAGCCCTGCCTGCCGGCAGGCAGGTAAGCGCGCCATCGTACACCATTATACTTATTACTGTGAAAATGCTATAAAGCACGAGGTTCGTTGCTCGCTAGCAGGGCAATAATAGAGGAGAATACACACAATGGCACACGCAACTGGAGATGCAAAAAAGCATGTTCCTGTCCACATTAAGGCGGACACGTCGCACCTCACACCGAGAGACAAGTTGGCTTTAGGGGAGCTTGTTGAGGCGGTTCGTCTCATCAATCCGATATACCTATTGCAGACTAAACAGGACTCTACGGTAACGGGAGCACTGTTCGACAAATCGAAAGGTACTAATTTTTACCCGAAGGGGATGACCCACAAGAAATTTACAACATATCTTGATCGGCATCCCGATGAACGAGACGCGCTTCTAAGTCCGTTCACTGTGGTGGAAAAGGTGGGGAAAGTTCTTCGTGCCACTCCCTATTCGGAATATTACAAATTGTTTTTAGAGCCCATCAGTGAGATGCTCGTGCGAACGGCGGGATTCAGCGACAATGAAACGTTCAAAAAATTTCTTGTAAGCAAGGCGCGGGCGTTTCAGACGAATCAATATCGCGAGAGCGATATTGATTGGGTACGCGTTGATGGGTCTCCGCTCGAGCTTACCATCGGTCCGTATGAAAGCTATGAAGACAAACTCTTTGGCGTTAAGCGCGACGTTGAAGGTGTGCTCGGGGTCGTGCTTCCGCAGGAGACCGAAAGGACGTTGGTGTACCAAAAAGAAATTTGCAATTTCGATGCCCATCTCGGAGAGAAATATGGGTATAAGGCAAAGACGGCACTTACGCCAATGGTCGTCATGGATGAAGTTATCGCCGGCGGGCATCCGTGGTATGGCTACGTTCCCATGGCGTACAACCTTCCGAACGACCCTGATATTCACCAGGAAGTTGGTTCAAAGAAGGTATTCATACGGAACGTGATGCGGGCAAAAGCGAATCTTCTTACGAAGCCAATCGCGGAGCGGGTGGTTTCCAAGGACACTGCCTCGTTGATTAATCCGGCGATTCTTATGAGTTTCGTCATTGGACACGAAGTCTCTCACGGGCTAAGTTTTCGGCTCAATGGTAGTGAGTTTCTTGCTCTCGGTTCACCACTTGAGGAATGTAAGGCAGATGTGTTCGGTCTTTTGTTCCTATACTACCTCATGGGCAAGAGTATAATGCTTCGGAATGTCGTTGAGCGCGCTGTAATTTCCCATTTCGTTGATGGTTTGAGACAGATTCGATTTGGGGTTGACGAAGCGCATGCAGTTGGTGTGCTCATCCAGTACAGCTGGTTTGTGAAAGAGGGGGCCATGCGTTTTGGTGGGAATGGTTTAGAGTTTAATCCGTCAGCGTTTAAGGCCACACTTGAGCGCCTTGGTGGTGAACTATATACCTTGTCGCAAACGCGCTCTCCAGAACTTGCGCATGAATTTGTAAAAGCGTGGGGTAAGGTGCCAGACAGGATTCGTATTCTCATCGAAGCGTTAGACGGAATTCCAGTCGACATTGATCCTGTGTTTGAAGTCTAATTGTAGACGCGCGGCTCCGAGATCGGAGCCGCTTTCTTTTTGGTATACTTGTGCGGTATGACTCATCATCCGATGCCGACTCTGAACGACACGGTTATGGAAATTGAGCTCGTGCTCATAAGCGTTGTTGAAGGTCTTGCTCTCGCGGTGCTTGCTGAAAATTCCTTGCCACTCTTTCACGGGGGAGAGTGGCAGTACATTCCCTACGTGCTCGGTGGACTGCTGTTCATTTTCGTATTTTGGTCTCAAGCAATTATTCATCTGCTCTCATTTATTCGTTGGCCCCTGTCGATCACACACACCCTCTTTTACTTTTTAGCGGGGTTCATACAGGTCATCGCGTTTGGTTCTTTAACAAATCCGCTCATGTGGTTTTTCTGGTGCACCGTTTTTTCGGTTATCGTGGCGGGGCTGTATATGCTTGACCTCAAACTTTTACGACAAGTGAAATTAGAACTTTTGAGTTTGCCTGGGGGTGAGGAGTTGTTTAAGGACTCGGAAAGTCGACACAGATCAGACATGTTCTCTCTTGTGCCCGTGGCGATTCTTTTCAATGGTGTATGTTTTGTTTTGTTATGGACGATGCCCGCCGTGTTTCTTGAAGGTGGGTACCATGTTGTGCTCGGTGTTCTTCAGACACTATTTTCGGCATGGGCGCTGTATGATTCTGCTCGCAATTTCCGCACGCGCAGTGTGCTTATTTCACGGTCGCGGGAGTAAGCTTTTATTTCTGGATTTGATTAAGGTCTTGTTTTGGCTTCGGACCGAACCTTCTTTTTTGGTCACGGATAATTTAATCGCCGTCGCGATTAAATTTTCGCGACCCCGACTCGCCCGTCCCGCAAGCTTGCGGGACATGGCTCTGTCCGTCACAAAAGAGCAAAACGCCCCGCAGGGGGCGTCTTTGCATCTTTTGTGACCTCGACGGGATTTGAACCCGTGTTCCCAGACTGAAAACCTGGTGTCCTAGACCAGACTAGACGACGAGGCCGTTTTCCTATTGCTTGAAACCAATAGGTACAGGAATAGTAAGCTTTTTTGATGAAATGCGCAAAAATGGTACTGTTTTTATATTGTGGTATCAAAAAGTCGGAAATGGCGCGGAGGGGTCGCATAGTGGTCTAGTGCAGCGGTTTCGAAAACCGCCATGCCGAAAGGCATCGTGAGTTCAAATCTCACCCCCTCCGCCCTGAATCTGGACTCGTTTTTCCAAACATTGACCAAAACAGGTTACAGTGTTACTGTTGTTTCGGAGTTATCGGTCATGTCATGTGATTGATGTTCAGTAAGGAGGGCGTGATGGCATACAAACAGTTTGGGATGCGTGAGTATCCGACATTCAACGCGCTTCTCAAAGGCGAGGAGATCAACTTCGAGGGCGTCAAGCTAAAAATGGACGGTGATGGGAAGGTTAGGCAAGGGGACCTCTACGTGGCCGAACGCAACACGGGACCTAAGTTGCTGACGGCTCGCGAAATTGTCATGTCCGAATGTGGGTGTTGCATCAGCTACATCATCCCAACCTCGAGCGATTATTGCTTCGACGGCACCGAGTGCGTGAAGGTGTGCGAGGCGTGATGTGTTGTGAGTATGGGGCGTGTGCGGGAGGAATCTCGCCACGCTCCATTTTTTATGGAATGTACTTTTCTTGAAATGGCCATACACTATATATAGTTTTGAAAAGGTATGAAAATTACACCATTCTAGCTTTTTGCAAAAAGCTAGAATGTAATAGTGTGAGTGCATGTCACAGCACAGGAGAATGGGTGCAATGAGAATGACCAAAAGTGATCTAGCGATGGTTACTGTGGCAGTCGTTTTTGGCGGATTTTTTCTTTTTTCAGTTACCACGGAGGCGACGTGTTCACGGATTGTGAATGTTACGACACCCGAAACATTCGGGGTCTACGGTATTCCTTTCTCGATGAGATATGGATACGAACTTGAATTGGAAGACGGAAGGCGGATTGCGAGAGACAGCAGGTCTATAGATAGGCCGGAAGGGGAGTATTGCGAACATCGCTTCGCCATCAAGTAATTACGTGGGACCAAAAGAAAATCGCCCCCGCTACGCGGGGGCAATTCTTTTTGCATCTTTGGGTTCACACTGTCCCACTTCCGATTGAGTGTGAGAGTGATGAACGAAAGAATTTTTGTCCTATCTTTCTCCTGGTCGGTTCATCAACGGATTGTCCGTAAAACAAAATCTTTTTTGGTTCGGCGTGCCTATCGCATGAAATGCTAATCATGAACGCCTCTGGGTCGTGTGGGTCTATCAGGCGCATTGTAACGGCGAGTGATTTGTTCCACTCATGTTGTGTGATTGTATCGGGCGAATAGGGTCGTTTGTAGGCAAGCACTCTCTTATCAAACTCTAAGAGACATGTGACCTTTCCGAGAGTGTACGTTACATTATTTGTGTCACACATGAACTCAAGATATGCGCCTGTTCTCGTGCCCCTGACAATGTCAAAGAGTACTTTCGTTATACTCATGAACTCTTCGTAGGACACTTTCGTGAACCTTCTATCGCGACTGAAGCGGAAATCTCCTATCTCCAATGTAAGCTGTTCCATGACAGTTCTCCCGATTCCGTATTTCCCAATTACAATAATACAACTTTTTAACAATGTGTCAAATCGAAAACAGGGCGACCTGTTGTACCATAATGAACAGAGAATTGTCGTATTTTTTGGAAACACGAACATGAAATGTCTGAGCGTGCGTCAGCCGTGGGCCGACCTCATCGTGTCTGGACGGCGAGGAGTAGAAATCAGAGGTCGAAATCTTTCTTATCGCGGGCCGTTGCTCATACATGCGAGCTTGCGTGTCGATGATGAAGAATGTAGGTGGCTATCTGTATATCCGTCTGAAGTCGGGGCGATTCTTGGCCAAGTAACCCTTTCTAGCGTGCGTTCAATATCAAAAAGGGAATGGGAACGTTTACGTCCAATTCACCTAGGGAGTGGTCCTCGTCCATACGGCGACAAAACATTCGGTTGGTTTTTGGAAAATCCAAAACGATTTTCAAAGCCGATTCCATACAAGGGCGCCCTCAATTTGTTCAATGTCAGAGACCAATTGCTTCCGAAGCGCACATATGCGATTCTTAAGCCGAATGGTGTGATTCAAAGCACGAAGGCGGGGACATTTGCAGGACACAGACCAGGAAAAATCTTTGGCCGATTGGACTGCAAAACAGGCATGCGCATGCTAAAAGGGAATCGGGTGTTCTTTCATTCGTATGCGGATGCTGTCGCGTGCGGATACCGTCCGTGTAAGTTGTGTAAACCACAACCCTAGGAACACATGCGCTCCCCAAAAGGGGAGCGTTCTTCCACGCACCAGAGGACCAGGGGTTTACTTACGGGGTTTACTTACGGACGAATGGGTCCTCGGTGCGGGATTTCGCACCACGGACAAGCTTTCGTATTTTGTCGTATGTCCAAATGGTATGAGCTTGTCCGTGGTGCTTCATTTTTACTGTGATAGAATCACACAATTATATAATCTAAAAAAGGTATGAATACTACATGGATATGGTTAGGGGCTGTCGCCGTTTTAATTCTTGGTGGGGCGTGGTTTTTATTTATGGGGGATACTCCGAAATCAACGGACTTGGATGTTGCCGGAGTTTTGGGGGACACTGAAGGGGTGTCGGCAGAAGAGGTACTACCAAACACTGCGGCGGTTTCGTATGATGGTGTTTCTTTTACACCAGCAACTGTCACTATTAAAAAAGGGGGAACGGTAACATGGAATGGGACTTCCGCTATGTGGGTTGCGTCTGATGAACATCCGACACACGCGGTGTATGACGGAACAGCGCGCTCCGAACATTGTCCAAATACAACAAACGCAGCGTTTGACCAGTGCGCACGTGGCGCCTCATACAGCTTCACGTTTACTAAAGTCGGCGAATGGGATTATCACGACCATGCGAACGCGAGCGCTGGAGGTTTTGTTGTAGTGACCGAATGAGTATGCGCGACCTCGAGCGTTTCGGTGTGCCACTGTTACGCGGGGGATTGGCGTTTTCTTTTCTCTATCCGCCCATCGCCGCCCTCATTGACCCCATGTCGTGGGTAGGATACTTACCGTATTTCGTTCGTGGGATAGCGCCGGACGAGGTGCTCCTTCATGCGTTCGGCGTTGTTGAAATTGTTCTCGCGCTTTGGCTCTTGTCTGGAGTTCGTGTCTACATTCCAGCATTTCTCATGGCCATCATTCTTATCGCGATTGTCTTTTTGAATCCAGGCAATTTTGCCGTTCTGTTTCGCGACCTCTCAATTGCTGCAATGGCTCTCGCTGTTTTTGTGCGGGACTTCAAAAAGAGCCAATCGGAATCTTAGTTGCTCCTTGTTTTGTGGATATGGTAGTAGATGTCTTCTAGTGCCTTAACACCGTCGCCGGACGCGATGTTATTTTGGTGGTAGAGCTCGTTGCTGGCGTCTCCCGCGCACCATATTCCAGATTTTGATGTGCGTTGGTTTTTTGCATCTGTTACAATGCGCCCCCACTGGTCGAGTTCCACAAGATTTTTCACAAAGTCGGTATTTGGCACCATACCAACTTCAACAAAGATACCCCCTGTTTGGATTTCTTGCGTGACGTTCGTTTTCACGTTTTTTACGACAACACTTGTTACAAACGCGTTGCCTTTTACCTCCATTGGTTCGGTATCTGTGAGCGTGCGCATGTTTTTATGTTGTAGTACTGCCTCCACGGTGGTAGCGTCTGCTTTTGTAAATTCGGACCCACGATGAATGAGTGTTACTGATTTTGCGTAGGCAAGTAATTGGGCTGCTGTTTCAAAACCCGCATTTCCGCCACCGACCACAACAACATCTTGCCCCTCAAAGAGGGGGCCGTCGCACGAGGCGCAGTAGGTAACTCCCTTGTGTTCGAAGGTGTCTGCCCCCGGAATGTTTAGTTTTCGACGCTCGCCACCGCTTGCTATGAGCACTGTTTTTGTTTCATAGGTATCTTCTTTTGTTGCAACAGTAAATCCGCCCGTACTCTCTTTTACATTCACCACTCGTTTTCCGAGGTGGATAGTAACGAACACGCCGGCGTACGCACGCAGGTGTTTTTCTAAAGACCGGGCAAGTTCAGGGCCGCTTATTTTTGGAATCCCAATCCAGTTTTGAATTTCTGTGGAGGCAGTGCTTTGTCCGCCGACCGTTTCCGCTATGAACAAGGTTTTCAGACGTTTCCGCGCGGCATAGACGCCTGCGGAAACTCCCGCCGGTCCGCCTCCGATGATTACTAAGTCGTACATACAAAGAAGTTTACAGTGTACAGTTTACAGTAAACAGCGCACTGCATAAAGCAGGCGAGATGGCGCTGTCAACTGTTTTCTCACTTTCGTCTTAAAAATGAAGGGAGTCCTCCCCACACCTCATCATCCTCTTTTACGTCTGGTTTTCCGTTCACCGCACGGGAGGGTTCTTTCGGAGCCTTGTTTTTTTCCTCAAGTTTTTCTTCATACTTTTTGCCATTTTCTCGAACGCGCGCGATGTGTTCCGTCTCTTGTTCCTTTCGCGCCGCTAGACGCTGTGATGTGGCGAAGAGGGTAGAGCGCATGCTGGTTTCTGGGAATCCCGTCGCGATAACCGTAATGCGCATCTCTCCCTTTTTCAAAGAATCGTCCGTTACTGCACCAAATATAACTTTTGCTTCCGGGTCGATTGCTTCTGTAATGATGTTTGCCGCATCTTGTACCTCGAGCATACCGAGGTCTTCGCCACCGGCAATTGAGAAGAGAACACCTTTGGCGCCGTGAATAGATACTTCGAGCAGGGGTGAGCTGATAGCGGCTTTCGCGGCGATTTCGGCGCGCTTGTCTCCTGTTGCGACCCCTATGCCCATGAGTGCGCTTCCTGCGTTTTGCATGACCGCGCGCACGTCCGCGAAGTCAACATTGATGATTCCGGTTGTTGTGATGAGGTCCGAAATGCCCTCAACGGCTTGTTTCAGAATGTCATCGCACATTGCGAAAGCGTTTCTGATGCCCGTTTCTCTCGAAACAATGGTAAGCAACTTGTCGTTTGGAATAATAATGAGCGCATCTACCGCTTTGCGCAATTCGGCGAGTCCTTGTTCTGCGAGGCGCAGACGCTGTTGACCCTCAAAGCTGAATGGTTTGGTGACAACGCCCACGGTGAGTGCTCCTAAGTCGCGTGCGATTTTTGCAACAACGGGGGCCGCCCCTGTTCCTGTGCCACCGCCCATGCCACAGGTAACGAATACCATGTCGCTCCCTCGGAGCGCGTCCTGTATTTCTTCTCGAGTTTCTTCTGCCGCCTGTTTTCCGAGCTCAGGATTCATTCCCGTACCGAGCCCGCGCGTCAATGTTTTTCCGATGTGAATTTTCTTTTTTGCTTTTGATTTATGCAAATCTTGCGCGTCCGTATTGACCGCCATAAAATCCACTCCCTGCAAACTTGACGCGACCATGTGATTGATTGCGTTTCCGCCCGAGCCACCAACGCCGACAACTCGTATGCGCGCGAACGATTCAACATCAGGTCGTATCTGTTTTGTCATAAGAATTAAGAGAGATATAGCGAGCGTATAGCACTTTTCTGTGTGTGGCAATCTTGACTCCTCTTTAACAAAGTTGTACTGTCTTCCTAGGTATATAGTTGAAACTTCACTAACAACAGCCGAGGAGATGGCAATGGAAATCGTATTTGGCACCTTTCAGCTTTCGCTTAGCGCGTGGTTACTTGTGCTTTTCGGTTTTTGCGTGTTCTCGTGGCTTCTTGTGAGGGGTATGAGGAGTCGAAGACAGTATGCGCATACTAGTTCCGAAAACCTCTTTCCTTGGGTTGAGGCGGGCAAGGTGATTGAATGTCGGGACACCTTTGTGCGATCGGCAGTCAAGAATCTCAGGGGCGGTAGGAAGCACGTCGCGATTCTCGATGTTCGCGGAATAATTCTTTCGCACGCGTCTGATGCCCCGATGCTTAACAGAACGTATGCCACGTTTGGTAATGAGGTGCAGTACGTGTTGAGGGTGCTGTCGGAGAGTGAATCCATCGCTGGTGTATTGGTTCGCTTTGATACCCCCGGCGGATTAGAGTTGGGCGCAAAGTTAATTAGTGATGGATTAGAGCTTTGCAAAGCGCAAGGAAAAACCGTGGTGGCCCATGTCTCACGCCTGAGTGCCTCTGGGGGCGTCTATGCAATGGCACCTGCTGTCGTGGTTGCGGATGAAATGGCTCTTGTTGGTAGCGTGGGGGTACGTGGTCCGAATATTCTTGAGTACGATGAAGTTAACGCCATCGGCGCGGGGGTATTTGGTTCGTCGGTTACTGCCAAACGTATTACCGCGCATCCAATATACGCTGGCAAAGGAAAGAATCTCGGGGATCCATTTCAAAAACCCGACCCAGGAGCACTGCGTAGTTTGCAGCAATCTGTGACGCATGTGTACATACGTTTTCTCACACACCTCAACAGACTTCGAAAGATTCCCGCTCAAGAGCTTCTCAATGAGGGCGCCCGTTTGTTTAATGTCCACGAGGCTATTGCCCTTCGTCTTGTTAATACAGTTGGAGATGAGCGCTTTGCGGCGCATATGCTCGCCGCTGATCAAAAGATTGCGCTTAGTGAATGCACGTTTCTGCATGTCCGTTTTTCACCGAAAGGAAAGATTGCGGGCTTGTTCGCGCACCTGCTCGAACCTTTTGATTCAGTACTCGGAATATCAAAAACGAGTATTTCCCACGCGCTATCGCATTCTCAGGCGCTTCTCTTGCCTCAAGAAACATGGTGGGAGTGAATTGAACCTGTTCCGGCCCACGAAAGTGGGCCGGCTCTTTTTTCGAACAGAAATTTTCTAGCCTTTCCTTACCTCTATGGCATCAGAGAGCGAAAACCAGTTCGCACCATTTCTTTTCCACGACGCCATATATCCTTCATTGTGTACGCGTTACTAGACACATCTTCGGCGTATGCCCAGCGGCAGAGTCCATAGGCGACTGCCCATGTGGCGTCAGCGAATCCGCTTCTTGGCAAATTTGCCGGAATGCCGATTGTCGCAGGAAGCTTTAAGATAGTACGCGCGATGTCTTGAATATTTGGGAGACCACTGCCTCCTCCTGTTATGACGATGCCCGCAGGCAATAATCGTTGGTGGCCGATTGTCTTGAGGTGCGCATTAATGAGTGTAAACATATCTTTTAGTTCTTGTGCCACAACGTGCTGCATTTTTTTTGGAGAAATGTCACTTCCCGTCACGGCTCCTTTTTTAACCTGCTCTGCTTCCGGGAGAGGAATTCTGAATGAGAGAGCAATCGCACTTGTTACATCAGACGATCCTATTGGAAAAATTTTTACTGAAACTGGAGTGTCGTCGTCAAACACGATGATTGAAAGTGTTTCGGAACCGATATTCGCAAGTGCAACGCCGGCTATTTTTTGTGCCTTCGTAAGGGTAACGAGGCTTGCTGCGAGAGAAGAAACCATGACCCCCTCCACTTCTATGCCTGCGGCCTCTGTTGCGGTCAGAATATCGTCGTAATGTTTTGAAAGCATGGTAACAATGAGTGTGTCTACGCCGAATTTTGCACCCTGAAGACCGTGTGGTTTCCCGATGACGGGAGTTCCATCAATGCGAAAACGGAGCGGAATTGTGTGAATAACAGTTTTATTGACAAGTTTTTGCGCCGCTTTTTTCTCGCTCTCCTGTGTTACGCGTTCAATATCGCGCTCAGTGACGATTCCGCCGGAGGAGGTCAAGGTTATCTCTCCGGATGAACGTATTTCGTCCACACTCACGCCGCCGAGCGCAATGCGCGCGGAGTGTACTGAGGTACCCGCGGCAGATTGGGCGCGCACAAGTGCTTCTTTGATTCCTTTTGTCACTTCTCCGATATCAACAATATAGCCGTGCCGCATGCCTTTTGATGTAGCAAGACCTGTGCCGATAATATGCATCGGCGCTTCTGGATGTTCCGGCGGGGCAGCAATAGCGACTTTAATGTGGTGTGTTCCTATGTCGATTCCTGCATACACACGTGCCATACATTCATTGTACTGCCTCTTTGGGATCCTGTGGGTGTGGCTTTCGTGGATAGCCACATGGGTATTCTTCTAGAGGAAATCGAGCTTTTTAAGAATGGCGTGCTCTTTTTTCTCCATGGGGGTTCCATGGCGCATTCCCAGCAAATGGAGTATCGCGTGAACATACAGATGTGCCATGTGGTTTTTCGCTGTAGTGCCGAAAGAGTGTGCCTCTCGTTTTGCTTTTGGAACGTTGAGTATTATTTCTCCTTCTGTAAGAGTAAGAGGAAACGCGAGAACATTGGGAGCATATTTTTTCTTCCTATATATGATATTGAGACGTCGCGCACGAGTGTCTCCCGCAAGAACAACGGAGAGGGTGTATGGGTGTGGCAGGAGTAAGCGTCCGATGGTTACAAATGGAATGTGTTTCGCCATGGCACGAGATGCGCCACGAACTGTATACAGGACGTCAATTGTTGGGTGCACACGCTTAATGCGCAATCGGTGGCATTGAGGGAGCGGGCGAGCGTGGAGAAGAGTGTTCGCGAGCATTGTGGCGCACCGGTTCTACAACTTTTCCTTCTCTAAGGAGACGCTGATATTCTGCCTTGCGTTTGATGAGTTTTAAGGCGCGTTTCTTTTTAACCGTTTTTGATGCTAGGCGTGCAAAATACCTACCTCCGCGGACAGTTTTTACAAGACCCGCGCCCTGCACTTTTCTGCTGAACTTGCGTATTGTTGAAAGCGCGCTCTCGCTTCCTGTTTTTGTAACTTCTGCCTGTACCATGGGGGAGACAATAGCACGTAGTAGTGACGGGTGCAATTGCACCCAGAGCAGGCGGGTGAGCCTTTGTGGTTATACGCTGACTCGCGCCGGTTTCCAAGTATGAATGCGGTGTCGCCGCAGGTATGGTATGAGTCTGTCAATGGGCACAGAATCTTGAGAATTTGTTGCGACTTCACGGACCAAGACACTGTCCTCAAGGGCTTCTTTGTGTCCCATAATGATGATACAGGGGACACCGAGTTGTTTTGCATGCGCCATTTGTTCTCCTACACGCTCCATGAGGAGGGATTGGTGCACCGGAATTTTTGCGTGTCGGAGTATTTCGAGAACCGAGAATACTTTACGTTTTGCCGCGTTACCCAAATGGGCTACATATACTGCGGGGGCGGGGTGTTTCTTCGGTTTTAATCTGGACTGTCCACGCGCTTCACATGAGATGGAAACCATGACGGCAGGTGTTGCCACGCCCCGTATCTTTGTTGCAAGGGGATCATAGCGACCTCCCGCGGCGAAGCGTATTTTTGAACCTGTGTCTGGATCTTTTGTGGATATTTCAAACAGTGAATGCGACCAGCAATCTCTGCTCCCGAGGACCTGTGGGTTTAGTTCATACGAAAGGTGCAGTGTTTCCAAATATTCAAGCAGTTCCCAAAATCGCTTACGCTCGTCCTCAGTTAAATATTCAACGCTTTGGGGGAGGCGCGCGATTGCGGGGTGTTGGCGCTCAATAAGTTGTACCAACGTCCCCACAGGGTCGAGTGCCGCGCGCGGACGGAGAGATGGGCTGATGCTTTCAATGTGTTTGCGCAGGAATATTCCCACATCTCGAACGAAGCGGTTTGATGATTCGTGTGAACCAATGCTGTTGATAGATACTGTGCGTTCTTTAACCCCAGCTTCGTCAGCAATGATGCTAACAATAGTGAGAAGGAGGGCTTCTGCGACCGTTGTGGGCGCTCCGATGATATGTAATTCGAGAACAGCAGAGCCGGGACGATCTTTTGTGTGTTCAATACGCCACACAAGGGATGTCGGCTGGTTTGCGTTTACACAAAGGGTAGTTTTTTTTGCCACAGTAAGAAGAGATTTTTCATCTCGTCGTGCCAGTGCGATGGTGCCCCGGGGGGAGATAGCGCGAGGGGAAGACATTTTCTTTTGTGCTCTCTCTAGCGCACCGTCAAGATGTTCAAAGCCGTAATATTCGGCAAGTTTTATGGCGGAGGTTAAGAATGCTCCCGTGTGCGCGTGTCGTGTGTCTTTTAGTCGCAACATAGGTACTATAAGATTTATTCCGCGTACTGCGTTTTTCCTGGTGTAACTGAAATTTTTGACAACGGGAATAAGCGAAGATATGCGCGTCCTATAATTAATTCGCGCGAAAGAGGGCCCCACGCGCGCGAATCAAAAGATACGCGCCTGTTGTCACCCAGAACGAAAAATTGGTCGTCTCCGAGCGTTATGTGCATATCACTTACTCCTCCGATGTTTTCTGGCGCGAGGTATGTTTCTTCAAGAAGGAATCCTTCCGGGTGTTTTTTGTTAACGATGGTTGTGAAATTATGGCTTAAAATAACCGTTTCTCCAGGTAATCCGATGACACGCTTGATGATCGCTCTGCCACTCTCTGCGGGGGCCTTAAAAATAATCACATCTCCGCGTTCTGGATTTTCAAAACGATACGAAATGCGGTCGACTATGAGGTAGTGCCAGTTGTCGAATGTGTCTGCCATAGATGCACCCGATACAACATAGGGAGCGGCAATAAAAAATCGTATACCGAGCGCAAGCGCAAGCGCGAGCGCGACATACAAGAGAAACTCTTTTTGTCGGTGGTGTGGGGCGCTTGCCTCTACAATAGTTTCAGTTGTTGAGGGAGGCATGTGCGTGCATTGTATCGCATGTAAATCGTTGACACCAAACGTTACACATTGAGCATTACTCTGGGGTGCGTGCAAAAGTAAAATTGCGACACGATTTTCAGATTGTGCATGATGGACGCATGGTTTTTTCGATCGTGCGCGGAGTGCCACTCCACGCATGTGTATTTTTGGTGTACCATTCGCAGATGGCGTGGGTCATTGTCGGCTTAGGAAATCCGAATTCTGAGTACAAAGGCACGAGGCACAACTTCGGAAGGGATGCCGTCGTGTTTTATGGCTCAAAAATTGGATGTACGGAGTGGGTTTCACATTCTAAAGCGAACGCAGATGTGGCAAAAGGTCCTTCTGCGACTCTCGTTCTTCCCAATACCTATATGAATAAATCTGGTAATGCTGTCGCAGTATTTGTTAAGAGTGTGAAGGCCTCAGAGCATCTTGTTGTGGTGCATGACGACCTCGATATGCCGTTCGGCTCAATGAAGGTGTCATTTAATCGCGGAAGCGGAGGACACAAGGGAGTTGAGTCGGTCATGCGCGCGGTCAAAACAAAAAAGTTTGTCCGTGTGCGTCTTGGGATTTCTCCAACAACGGCCTCGGGAGCGCTTCGTAAGCCACAGGGAGATGAGGCGGTTCAAAAGTTTATTCTTTCAAAATGTACTCCAAAAGAAAAAGAACAGGTGAGCGCACTCTTTAAACGTGTTTCGTTCGCGCTTGATTGTGTGGTTAAGGAAGGTCGCGAGAAGGCGATGAACAAGTTTAATTAATGCGCGTGAGGATATTCTGTTCTAAAAGTACTCGCTTTTACAGTAAAGAATGCGGTGTAAGTGCACACAATAGTTATGGCATTGAGCGGATTTCTGCAAGAATGTTTGCGGTATCAGAACCATGCATCGTTTTTCCTGGGTGTGCATCACAGTATTTTCTATATTTATCTGCCAGCCCACCTGTTTCCCACTCATTCATAATGGCATTATGAAGCGCATGCTGGTGCGACGGAATATCATCTTCGACACTTTCCCCGCGTTCTTCGAAGTACGCAAAAATGGCAAGTTGTCTCTGTGTTGTCGCACTGTCGATTGCGTACGGAGCGTCTGGGGAATTTTTTATGGGCTTAAGTTCTTCTGACATATGCAAGCGGTTCGCGTAGTCTACGATACAGGCTTCAGTGTCATGCGACGCTCTTTTGGTTCAAAAAACGTGATGATAAATGGATACACTTTTCCGAGCTCGAGTTTTGTGCGCAATTCCTCTTCGTTTGCGAATTCAGAGACGTGTACCAATCCGGCGACCCCTTCTTCAACGGACGCGAGGACTCCATACTTGTTGTATTTGATAACCACCGCATCTACCTGTTGGTCTTTTTTGTATCGCGCGGCGGCTTGTTTCCATGGATCGTCTGTCAAGGCTTTCATAGAGAGGGAGACTTTTCCGTCTTTTACTTCAATCACCTTGACTTTTACCGGGTCTCCCACTTTGTGCCGAGTTTTTGGATTTTCAACAAGCGCCCAGTCCATTTCTGAAATATGCACTAGCCCCTCGAGTCCTTCCTCGAGTTTTATGAATACACCGAACTCCGTGGCTCCCGTGACAACGCCCTCAACAACATCTCCCACGTGATACTTCTCAACCAACGACGTGCGTTCTCCTCCCGAAGCGCCACGTTCTGAGAATATGAGTTTTTGCTCTTTTGGGCTTGCGGTAATCATGACGAGCTCAAGTTTCTGGCCGACCAATTTCTTCAGTTCAGCAAAGATTTTATCTTTGTCTCCGTCGGGTACGCGCGGGTAGTGCGTGGGGGCAAGTTGTGAGGCTGGGAGAAAACCGACCAAACTATTCCAGTGAATAATGAGTCCGCCCTTGTTTGCATCGGTAATTGGAAGCGTGAATACTGTTTTTTGTTCAACTGCGGACTCCGCCTCATTCCAAATGAGTGCCTGTCTGGCTTCGTGTAGGGACAACTCAATGTATCCGTTCTCGTTTTCTGCGTTAACTATTTTTGCGGCGACGATGTCGCCGACGTGCACATTTTTGAGCGTTTCTCGCGCGGA
>DATDXU010000006.1:0-20593 GCA_036517195.1 Minisyncoccota bacterium
TCCTTGATGAATTTCCAGAATTCCATCGCGACGTTGTGCAGGCGCTCCGGGAGCCGCTTGAAGACGGGCGCGTATCCGTCTCACGCGCAAAAGGTTCTACATTATTCCCCGCACATTTTATGTTGGTTGCAGCTTTGAATCCGTGTCCGTGCGGAAAGTACGGCTCATCCGAATGCTCGTGCATGCCGCATGCAATTGAAAAATATCGGAGAAAAATATCGGGTCCTGTTGCCGACAGAATTGACATGTGGGTCCACGTTGGAGCCATGGCACCCGAACTCCTCACAGTGCAAACAAAAAGAAAAACGGGCGAGGCAGAAGCAACGCGCACGCGCATCCACAGCGCGCGCGAACTCCAGAGCGCGCGATTCAAAGAGGCATCCGGCGTGTCCACAAACGCTGATATGAAACCAAGAGATATCGAAATGTATGCCAACCTTTCAAAAGAATCGGAAGATATTCTCATGAAATCCGCGCACGCCATGAAACTGTCCGCGCGCGGATTCCATAGAACTATAAAAGTGGCGCGCACCATCGCAGACTTGTCAAAAAGTGTCTCAATTAACCCACCTCATATGCTCGAGGCGTTGCAATATAGGACCAGAGAGTTTTGACCGACACATATGCCTGCCCCGTAGTGAAGCGAAGCTTCTACTTCGGGGTAGCCCTGCAGTACCGCACGCGAGAGTTTTGATACAAAAAAAAGAGACCCCGCGCGGGAGGCCTCGGTCACATAAGGGTCGTCGGCGACGGCGGCAAAATGTGCACCGCCCGCTGTAGGGACTTTTGAAAAAGTTCCATGAGCATCAGTATGGTCGGCGTTTCTTCTATATCGGGCGCCTCCATATATCCAGAACGCTCAGAAAATGCATCGTGCACATTACCTTTCACCATGTTGATGACGCTTTCAGAACCTTTCACACCATACAGGAAGTCGTATGCAATCCACTCATGCTTCGTCTTCGGGTTATACACGAGCGCAAGAAACATCTCCAACTCCTGAAGCCACATCGGGGCATCAACAAATTTGTTTCTGTCAATCTCAATCGACACGCGCTGTACCGTGATACAGAAATCAGAATTCGGATATCGCCGTGAATTATCTACAGCAGAATCTGCGACATGCTGAAGGTGCTCTTTGAGACGAGCAACAGGAACGAGCGCTATCGGTTGCCGTGACGTTTTCTTCATCACCGTCGTCTCATAGCCAGCCTTATTTAAATCTTCAAGTATGAAACGAGCGAGCACGGCAGTCGGCGGATACAGAACATCCGCAACCACCACGGTAACTTTTGGTTGCGCCACTGTGTACACCTCCCGTCTGTCTGGAGCTCCCGAGCATCTCAACCAATAGTACACCAAAGGAGAGAAAGCGCGTGACGCTCGTATTGCGCACCACAACACTGCGCCTTCGTACTATCTGGCGTACTCTATAACACGAGTTTCCCTTATGACTGACACTTTAATTTCCCCCGGGTACTGCATATCTTTCTCAATTTTGTCCGCAATATCGCGTGCGAGCTTTCGAGCTTCCAAATCGGTAATCGCCTCTGGCTTTACAATGACGCGCACTTCGCGCCCAGCCGCAATCGCGAAACTTTTTTCAACTCCAGGCTGTTGATTGGCGATTGACTCCAATTCCTCAAGACGCTTGATATAATTCGCCACCGAATCGCGGCGCGCGCCAGGCCTCCCGCCTGAAAGCGCGTCTGCCACCTGCACAATCATGCTCTCCGGAGTTTCGTACGGGTACTCTTCATGGTGCGCCTGCATCGCCTGAATAATGCGTTCGTCAACGTTGAACTTCTTCAGAATTCTCCGCCCAATTTCAACGTGAGTTCCCGGCACCTCGTGATCCACCGCTTTTCCAAGATCGTGGAGAAGCGCTCCCGCGCGCGCAATCGCAGGGTCTGCACCCAACTCTTCTGCAAGCATTCCTGCAATGTGCGCCATTTCCATTGAGTGGTCGAGTACGTTTTGTCCGTAACTTGTGCGAAAGTACAAACGCCCGAGAATCATAAGAACTTTGGGGTCAAGATTTGAAACGCGCACGGCATAGGCCGCCTCTGCTCCCTTCTTCTTAATGATGGTGTTAATTTCCGCTTCCGCTTTCAAAACCGCCTCTTCAATTTTTGCGGGCTGAATCCTTCCGTCTAAAATAAGGTTTTCAAGCGCGATGCGCGCGATTTGCCTGCGCACGGGGTCAAAACACGACAATGTAATCGTGCCCGGTGTATCATCAATAATTACGTCAACTCCGGTGGCGCGCTCAAACGTGCGGATGTTGCGTCCTTCTTTGCCGATGATTTTACCTTTTATTTCGTCATTCGGGATGGATACTGTCGTTGACAAAACATCAGATACAACTGAATTTCCATATCGGTGTACCGCGGTCGTTAAAATATCTTGCGCGCGCCTTTCAAGCTGTTCGTTTGCAGAAAGCTCAAACTTGCGCATGCGACCCTCCAAATCTGCTTCATATTGTTTTTCAACCGAGCGAAATAATTCATTTTTTGCATCCTCGGCGGAAAGGTTCGCGACACGTTCCAATTTTTCCTGCTCTGTTTTAATTAAAGCATCTACTTCTTCTTTTTTCTTTTGTATGTCTTCCACTCCGCGGCTAAGACGCACCTCTTCAGCATCAAGTTTTGTCTGGCGTGTATCGAGAAGTTCTTCTTTGCGTATAAAACGCTCTTCCGTTTGTTTCAATTCGCGCTCTTTTTCTTTTAATTCCGTGTTTATTTTTCCTTCCTTTTCACGCGCGCGCCCTTCCGCCTCTTCCGTAATTTTTTGCGCACGGACTTCGGCATCAAGCATCATCTGCTTGATTTCAAGTTCCATCGAACCGCGCTTTCCCAAACTGATAATCCACCTCAGGAAATACCCGAACCCGATTCCGATAAGTCCCGCGAGGGATGCGAGTGCAAATGCTATTTTAAGTGACATACGGCGATTTTTCCGCCGCGTATTCTCTTTGCATTTCTTGTAGCAACACTACTACCCTTAGTGAATTATCTGGATTGCGTACGTTAGAAAACTCTAAAGAATGCGCGACTGGAAGATTTAAGTACATAATTAATAGGTGTACTGGGCAGTGTACCCCACAAGATATTGAGAGTCAAGAGTTTGTACGGATTCCCGCACGCCCTAATTCAAGATTTTGTCGACAATGCCGTATTTTATGGATTCCTCCGGGTTCATGAAAAAATCACGGTCCACATCTGACTCAATTTTCTTGAGCGGTTGGCCCGTATTTTTCGCGAGAATTTTATTGAGACGATCGCGAGTCGCGATTATGTGTTTCGCGGTTATTTCAATATCTGATGCTTGACCCTCCGCCCCTCCGTGCGGCTGATGAATCATGACTTCAGAATTCGGAAGGACGAACCGCTTGCCCTTTGCACCAGCGGAAAGAACAATCGCCGCGCCTGACGCAGCCATCCCAACACAGTACGTGGCAACGTCTGGCGTAATGTAATTCATGGTATCCACCATGGCGAGTGTTGCTGATACAGAACCGCCCGGAGAATTGATATAGAGAGCGATGTCTTTCTTCGCGTCTTCTGACTGCAAAAACAAAAGTTGCGCAATGATAAGGTTCGCCACTTCACTGTCTATCGGCCCTCCGAGAAAAATGATGCGCTCCTTGAGAAGTCGTGAATAGATATCGTACGCACGCTCGCCGAGGGACGTCTTTTCAACCACCATGGGAACGAGCATTTGTGACCGTGGAGTATTCACCCCGTTAGAAATAGAACGCGCACCATCAAGTCCAAAACTGGAGTAAAAATTTTTCATGAGCATTACGTGTTAGACGTTTGTAAATCCGTGTTAGCGCATTCGCGATTTCTAACGGGGTTCATATAGAAAAATAATATCTAAAAATTGAAATAAACGCAAGATGAAAAAGTTTCGGGCGGGTCATCGTGTGACCCGCCCGTAGTGTGTTGGGAGCTTACTTTGCCCCCGCGCCCTTTGCCGCAGTCGCCATCGCCGCGCCGAGGGCAGTGTTCGTCGCCGGCCCTTTCGAGACCATCGCCGCGACACTGGGCTTGCCCTTGCCCGCCTTCTTGGTCGGCTTGGATTCGGCTTTCGCCTTGTCCTTGCCGCCCTTTGCCTTGGTGCCCTTGCCTTCCTTCGTGGGAGGCTTGGGCTCGGGAGCCGGATTCGGCGGAGTCGCGGCCTTCTTCACCGCCTCCGCCTCCGCCATTTTGTCCGCCATGACCTTGCTTTTTGCGGCCTTGGCTGCCTTGGCGGCATCCATCGCCGCCTTGATCACGGACGAGCCGGCAACCAGCTGGCTCACACCGCGACTTGCCTCTTTCTGGTTCTTGTCGAACCAGGACTCGACCAAGATCTGCACATTCGCGGGCAACTGCCCGCCGCTCTCCTTTATGAAAGCGAGGCGCGCGGCGATACCGCACGGCTTATGCACGGTTTTCACATCCTCGGTCTTGTCGACCTTGAATGTGAGGGCGTAGGTCGCGCCCTTTTCGGCGAACGACCCATCGGGACCTTCGACGGTCCCGCAGCAGGCGCAGGCGTTCAAGCGACGATTCCCTTGATGGTTCATCATACGCACTCCCAACTAAGCGTCCAATTACGGGCTGGACGCATACCCTTGTAGACTGTTTTGAATTATACACGAAACAGTCCTCTTGTCAACTGTTTCAGAGTCCTGAAATACGCCCAATTTACCCCGTTAGAGAATGCCTCGCGGCTTGCCGCGTAGTGCATGTGTTCCCTACGAGCACAGAGTTTAACGCCCCGCGCGAGTTCTCTAACGGGGTTTACTTGATAATTTGATTAACGAGCAAATCTGCCAATTCACCACCTTCAATTTCCATAAAAGAAGTGGCCGTCTGATAGTGATTACCCGCAAGAAAATCAGCAAGAGTGCCGCCAGTTTGCGCCACGAGGTCAGCGTCAATGTAACTCAATGTGAGCGCTCGCAGTGTGCGCTCCGACGTTGTCTTACCTTCACTCATTGTGGTGATGAGCCCGATTGCTCTCCCCCACGCATTTGCAACAACTCCACCGGAGGAGCCGCTCTGTGCCGTGACCGTGCCCCCGATTGTAAATATGTCAGGAGAGCCCGAGAGAAATGTCATAAGTGATTGAATCGTAGTAATCGCAGATGCTGGATACAAATTCATGCTCGCCGACATTCCGCCCAAAAATCCCGCGGGGTAACTCGCCGCGAGTACGGAGTCTCCCGTGAAGCCAATCGCAGTGCGCACATCTGGAAGCAAAAACGGAAATGACTGGGGAATTACGGAACCATCAACAGATTCTCCGACATACAAAAATCCGTAATCATGCTCCCCCGTGCCAAGAACATGCGCGTCTTTCAGTTCGTGCGCGTGTTCACGCACCCATACGGGCGGAATGTAGAGAATGTGTGGAGTCCAACGCTCTTGAGCAGGAGCCCCCGTGCGGATGAAACAGCGCAGATCTACCTTTTTACTGTCTGCGAGCAACACGTATTGCGCGACATGAGCGTTCGTGAGAATTATTCCACGAGGATCAATAAAAAAACCGCTCGCAGTAATCGGGCTAAGAGAGCCGAACGGCTGACAGAAAATATTGACGAGCGACGCGCGCGCCTCCGCGTTGATTATCTCAAACGAGCGCGGAGGAACGCCGTACGGATTTTGTATACGCGCGACTTCCCACCCATCTTGTTTTTTAACTATCTCTTTCTGTGTTTCTTCGACGACGGGAGGTTTAATTTCCACACTTTTTGGAGTGTCCGGAATTACTTCCTTCTCTAACACGGATTCAGCAGCATAGAGCTTGACCGTGTCGGCATGCGGTATATCTTCTCTCGTAAATTCATACACCGTCTGATTTTCAAAATAAAAAGATGGCGCAAAGCGTTCGAGCACACTGACAAGGGCGAGCACAATTGCAAACGCGCCAAGCACGGCTAAAAATGAACGAAGTAATGGAAGAAATGTCATGTGCGCCCCGTTAGAAGTTTCGTGCATCATTGTCAACGATACTCCCAATGCAAGCATACACAATACCATCTATCCATATGGAGTTGACTTCTAACGGGGTGCGGGATGGGAGAGTCGAACTCCCGCCCTCAGTTTGGAAAACTGATGTCCTACCGTTAAACGAATCCCGCTTTCGCCCATAGAATTTTACTCCAATGGGTTTTACATACTTTACACGACTCATGCCGTGCACACAAAACAAAAATCTCCGTATGTGCGGAGATTTTTGTTTTGTGTTTTGAAAAAACGGTGTTCCTTATCCCTTTACCGCATCCTTCAGAGTCTTTGACGCGCGAAACTTCGGTACGCGCATTGCTTGAATCTGAATAGTTGCTCCTGTGCGTGGGTTTCGGCCAGTGCGACCTGCGCGCATCTTAGCCTCGAAAATGCCGAGTCCCGCGACCGACATTTCCTCACCTCGCTTTAGACAGTCGGTAACTGTCGCAATAATCGCCTCAACTGCGCGCTCCGCGTCTGCTTTTGTGCAGCCAATCGTAGAGTGCACTTTATCTACCAGGTCCATTTTGTTCGCCATATGTATGTGTCTTACCTAGGCTATTAAAATCATTATTCGACCGTGTGCCACCATTTTGAGGGCTAATTTCCGTATGTCAACCCCGCAGTAGATGATGACAAATGAATATGCTCATGTATGAAACAACCTGAAAACCCCGTCACACACAAGAAAGTAGTACATAGAAACCCTGGTTTTCCTAGTTCTTGGTGCATATTCAAACGAAAGTTTTGTTGGCTAAACCAAAACACAACATTTCCCTTCACTTCACGTACTTTCCTTGCGGCGCCAGGGTTGTCATCATTCACTGACGGGGTCAACCACTTATAACAATCCGGTGGTTATGATAGAGATTAAGAAAAAAACCTCAAAAGAGTGAGTAGTTGTTGAAAAACTTGGTGCATCATACAACGCTAGAAAGGATTCCTCGGACCGTTTCGAATTTCAAAGTGGACATGGGGCCCCGTAGTACGCCCCGTTGCCCCTATATAGGCAATAATTTGACCCTGCACTACATACTCGCCAATACCGACAGCATTCCGGAGGTTGTGCGAGTAGAGAGTTTGCGTTCCATTAGGGTGGCGCACAACTACATAGTTCCCATACCCGCCGTTCCATCCACCCTCTTTCGAAATAATGACATCCCCGGAGGCAGAAGCAATAATTGGAGTCCCCACTGGGGAGGCAATATCAACACCGTTGTACCCATGGATGCCCTGTGTACGTGTTCCACCAATAATGGGACGCACATAATATCCAATGTATTGTATTCCGCTGCCAAACGATTGAGTTCGAGCGGGGGAAGCCGCAACCGAAACTGCAACCTCTCCATTTGGAATGATGATGTCCGTCCCCACCTGAAGCACGTTTCCCACATCGTTGAAACTCGCAATTTCACCGGCATCCCCGCCAAATTTCTTTGCAACACTTGCCAACGTATCACCCTTTTTAACTGTATAGGAAACCCCAGTTACCGGCAAAATAGTGAGCATTTGTCCCACCTTGAGGGATTCACTGCGGGAAAGGTCGTTCGCCCACACAATGGTGTTTATTGAAACATCAAAGAGTTTTGCAATCCCCGACAGCGTGTCCCCCCGACGCACCACATACAAACTAATACTTGCACTCTTCGCGCGCTCAATGTCAGCAATAGTTCCAGACGGTCCCTCTTCTGCCATAAGAGCAGAATCATCTACAATGGTGATATCGCCGCCGCCCCTCCCTGCAACAGGGTCTATGTTGAGCGCCGGCTTTAAAAGAGTCATCGTCTGAACATTCGTAGATACGGAAGGTGTCGCCTCTTCCGTCTTTACGTCCCCGCGAATACTTGCAAAAAAATCAGCAAAAACACCAGCGCTGGCAGAGGATGGTATGAGGGTTCCCACAAGCAACAACAGAGAAATAACCGAACTCGCTCGTGTAGCATTGCAACGCACATATGATGCCTCTAGCGCCGAGGTTCCCTCTGCGCCGAGGCTTTTTCGAGTAGATACTGTAATAAGCCAAATACATGCGGTATCTCAATAAGGCGACCCTGCACCCTCGGAACAATCAGAAGCTACCGTATCTTCATGCTATCCTTTCCACATTGCCATAGTCAATGGAGGTTATATTATACAAGTGGATATGTATTTAGTCAATACTTTCATATAAAAAACAGCTACCAATGAAACACACAGAATCGCTAAACAAAGCCCAAAAAGAGGCGGTACTCCACACAGAGGGCGCTCTTTTGATAGTTGCCGGAGCTGGAGCTGGTAAAACCAAGACACTGACCCACCGCATCGCCAACCTTGTTGCGTTGGGAGTGAAACCGACCTCAATCCTTGCTGTAACATTCACAAACAAAGCGGCGGGTGAAATGCGTGAGCGAGTATTTACACTGCTGTCCAGCGCGGGTGGTCAGCAAAACATGGGGGTACCCCTCGTAACCACATTCCACTCACTCTGTGTCCGTATTTTGAGAGAGTTCGCCCTTGAGGCAAACATACCAAAGCGGTTCGTCATCTGGGATAGAGACGACAGCGTGCGTGCAATGAAAGCGATCCTGAAAGGCATGGACCTCGAGTGGAACCCGAGCGGAGTCCTTGAAATGCTTTCCCGTCAGCGCGGAAATGGAGTAAAGAAAAGTGTATTCGCTGAACAGTCACACTCTCACAAAGAAAAAACCTTGCTACACGTGTGGGAACTCTATGACAAAGCACTTAGCAACGGAGGCGCGCTTGATTTTGACGATCTCCTCATACGCGCACTGTCTCTTCTCAAAGACAACACCACCGTCCGGCAACTCCTACAATCCAGATGGAACTACATTCATGTTGATGAATATCAAGACACGAACCGTGTGCAGTACGAACTCGTGCGTCTGTTGGGTGAGAAACACGGTAATGTGTGCGCCGTCGGAGATGTGGATCAGTGTATTTACACATGGCGCAACGCAACTATTGAAAACCTGCTCTCCTTTGAACGAGTGTTCCCAAACACAAAAACGGTCCTTTTGGAACAAAACTACCGCTCGACGCGAACTATTCTGACTGCGGCGAACGGTGTAATAGAAAAAAACAAAAACCGTGTGCCAAAAAATTTGTATACCGAAAACGGAACAGGGGACCCAATCGGCCTTTTTGCGGGACACAATGAAGACGACGAGGCGGCTTTCGTCGCGTCTAAAACACTGCTCGAGATACAGAAAGGAGTCGCGCCGTCACACATCGCCGTCCTCTACAGAAACAATTTTCAGTCGCGCGCGCTGGAAGAAGCGTTTCTCTCACGCACTATTCCTTACAAAGTTCTGGGGGTTCGCTTTTTTGAAAGAAGAGAGGTGAAGGATTTGCTTTCGTACATTCGCGCGGCACTTAACCAGAAAAGCCGCGGTGACATTGAGCGCATCATAGGAGTCCCAACGCGCGGTATTGGCAAACAAACGCTCGCAAAAATGTTTGCGGGTGAGGAAATGTCTGGTGCCTCGGGAGAAAAGGTGCGCGCATTTCTTGCGCTTCTTGAACGTATTCGTTTTGCGTGCGAAACGCTTCCCGCCTCCGAGGCCATGCGCTACACTCTCGAAGAAAGCGGGCTTCTCGGCTTCTATTCCAAGGAAAGTGGCACGCACACGCGTGAAGAAGCAAGAGAGCGCCTCCTCAACATACACGAACTTCTCAACCTGTCCGCAAGACACGATTCAGAGAACCCGCCCGAGGGGCTCGATAGGGTTTTGGAAGAAGCCGCGCTCGCGAGTGAACAAGATGAACTGAAAGAAGGCGCGAACGCAGTGTCTCTTATGACGGTACACGCCTCGAAAGGTCTTGAATTTGAAACTGTATTCGTAACGGGACTCGAGCAAGGTCTGTTTCCGTACGTTCGAGGCACCGAAACAGAAAAAGATCGCGACCCGGAAGAAGAGCGGCGTCTTTTGTATGTGGCGCTCACGCGCGCAAAGAAAAAATTGTTCTTGAGCTACGCGGACAGCCGCGCGCGCTATGGAACCCGCGAGTCAACCACACCCTCAGAGTTCTTGCTGGACATAGACCCCCGTCTCGTAGAACATGCCACGTATGAAAGCGAAGAATCAACCATCAACTAGGAAGCCACATGGAGCTCGACTTGGGCAACATTTCTTAACCAATCCCTGGGCTGCGAAAAAGCTCGTTGAGGCATCAGGTGCTGATGGAAAAACTACGATACTTGAAATAGGACCGGGGCGCGGCGCATTGACCCGTGAGATACTCGCCGTCGGCGCCTCTGTTATCGCTATAGAAAAAGATGAGGCACTTGTGACGCACTTACAAGAAACATTTTCTGATGCGTGTGCAAAAGGCGCCCTGCGTATTGTCGAGGGCGATGTGCGCACCATTGAGCTTCATACTCTGGGTATCGTAGGCGAATATACTGTCGCGGCAAACATTCCGTACTACATAACCGGAGAAATTATCAGAAAGCTTTTGACGACACCGAAGCAGCCGAAGACCGTGGCGCTCCTTGTGCAAAAAGAGGTCGCCGAACGCATAGTCGCGCGCGATACAAAGGAAAGTATTTTGTCGCTCTCTGTAAAGTGTTATGGAGAGCCATCAATTGCCGCGCGTGTTTCGCGCGGCAATTTCACCCCAGCACCATCGGTGGACTCCGCAATCCTTGTCATACGAAACATTTCGAGAGATTTTTTCACTGACATCGACGAAGAGAAGTTTTTTGAGATCATACGAAGAGGATTCGCTTCAAAACGAAAAAAACTCGCCAACAATCTTGGAGTGGCGTTTGGTCGTACACATATAGAGGGCGTATTTGAAAAACTCGAACTCTCGCCCAATGTACGCGCCGAAGATGTGTCGCTCGAAATGTGGAAAAACATAACGCGAACGCTATGACGTCTCTCGCTCGCCACGTCCCGCTCGCAGTTATTGTGGTACTCTTTCTGTTTTCTATATGGATATATTCCGCGCTTGTACAGAAAGAAGAGAGAACACTCGCCGTTTCTTTTCTCAATGTCGGGCAAGGAGACTCAATACTCGTGCAAACACCTTCAGGAAAACAAATGTTGATTGACGGCGGGTCGAATCGCGCAGTCCTCCGAGAACTATCAAAAATCATGCCGTGGTACGACCGCTCACTCGACATTGTTGTCGCGACACACCCAGACCTAGACCACATCGGAGGACTCATAGATGTGTTCGAGCGATACCGCATTGACCATTTTCTTGAATCAAGCGTGCGAGATGATGGAGTCGATTCGCGTGCGCTTGAAAACGCGGTGTCTCGTTCAGAAGAAACACAAAGATACACGGTGCAGCGCGGAGACAGAATAGATTTTGGCGATGGAGTATATTTTGATATTTTGTTTCCGGACCGACCACTCCCCTCCGTCGAGACAAACACCGCATCCATTGTCGGAAGAGTTGTCTGGGGAAATACTGCATTTTTGCTTACGGGGGACTCACCAAACGCGATTGAAGAATATCTCGTGAAACTCGACCAAGGCCATCTCCGCGCGCAGGTGCTTAAAGTTGGTCACCATGGTTCAAAAACATCCAGCTCTCCTTTGTTCGTAGGATTTGTGAATCCGGAGTACGCCGTATACTCGCGCGGATGCGACAATCGCTACGGACATCCACATGGAGATGTGATCGCGCTCTATAAAAAATTCGGTATCCAAACTCTTGATACCTGTACCGACGGCACAATAACATTCACCTCCAACGGAGAGAGGATTGAACTTCGCCGAGGAATTGGGGGAAGAAATACTACACCAAACCAGCTTCCTTAAGGGTCTTGTACGCGCCTCTTTTTCTCATAGTTTTGAGACCTTTCGCGGAAACAGTCACTGTTACTTTTTTGTTGAGTTCAGGAATAAATAAGGTTTTTGTCTGAAAATTTACTTGTCGGCGGCGCAAACCAATAGGATTAAACTTCGTGGCACGAACACGATTAGAATACCCACCACCAACCTGGCTCTTTTTTCCCGTAATATCACAGACTTTCGCCATAATCTGAAGATGCTATCATTCATGTGCCACATATGCAACTCATATTTTTCATACTTCTTATCTTCTCCATCATCCTTCACGAGGTTGCTCACGGGTGGATTGCCGACAAATTGGGCGACCCAACGGCCAGGTACGCTGGACGACTTACACTAAACCCCCTCGTGCACATTGACATGCTGGGCTCAATTATTCTTCCCCTGATTTCCATATTGTCGCCTGGAGGATTTCTTTTCGGGTGGGCAAAACCAGTTCCTTACAACCCTTTCAATTTTGTGCGGATGAAAACGTGGGGCGAGGCGTTTGTCGCCGCCGCGGGCCCTGCGACAAACTTCGCGCTCGCGCTTATGTTTGCAGGGCTCACGCGAGCGTGGGGTGACCCGCTTTTTGCCTCCATTTGTTTCATCGGTGTTTTGGCAAACCTATGGCTAGGATTCTTGAATCTTATTCCTATTCCACCACTTGACGGCTCAAAAGTGCTCGGTGCCATTCTTCCTAACCCCCTGTCTCGCACATACGAAGAGTGGCGAATGCGCATGGAATATAATCCCTTTCTTGGGTTTGGTATTGTTATTGTGATTGTGCTTTTGTTTGGTAGCGTGGCCAGCTCCTTCATATATACCATCGCGAGTGTGCTGACAGGGCTGTAACCCATGTACTCGCCCACCCATATAATCTTGCTTTTTACAACCTCACAAGGTACACTCCCCTTGCGCCGAATGCGCATTTTACTTTAGACATGGCAACTATAAATCAACTCGTAAGACGAGGACGCACGCAAAAAACGTGGCACACCAAAACAGGAGCGCTCGCGCGCGGTTTTAATACTCTGAAAAATCGTCCGAGCTATTACCCCTCCCCCTTCAAACGAGGAGTGTGTACCCGTGTAACAACGAAAACGCCTCGTAAACCAAACTCTGCAATTAGAAAAATCGCCCGTGTCCGCCTTACGAATGGTATGGAAATTACTGCCTACATCCCCGGCGAAGGACACACACTCCAAGAACACTCGGTTGTCTTGGTACGTGGTGGCCGCGTAAAAGACATCGGACTGCGGTACACAATCGTGCGCGGAAAACTTGATACAACAGGTATTGATAAGCGTCGACGCGGACGCTCACTCTACGGAGCAAAGAAGCCAAAGGACACTAAATAACTTCGTTACAACTCATAACAAAATCTACTATGCGACGCCCCACAAAAAATAGAAAACCAATAGAGCCCGACGAAGTGTACGGGTCGGTAAAAATTTCAAAACTTATAAACTACGTGATGGAACGCGGCAAAAAAGACACGGCGCGAAAAGTTGTGTACAAAGTGATGGACGAGTTGAAGAAAGAAGGAGACCCGGTCCTTATGTTGGAACAAGCGCTTGAAAACGCGAGCCCCAGTGTTGAGGTGCGTTCTCGAAGAGTGGGAGGAGCCAACTACCAAGTGCCTCGCGAGGTCAACCCGAATCGCCGATTGGCGCTTGGACTCCGATGGATTGTTGAAGCGGCGGAAGGAACAAAAGGGAAACCCATGCACGAAACACTGTACGCGGAAATAAAAGCAGCCCACAAGGGAGAGGGGGCCGCGGTCACAAAGAAAGAAACAACTCACCGTATGGCGGAGGCAAACAAAGCATTTGCCCATTTTGCCTGGTAATTTCGAGTCGCTAGACGAAGAAATTCCAGCGACAAAATGCAATCTTACCTGGTAGAAAAAATATTACACCCCACTGCGCGCTGTAGGGTTCGCGCGTAATCGCTCTAAAGGAATTGGCTTTCCTGTTTTTTCGTCAATCCCATACGAACCATCATCCATACGCCCCAAGGCGTCCTCCACTTCCCGATACCGCCGTTCAAGCTCTTCAACAAGAGCAACATTCGTAGCCAACTCTTCCATCCTGTCCGCCGTATCCTCAGGTTCGCTTTCTACCTCATCTTCAAATCCTCTTGGTGTCCCCTGCCAGTCACCATTCACCTTGCGCCCATGCTCAGAGAGACTTTTTGCAAGAGTCCCCCTCTCTTCTTCGAGAAGAGAACGGAGAAGACGCATGTCAGTACTACTTACAGTCATACGAGTACTATACTATGCCATTCAGCGCGCGCGAACAACATCTTTCAGATTTTTGAGAGGGATTTTGACCTCAAATGAACCTGCGACATAGGGGGCGACTTGGTACGGAGGAATCAAAAAGACAAGCGTGTCTTCATCAACAACAAAATTTCCAAAATTTTCAGCTTTCGGCTCCACCCCTTCCTCAAAGAGGAGGTTCTCCGAGCTGTTTTCCATACGCACCGACAGTTGTTTTTTTATCTGTCGCCTTACTTCCACAGAAATGAGTTCCAGGTACGGCGACCCTTCAATAAAAAGGTCGGCAAGCATAACGCCATTCCCGTTCATATCAAACACGAGTGTACGATACGCGCTATTTGGGTGTACACCACCCATATCCTCGTATATTTGGAAGGCGTATGACACATATTCCTCTGACCGATACGGTATGTAAGAAATGCGCTGTTCGTGTTTTCTTCCTACTGATGCGAGAAACTCAATGTCTTCTGGGCTCGGACTAGAAAAACCTTCTTTAAACGCACGCACCATTGAAACGGTCGCACTCTCGAGCGCACCCAGCACTCGTTTTTTTGCGCCATTCTCTAAAAAAACATCCGCTGGATAGTGCGCCTCTATGGTGTACCACTCCGCCTCTTCTTGAATGACGCGCTCGCGCCCGACAAACACACCCCGCTCAGAATCAGAGTATGAGTTCTGTTTTTCTTGCACAATCCAGTACGTACCAAGACAGGCAATAAGAAACGCCATTCCAAGAAGCGTCATTTTATATGCTTCTATGACTTTCATTGAAAAGAGTATACCACCCGATCACAATCTCCGCTCTGCTCTTAGGCGCGATAAAATTTCAGTAAAGGAGTAGGTACTCTCCGCGATTATGAGAATGTCTCGAGTCGGGAATGAGTAGTAAAGCTGGATAGTACCCTCATCGTCACGCAAAGCTCTCACATCGTAATTACGAATAATAATATCTTCGAATGGACGCCACGTGAAGAGGCCCTGCTCGTCAACCGTGAGTGGAGGCACGGGAGTAAAAATGGGAACAAGGTCAGACGACATATTCTTCTCCCATGCGAGCATTCCCGTAAACGCCCGCTCGTACGAATCAACGGGTATTACAAGTAATGAGGCATTTTCGTCAACAATATGAACGCCAAAGAAAAAATCATCAGACAGTGCTCGGAGAAGATTTTCCGGAGCGGTTATGCCAAGTGCCTTAAAAAATTCAGATAGTGTTGCTGAACGCTCTTGTGCCTTATTGTCTGCATCAAACAGAGTCCGCATCGGAACAATTTGAACCATGGCACCCAATGTCATCCGGATAGAAGAGCGCAAACCAAGAAGCTCTCGCTTAATTTCTCCCGGAGGCAACGCATCTAAAAGAAATGGCGTAACTTGCTCACGAAACATGAGAGCGGGTTGCGCAACCACTTCCTCCTCGCCTGACTTCGGAAGTGCAACAAACACACCATAGAGCGCAAGTCCTCCAAGTACAAAAAAGATGAGTGCGGCAAGTAACGTGCCATAGGTTCTGCCCGACCCTTTCGGAATTTCATCCACAACACTATCTCGTTTTCTTTTTTTCTCTTCTTCAAGAGCAACCGCACGGACAAGAGACACCTTCTTTGTTCTGATAATGTCCTGCAAATCTTCTTTCAGCGTCCGGAGCGCTGTTACAGACCCAGTTTCAGGCAATGTCTTTTTTTGCTCCCCTTGTGTTTCTAACGCGACTTCACCCTGCGTGTGTGGCAATTTTTCTGCCAAAGTTTCAGGTGGAACAAAAATTTCTTGAGCAGCCGTGCCTTGGGCAAAAGAGGGCGGCAAGGGCGGCATACTCTGTTCCCTTTTTTCAGATGCTTTCTCGGGCCCCGCAGGGGCGGCCGGACTCACGTCCGGCGCCTTTTGTTCTTGTGTTGTAGAAAGTGTTTTTACTATTTTTTTACCGTCTGATATTTGCGACGCTGTTTCAGCGGAAACCATGGAAACGGCTTTTGTATCAAAAACCAGCCTCTTGTCGCCGAGCGTTCGATGCTCCTCACGTTGAGGAAGTTTCACCCCTTTCAAGATTTTTTGTATATCTGTCCCCATCTGACTCTGGGGATCCTCGAGGTGCGGAGACGGTACACCAACATTAGATCCTGTCGCGGAATGATCGTCCCCCTCTTTTTTGTCCAGTGTGTCTTTGTTCTCCATAATTTCCACCCTCGCTTGACGGCGAAATTCCCTTGCGCGCCGCAAACTCAGGGTCAGCTGCCTTTATTGATAGATTATACCTCCCCTTTTCATCAACTTCCTTGAGAAGTACTGGAACAATATCCCCAACAGCTACCGCGTCCGCAATATTTCCGATACGAAACGGGGCGACTTCTGACACATGCACAAGCCCTTCGGTATTCGGTCCTATCTTTACAAACGCGCCAAAGTCCATAAGGCGAGTAACTTCGCCCTCAAATTTCTCTCCCGGCATATACTCACGAGTAAGGTCAACAATTTCTTTTTGCGCCGCCTCCGCGGTGCCATTCTTTCCAGTCACAAAAACAGTGCCGTCTTCGTCAATAGTTATGTCGTCGCACTTCGTTCTCTCTCGTATACCGTTGATGGTCTTTCCTCCGGGACCAATCACAAGACCGATCTGATCAACTTTTACTTTTACTATGAGGATTTTCGGGGCGCGAGGAGAAATGTCCGCACGAGGCCCCGCGAGCACCTTCTGTATGACGTCCAGAATCTGAAGACGCGCCTTTTTTGCCTGAGTAAACGCCTCCATAAGTGTGGAAAGTGGAACTCCTTCTACTTTTACGTCCATCTGCACTCCGGTAACCCCGACAGACGTGCCGGCAACTTTGAAATCCATGTCGCCATGATGATCTTCGGGACCTTGAATGTCCGTCAAAATTTTGTAAACACCCTTCGAGGCGTCACTCATCATTCCCATTGCAATTCCCGCGACAGGACGTGTGATCGGAACTCCCGCATCCATAAGTGCGAGCGTTCCCGCGCACACTGTTGCCATAGATGTTGAACCGTTTGACGCCAAACACTCGGACACAATGCGAATGGTGTAGGGGAATTGCTCTTTAGAAGGAAGTACGGGGCGAAGAGCTTTTTCTGCAAGCGCACCGTGTCCTATCATTCGCCTATTCATTCCGCCAACGCGCCCCGTTTCTCCCGTTGAAAACGGTGGAAAATTATAGTGGAGCATGAAGGTTTTTTTCGTATCCTGGAACTCTATAGTATCCAGCAATTGAGCGTCGCCTGGGCCACCAAGCGTGAGCGCAGCCAACACATGCGTCTGGCCTCTATAGAAGAGTCCTGTTCCGTGGATGATGGGAGAAATGCCTCCCGCCTGCGCGAATAGTGGACGAATTTCGTCGAACGCTCTGCCGTCTACGCGCTTTCCACTCTCTATGGCAAGTGTGTGGACGTATGCGTCCACGGTGTGCTCAAAAAGAGCGTCTGCACTCGAAGAAGAAACGTCGGGAAGTTTTTCCGCAACTTCCTTCATCCATTCACTCTTGAACGTGTTGATGTCATCTTTGCCAAGCGTGCCATTTTTTGCTTCTAGTTTTTTTAGCGTACCTGAAAACAAGCTCCCCATCTCTGGTGTATTCTCTGGGGCAACAAAAGATTGTTTGGCAACAGCGCGCTCTGCGATAATGTTCTTTTGCCACGCTTGGATTTTTTCTATTTCTTCACTTGCTTTTGTAAGCGCCTCTCCAAGCATGTCTTCGGACACTTCGTGAGCGCCGACCTCTATCATGTTAATAAGCCCATCTTTGCCGCAGGCGAAAAGATCAAGACGCTCCGTTGATTCAGGGTTACCACCCGTTGGGTGAGCATACTCCGCGCCACGCTCTGTGTAGGTTGGATTGGTAATCAAAGGGCTACCGTCCAACTTTCCAATACGCATCGCGGACACTGGTCCATTCCAAGGAATGGGAGACGTGGCAAGCGCTAAAGACGCGGCGTTCACCGCCAACACATCGGTATCATAATCCTCTATTGATAGTACGGTGATGATGACCTGTACCTCGCGCTTTAGTCCTTTTGGAAATAGTGGACGGATTGTTCGGTCTACCATACGCCCGGAAAGTACCGCCTCGTCAGACGGTCTGCCTTCGCGACGCATAAAACGAGAACCAAGAATGGCACCCGCGGCATAAAACTTTTCCTCGTACTCAACAGTGAGAGGAAAATAATCTTTGGTGGACTCACCGCCGAGCACTGCGGTTGCCAATACAGCACTATTGCCGTAGCGCACCAATACAGAGCCGTGCGCCTGGTCGGCCCAGTCGTTAAACTCTGCCGTTAATGTTTTGCCTCCGATTTCTACGGAGTATTCTTTTTTTTGCATGTCGTCTTTATGTGACGACCAGACCTGCCCCGTAGTTAGTTTCAAGTGTCATCCGCAGACAGCTCAATTCCTGATTGAGTTTCCCGATCTGAGTCAGGCAACATAATCAAAAATTGAAACTCTACTGCGGGGTTTCAGTGAAAAACTACGAAAACCTATCTGAACGCCACTATTTATTAATAATGATAAAACTCTACCACAGTGGGCGCCGTTATGCACGAATCAACGTCTAATTTTTATACGGTTCAAAAGAAAGTTCGACGTCGAGGCGCCTGGCGCACTCAATAGCCCATTCAATCCACTCTTGTCGTTTAGGGCGCGACGCATGCACCGATTTGCTCGACAACGCCTCTGCCGCAAAAATATAAGCGAGTATCGAGTCATGAAATGTGCCGTCCAACTCGCGTCTTTTTTCGTAACACTCTTCAAACAGTTGTATGATTGAGGAGTCACCTGACGCGTGCACGCACGACACATCAAACCCCTTAATACATCGCAGAAGTGAATCTTTTTTTTCCAACGGAATAGAAGAGCGTTCAAGTGCGAAAGGAATGTCGTTTCGTAGTATCTTGTGATATGCAAATGCCGCATCTGAAAACGGACCGTTTTTTAACTTCATGCGCCACATCCCACCCGGATCCAGAACAACGTCCTCAAACAGTACATCACGTCTTTCAAACCAGCGTTTCTTAGTCCAAATATGTAACATAATATCCGGATAACTCGGGGGGGCTATGGGGGCGGAGACATCACCACGCTTAACGGCATCTTTTGTTTCATGTTTTATATATTTTGCCTCTACAAAAGACGCCATCGCGTGCGTATGCGCGCGCCTAACAACACCCACCCTCTCTTTTGAAAGTACATGTTCAAAAAATCGCTCGTCAGATGCCACCTCTCTCCCGCTACCCCCGAGTACCCCCAAATCCATTGATTTTCTCCACATGGTTTTTTCCCCTTCCGTGTACAGAGCAGCTGTTTCTGTGCGTGCGTTGTACACATCCTGCCGCAGTGCCGCAAGACCCTCTTCCCATGTCATTCCCTCTTTCACTTCAACCGCCTCGGCTCGAGAAACAAAGATTTCATCAAAAAATTTCGGCAACGCCGCCCCAGCCAACACAGCGCCCCCTGTTCGCAAAAAATCGCGCCGACTTACATTCCTCTTGTCTTTTTCGAACGACATGACGACATAGTACCGCCAGTTACGGTTGATGTATACCCTGTGATGAACTGACAAGATACATATATTGTTGTGTATCTGTGAGGTCGAAAATGTTGGGAGGTTGCACCTCCCAACATCTAATATTTCCCGGGAAGTCGTCCCATACATACACTTATTTTGGACGGCCGTCCAAAATAAGTGTATGTGACGATATGTGAGAAAAAGATCGGGATGTAAAAAATCCCAACAAGAACGTGAACGGGTTCAGGCGCTTGTGATATTGGCAAAGCTACCATAGCACAGGGTATACTCTTCTATATGCAACAAGTCTTATATATCCACGGTGGAGATGTATTTGAAACAAGGGAAGAACTCTTGCAATTTTTAAAAGACCGAAAACTAGATGACCCCACAGTAGAGCCACAAAAAATGTGGGGTAAGCGGCTAGGAGAAGACCTTGGGAACAATTTCCAGGTTATTGCGCCCTCAATGCCAAATAAGTGGAATGCCACATATGAAGAGTGGAGTATTTGGATGGAAAAACATGTCCCCTACTTAAAAAACGACTGTATCATCATCGGATGCTCACTCGGAGCAAATTTTATCGCAAAATATTTAGCGGAACATGAACTCCCCATTCGCATCGCGTCCCTCCACCTCGTCGCGGGGTGTTTTGGGGCGCCGAACGGATTCTCTTTGGACGAAGCACCGCTCGGGCGACTCTGTGCAATTCCGAGTATAACGATATACCACTCGTCTGACGATACTGTGGTACCCGTAAAAGACGCAGAAAAGTATGTGGCACAAATTCCCTGCGCCACACTGGTACTCTTAAACGGCCGCGGACATTTTCTTCAAAAAGAATTTCCGGAACTCCTGGAGCGCCTGCGAAAACAGTAACCACGTTCCAGAACTCTATTCAACTCCAGTATCTTCTCCAACATCTGGAGAGACACCGGACTCCGCCTGCCCCCTTCGCCCACTCCCGCGAGAGGAGGCGCCTGCGCGATAGTTGATGAGGTAGCGTTT
>DATDXU010000007.1:0-33772 GCA_036517195.1 Minisyncoccota bacterium
TTGGGGCTCAAACTCTTTCAACACAAAAAAATTGAAAAAGCGAGAGCTATGCGCGTTGAGTTGTCCCACACACTTACCGAGTATTTATCTCGCGAGCATGCGTGGATTCGAGCCGAGGAAGCGCGCGTGTCGGGAGATGCCGAACACACACGCTCCCGTGTGCGCGAACTTGAAGAAAAGCTAAAAACAATACACGCGCATACGGGCGTGTCTCAAAAAGAGGCACCTGGTCGTGTGCGCGAACTTGAAGAAAAACTTGCCCGCGCGAGAAGTGAGCGCGAGCTGGTAGCTCGCGAGCTTGGTCGTGCCGAGGGCGCGGCCGAGGCGCATTCCAGAGAACGTGTGGTGCCAACATCTCTCGTCCGCGAGTTTACGGATACGCTGCAGGATGAGCTCACGAAGGCTCTCGACCTCTCGGATGCCTCTTCTCTTAGAGAGTCTGTAGGGCGTCTCCACATACGCGTACGTTCCTTCGTTGAGAAAATATTTGGCGCGCTGCACACGTCGTCTCACACGGGGGAGGCGGAGCGACTCTCGCACGCGCTTGAAAAAGCACAAAAAGAAGAGGTGTCATGCGTTAAAGATGTTGACGAGGCGCGGCGCGAAGCGCTCTCCTTGCGTGAGGCAGAATTTACCAGAGAGCAGGAAGCAACACGCATTGAGTCAGAGATACGCACCTGTCGCGCTTTCGAGGCGCAAGCAGGAAACGCGCGCAGTGAACTATCGCTTGTGCGTCAAAGATTTGAAGAGGAGGTGCGTGAGGGGGTTGCGCTTGTGGGGGCTGGTATTCGCGACTATGAAAAAGCGGAGACCCCGAAAGGGGCGCTTTCTGAAGACAGGCGGGAACAAGAAAAAAGACGGCGTGATATAGAGCGTCTCAAGATAAAGATAGAAGAATCTGGTATTGGGAATAGCGACGCGGTTACACAGGAATATACGCAGACGATGGGGCGTGACCAGTTTTTGGGCAAAGAGGTCGCTGATCTGGAGGCGTCTGCCGCAAAACTCAAAGATATCATTGCGGATTTGGAGGAGACCATGGACAAAAAGTTTACCGAGGGGTTGGGGAGTATTAATGAAGCGCTTACGTTATTTTTTACAAAATTGTTTGGTGGTGGTTCTGCAAAAATGCACGTTGAGACACCCAAGCGCGTTCGTCGTGTGTCTTTATCAGAGAGTGAGGAAGATGAGTACGAAGCGTCCGAAGAAGATGAATTGTATGCGGGACTTTCTATTACCGTTCACTTGCCGCGCAAGAAAGTGCGGGGGCTTGAGGTGCTCTCGGGTGGCGAGAGGGCGCTCACGTCAATTGCGCTCATTTTTGCCATATCACAGGTGCATCCGCCACCGTTTTTGATTCTTGATGAGACGGACGCGGCGTTGGACGAGGCGAATAGTCGTCGCTTCGCGGACATGATTAAAGAGCTTTCTAAAAAAAGTCAGCTTGTGGTTATTACGCACAATCGCGCAACGATGGCGGCGTCCGGTGAATTGTACGGTGTCACCATGGGGAGCGATGGGGTCTCTACACTATTGTCTGTAAAACTAGAGGAAGCGGAGAGAATCGCTAAGTAACGACCTGTTGATTTTTGTGGAGAGAGTTGCTAGAGTACTCGGATGTTAAAAATAAGGATGCAACGCATCGGCCGGACGAACGACCCGGCATTTCGTATTGTCGTTATTGAACATACAGCAAGCCCTAAAGCGGGAACATTCGTAGAGAAGCTCGGCACCTATAACCCAAAAACAAAGGAGCGTACGCTGAACGCGGAGCGCGTGAAGTATTGGCTTTCTGTCGGGGCGAAGGCGTCAGGGACCATGCACAATATGCTCATCAGAGAGGGAGTTATTCAGGGAAAGAAGATAAATGTACTTCCGCGCAAAAGTCCCCCGAAGGTAGAAGCACCTACGGAAGTCACAACAAAGGAAACTTCCAAAGAAGAAAGTGCTTCGGCTGTTGAAGCTCCAGCACCGGAAGAACAAAAAACAGAGAACACAGAAGCTCCGGTCGCGAGCGCCTGAAGCCATACGCGCACATAACGGACGTACGAAGTTGTTCACTTTCTTTTCTCGCGCGTTCTTGTCCGCTTTGTTTCAGAGTGCTAGAGTGCACGTCAGAACAAGAAGTGAGGGAGGTGTCACACGTGCGCACACTATTGTTTGAGAACCAGCACGCCCTTGAGTTGAGGCGTTGTTTCAATAGACGAGACTCTGGATATCGACCTATATTTTCGACAATCCGTTTTCACAAGCTTCCGGCACATGAGTTTGATCCAGGTGAAGAGGTTCGCATTGCGGTTCAGAGAGCAAACGCAGACCTTGAGGTTGTCGGATTCGCGCTTGTGGTAGCGACGGAAAAGCGAGCTTTTTACAATATATCCAGGGAACATAACGGCATTATGTCCAATGTCGGACCAAAAACTCGTGAAGAGTTGTTCGATAATTTGACTTCCAAGAATATAGAATTATCACGGGCGGAGTGTCAGTACCTTACTGTCAGCATCATCACCCTTGAGCAAAAGTAGAGACGACTTCGTTTCACTCGCCCTCTATATTGGGCCAAGAATGAGGGAGGAAGCACTAACCGCGCCATACATACATGGGGCGGTTTTCTCTTTTCCGTGTTCCATTGACGAATAAAATGTTTTCTTGTACTATGTGCACCATTACAAGGTAAGTATATTCAGACTATGGAGCAAGATCAGAAGTTTTTGGAATATGTTGTGAAGGCATTAGTGGATAATCCCGATGACGTAAAGGTTATAAGAACGGTGGATGAGATGGGGGTGTTACTCACCCTCACGGTCAATAAAGACGATATGGGGAAAGTGATAGGGAGAAGTGGCGCGACCGCAAAGTCAATTCGTACTGTTTTGCGTGTCGTCGGCATGAAAAATGACGCGCGAGTGAACCTAAAAATTGAAGAACCGGAGGGGAGTGAGCGTGTGCGGGGGGTAGAAGGTGGAGCAGCCGCTTATACACCTGATCGGTCGGTTGACGAAGTCATCAAAGACCTCAAGTCGGAATAGCTATGTTGCGGTTCCACGTGATAACTCTTTTTCCGGAGGCTATTCGGTCATACTTCGAAAGTTCAATCATTGGGCGCGCGCAGAAAGCCGGAAAAATAAAAGTTTCATTCTATAATCCGAAAGAGTATACGCGTGACCGCCGTGACCGCGTGGATAGAAGACCCTACGGTGGTGGGCCTGGGATGGTACTGGAGCCAAACGCAGTGTTACGTGCCGTTTCAGCTGCCGTGGGGAAGAAGAAAGCAGAAATTATTTTTTTCTCAACCGCGGGAAAAGTTTTTGACGAGGCGCGGGCGCAAAAACTATCAAAAAAGAAGGACATTATTCTTGTGTGTGGACACTACGAAGGAGTGGACGAGCGCGTTGTCACAATTCTCAAAGCAAAAAAGATTTCAGTCGGTCCGTACGTGGTAACGGGCGGGGAATTGCCGTCCGCGATTGTTGTGGACGCCGTATCGCGCTTTGTCAAAGGAGTGTTAGGAAAAGAGGAATCTCTGGAAGGTTCTCGCGTTTCCAGTCCAGAGGTGTATACGCGTCCGGAGGTTTTCGTGTGGAAGAATAAATCTTATAAGGTTCCGAAGATACTTTTGTCAGGACATCATGCCAAAATTAACGAATGGAAAACGGCGAAGCGAATGAAATGAGCGGAGTCCTACACCAAAACGATCGGCGAATCCGAGGGAAGTTTTGGTGTGGGAGACATCACAAAAAAATCAACGAGTGGAAGATGAGGAAGAGCATAAGGGAGTAAAGGTATCGACAAAAAATAGGAAGTATAGAGGGAAAACGCTATCCACAGTACGATGTGCTTGACAAGAAAATGTGCGGGTGTATACTTTCGCGCGTATTTGCCAATACCGATTTGATTGAGTTACGGCTGTTAAAACCCTTTCTGTGAGCAAACAAATACCTGTGTCATTTTAATACAATCATAACGCAGGTCGAAACGCCCGATTGAGAGTCGAGCAGGTGCACTTGTTACTGTGTGGTACGTATCTTTCCCTACCAACCCAACATTACATGGCAAAAACACGCGCTACCAAACCTCAAAAAACATTCGGCAAGTTTACGAAGCCTCTTGTGGAGCTCCCGAACCTCGTGGAATCCCAGGTGGCCTCTTTTCATACATTCGTGAAGAGTAGCGCGGAAAAAGTATTCAAGGAATTTTCTCCCATTACCGATCACTCAAATAAAAAATTTGAACTCAAACTCACCTCCTTCACGTTTGGAGACGTCAGGTGGGATGAGCAGTATGCGAAGCGCACCATGCGCACTCTCGAGGCGCCGCTCTCTATGGTTGTAAAGTTGAAAAACAAAACTACGGGAGATGAAAAAGAGCAGGAAATTTTTCTTACCGATTTTCCGTGGATGACAGACCACGGCACCTTCATCATCAATGGCGTTGAACGTATTATTGTTCCGCAGCTTGTCCGTTCGTATGGAGTGTTTTTCTCCGGAGAAATACAGCGCGGTACGATGTACTTTTCTGCAAAAGTTATTCCGTCCCGTGGTGTATGGATTGAATTTGAATCAGACACCGACGGGGGCATCTATGTAAAAATAGACAGAAAACGCCCATTTCCCGCCTCATCTCTTTTGCGTGTTTTGGGTGTCGAGGGCGACGAGGCCATGTCCAAGCTATTTTCTGGGGCTGCGCGGGAGACCATCCTAAAAACAATCGCGCTTGACCACGCAAAAACAAAAGAGGATTCCTTTGTGGAGATATATAGAAGGCTACGGGATGGAGACATAACGACGCCGGAGTCTGCGCGCGATCATGTGGAGACCATTCTTTCCGCCGAACGGTACGACCTTTCCCGTGTCGGGCGATTTCATTTTAATCAAAGATTTAACCTGTCGACGAGTGAAAAAGAATTGGGCGGCGGAGTCCTCACGCTGGCTGATGTTGTGCGTATTATTTCAAATATCGTCGCGCTTAATCTCGATCCGAAAGCGGAGTCGGACGATATTGATCACTTGGGATTTCGGCGTGTTCGGTTCGTAGGTGAGCTTTTGGAACAGCGCATGCGCGTCGGATTGTCTCGCATGAAGCGCAATATTCAGGACCGTATGGCGATGGTGGACGCGGAGACAACGCTTCCCGTGTCTCTCATCAACCCGCGCCCGTTTCAGGCGGCAATCCGTGAGTTTTTCACCACGGACCAGCTGTCTCAATTGATGCAACAGTACAATATTTTGGACGAGATTGAACACCTGCGCACACTTTCTACTCTCGGACGGGGAGGCCTTGTCTCTGAGCGTGCCGGTCTCGAGGTGCGCGACGTGCACCCTTCACACTACGGACGCGTGTGCCCTATTCATACCCCAGAAGGAAAGAACATCGGGCTTGTGCTCCACATGTCGCTCTATGCACGACCAAATGATTTTGGAGTAATAGAGACACCGTACTCGGAAGTGAAAGATGGAATTGTGACAGGGAAAATTCGCTATCTGAACGCGCTTGAAGAAGAGCAGAGTACAATCGCGCACGCGGCGGTCAAACGTGAAGAGAGTGGTCGTATTGCAGAAAAAATGGTTGAAGCGCGCCAGCACGGCAAGCCGGTTTTGGTAAAGCGCGAAAGTGTTGATTTTATGGAAGTGGCGACGAATCAATTATTCTCTGTTGCGACGGCTCTCATTCCGTTTGTTGAAAATGATGATGCAAACCGTGCACTCATGGGAAGTAACATGCAAAAGCAGGCGGTTCCCCTCATCGTTCCGGAGTCCCCCATTGTCGCAACAGGCATTGAGCGTATGGCGGCTCGTGATTCAGGGCGTCTCGCGCTTTCTTCCGAATCTGGAGAAGTTACATACGTTGACGCTCGGAAAATTGTGGTCAAGGGATCTTCAGGCAAATCAAAAGAATATCCGTTGGTGAATTTTTCACGGACAAATGGTTTTACGGCATTTCATCAGCGCCCGATCGTTTCTGTTGGGGACAGTGTAAAGCGCGCCTCGGTTTTGGCGGATGCGTCAACGTCCGTAGACGGTCAACTCGCGATTGGACAGAACCTTCGCGTTGCGTTCATTCCGTGGTTTGGCGCCAATTATGAAGATGCCATTGTTATTTCAGAACGTCTAGCGAAAGACGCGCGATTTACATCGGTTCACATGGAAGAATTTGTGTGTGTCGTGCGTGATACAAAACTGGGTGCCGAAGTAACGACGCATGACATTCCAAACGTGTCTGAATTCAAACTTCGCAATCTCGATGAGGAGGGCGTTGTGCGCATCGGGGCCGAAGTGCGCCCCGGTGACATACTGGTTGGAAAAGTGACTCCAAAAGGGGAAACACAGCTGACTCCGGAAGAACGTTTGCTTCACGCGATTTTCGGCGAAAAGGCGAAAGACGTGAAAGATACATCACTGCGCATGGAGGGCGGAAAACGGGGTCGCATTGTTGGCGTCAAAGTGTTTTCTCGGGAAACAGGGGACATGCTGGAGAGCGGTGTCATAAAACGAGTACATATTGAAGTGGCGCAACTTCGTACGATTTCTGTGGGTGATAAGCTTGCTGGTCGTCACGGTAACAAGGGTGTTATTTCAAGAGTGTTGCCTGAAGAAGATATGCCATACGACGCAAACGGAGAGCCGGTGGACGTTATTTTGACACCGCTTGGTGTGCCGTCTCGTATGAATTTGGGGCAGATTCTTGAGTTGCATCTAGGGTTAGCGGCATCCGCGCTCGGGTATCAGGCAATCGTTCCGTCGTTTTCGGGCGCCACGGAAGATGAAATTAAAGAAGAGTTGAAGAAGGCTGGGTTTGAAGAAAGTGGTAAGCGCATTTTGTTTGATGGTAGGACGGGCGAGCCATTCTCACAACCGGTATCTGTCGGAGTTATGTATATGTTGAAATTGCACCACATGGTGGAAGACAAGATCCACATGCGTTCAATTGGTCCATACTCTCTCACGACGCAACAGCCGCTTGGTGGTAAGGCGCAAAATGGTGGTCAGAGGGTTGGGGAAATGGAGGTCTGGGCATTTCTTGGGTATGGTGCCGCGCACAGCTTGCGTGAAATTCTGACAATCAAATCAGATGACATTGTCGGTCGTTCCGCCGCGTTTGACGCCATTGTTTCAGGAGAAAGGATTCGGGAGAGTAACACCCCCGCAACATTCAACGTTCTTGTGCGACACTTGCGCGGACTCGGTATTGATATTGAATTTCACGATAGTTTGGGACGCCAACCCGTTGACACCAGAGCAAGAAAATCATTTTCGTAAACTATGATAAAGAAAAAAGATTCACTTCCACAATATTTTGATTCAATCGTGATGCGTCTCGCGTCTCCCGAGCGCATTTTGGATTGGTCGTATGGAGAAATAACAAAACCGGAAACTATTAACTACCGTACGCAACGTCCAGAAAAAAACGGACTTTTTGACGAGCGCGTGTTCGGGCCGGAGAAAGATTATGAATGTTACTGCGGTAAATATCGCGGTGTTCGCTTTCGCGGAGTTGTGTGCGAGAAATGCGGAGTTGAAATTACGCGCTCTATTGTACGCAGGGAGCGCATGGGACACATAGATCTCGCGACCCCCGTTGCACACATTTGGTTTTTGCGCGGCATTCCCTCCCGCATTGCACTTATGCTCGGTCTTTCATCTGCAGAAGTTGAAAAGGTTGTGTACTTTGCGGGGTATATTGTCACAAAAGTGGACGAACAGGAGCGCGCTCGGCTTCTGAAAGACCTTGAGAAAGAGGTACAGACGAAAACGAAATCTGCAAAGGAACAGACAGAAAAATTGCGCCTGAAAGAGCTTGCCACAAAAGCAAAAAAAGATATCGCGTCAATTCAGCAGGGGATCGTTTTGGATGAAGCCTCCTATCACTTATTCGCGGTGAAGTATGGGGCAATGTTTCGGGCGACGATTGGGGCGGAGGCGCTCTATGCCCTTTTGGAGAATGTAGACATTGCGGCTCTCATTGAGAAACTCAAAAAAGAGTACGAGGATTCTGGAGCAGCGGAGAAAGATAAGCTACGGAAACGCCTCGCGCTTGCGGAGAATTTACAGCGCGCGGGGGTGCGTCCTCAATGGATGTTTGTGACGCGCTTGCCGGTGGTTCCTCCCGCACTTCGTCCCATGGTGGCGCTTGAGGGGGGCAGGCATGCATCATCGGATTTGAATGACCTCTATCGCAGAGTTATCAACAGAAACAATCGCCTGAAACGCTTGCTTGCGATTCATGCTCCCGAAGTTATTTTGAGAAATGAAAAACGTATTTTACAAGAAGCGGTGGATGCGCTTCTCGACAACTCTATGCGTCGCGGGAGCGGTATTCTTGGAATTCTGGGTGGGCGCAGGAGAGCACTTAAGTCACTTGCTGACTACCTCAAAGGCAAACATGGCTATTTGCGGCAAAATCTGCTCGGTAAGCGTGTCGATTACTCCGGTCGTTCTGTCATCGTCGTTGGGCCGGATCTCCAGCTTGATGAATGTGGATTGCCGAAGCATATGGTTTTGGAACTATTCAGACCGTTTGTTATACGCGGGCTTCTTGAACGAGAGCTTGCATACAACATTCGTGGCGCGGGCCGTCTTATAGAAGATGGGGCGCCTGAAGTGTGGCCGATTTTGGAAGAGGCGCTCAAAGACAAGCACGTACTTTTGAATCGTGCGCCAACACTCCACCGTCAGTCCATTCAGGCATTTCGACCAGTGTTGATTGAGGGCAATGCAATTCAAATTCATCCGCTCGTGTGCGCGGCGTACAATGCCGACTTCGACGGCGACACCATGTCCGTCCATGTGCCCCTGTCGGAGGCGGCGCAGTTTGAGGCGGCGAATATTATGTCTGCAAACAAGAACATATTAAAGCCGGGATCAGGAGAAGTGGTAACGAACGCGGGGCAAGATATCATTCTCGGATGTTTCTGGATGACGCAAGAAATCGCGGGTCTCCATGGCGAAGGAAAGTCATTCCCGTCCACGAATGCGGCTATCACAGCATTTGATTTTGGCGCGGTGGATCTGAGAGCAAAGATTTCCGTATTGCCGTCTGACAACAAAAAGTATGCATTCTACAAGGGGGAGCGATTTGAGACGACTGTGGGACGGCTTCTTTTCAATACAGTGCTCCCGAACGACTTTCCGTACATTAACGAGGAAATATCAAAGAAACGAATGAGCCGCTTAATTCGCGAGCTTGTGCATCACTACAGTTTGGATGGCATTCCGAAGATTTTGGACCGTATCAAAGAATTTGGATTCAAGTACGCAACGCACGCAGGAATTACATGGAGTGTTACAGACATCGCTATTCCGAAAGAAAAAGATGGCATTGTGCGTGAAGGACAGGAGGCCGTTGCGCGTGAATGGGAGAACTACAATGGTGGGTTGTTAACTGACAGTGAACGAAGACGTCGCGTGCTCGAGATTTGGGCGGGAGTGTCAGACAAAGTCAAATCTCTCCTGACTGGCGGACTAGACCCGAAAAGCTCCGTGCACAACATGATTATTTCAGGCGCCAGGGGGTCTGTTGTTCAATTGCACCAAATGGCGGGCATGAAAGGCCTCATCACAAACCCTCGAGGAGAAATTATTGAGTTTCCCATCATATCGTCTATGAAAGAGGGACTGACGCCTGTTGAATACTTCATTTCAACACACGGCGCTCGCAAGGGTTTGGCCGATACGGCACTTAACACCGCGCGTGCAGGCTATTTGACGCGTCGTCTCTTTGACGTGGCACATGATGTTGTTGTGCTTGAGGAGGATTGTGGCACGAAGATGGGTGTTACGATCATGCGTCCAGGAAAAGAAAATATTGGTGGCACGTTTGCGGAGCGTATTTTCGGACGTGTTCTTGCGGAAAGTGTTTCCGACGAAAAAAACATATCAAAAAGACGCAATCATCTTTTGAGTCGTGAAGACGCGCAGGCGATTGAATCCTCGTCCGTTGGTTCAGTCGTGGTGCGTTCTCCCATGACCTGTACGGTAGCGCGTGGTGTATGCCAGATGTGTTATGGAGTTGATTTGACGAATAGTGAACTCGTTGACCTCGGAGAGGCGGTCGGGGTTGTGGCGGCGCAGGCAATTGGAGAGCCCGGAACACAACTTACTATGCGTACGTTCCACACAGGAGGGGTTGCGTCTTCGGGTGGAGACATCACCATGGGCTTACCGCGCGTTGAAGAAGTATTCGAGTGCAGAACACCAGCCACTCCGGCTGTTTTGGCTCGCGTGTCAGGAATCATCGCAACTATTGAAAAAAATGGAATTGATACAATCATGACCGTCGTGCCGGACACTGCGTCAGCAAAAACGGGGAAGGCGGCTAAAAAGGAAACCGAATATACCGTTCAGTCAACACAAACACTTCTCGTAAAGCAGGGCTCATCCGTGGAGAAGGGTGACTTTTTGACGGATGGCGTAGCTGATCTTGATGATCTGTATCACCTCATCGGCAAGGAGCGCACGCAGGAGTATGTTATCAACGAAATTACACGTATCTATGAGTTGCAGGGCGTTTCGACTGCGCGCAAACATTTGGAAATTATAGTGAAGCAAATGTTCTCACGCGTCTCTGTCACACACTCGGGGGATTCTGTTCTTTCTGCCGGCGCGATTGTTGCTGACTTTGAATTTGAGCGAGTGAACAAAGAAATGAAAGACGCGGGGCGCGATCCCGCGCGCGGGAAGCAGTTGCTACTTGGTATTACAGAAGTGTCTTTGACGCGCGCGTCATTTCTCTCTGCCATTTCTTTCCAGAACACACCGCGTAAACTTGCCGAGGCGGCGGTGTCTGGAGCGGTAGATCGTCTTGTTGGGCTCAAGGAGAATGTCATTGTCGGGCGCCTCATTCCTGCCGGAACGGGGTTTGTCGGAAGTAAAAAACACGCGATGGTGGAGGAGCTTGAGAGCGAGCTTAAGAAAAAAGATGCTTCTCTCGGGATAGGCGCCTAGGTGTCATTCGCGAGATGGTGTTTTTTCGGGAGAACTTTTTATGAACGGCAACAGGGAACCTCTCACCGGTGTACGTAAACGTTTGCACACGATTGTGTTTGAGGCGAACACTCCCGCGGGGCGTCTGTTTGACGAGGTGGTGCTCTGGAGCATAGTCGCAAGTGTTCTTGTTGTTATTTTGGACAGTGTTGGGCGCATACATGGCGTATATGGAGACATTTTCTATGTTGCTGAATGGGTGTTCACGGTTCTATTTTCTATTGAGTATGGGTTACGTCTTTGGCTTTTGCAGAAGCCGCTTCTCTACGCCAAAAGTTTTTTCGGCATTATAGATTTGCTTGCGGTTGCGCCCACGTACCTCGCCCTCTTTTTTCCGGGTCTCCAGATCACCATTGTTCTTCGTGTGTTCCGGTTACTCCGCGTGTTTCGGTTGCTCAAGCTTACGCGGTATATAGTCGAGGGTAATTATTTAAAACAGGCGCTTGTGGCAAGTCGTGAAAAAATAGTCGTTTTCATATCTTTTGTTGTGTTTACAGTCGTTGTAGTCGGGGCGCTCATGTATCTTATCGAGGGGCCGGAGAACGGTTTCGTGAACATTCCTGCAAGCATCTATTGGGCGGTTGTGACGCTCTCAACGGTTGGGTTTGGCGATATTGTTCCTCAAACTATACTCGGCAGGGCAATCGCGAGCATCCTGATGATTCTCGGTTACGGACTCATTGTAGTTCCGACGGGTCTTATTACCGCAGAATTTATGAAAATACAATCAGGTGTGAATCTACGGGCATGCGACCACTGCGGCAACACAAGCAACGAACCTGACGCGCGTTTTTGCAAGTACTGTGGTGGCACGTTGTAGCGTTTTGGAAAAAGTTGACAGCAACCAATGGTCGTGATATATTCACGAACAGCACAGTGTTTGTGCGACTGATCCGGCAGAAACCGGACCCTGTGAGCAACGGGGAACTTTACTGAAAAGGAGCAAGCCATGAGGAATGGCAACCTAAGTCCATACGAAAGACTATGGAAGCTGGAAACTGCAGTTAACAAGCTGGTCATAGATGGTCGGCGCGACCCAGAGGTCGTCATAAAGACACTCCAGCGTATTGTTGACGAGCCGCAAGCTCGTCGCTGGTTTGAAAAAGACGGTGTCGTCTACTTCAGCGTCACCAGCGACGGTGTTACGACCAATGTCGGCGTTCTCAAGGGCATGCTTTTCCAGGACAACGATCTGATCACGAAGGAGATCCGCGCTGAGGCTGCGCGTCGCGCTCTTACAGAGCCGAACGCCGAACTGACCCGCCTCATCCGTGAGAAGTTCACGGAAAAGGAGATCGAAGCCATGGGTCTGTGGCACATCGTTGTCATGCACGAACCTGTGAGCGACTCCGGCGGCATTCCGGGCTTGCGGCGCGCTGGTCGTGACTGCTTTGGTCGCTGGCTCTACGAGTGTTGCGACGGGCATGCCTTCGGGTGGTTTCGTGGCCTCGGGTTCGCGTTCGCCGTGTCGTCTGCGCCACCTGATAAAGATAAAAATATAGCGACGAGACAGGGTCTCGGCTGCGCAAACTAGGCCCAGAGTTGTTTCTCGACACATGCCCCATTCCGAGCTTGGAGTGGGGCTATTTTTTTATTACAAGTAAATAAGAATATCGGGATGGACGGAGGGTGTGACATTCTGGTTCCGCGTGCTATAGTGTCGCGATGAAAATACTTTTTAAACTTTTAGTGGTCATTATTCTAGTAGGAGTTGGGTACTTTGTATACCAAAGTGCTACTGAAAGTAGGGAGACGACAGAGATAAAGCTAATGCCTACACTCGCGTGGGCGTTCGAAGAACTTCCTGAAAACCCTGAAATTTTCACGCCACAGACAGCAGTAACTCTTAGCGTGAATGACTCCAAAGTGTATACGGATGTTTTTACCGGTTCATGCTCCACAATTGACGGGTCAAGCTGGACTCTTCAGAGTGGGGAGGTGTCTGGAGTTATATGTTGGTGGGCAGGCGGAGGAAAAGAAATTGGAATATTTTCTGAACGGGATGACCTTGTTCTGAAAGTTGGAGATCTTGACGAGGGTAGTGCAGAAACGCCTGGATTTCGTGGGAACTTTAAGACAATACTTGAATTGCAGCAGTAATCAAAATATGGCTCTGTAGAGCCGTAGTATGGCGCACGTACAAGGTCTATATTTGTTGCATGTAATCTCACTTTGGTTATCCACTGAACTCTAAAAAGGATAGCGTTTCTTTGGATAAGTATTCTATACTGTACGAGAAATGGTCGATGCGTTAGCCAATGTCAAGTAACATCACACACATACTATGAAAGCATTGCACATGGTGGCGTTCATCCTACTCGTTGTCGGTGGCCTCAACTGGGGTTTGTCGGCTTTTGGATGGAACGTCGTCAACATGGTAGTCGGTACCTGGCCTATGCTCGAGAACCTTATTTACGTTTTGGTCGGTCTCTCAGCGGTCTATGAGCTTGTCGCTCACAAGAAGTCCTGCAAAGAGTGCGCACCAGCGGGGATGTAACGTATCGGCAACATTCCACAGATCGTGGAGGCAAAACATCCGCCGAGGGGCGGATGTTTTGCATGTATGAGATACTGAATGAATGAAACGAAACTCATGGGATTCTGCGTGTTTGCAGTTGCGTGAAGCGGCACACTACGTGAGCGTGCCATCGTCACTTATAGAAATTCTTGAACATCACGATCGCACTGTAGAGGTTTCAGTCCCATTTGAAACTGGGGGACAGGTACGCATACTTCGTGGGTATCGCGTACAACACAACAATATCCGAGGGCCATACAAAGGAGGTATTCGTTACCACCCGCGTGTTGATATGGATGAGGTGCGCACGCTTGCGTTTTGGATGACGATGAAGTGCGCCTTGATTGATGTGCCGTTTGGCGGAGGCAAGGGGGGAATCGAAGTAGATCCGAAACAACTTTCAAAAAAAGAGATTGAGCAGATAACGCGTGAATTTACAAGGAAGATTACTCCTTTCATTGGCCCCTCGAGCGACGTGCCTGCTCCAGACGTTAATACCAATGCGGAAATCATGGGTTTTATAGTTGATGAGTATAGAAAGGAACGCTTGAGGCGTGGCGGGGGCATGGAATTGAAAGAGCACATTGCGGCGACTGTCACGGGAAAGCCTATCAGCAAAGGAGGAAGCGAGGGGCGTATGGAGGCAACGGGCCTCGGCGGGGTGTACGCGCTTGAAGCGCTGCTTTCCAAAGAGGGGAAAAGTTTAGACGGATGTACGGTTGCGGTGCAGGGTTTTGGGAATGTCGGTCAATGGGTGGCGCGCTTTTTGGAAGAAGCGGGAGCTTCTGTTGTCGCGCTTTCCGATTCTTCCGCTGGCATTCATGAACCCACCGGGATTGATATCCAATCGGCTATGCGTTGGAAAAAACGGAACGGAACGCTATCTGGTTTTGGCGGGCGTGCCGTTGCTCCGGCTGATGTTTTGACGCTTCCTGTTGATATTGTGGTGCCCGCCGCTCTTGAGGGAGCACTCACGAAACAGAATGCGCGTATGGTACGTGCGCGATACGTGCTCGAGATGGCAAATGGCCCGACGACGAAAGAGGCGGACGCCGTGTTGCGCAAAAAAGGAATACTCGTCGTGCCTGATATTTTGGCGAACGCCGGCGGAGTGTTTGTAAGTTACTGCGAATGGTACCAAAATATGCACGATGAGGTGTGGAAGAAGGAGAAGGTGTTTACGGAACTAAAGTCGGCGATGGAAAAAGCGACTTTCGAGGTATACGGAATGTCACACAAAAAACACATTTCTTTCCGCGTTGCGGCGTACGTTGTTTCTTTGAGGCATCTTGCGGAGAAGTATAAAGAATAGAACAGGGTATATACAATAAAAAGAACACCCCTGTGACGTGGGGTGTTTCACCTTGGGGAATTGAGGAATTCCAAAATGCTTTCAAGGTGTGAGAAGAGTGCGATATGAGACACGCCCCCCAACATGGCTGCCGTAACTCCCACAATCTCATAATTTTGATTATGGAGGCCTCCACCAGAGTTCCCAAACCACACGGGAGCGTCCGCTATGAGGTATCGCTCGTCGTCTCCGGGGACATCATGGTACAAGATTGAGACAAAACCTCGTGTGACCACGGGTTCAATGCCGAACGGAGATCCAACCGCGAATACGCGATCTCCGCGTCGCGCCGGAATAGTTCCAACAGCAGCTACCGTGGGGAATTTCGACCTCGATTCCATGCGTACGAGCGCGAGGTCGTACTTTGTTGAAACCGCAAGAATTTTTCCGCTCTGCGAAAACTCTACCGGTTCAAACGAAGGATTTTGAAAGAACCACCATGTAACGGTGATTGCTATCGCAAGCCCCGTGTCTTCTTGTTTGACTTTTGGCTGCGCGAGGACGTGTTTTGCGGTCAAGATATCGATTTCCCACATTCCGTCTTTTCTTTGGCGAGACGCTATAACGGTGCCGGAGCCATTTTTACTGTCTGCTTGTATGCGCACTGCCGAGGCCTTGAGGCGGTCGTAGTCAACCATGGCGTCGTCTTGTGTGTGCGCACCCACTTCGCACGCTATGGCAAAAGAGAACACTATGGCCACCAAGAGGGCCGCGCGTTTCGGAAGGGTTCTATCCATTGTGTACTCCTCTATTTCCTAGGTAAAAGAATAACATACGCCCACTCCTCAATTCTGTGGACACACGCAGTCGCGTGTGGTATGTTCACACGCAATGGAGTTTATTCCGTCAAAAAAGATTCTTGAGAAGTATGCTGACGTGTTGGTCAACTTCGCTTTGAATAGCGGGAAGGGCATACGAAAAGGGGACGTGGTGCGTGTCTCGGCGCACGAGTCGGCGAAACCGTTATTCCACGCCGTGTGTAACGCGATTGTGGACTCCGGGGGTCACGTAATCTCCCATTACTTGCCGGATGAGACAAGGCATTCCAGTACAAGTAGGCATTTTTTTGAATGCGCGCGCGAACACCAAATTGATTTTTTTCCGACCAAGCATTTGCGGGGCCTCGCGCAACAGATAGACCACACCATTTCTATCATTTCAGACACGGACCCCGCGCTCTTGCGTGGCATCAATCCGAAGCGGATTATGCGTCATGGCGTGGCGCATAAGAAATTTCGCGATTGGCTAGTAGAGAAAGAACGGAAAGGGCAATTCACGTGGACGCTTGGGTTATACGGCACGCCCAGAATGGCGAAAGAGGCGGGAATGACCATTCGGCAATATTGGGAGCAGATTGTGAGGGCGTGTTTTTTGAATGAAAAAAATCCTATTGTGAAATGGAAATCTATCTGTAAGCGCCTCGAGATTGATAGAAGGAAGTTAAACGCGCTTGCTCCGCGAACCGAGAAGTTGCACATCAAAGGAAAGGATGTTGATTTGTGGGTTACGTTCGGGAAACAACGCCAATGGCTTGGAGGAAGTGGCAGGAATATCCCAAGCTTTGAGTTATTTACATCTCCAGATAAGAGGGGCACTGAAGGATGGGTGCGTTTCAACCAGCCCTTGTACCGGTATGGCAATAAAATAACCGGCATCGAGCTGTGGTTTAAGAATGGGCGCGTGGTCAAAAGCAAAGCGAAACAAAATGAGAAAGTTTTGCAGGCGATGATTGCAACCCCGGGGGCGGACATGATCGGTGAATTTTCTTTGACCGACAGGCGATTTTCATACATCACCAAGTTTATGGCAGACACGCTGTATGACGAGAATATGGGAGGACCTGAAGGTAACACGCACATCGCGCTTGGCATGTCCTACAAGGAGGCTTTTAGTGGAGATGTCACCAAGCTTTCAAATAAACAAGCCATCGCACTCGGGTTCAATGATTCTTCCGTGCATACGGATATTGTGTCCACAACGAAACGCACGGTTACGGCGCACATGATTGACGGCACAAAACGGGTTATCTACAGAAACGGGATGTTCGTGCTTTAATTCAAAGGTATGGCAAAAACAATCTATCTCGTTCGGCACGGCGAGAGCGAACATAACGCCGGTGAAATATGGCAGGAAGGTGATTCGCCCTTAACTGAACGGGGGAAGGCGCAGGCGCGCCTTGTTGGGGAGAGGTGTCTTCAGTTGGACATAGATGTTGTCGTTGCGAGCAGTCTCGTGCGTGCGAAAGAAACTGCCTCAATCATAAACGAGCGTATTAAAAAGTCGGTAGAATATAATGATCTCTTTATTGAACGACGGCACCACACTGAATTTATAGGGAAGAGAAAAGACGATCCTAAGGTACGACGCATGGAACGATTTCTTCTTGAGAAGCTTAGCACTCCTGGATTTCGGTATGCAGATGAGGAAAATGGTGAAGATCTCCAGGCGCGCGCGGGGAATGCTCTCGCGTATCTTGAGACACACACTCAAGACAATATTTTGATTGTTACCCACTCAATGTTTTTGCGCGCACTTGCGGCAAGGGTTCTTTTTGGCAGTGCGGTGTCTGGACATGAAATCGCACACTGTATGCGTGTTTTGAAAATGGCAAATACAGGCATTTCAATATTCCGTTATGATTCAAATGATTCGTTAAGCGATTGGCGTCTTGTTGTGTGGAATGACCACGCGCACCTCGGTTAAACATGTTTCTGGCTATTGCTACTCAGGAATGAGTGTAGTAATAGATAGCATCACCGCGCTTCCAATCAGAAAGGCACACACATGGACGCCAAATCGTCCGTGTTCTTTAATGCATGACAGTGCGTTGGGGATTAAATCTCTAAAGATGACCGACAAAAAGCCACCCGCCGCAGCTCCGGAGAGGACTGTGAGTAATAGTCCAAACGAAGAGAGGGTAAGGGTTAATGCGACGCCAACCAAGATGCTCGAAGACGACAAAAAATTAAGCGCGAGTGCGCGCTGGTTTGAATATCCTGCCTGTTTCAGGATGAAGAATTCAGAAATTTCTTGTACGAGCTCGTGAAGCATGATGCCGACCGTTGCGGCAATGCCAATCGATACATCTACTAGAAAAGCGGGCACGATGAGAAACCCGTCGCCGATATTGTGTATTGCGTCACTGATTAAAACTCTTCTCCCGTCTACTGCCGTGTGTTCGTGGGGAGATGCTTCGTGGTGGTGGTGCGCGTGAGGAATTATCCTATGGAGTATTTCAAGAAGAAGCACTCCGGCGATGATTGATCCTACAACCAAGAGCGTGGAGGCGCTCTCGAGGAGTGCTTCTCTGATAAGGTGATACGCAAGGACGCCGAGTACTCCAGCAGAAAATGTGGCGAGGTAGGAGGTGTATCGCGGCATCCATGTGTGGAGTATGTTTGCTGTGAACACGACTCCCGAGAGAGACATGAGCATAATTGCGAAAGATGCGAGCACAATATACAGCGTCATTGGTGCCACTATACCACGAGCGCCATAGGCGCTCGTGGTATTATTTATTGTATGTCTGAAGCCGATATTCGCTCCGAAAGAATGAAGAAGTTAAAAATGCTTAAGGCTACAGGAATGGCTGCGTACCCCGCACACTCGGAATGCACCATATGGAATGCTGATTTCATCGCACGATTCGATGCCTTGGTGCAAAGTCGCAAGGAGGAGACCGTCGCGGGGCGCGTTATGTCGGTGCGTGGGCAGGGTGGCATCATGTTTGCGGATGTGTTTGATGGAACTGGGCGTCTGCAGGTAGTGATACAAAAAGAAGAATTAGATAAAGAGGCGTTCGTTCTTTTCAGAGACGCTGTGGACTCAGGTGATTTTATTCAGTGTAGCGGGGTCGCGTATCAAACAAAGCGTGGAGAAAAATCAATGCTCGCTAGAACATGGACAATGCTTGCAAAATCCCTCCTGCCAATCCCGGGCGAATGGTTTGGACTAAAAGACGAAGAAAAAATTCTGCGTGAGCGGTATCTTGATATGTTGATGAATCCGGAAGTGCGTGCGATGTTTGAACGGCGCGCGAAATTTTGGCAAGCGATTCGGGGATTTTATCTCACGCGCGGATTTCTTGAGGTTGAGACTCCTGTTCTTGAAAATTCTCCGGGCGGGGCAGATGCGCGCCCCTTTAAGACACACCACAACGCGCTCAATAGTGACGTGTACTTGCGCATATCGGCGGGAGAATTGTGGCAGAAACGGCTTCTTGTCGCTGGTTTTCCAAAAGTGTTTGAAATTGGCCGCATTTTCAGAAACGAAGGTCAGTCGCGCGAACATCTGCAAGATTACACCCAGCTTGAAAGTTATGAAGCATATGCGGATGTGAATGATGGAATGAAATTTGTGCAGGAACTCTATCGTCACGTTGTGAAAGAGGTGTACGGACAATATACGTTCACCATGGGGGCACACAGAGTGGATTTCGCGGAAGAATGGCCGATACTTGATTTTTCAGAACTTATACAGAAACACTATGGGGTGCATCCACTTGAGTCGTTGGAAGAAGAGTTGAAAAATGTAGTGAAAAAAGAGGGTGCCGCGCCGGAAGACGCTCAAAACCGTGTCCGCGCACTGGATTATCTATGGAAACAGGTGCGCAAAACAATAGCGGGCCCCGCATTTTTGGTAGGGGTCCCAGTTGAGCTAGAGCCGCTCGCGAAACGCTCTTCCACAAACGAGAGTGTTGTGGAGCGTGTGCAAATACTTCTCGCGGGCTCCGAGGTGGGCAAGGGATTTAGTGAATTGAATGACCCGATAGACCAGCGCGCTCGATTTGAGGCACAACAGGCGCTACGAGACGCGGGGGATGATGAGGCGCAGAGATTGGATGAGGAATATATCCGCGCCATGGAGTATGGAATGCCCCCCGCGTTTGGTTTTGGTGTCTCCGAACGCCTGTTCGCCTTTCTTGAAAATAAACCAGTTCACGAAACACAACTGTTTCCCCTTTTGCGACCCAAAGTATGATGCGTACTATTTCTGGTCACACATATATATAGACCAATGGTTCGGTATATAAAACTAGAAAATATATCCGTATAGTGTATGTGTAGAAGATGGTTCGATATATCGAACTAAAAAATGTATTCGTATGGTGTCCTAAAAAGTAGTTCGATATATCGAACTAATTCATCCTGTTTAATTTTTAATCACCAGGGAGCAAAAGTTTTCTGCGTGTTTTTATGTCTCCCAGTCGTCTTCTGCTTGATGGACCAGCGCGAGACGGTAGTGGACCGGTCAGAAGAAGCTCAAGTGTAGTAAAAAATGCACCCCACCCGACCTGTTTTTTAAAGACCCGTTGTATCGGTTTAAAGAAATCAGCGTCATATTTTTTATGAAGTCTCAAAATTGTTGACCTGCTTACGTTGAGTCGTGTTTCTATTTCTTCATACCCCCTATCGCGTTCAAGCATGGCAATAACCGTAAGTCTTTTTGCAAGCATAATTTTTTCTGTAGGAGTCAGAAGTGTCTGTAACACGCCACGGCGATCGATGATGTGCGGGGACGTGATTGAGTCCATGAAAGTTTTTACAATTCGCTCCATTATTTTGGCGGGTAATGGGTGTTTTGATATATGTGTCATAGGGTAAGAAGTATATAACAAACAGTTCGATATATCGAACTAAAAAATGTATTCGTATGGTGTCCTAAAAAGTAGTTCGATATATCGAACTAATCCTCATGGGTGAGTTCAGCACAGTGGGTTCTGTACAGGGAGCGTGCTTGCTTGTTTTTGGTATACTCTGCGCATGAAGCGTGCGGAATTTGAAAAATTTGTGGGAGAAGGGTTTGAGCGTCTTCCAGAGTGGGTACGGGAGAAAATAAAGAATGTGGCACTTTTGATAGAGCGGGAACCGTCACTAAAAGATAGGGAAGAACAGGGGTTGGGAAGCGATGAAACTCTTCTCGGTTTATACAAAGGAATTCCGTTATCGGCACGCGGGCAAGAGTATGGCGTTGGAATGACAATGCCGGACACTATTACACTCTATCAGCGCTCAATAGAAGAGGTGGCGCTTGAAGATGGTAAAGATATTCGGGATGTGGTGGCGGACACAGTGTGGCACGAAGTTGCACACCATTTCGGCATTGACGAAGGGGAGGTGCGTCACAGGGAAGATGAGCGCGGAATTGGGGATTTTAGAATGAAATGATATATACTGAACGGAATGGCGTTATTGTCTGAAACTTTGCGAGAACGAGGGTACGTGTATCAGCACTCAAGTGAAAAACTTGAGGAGATTACTGATGGACCAAAGCGCACGCTCTATCTCGGAATTGACCCCTCGGCGGATTCCTTGCAAGTGGGTCAGCTTTTGGGTTTTCTCGTTTTACGCAGATTTTTAGAAGATGGGCACAGGGTCATACTGGTTATGGGCGGTGGCACGGGCATGATTGGGGACCCCGGTGGCAGAGTTTCCGAGCGGGTTCTTTTGGATGCGAAAACAGTACAGCAGAATGTGGAGAAGATTATCGAACAAGTGAAGCGTTTGTTTGGTTCTGGAGATTTTACGCTAGTAGACAACGCCGAATGGCTCGGAGCACTGCGAATGATAGATTTTTTGCGCGATGTCGGAAAACATTTTTCGGTAAACACGATGCTCCAGAGAGATTTTGTGAAGGAACGCATAGAGAATGTTGAGCAAGGCATTTCGTATACGGAATTTTCATACGCGCTTTTGCAAGCATACGATTATTTCTATCTTCATGAACATGAACACTGCGACGTGCAAGTCGGAGGGAGCGACCAATGGGGCAACATTGTCTCTGGCGTTGATTTTATTCGTCGCAAAACAGGGGATACCGTGTACGCCCTCACGTGGCCGCTTCTTATTAACAAGGCAACAGGTAAGAAATTTGGAAAAAGTGAGGAGGGAACAATCTGGCTTGATCCTAAAAAAACGTCCGTTTTTGATTTCTATCAATTTTGGCTTGGGGTGGAAGATGAAGTTGTTGAAGGATATTTGCTCGCGCTCACGATGCTTCCTAAGATTGAAATTGAGGCGGCACTGGAATTGCACAAACGAGATCCAAAAGAGAGACATGCGCAGCAGTTGCTTGCGCGCGAAGTTACAACATTGACGCATGGAGCCGAAGAGGCAGTGAGAGTTGAGGCGGTGTCACAGGTACTGTTTGGAGATACTCCGATATCTGGGCTTTCTGATGAGGCAGTACAGGGACTTCGGGAAGCGGCTCCCGTATGTGATAGCAGAGAGGGCGTATCTATTGTTGACGCCCTTGTGCAATCTGGACTTGCGTCTTCAAAACGAGAGGCGCGCGAGTTTATTTCTAAAAACGCAGTGGAATTAAACGGAGTTTCAGTGTCGGATCCGGAACATATTCTTACCGTTGAAGATTTTAACAGAAATACGGCGCTCCTGAAGCGCGGCAAGCGCTCCGTGTGCGTGTTAGTCAAAAAGTAGAAACGTTGCCACGGCGCTTAAAATAAATCATTTTGGCAACGTTTATCCTGAGCGAAGTCGAAGGATAAAAAGTGTCATGGGGCGTAGAGATTGTAAAATGGACAAGCAAAAACGGAAAATTGCTGAATATTATGACATCACCCTACCGTATTACAGGCGTTTCTGGCATAGAGATTCAGAGAGTCACGCGCTACATTATGGCTTTTGGGATAAAGACACAAAAACTGTAAAGGATGCTTTGCTAAACGAAAATCAGTTTTTGGCAGAAATAGCAGGAATAACGGCTGGAATAAAGGTGCTGGATGCAGGATGTGGAATTGGTGGAAGCGCAATATGGCTGGTAAAGAATAAAGGAGCCAATGTAGTGGGGATTACCCTGAGCGAACGGCAAGTAGAAAAAGCAAAGGAACTCGCGGTGGAGAATAGCGTAAGCGATAAAACAGAATTTCGCCTAAAAGATTTTACCGACACAGGATTTCCGGATAATTCATTTGATGTAGTATGGGCAATTGAAAGCGTATGCCACGCCGAGGATAAGAAAGTTTTTCTACGAGAAGCGTACCGAATACTTAGGAAGGGTGGGAAACTGGTAGTAGCCGACGGGTTTTTGTGGAGAAAACCTCAATCCGAAATAGAAGAAAATATATATAAGGATTTTCTTGAGGGTCTCGTATTGCCAAACTTGTTGAACGTAGACCAATTCAGGGAAGATGTGAGAGCGGCGGGATTCAGAGATATGAAATTCTGGGATAAAACAAAAGAGATAGAACCATCATCGAAAATTCTTTATAGAAGAGTCAAGTGGTTCTATCCAATAGCAAGGCTTCTAAATTTCCTAAGGATCATTCCAGATCTGCTGATAAAAAACAGTAAATCGGGGTTAGCACAGCGGAAATTGGTAAAATGCGGATTGGGTGGGTATGGGGTATTTTATGGAGAAAAATAGCCGCATGACATTTTCTATATTTCTATAAATCCGGTGGTGTCGTAGCATAGAAAACGCCTTAAAATAAAGAAAATCCCTGCGAAGGGTTATTAAAAAAGCAAAAGTGTCATAGGCATGGTGAAAAGAGTAGACACGATGGGCATAGTACATACACTCGGTTTTTTGGTACAGTAGGCACGTGAACTTCAAACTCACATCCGACTATACGCCCGCAGGGGACCAGCCACATGCAATCAAGGCGCTCGTGGCGGGTCTTAAGGCGGGCCTACGAGACCAAGTGCTTCTTGGGGTGACCGGCTCCGGAAAGACTTTCACGATGGCGAATGTGATTGCGAAATGGGGCAAGCCGACCCTTGTCATCGCTCACAATAAGACGCTTGCGGCGCAACTTGCGTCCGAGTACCGTGATTTTTTTCCACACAACGCGGTGCACTACTTCGTTTCATACTACGACTATTACCAACCGGAGGCGTATATGCCTGTCACTGATACGTACATAGAAAAAGAAGCGCAAATCAATGAAGACATAGAACGTCTGCGACACGCGGCAACGCAAGCTCTCCTCACGCGCGAGGATGTCATTATTGTGGCATCGGTGTCGTGTATATATGGCCTCGGCTCTCCCCGCGAGTACGAAAAAGTGAACCTTAAAATTACGAAGGGTGAAAAAGTGACGCGCGCGACACTTACGCGCCGTCTTGTCGCCCTCTACTTTGAGCGTACGACAGGGGACTTGTCTCCGGGGACATTTCGCGCGCTCGGTAGTCGTATAGATGTTATGCCAGCAAGCGAACGGGTCATATACAGGGTAGATTTGGCAAAGGGAGTTATTGGAACAATAGAAGAGATACATGCGATTACCCGAAAAATAGAACAGAAACATACATCATTATTTCTATTTCCCGCGAAACATTATGTAACTCCGCAAGACGTGCAAGATGCCGCGGTTGCGGACATTGAACTTGAGCTTGCTCGGCAATTAAAAACGTTTGACGCGTCTGGAAAAATTTTGGAGCGGGAGCGTTTAAAACGCCGAACACGCCAAGACATCGCGATGATTCGTGAGTTTGGGTACTGCAATGGCATTGAAAATTATTCACGGCATTTTGACCGCAGAAAAGAGGGCGAGCCACCCTACACGCTCCTCTCGTATTTTCCAAAAGGGTTTCTGACGATTATTGATGAATCGCACGTTACGATGCCACAAATTGCGGGTATGTATGCGGGTGACCGCGCGCGCAAAAACACCCTCGTTGAACATGGATTTCGTCTTCCGAGCGCTCGTGACAATCGGCCTCTTATGATTGAAGAGTTTGAACAGCGCGTGGGGCCTCGCATATACACGAGCGCGACACCGGCTTCCTACGAACTTTCAAGAGATAAAAACCCGATTGAGCAGGTCATTCGTCCGACCGGACTGGTGGACCCGGATATAGAGGTGCGGCCGATTGTTGGAAGGGGGGAGTATGCGGGTCAGGTGAAAGATTTTATTAGGGAGGCGGAGGTTGTAACGAAACGGGGCGCTCGCTCTATGGTAACGGTTTTAACGAAGAAAATGGCGGAGGATTTGACGCAGTTTCTTGTCGGGCGAGGCGTTCGTGCGCGATACGTGCACAGCGATGTGTTGACCATTGAACGTATTGAGATTCTTACTGATTTTCGTAAAGGAAAGTTTGATGTGCTTGTGGGAGTCAACCTTTTGCGTGAGGGGTTGGATTTGCCCGAAGTTGAGCTCGTCGGCATATTGGATGCGGATAAAGAAGGATTTTTGCGGAGTGAGACATCACTTATTCAAACTATTGGGCGCGCGGCGCGTAATGTTCGTGGGCGTGTCATTTTGTACGCAGACAACACAACGGGTTCTATGGAGCGCGCAATTGGGGAAACACACCGTCGCCGAAAGATTCAAGAGGCATACAACAAAAAGCATGGAATAACGCCGAAAACCGTACAGAAAAAAATTCACGACATTTTGGGCGACATTGAACGTTCCAGAAAGCGCGCTGTGTCGGAGCTCACGAATTTGGATATATCGGCGTACGGAGGGGATACGGCAAAGCTCTTGAAAGAGAAGCGGCGTCAGATGCATGAAGCGGCGGATCGGCTTGATTTTGAAACGGCGGCGTTGATTCGCGATGAAGTTCGCACATTGGAGGAAAAATCAGGAAGAAAAAAGAAAGCTTGACTTATTTATATATTCATATATAATATAAATTGGCGAAAGTGGACTGTGGGGAGAGGGCGATGACCAAACATGAATTGGATACATTGCGGAAACGGTACATGGGTTCAACACCCCTGGCCGTGATTATATTTCGGCGCTGCGACAGTGGGTGTAGAGAGTTTTTCTTCTCCACGGCACGCTGTCAGCCGAATGTGCCGGAGGGGTTTGTTCCGATGCTATTCGATTTGCCGCACACGGTGGTTGCACGACCAGCGGTTCCAGACGGAATCGTGAAGAACCCGGCGCAGGTAGTCGCTGTGTACCAGGATGGAATAGCGGAAGAAATTCCGAACCCAAACCCGGCGTACCAGCCGATGTTTCCCGTCTAGAGTCTAACGGAATAGGGGTCGCGTGCCAAAGGCGCGCGACCCCAATCTTTTGTATATAATTCGAATGTGGACATACAAGAACACATACCACTCTCACACCTAACCACGTTTCAGATTGATGGCTCTGCGCGTTATTACACTGAAGTGACAACGGAAGAAGATATGGTGGAGGCGCTTTCGCATGCACGTGCACATGGGCTACGGCATGTCATTCTGGCGGGTGGCAGTAATGTGCTTGTGCCCGACGAAGGAATTGACGCCTTGGTGATACGAATCGTCGGTGAACACTTCGAAATACACAACACGACGCTTATAGCAGATGCGGGGTGTACTTTATTTGGACTCATACAATCATCGGGGAAGAGTGGACTTGGCGGGTGGGAAAAACTCGCTGGCATCCCGGGCACCATTGGGGGCGCCACACGAGGGAACGCGGGCGCGTTTGGGCCTGAAATTAAAGATTTTGTAACAAGGGTGCGAGCGTTGCACGCGAAAACGCTTGAGGTGCGAGAATTTTCAAACGCGGAGTGCGACTTTTCATACAGACACAGTTTTTTTAAAGATACTCCGGAGTGGGTGCTTGTTCGTGTGGCCCTTCAACTCCAGAATATACAACCGGAAGAAAGTGCTCGGATTGCGATCGAAACCGTTGCCGAGCGTGAGAAACGTCACATTCAGAATGTGAAAGCCGCGGGCTCGTATTTTATGAATCCTGTGGCGCCGAAAGAAGTGCAAGAAATGTTTGAAAAAGAAAAGGGGGTGACATCGCGCGGAGGGCGCGTGCCCGCAGGGTGGCTCATTGAGAAAGCGGGCATGAAAGGAGCCCGCGTTGGCGGAGCTATCGCTTCTCTCCAACATCCGAATTACATTGTGAATGCCGAGAATGCCACTGCCTCCGATGTGCGCCTTCTTGCCGAAAAAATTAAAAAGGCAGTGAAAGCGATGTTTGCTATTCAGCTTCAAGAAGAAGCGGTGGTATTGGAATCCAAGTAATGGTAGAGTGCCCTCTACCAACCCCCCAGCGTGAGCGCGAGGGTTTGTTTGTGGTATGCCCGAATCAAAAAATAAAGACGCGGGAAAAATAATCATTAAGGGTGCCCGCACTCACAATTTAAAGAATATTTCCGTTGAAATGCCGCGTAATACAATGATTGTGTGTACGGGCTTGTCTGGCAGTGGAAAGTCATCCTTGGCATTTGACACTATTTTTGCCGAAGGCCAGAGGAAGTATGTTGAGTCGCTTTCCGCATATGCGAGGCAATTTTTACGCCAAATGCAAAAGCCGGATGTGGATGAAATAAGCGGACTGTCTCCCGCCATCTCCATTGACCAGAAAAGTCGTTCAAATAATCCGCGCTCCACGGTCGCAACCATCACAGAGATATACGATTATCTGCGTGTGCTCTACGCGCGCATTGGACGGCCGCACTGTCTTATCTGCGACAGGGAAGTGCGCAAACTTTCGAATGAAGAAATTTTGGAAACAGTGTTTAGTATTGTTGAAAAAGCACTTAAGGGCTCTACTGCTACAAGCAGAAAATTGCTCGCGCGCGTGAGTACGGCGCGTATTCGTATCAGTGCTCCCGTGGTTGTGGGGCGCAAGGGGGAGTATTACCAATTGCTCTACGACATGCTGAATAAAGGTTTTGAAAAAGCAATTATTGATGGGGAAGACAAATCTTTGCGCGAGCGCATTGAGTTGAAAAAACATTTTAAGCATTCCATAGATATTGTGGTAGATGAACTATATGCCTCCGAATTCAAAGATGACCCGAAAGCCGCGCGCGAGCGGGCTTCGGAGGCGATTGAGCGCGCGCTCCACGAGTCGGGTGGGCTCATACGGATTACTGACCCCGAGGGCTCCTCTCACATGGTGTCTGCAAAATTCATGTGCGCGCATGACGGGTTTTCGTTTCCCGAAGTTGAGCCGCGTCTGTTCTCATTCAATTCGCCATACGGCGCGTGCCCGGAGTGTAAGGGGCTCGGCACGAAGTATTTTTTCAGCGATGAAGTGTGTCCTGTCTGTAATGGCGCGCGATTGCGGAATGAGGCGCTCAATGTGCGCCTCGGAAAAAAGAATAACGGAGAAGGAAAGGCGCCCGGACATAATATCGTTCAGGTGTCTTCTATGTCCATTTCGGACGCCATGGATTTTTTCATTGAGTTGAAATTGACCAAAAAAGAAGAGGAAATTTCACGCGTTGTGGTGAAGGAAATTACAAATCGCCTTCAGTTTATGTTGAATGTCGGCATTGAATACTTAACATTGGATCGCAGAGCGAACACGCTTTCAGGCGGTGAGGGCCAGCGTATTCGCCTTGCCTCTCAGCTTGGAAGTGGTTTGGTGGGCGCTCTCTATGTGCTAGATGAGCCGACTATTGGTCTTCATCAAAAAGATAACGATAAACTCATCACAACCCTCAAAACACTGCGTGATTTGGGGAATACGGTGATTGTAGTTGAGCATGACGAGGATACGATTTTTGCATCCGACTACATTGTGGATTTGGGGCCTGGTGCAGGGAAGCACGGAGGCGCGATTGTGGCTTCTGGGTGGCTCGAAGATTTATTGACTGCAAAAACAAATAAAACAAATTCCCGCACGCTTGCATATTTGCGTGGAGAGGTGGAGATTGCGATACCGGACAAACGCCGCATGGCGGACAGGGGGAAAATAAAAATACGGGGTGCTTCAAAATTCAACTGCAAAAATCTCAATGTGGATATACCGCTTACAAAATTAGTGTGTATCAGCGGTGTGTCTGGGTCTGGAAAGTCAACATTTATGTACGAAATAGTGCACCGTAATTTGGAAGCGCGATTTGACAGGCGCTACCGAAGCGCGAAAACATTCAACTGTGCCGAATTTTCAGGAACGGAGTATCTGGGGCGCTCTATTTTGATAGACCAGTCTCCGATAGGCAGGACTCCGCGCTCAAATCCCGCTACCTATACAGGCAGTTGGACACACATACGTGACCTGTTCGCCATGTCGGAAGAGGCGCGAGCCCGCGGGTGGGGGCCGGGGCGCTTTTCATTCAACGTGAAAGGGGGCAGGTGCGAGGCGTGTCAGGGGAATGGCCTCATTGCGGTTGAGATGCATTTTTTGCCCACGGTATATGTGACGTGTGATGTGTGTATGGGCAAGCGATTTATGAAAGAGACACTCGATGTGAAATATAAGAAAAAGAGTATTTACGACATACTTTCCATGACCGTTGAGGAGGCGTTGAAATTTTTTGAAGATATTCCGGCAATTTCTGACCGATTGCAAACACTCTCCGATGTCGGGCTTGAATATTTGGAACTAGGGCAGAGTGCGACCACTTTGTCGGGTGGGGAAGCGCAGAGAGTGAAAGTTGCATCCGAATTATACAGACCACTCACGACACGCACCATGTACTTGCTTGATGAGCCGACCGTGGGCTTACATTACGACGATGTGAAAAAGCTCATCGACATTCTTCAGAAACTTGTAGAGAGGGGCAACACGGTCATGGTCATTGAGCACAACCTCGATGTGTTGAAGTGTGCGGATTACATTATTGATTTGGGGCCAGAGGGCGGTGAGAAAGGGGGGCGCGTCGTGGCGAAGGGGACTCCGGAGGAGGTTTCGAAGACTGAAGGATCACACACGGGGTACTACTTAAAGCGTGTTTTGAAAAAGAAAAAGTAACGCGCGACCATGACGCTAAAGCAATTCAAAACATATGCACTGCCGGACTCCCCGGGGGTGTATATGTTTTGCAATCGTTCTATTTTGTACATCGGGAAAGCGGCATCTTTGCGTGACAGGGTGCGGAGTTATTTTTCTTCAGACATAGGGGATGTGCGATCGGGCGCGATTGCTGGCATGGTAAAGAGTGCCACATCGCTCTCATGGAAAAAGACAGATTCCGTGCTCGAGGCGCTCATTCTTGAAGCGCACCTTATCAAGAAACATCAGCCACCGTTTAATGTGAACGAAAAAGATAATAAGAGTTGGAATTATGTTGCGCTCACGAAAGAAGATTTTCCCAAGGTGTTGATTGTGCGCGGCAGGGAATTGTTCGGAGAGTCTAAAAAGCAACGGTATGCAAAGGTTTTTGGGCCTTTTACGGAGAGTGCCCAACTTAAAGAAGCACTCAAAATAATTCGCAAAATTTTCCCTTACGCCGACACGTGTACGCCACGGGCGTACGGAGGGGGCGTTCCCTGTTTTGCTCGGCAGATACACCTGTGTCCTGGGGTGTGTACTGGAGAAATTACCAAGCAAGCATACGCAAAAACAATACGGAATATACGAGATATGTTTTCTGGTAATGGCAAAGGAGTACGACGACGGCTCGCGCGTGAAATGGTTGAGGCGTCAAAGACAGAAGATTTCGAGGGGGCAGAGGTTTTGAGAAAACAAATCGCGTCACTCAAACACATTCATGATGTTGCACTGTTAAAAGATGATGTTCGTCTGCTTGAAGAAGCGAACAGTGTTTTTCGTGTGGAGGCGTTTGATGTGGCACACACGTCAGGCACGAATGTTGTCGGGGCGCTTGCGGTTGTTGTTGGAGGAAGACAGCAGAAAAGTGAATACAGAAAATTTAAAATCAGAACGGCACATAATAATGATGTGCAGGCGTTATCTGAGGTTGTGTTGCGTCGTTTTCGTCACACAGAATGGCCACCCCCATCTTTGGTAGTTGTAGATGGTGGGGTGGCACAGATGAGAGTTGCGTCTAGAGCACTTTCGAGTGCTGGTCTTTCTGTTCCTGTTGTTGGGGTGGTAAAAAACGCATCACACAAGCCAGAAAAAATACTAGGGTCTCAAAGTATTATTTACAAACACGAACGAGACATTTTACTTGCCAATAGAGAGGCGCACAGGTTTGCCATTTCTTTCCACCGAGCGCGGCGAGGCAGATTTGTGGAGTGATATCCCGTTAAAAGTTACGAAAGTGTTGAGATTGTGTGAGTAGTGCGGACACGCAATGAATAGAACTGCTTCTGGCCGTACCGTGTACATCGGAAGCAAGCTTTCTACTTTTAACGGGATGATACAATGGGAGCATGGCTCGTACGGTTGTCGGCGTGCTTCGGGGTGGCATCTCGAACGAATATCCACTGTCCCTCAAAACGGGGGGAGCGATGCTTGCTGAACTTCCAGAACACCAATTTGAAACAAAAGATATTTTGATTGATAGGAATGGAATGTGGTACATGCGCGGTATGCCCACAGACCCTGCGCGTGCGTTTTCTCAAGTGGATGTTGTATTGAATGGATTGCACGGGGGGGTGGGAGAAGATGGAACGGTACAGCGACTTTTGGAACGCGCGAGCGTTCCTTACTACGGCTCCCGCGCGCTTGCGTCTGGACTCGCGTTAAATAAAATTCGCTCTCGCGAACTTCTTCAGCGTGCCGGTGTTCGTATGCCACGCGCAGTTTCTTTTACATCGAACAGTGAAATACCGACGGGGGATATGGCGCGCGCCGTGTTTCAGGAGTTTGGTCCGCCATACCTTGTGAAGCCATCAAGCGAGGGCGCTGGGTATGGCATTCATTACGCCTCGAACATTGTTGACTTACCCGATGCCATCGGAGATGTTCTTGATGCCTATGGGGCGGCGGTTATTGAAGAGTATGTCATTGGGGACGAGGCGTCCGTTGCGATACTTCAAGAGTTTCGGGGTGACGCTCTCTATGCTCTCCCGCCCGCGCATGTCATGGTGCCGAAAGGCGCCACGCACCTTACCTTTGACGCACACCATGCGGGTCTTCTTCGCCACGTGTGTCCGAGTCATTTTTCGCACAAAGAAAAGGAAGCACTTATTGATATTGCGCGCGCCGCGCACAAAGCGCTCGGTATGTCGCATGTGTCTCGGTCGGATATTATATTGACGGAGAATGGTCCGTACTTGCTCGAAATAAACGCGCTCCCGGGCTTATATCAGGGAGCGTCGTTGCCGCCAATGCTTGAATCAGTTGGCTCTTCCGTATCTCAATATTTGCAACATGTGGTGGCACTTGCGCGCCGGCGCGTGTATTAGCCCCGTTAGAAGTTACGAAAGTTTTGAAATGTGCGGGGAGGGTATACATCACCATCAGTGACGAGGTTATTTCGGAGTGTAGTTCGTAGATCGGAAGTAAGCTTCCTACTTCTAACGGGGTTCAAAATGCATACTGCGCGTGAGATGTAGAAATGCCTCATATTCGTTTTTATCTTGCGTGATGTGTTCCAATTCTTTTCGCATGATCTGTGAGCGTTCGTATGTCGCGCGCGCATTCGGTACATAGTTGCTAAATAGCGCGCGCAGTTTTTCCGCCTCGTCGTGCGTGATGTCGCCGTTCTTTTCAGAAAGGTGCATAATTTTTTCAAATCGAAGCGCTTGCCACACAATGAATCCTACCTGCCTATCAAGCCACAGTAGGAGGGCGCGTGTTACTTTTTCTCTATTTGCACGGCCGACAGCGTTTTGTTGCATGACCGAGCCCCATGTTTTTGGAGATTGTAGATTGACGTAGAGTTCCCGCATCTCATCGTCTCCCTCTTTGAAAAAGCGTTCCTTTGCGTCAATTCCTCCGCCCCCGAGGTCAGACAAAGCAACGGTGAGTACCTCATGTGGCACGGGTGTCCCTTGCTCCAGTGCTTGTTCTAGATGTGGTTGAAAAAAGTGGGGTCCCTTGATAACGCCTTTTGACCTGGAGTCCTCCACGAATTTTTTGAGCTCCTGATTTTTCATTGCTATCTCAAAGTACGGGTAGGACTCAAAAGGAGCTCCCGAAGAGTCAGCTCCTAAGTCAATGTTGGGGTATGTGGCGTCAATTGTCCACGTTGCGTTTCCGATGTCTTCAATGGAGAAAATTTCCTGTCCCGCTCGCGTGTTTGCTTTTCGCATGTCTTGCGCGAGAGCAATCGCACTTTTCGCCTCGTTTCCGTGGAGCCCCTTTGGAATATCTCCTACTCGTGCGCCACGGTGGCGACGAATTACTCCCAACAGTTTATCGGGGTCCGGTGTGTCGTATCCGATGACGAGGTCGTGGAAAGCAATTCCCATGCGAACAAGTAAATGCTCTTTAGGTGACAATCCCAAGATGGACGCGATTTTTTCTGCTCGCCCCTCGAGGGTGCGTGGGTGTTCTGACACATGGTATATCTTCGGGTCACGGCCCCCATGGTCGTGCTCTCGGCTCATCCGCTCATATCCACGTTCTATGATTTTTTTGGCCGTAGCTTCAAATATCGCCTCCGGCGTTTTTTTGGTTTCCATTTTTTCTAAACGCATCATTTTCCTATTCCACAGACCCAGGTACGTCTGACAAATACCCCTTTGAGTATTTTGCCGAACGTTCTTCAAAAGTTTGTTTCGTTATTTCCTGCATAACCGCGAGGTATATTTCTTTCGGCATTTTATGTGGAAGGGCGTCAAAAAAATCTGCTCGACTCGCTTGTTGCCCAACGAAAAGATTCTTTTCTGCTTGTATAAACTGAGCCGATGTTGCATTAGAGTCGAGACGAAAAAATTTCATAACGGCATCGGTATCCTTTTTCAATAATTCCGAAGGTTTTACTTTTTCTATTCTCGCTTTCTTTTCTGCACGGTCAAGTTTTGACATAATAATTGTATTACTAGTATTTGTATATGGTATTCTCTTGCACCCCATTCGTCCAGCGGGCCGTACAAAAAGATGTCCCCGCCGGTAGCGCCGGCGGCGAAAAAGGCAATCCGCGACATGAGCTACGAAGAGGCCGAGCAAATCGTGCTCAACGCCGCGCACAACGCGCGGTCGGTGGACAGGCTGAAAGCCGCCCTCGTCGGCATCGGGTTCGACGCGCGAACCTTTCAGAGTGAAGGTTCCACGCGTGAACTCGACAAGAAAACAAAAAAGCCAACGCGCGCGGTCGTGCACGAATTCTCAGTCATGGGGCCGAAGAGGGAGAGGATCTACTTCCCACTCCGAACCCAGGATCAATAGACGAAAGACGAACCAACCCCCCAACACTCCCCCGCCGGCGC
>DATDXU010000008.1:0-33959 GCA_036517195.1 Minisyncoccota bacterium
AGGTGATGGGGATTCAGGTGATATAGGAACCGCTTCACAACTCGGTCCCTCTGGACGCGGAGGCAGTGCGCCGAGGGGTGGCGCAGGCGGAGGGGCAGATGGGTTTGAACAAGATGCAGGGACCGCCGGCTCACCCTTTGGCGGCGGTGGCGGCGGTGGCGGCGGTAATCTTGACGGTAATGCCGGAGGCGCAGGCGGTATCGTCATCAAGGAATACACCACCGGCGCCGCGACCGCCGGCTCTGTCGGCACCGGCACCCAAGGTCAATTCGCCTTCTACAACGCCGACGGGGCCAATCTCACCGCCACCTCCACTCTGACCATGGCCCAAAGCGGTGCTATTACCGCGACCAAAGGCATCGATTTGACAGGAGGATGTTTCTCGGTGAATGGCGTGTGTATCGGGTATGTGAAGGGGCTCGTAGGTATTTATGCAACCTCGACGCCGGGTTCAAATGTCCAAGTGACCAAGAGCTCGGCGGGCCTCGCTTTCTCCTCTGGTGCGCTCACCATACCCGCCTCAACGACGGAGATGGTGGTCGAGGTGTGGGGTGGTGGTGGCGGTGGTGGCTCCGATTGTGGCGGAACTCCCGGGAATGGCGGTGTTGGCGGCACTTCCTCTTTTGGCAACGGGACTGGAATTGGTTTGTCAACAACTACTGCAACCGGCGGTAGTGGCGGATCTCAGTGTACGAGCAACAAGCAAAGCGGTGGGGTGGGTGCGGGAGGGTCGGGGAGCGGAGGAGATGTAAACCTCCAAGGCAATGCAGGTTCAATCGGCGGTAGTGGTGACCTTGTAAACTGGACAGGTCGTGGTGGAAGTGGGGGCTCTGCTCCTCGCGGTGGCGGCGGCGGTCAAGAGCAGGCTAATGGTAGCGTATTTGGCGGCGGTGGAGGTGGAGCTCAAGGTACCGGCGCCGGCGCCGGCGGTGGTGGTGGAAGTGGTGGCGGATATACTATGAAAACAATTACTGCGCCAAGTGGCACCTATTACTACAATATCGGTGCTGCCGGTACTTCTGGTGATGGAGTGGCGGGCACCGGCGGCGCGGGCGGCATCGTCATCACGGTGTACGCGACGTCGTCGCCGACCGCCGCCGGAAATGACTACGCGGAAATGTTCCCTGTTTCCAATCCTTCTATCAGCGCGGGTGACATTGTGGCGGTGGATGTGGGAACTCCTGTCTCTATGACGCTCGCTGCGGGGGGTTCGAGCCATGCGCTTGCCGGTATCATCGCGACGCAACCGGGGCAGATTCTCGGCGACATCAATGCGACAGGACAACGGCCTGTGGCACTTGCTGGTCGCGTTCCGACGAAGGTAAATCTTGAAGGAGGTCCTATCTATGTTGGAGACCGTATCGCTCCTTCTTCGGTGCCTGGCGTTGGAAAGCGTGCGGGCGTTTTCGAAGATTCAGTCGGTATTGCAATTGATAACTACCCATCGGCTGGCAACTCACCTGAACCGACTCCCGAGGGCACTGTCATGGTATTCATCAATCTTCAGAGTTCTCCTACGCTGAAGATGATAGGCGAGGGCCTGCTTCATTCAGCACCCCAATCTCTCGGAGAGAATGCCTATGATTTTGTCGCTGATCTCATGCAAACAATCGCCGGACGCCTCACCTCTACCAATACGCCGCTCACGGGGGCGGGTTTGTCTGCGCAGGCAGGATTGGAATCGGTGCGGAGTTTCAACACTGTGTACAATCCATATTTGGATTTTGGAAATAGTAATACTGTGGCTTCTTCGACTGACTCCGCACTTTCTGTATTAACGGCCTCTACCACGTCTGCTCTCTTCGATTACCTCGACATCGTGCCGTCTCTCGCGAAAGGAATCGGCGAACTTGATGCACGTACCGCATTCATCGACAACGCATTTGGCACCTCGACCGTAATGTGGATTGACGCGAATGGAAACATAGGGCTCGGGACTTCGACACCGCAATACAAACTTCATGTCCTTGGCGACATTGCGGCTAGCTCTTTTGTCGTCACCGGATCGAGCGACATGTTTGGAGAGCTCGCATCCTTCGACTTCGACGCCGCTACATTTGAGACGTTCGCTTCCTCGACTACGCCGCTTGAAATACTCTCGCTCTCAGGTGATGGAGTCGATCTTTACAAACTTGGCATCTTCACGTTTGCTGGTCTAAAATCTCTTGATCGGAAAGTGGGCGCTCTTGCCTCAACGACTATCGCACTTGGCTTACGCGTTGAATCTCTGGAATCCGCGATGAACGACCTCGTAGGTCGTTCATCGGCGACGTCAACACTAGAAACAGCATCAGAAACCGGCTCGCTCTCGCTCGCCGCTACTTTTGATGCGCTGAAAGCTCTTGGTGCCGAAATAGTAGACGGTCTCACTCGGCTCGCATACCTCGTGGTGGAACAACTCGCCGTTGGCTCGCCCGAGAAGCCGACCGGCATCACACTCTACGACAAAGCGACCGGCGAGCCGTACTGCTTTGCCGTCGAAAATGGCAGCGCCACAACCTCCCCCGGCCTCTGCGCCGCCATCCCGCAGGTCGCCGGTGCCGCATCTGCCGCTGCAGCTGATAACGGCGAAGCAACCTCAACGGTACCAATGATTTCAATACAGGGCGCAAATCCTGCCACCATCCAGGTGGGCACCACATACGCCGACCTCGGCGCGCTGATTACGGGCCCGACGACCGCGGATACCAACCTTGGCATCCACACATTCCTAGACGGGGTGGCCATGGAACCAATCTCACTCGATACCTCCACCTCGGGCACGCATACAATAGTGTATGTCGCAACGAACGACTCCGGCACCGCAACCTCCACACGCACTGTAATCATAGAAGCGCCTGCGGGGACAGAAACCACATCCGACCCAGGCACTGGCGAGAGCACTGGCACTACTGGTGGAGACACCAGCAACGCGACCACAACCGACAACGGAGCGGGGGACGGTACTGACACTGGAGCAGGTGACGGAGCTACGACAGGGGACACAGCGACCTCAACCCCAGACGGCGGGGCAGGTGATACGGGCGACACAGTAACCTCCACTCCACCAACGGACACCGCCACTTCCACCACTCCGTAGAATGTTCGACCTCGTAGGTCGCTCACTCTAACAGGGACTCGCGGATTGGGGTGATGTCCAAATCTCGAACATATTCAGCGATAGTTTTTTTGTAATTTCCAAATACATCAGAAAAAAGTTCCGTTGTCAGAATTGAAGGAAAGTTTTTTATTCCACAGTAATCTGGGTAGCTACTCCACCGGTATTTTTCGAGGTGCGCGAGTGCCGCTTTTGCGTTCTTAATCTCAAGTGTTCGCCATGCAGTAGCACCCTTAAGAAAATCCAAAGGGTTCAAGTGAATGTAATGTAATATGTGCAAAAAATGCGCATCAGTTGCAATGTGTACTTTTTTTGTACGCCCCTGAAACAATGTTCCCGAGCGTTTGTATTTTTCGTTGAAATATTTCGCGTAGCCGACATTCAGCTTCATCAAAAACTTTGTTAGCCCACCTTCCACACACTCGGATACCAGAAGGTGGTAGTGATTGCCCATGATGCACCATCCGTGAATCTCTACGAGTTTCTCCCGCTCAAATGTTCGACCTCGTAGGTCGAACATTAGTGCTTCGGGCGAATTGGGTGGTACGCGGCGTCGAGTGTTGGTCACTGGTGGTTTGTCATTGAATTCGTACAGATTGTGCACGAAACGCGCTCGGTCTTGGTTATCTAGAAAAATCTGACGCTTGTCGACCCCGCGATTAAGAAGGTGATACAGTTCCATCCATCTAGTATACAGTATAACCCAATGTTCGACCTACGAGGTCGAACATTGTGGATAGGTGGGTGAAGGTACTAGAGATTTTGGGTGGTAGAATCCATCAATGGTGCGTGTTGCTATAAATGGGTTTGGGAGAATTGGGAGGTGTTTTTTTAGGGCTGTGCAGGCGCGGCCGGATTCCGGGTTTGAGATTGTGGCCGTGAACGACCCGGGCGTCATTGAAAATCTTGCGTACCTCTTGAAATACGACTCGGTGTATGGAAGGGCGTCGTTTGAGGTTGGGGTTGCTGGAGGGGCGCTCGTTGCAAACGGAAAAACGGTCGCATTTTCACAGGAGCGTGATCCAAAAAAGTTACCGTGGAAAGATTTGGCGGTTGATATCGTCGTTGAATCAACGGGCATATTTACTGACGCGGAAAAAGCACGCGGTCACATTGAGGCGGGTGCGAAGAGGGTTGTGATAACGGCACCCGCGAGGGGAGATGGCGTGGAGACGGTTTTGATGGGCGCGAATGAGGATAAGCTTGCGGTGTGTGACATAAGTTCAAATGCGTCGTGTACCACGAATGCCGCGTCACCCCTCATTGGAATACTGCATGAAGCGATTGGCATTGAGCGCGCAATTTTAAACACAGTGCACGCGTATACTGCAACACAGTTATTGGTGGATGGCACAGCGGCGGATGATTTTCGCCGAGGACGCGCAGGCGCGATGAACCTGGTTCCGTCTTCAACGGGAGCGGCAAAGGCAACGACGCTTGCGCACACGGCGCTCGCCGGTAAATTTGATGGCATTGCTGTTCGTGTGCCGGTTATTTCCGGCTCGCTTGTGGATGTAACGTTTGTCGCGAAGCGTGCGACAACCGCAAAAGAGGTGAATGACGCACTGAAGAAGGCATCTGCAACTGACCGTTGGAAGAGGGTATTTGCCGTGACTGACGAGCCCCTTGTATCAAGTGATATTTTAGGTCAGCCCTATGGCGCTATTGTTGACCTACCGATGACGCGCGTTGTAGATGGCACTCTGGTAAAAGTGTTGGCGTGGTACGACAATGAAATGGGGTATTGTCACACACTTGTTGAACATGTGAAAGAGGTGGGGAAGCGAATTTCTTAATGAAAAAACAGAAAACCGCGTATCGGGTGCGATTTCCCGTTACGCGGTTATAGAAGTTCAAACGTCCCACTGTAGATTTGCGGGTTTTCAGGTCCGCTATGCTCAAGGGGACCGAGGTCGTTGAAATAGATATGCCATGTGGCTGGCTCTCGTGTATTGTTGAACGAATCGTGTTCGTCCCGAAACGAAATTGTCGGTATGTTTGTTGTGTTCGATCGACGAGGTTTCAGGGAAGTGGTGACGATGGTGAACTTGCCGGAATTGACACTGTAAATGTCGGCACAGTCAAGACCATCGATACGTCCGATAACGCGGTGTCGTATAGCGTCCTGGTTAGTCCATGTGAATGCAAAAATCTTGCCGATGCATTCATTCTCCGGCGGCAAGCCAGCTTTTGCAAGCAGGCGAGCGAGGATTGATTGAGTGGGCATGGCGGTTCTCCGTTTTGATCCAATTTGATCCAAATAAAACCATACCATATAACAATATCTTATGTCAAGGTCTCGCAAAACGGCTGTTAGGTCGTTTTTCCTACACGTAATTCTTTTGCTACACTATAACAATGAATCCCGCCTCTTCACGACACAGTATTCAGAGTGAGGTGTATTCCACAAGCGTGATGTATTGTAGACATAATGAATTTATTAATATAAAAAGGGCGGGATGAAAGTAATTTTTGCGGCGGATCACGGTGGGTTTGAATTAAAGCGTGCGCTCAAGGAGCGCCTTGTGAAGGATGGGTACGAGGTAGAAGACATGGGGGCGCACACGCTTGAACCGAGCGACGATTATCCGGCGATACTTTTTCCTGCGGCGCGAAAAATCGCAAACGAAACAGGGACGATGGGCATTTTTCTCTGCAGGTCAGGAGTGGGTGCTGCTATCGTTGCAAATAAAGTGAAGGGTCTGCGTGCGGCAGTTGTACGAAGCAAAGAAGAAGTGGCGCATGCGCGTGAACACAACGATATACGAGTGCTCGCACTGGGAAGTGAAACACTTTCCGAGGAACAAGCATACGATATCGCGTCTGTGTTTTTAACAACACTTTTTAGTGGAGAAGAGAGGCACGCACGTCGCATCAAACAAATAGACGCGTTATGAATCGGGGTGTTGTGATTGTGCCGACATGCGTGCCGAATTCTTTAGATGATATTGCGCGCGCATACACACGATACGCGTGGACGGACATGCTTCATCTTGATATCGCGGATGGTGTGTTTGCACCGAACACGACGTGGATGCCGAATACAGGAGATATGCTATCTTCTGGAAATTCTTGTACCTTGGGCGCGCACCTTATGGTTGCGAAACCGCGTGGGCTTGGGGTCTCACTCGCGCTTCTTGGTGTGAGGACTTTGATAGGGCACGTGGAAGTGTTTGGCGACGCGGATGAAGCACGTCGTGTGTTTGGAACGTGGAAGGCAGCTGGCGCCACGTCGCTCGGGCTCGGGGTTCTTATGGATACCCCCATAGAAACACTGGAGTCATATCTTGGATTGTGTGATTTTGTGCATCTGATGACGATTGCAACTGTCGGGCGTCAGGGTATTCCGTATGACCAGACGTCTCTGGGGCGCGTTGCTGAAGTACACGCGAAGTATCCGGAGCTCATAATTTCTGTAGACGGAGGAATTTCAGAAGAAAATATAGCAGAGCTTAGGCGCGCGGGTGCTTCACACTTTGCCGTCGGCTCTTTTTTAGCGAAAGCGAAGAGTCCAGAAGAAGCATACAAGCGCCTCAAAGAGCTTGCGGATAGTGCGTCCCGTTAGAAGTCGCGGACGCCAAAAACAGGCCAAGAACCATAGGCGCGGGGATTGTAAAACCTAATCGAGTGGTCTGTGGCACTCGGTGTGTATCCGCGTCCTACTTCTAACGGGATGCGATACAATAGAAGGGATGCAGGCTTTGACAGACCAAAGTGTGCGGGGGCTTGAAAAGTACGCTCTCGCAATTCGGCAGACCGTTATTGAAATGCTTACCAGAGCGGGGAGCGGCCACACGGCCGGGCCTTTAGGCATGGTGGATGTTTTTACGGCACTCTATTTTCATATACTGAAACATAATCCAAAGGATCCGGCGTGGGTGGAGCGGGATCGTCTATTTCTTTCGAACGGTCACATAACACCCGTCCGCTATGCCGCAATGGCGCATGCAGGATATTTTCCCGTTGAAGAATGTATGACACTTAGGAAATTCGGTTCGCGTTTGCAGGGGCACCCAGAGCGCGAGCGTTTGCCCGGAATAGAAACGACATCGGGACCTCTCGGGAGTGGCTTGGGGCAGGCAGCGGGGTATGCCTATGGCGCGCGGATGGATGGAAAAAAATTCAGAGTGTACTGCCTTATGAGTGATGGCGAACAGCAGTGTGGCAACACGTGGGAGTCGGCGATGTTTGCGGGCGCCAACCGACTTTCCAATCTGACGGCAATCATTGACCGTAACAATATTCAAATTACAGGGAATACAGAATACATTATGCCGCTTGAGCCGTTGCGTGAGAAATACGAAGCATTTGGGTGGCACGTACTGGAGTGCGACGGGCACAACATTCCGCAGATTATTGCCATGTGCGGCGAGGCCGAGGCGATTTATGAAAAACCGACAGTCATAATCGCACACACCATTCCCGGCAAGGGCGTGTCTTCAATTGAACACGACTATCGCTGGCATGGGAAACCGCCAAGCAAAGAAGAAGCGGCGCAATTTCTGCAAGAATTGAAAACAAAAAAATCATGATTAACCCTGACCTAACATTGGCGGAACATATGTTTGAAAAACCAGAATTCGCGGCGACGCGTGACGGGTTTGGGAAAGCTCTGCTTGAACTGGGGGAGAGTGACCCACGCGTGGTTGTGGTGTGCGCGGACTTGGCGGAATCCGTGCGCGTGTTGCCGTTTAAGGAAAAATATCCCGAGCGATTCGTCGAAGTGGGTGTTGCCGAACAAAATCTTGCAACAATCGGGAGCGGGCTCGCGAATTATGGAAAGATTCCATTCATCGCATCGTATGCGGCTTTTTCACCCGGGCGGAATAATGAGCAAATTAGGACTACTATTTCTATAAATAACGTGCCGGTGAAAATTGTGGGAGCGCATGCGGGTGTTTCTGTGGGTCCTGACGGCGCGACACACCAAGCGCTTGAAGACATCGCGCTTATGCGTGTTCAGCCGAATATGACAGTTATTTCACCGTGCGATTCAGAAGAAGCGCGGAAGGCGACGATTGCATCAGTTGGAGTGAATGGACCCGCGTATATTCGTCTCGCGCGCGAAAAGTCTCCGCTCGTGACGACCACGGAGACGCCATTTACGGTTGGAAAAGCAAACGTGTTGTGGAGGGGGGAAGCGCCCTCGGTTACCATTTTTGTAACAGGCCCACTGGCGCATAACGCGCTTCTTGCCGCTCGTCAGTTACAGGGAGAGGGGGTTGCTGTCTCTGTCGTCAATGTTCATACGATAAAACCGCTTGATGCCCAGACTCTGCTCAAAGAGGCGAGCGAAGCGGGGGCAGTCGTAACTGTTGAAGAACATCAAATTGCCGGAGGGTTTGGGAGCGCTGTTGCAGAAATTCTGGCAGGACAACACCCCGTGCCGATCGAATTTGTCGGCGTGCACGACCAATTCGGGCAATCAGGCGAGCCCAAAGAACTTATTGAGCATTACGGCATGGGTGTCTCGCACATCATCGCGGCGGCAAAGAAAGTAATTGCGCGCAAGCGTTAGAAATTACTTCAGGGGAGACATCGTAAACTCGGGAGGGGCTCCGGCGAGGTATTTTTCTAACTCTTTTTTTGTAAGAAGTCCCGCTTGGGCGCCGACACTTTGTACAACATAAGCGGAATTTACCATTCCACGACGGAGAGCCTCTTTTGGTTCAAGCCCGAGTATCATATAGGCGACAGTGGTTGATGATGTTGCGTCTCCCGCACCTGTTCTAGAGATCGGAGGCGCAGGGTCTGGATACATGGGAGAAGACCATGCACCCGTATCGTCCGCAATTGAGGCACCATTTCTTCCGTTGGTGATGGCGGCGATTTTTGGGCCAAGGGAGCGAATTCCAGAGAGGAGCGTTTTCATATTGGATTCTTTTGTTTTAAGAATTTCTTGCGCCTCTTCTTTGTTACAGAAAAATATTTCAGTTGCGCTGTATACATGTTTCAATAAATCTTTCCCCGCCTTGATTTGAAATGTTCCCGGCTGAAACGCTAACTTCACATCATGTTCTTTTACGTAGCGCACGATGTCGTCTTGGTATGAAAGTGCATGAGGGGGGAGGGAGGTGAGATATAACCATCGCGGCGGCTCGGGAAATGTGGGGAACGCGTAGGGAAATTCTTGATGCTTTACAAGAATGGTGCGTTCCGCTTCATACTGTAGTACATAGTGATAGTTGGTAGGAATGCCTTTGTGTATGCGAATGTATGTCGTATCAATACCTCGTTCTTGTAGGGCGTTGAGGCAATTTTTTCCGTTCGGGTCGTCGCCAATGTCAGCCACTGGGGCACTCGAAAGGCCTAGGCGATGCGCGCATACGGCTGTGTTTGGGCCGTTTCCAACTGCGCGCACTTCGGTCACTGATTCGTAAGGAATTTTTTGTCCGAATTTGACGCACAAAAGACAATTACCCTCGTCAATTTCGCAGTGCACGCGGGCGTCTTTGAGGCGTATAAACGCATCAGTTGTTATGTCGCCGAAGGAGACAAAATCGTACTGCATACTTCAAGTTTACCACGCGTCTACTTCTTTCGTGATACGATTGTACGCATGATAACTCTTAGAGAGGCTGTAACAGAGGCACAAGAACAGGGTCGCGCGATCGGACATTTTAATGTTTCAGATTCCAATCAGCTGAACGCAATTGTTGAGGCAGGACACGCGCTCGGGTTGCCCGTTGTTGTAGGTGTTTCAGAAGGCGAGAGGAAATTTTTTGGCGTACACGCCGTGTGCGCGATTGTTCAATCGCTACGCGCGCGCGGATACTCTGTATATCTTAATGCTGACCACACATACTCAATTGAAGGTATACGAGAAGCGATTGACGCGGGGTTTGATGCTGTCATTTTTGATGGTAGTCATTTGACTATTGAGGAAAATATCGCCACTACGAGAGACGCTGTTGCATACGCGCGCGCGAGTGGGCGCGATGTGCTTGTGGAGGGGGAGCTTGGGCGTATCGGGACATCATCGAAACTCTTGGATGCGCCACCAGAAGATATGGACAAAGAGCTGACCGATCCCGAGCACGCGTCGCGCTTTGTGCGCGAGACGGGAGTGGACATGCTTGCTCCCGCTCTCGGCACGATGCATGGCAAATTGAAGAGCGGGGTATCACCGAAGATCGATGTGTTACGCATAGAACACATTAAGGGGGCGTGTGGGGTTCCTCTCGTGCTTCATGGCGGGTCTGGTTCCTCCAATCAAGATTTTGTTTCTGCGATAAAGGCTGGGGTGAGTACTGTTCATATAAATACAGACATTCGTATTGCATATAGAAAAGGAATTGAAGCAGGGCTTCTCGCACATGCCGAAGAAATAGCGCCATACAAATTTTTGGCAGAAGGTGTTTTGGGGGTTCAAAAAATGACCGACATGTACCTCCGTCTTTTTGCCGGACTCTGAATGGAGTTGCGCTCTGGCGCGAAATCCGTATACTGATTTTTCATGTTGACGTTAACGGTTACACCACGAGATGCAAAAGAGTCTCCTGATGCTTTGCGCAAAAAGGGCACTGTTCCCGCTGTTTTATACGGACCAAAAGAGCCTGCGATGTCTATTTCGGTTGACGCTCGTGTTCTTGAGTCATTGTGGAAACAGGCTGGAGAAACGACAGTCATCACACTTCAGGGCGCGGGCGAGACAAAAGAAACACTTATTCACGATGTTCAGTTTCATCCCGTGTCCGGCCGTATGCTCCACGCGGATTTTTATGTGCTTGAGAAAGGCAAGAAAATTGAAATTGCGGTGCCGTTGGTATTCGTCGGTGAGGCACCTGCCGAAAAAGCCGGACACATTGTTGTTAAGACACTGTACGAAATAGAAATTGAGGTGTTGCCGGCTGATTTGCCACGAGAGCTCACTGTTGATATTTCAAAACTTACGAATGTCGGAGACCACATTACCGCGGGAGAAATCCCCGTGCCGAAAAGCGCGACTCTCGTTACGGATAAAAACGAGACCATTGTGTCAGTAACGGAATTTAAAGAAGAGAAAATTGAGGAGCCGGTTGTGGTGGCTCCAGTGGCTGGCGCAACCCCTGAGGGTGTATCTGCTCCTGCGGGAGAAGCTGTGGCAAAAGAAGCGCCAGAATCAAAGAAAGAAACGAAGAAAGAGGGAAAGTAAAGATGCGTGACCGGAATGTTTTGTGGCTGCTCCTACATTTTTCTCCCGTAGTACAATTAGTGCATGGAGCGTGCCCTACAACTGTCACTGGTATTTTTGTGTGCGTGTATAGTGTGCATTCCTCTTGCTTTGTATGCTGAAACAGATGCTGAGCGGCGGGTGCGCCTTGAACAAGAGCTCGCGCTTGTAGAGCAAGATATTTCAGAAAAACGCGGTGTTTTAACGGAAAAACAAAAAGAGCGCACGTCTCTTGAAAAAGACATTGCGGTTTTGGATTACCAGATTGCCATTGCGAAAACGCAAATCAAGCATAGGGATCTCACCATCGGAAAACTTCTCGATGGTATTTCCGATAAACGCGCCGCAATACAAGATCTTGATGAAAAGGCAATTCGCAGTGAAGCATCTCTGGCACAATTTATGCGGCGTACTCGCGAACTTGATGACCAGTCTCTCGCTGAACTTATGTTAGCCGGATCGTTTTCCAGGTTTTTTTCTGACCTCGATACATTTCGAGAAGTAGAACAGGGTCTTGATGCGTCGTTTGATACCATACGTGTCGTGCGCGTGGATTTATCTCTACAGAAATCGGCTCTCGAAGAAAGGCAGGGCGAGGAAGAACAATTACGGCGTATTCAGGTGTTGGAAAGACGGGCGATTGAAAAACAAGAGGAAGAAAAGCAGGATATTTTGGCCGTCACGAAGGGTCAGGAAAAAGCGTACCAACAGTTAATCGCGGAAAAAGAACGGCAAGCCTCTGTTATCCGCAGTGCGTTATTTGAGTTGCGCGACTCGAGCGCGATTCCTTTTGGGAAAGCGTATGAGTATGCGAAAGAGGCATCCCTTAAAACCGGAGTTGCACCCGCACTCATTCTTGCCATTTTGCGTGAAGAAACAAATCTCGGCGAGAATGTCGGTACGGGACACTGGAAAAAAGACATGAAATCTCCGCGCGACACAGAGCCGTTTAAGCTCATTACGGAAGAATTAGGGTTCAATCCTGATGCGATGCCCGTTTCAAAAAAACCGTCGTATGGATGGGGGGGCGCCATGGGTCCGGCGCAATTTATTCCCTCTACGTGGATGTTGTATAAAGATCGCATTGCCGACATATCTGGTCAGCGTCCTCCGAATCCATGGGACGCACGCACATCGCTATTTGCCGCCGCCCTTCTTCTTATGGACAATGGGGCAGATAAGGGGACGAGGGCAACTGAACGCCTAGCAGCGCTTCGCTATTTTGCCGGTTGGACGAACGCAAAAAAGGCCGCGTATGCATTTTATGGCGACGACGTTATGCGTTTTAGAGACCAATATCAAAAGGATATTGATATTCTCGAGGGCAGATAAAAGTTGAATAGGTTTTTAGATACATACGGCATTTCTTCATATGTGTTGGGAGGTGCAACCTCCCAACACCGAGCACCATTTCCCAAAACCAAAAAAAGAAGGTATCGCACACATACACTTATTTTAGACGGCCGTCTAAAATAAGTGTATGTGCGTAAGAGATTGGGATGTACGAAATCTCGATATTTTCATACTCCGCATCAGCAGTTCCATATATGGAACTGCTAGGACACGTGTAAGCGTTCTTGTCAGAACCAAACATATACGGTATGCTCGCCATTGTATGAGTCCCGTTAGAAGTCGCGGAAGGTATGGACAAATCGGGAATCATTATGTACAGTGTCGTGTGTCGAATAGTTACAAACGCTAATGGCAAGTTGGAAGTACCACACTTCCTACTTCTAACGGGATGAAGAAAGATATCCACCCAGCAGACTACAGACAGGTTATATTTGAAGATTCCACAAGCGGGAAGCGTTTTCTTATTGGCTCAACGGTTGCCACGGAGGCGACCGGAACGTGGGACGATGGTAAGCAGTATCCTGTGTACAAGGTTGAAATTTCATCCGCGTCGCACCCACTCTATACCGGCAACGCAAAAGTTATTGATACTGCGGGGCGTGTAGACAAGTTCAAGAAGCGCATGGCCTCTGCCCGACCGAAAAAAGCAAAAAAGTAATGACATGAGAGTGTCGCGCCCCTGTGTTTGGGCGCACTGTCACCTATGAGTGTTGATTTTAATCCAGACGAGTATGCGAATGATCATCGGGTTTCTTTTTTAGTGCAAGAATGGAAGCGTCTGTTGAGTGTTGAACGTGATGCTCGCAATCTTGTAGAAGTTGACCCGTCTATGAAAGATCTCGCGGATAAAGAACTTGAGGATGTGGAAAAACAAAAAGACGCACTCGTGCAACAAATGGAAAAAATCCTAGGGACGAATGAAGAGCGAGAATTTCCAAATGAGGTGGTGCTTGAAGTGCGCGCGGGGGTCGGCGGGGAAGAGGCGTCGTTGTTTGCGGAAGAGCTTGCGCACATGTATCTCAAATATGGAGAGACGCGCGGGTGGACAAAGAAAGTGCTCAATGAGTCGCGCGCGGCACTCGGCGGATTCAAAGAAGTTCAATTTGAAATACAGGGGAAAAATTCTTATCGGGAACTTCGTTTTGAAACGGGCGTTCATCGTATTCAGCGCGTGCCGGCAACAGAAAAGCAGGGGCGTATTCACACATCAACTGCGTCTGTTGTCATTTTGCCTATATATAAGCGCACTAAAATAGAGATTAATCCTGCGGACATTGAATTTGAATTTTCGCGTTCCGGAGGAGCGGGCGGGCAAAATGTAAACAAAGTAGAAACGGCGGTGCGCGTTATCCATACGCCGACTGGTTTTGACGTACGATGCACGTCCGAGCGCAGTCAGAAGCAGAACAGGGAAAAGGCACTGCAACTTCTCGCGAGTCGGCTCCAGTTGGCTCGCGATGAAGAGGAGGCGAGGGCTCGTTCCGCTGACCGCAAGGCGCAGGTGGGAACGGGGGACAGATCGGAAAAAATACGCACGTACAACGTTCCACAAGATCGGGTGACTGACCACCGTATTAAAGAATCGTGGTCCAACGTACCTAAAATTATGGCAGGCGACATCGGTGAAATCTTGTCTGCGCTTGATACAGCAGAAGGGGAACATGCTAATGAGGAAGCGGAACAATGAGTGGGCGCACCCAACAGCTCTGCTTTGACTTCCGGTTCTTTTTTGATACACTGCCAAAACTATGACGGAAATACAGAAAGAAGTGAAAACCCTTTTTGACGCAGGGGCGCATGTTGGATATTCGCGCACACGGCGCCACCCTACGGCGGCGAAGTATCTTTTTGGCACCAAGGACGCTGTTGATGTGTTTGATTTGGAGAGGACGCAGGGGTTGTTGGACGCGGCGCGCGCTTTTATTGTTGGAGTTGCCACGAGTGGCAAGCAGGTTTTATTTGTTGGCGGCAAGCCGGAATCGGCGTCCCTCCTCAAAACATCAGCCGAGTCTGTTGGTATGCCCTATGTTGCCTCGCGCTGGATCGGTGGCACGCTCACTAATTTTAAAAATATTAGACAACGCATTGACCTTCTACTTACTCGCGTCCGTGACCGCGATTCAGGAGCGTTGGCAAAATACACTAAGCGCGAACGTCTTCTCATTGACCGTGAAATTGACGAACTTCTCAATCGTTTTGGCGGTCTTGTAACGATGAACGATCTTCCAGCTGCCCTGTTTGTTGTTGATACTCGGCACGAAAACACGGCAGTGCGCGAAGCCAATCAGTTGAACATTCCAGTTGTTGGTCTCTCAAGTTCCGATTGCAATTTTTCCGAAGTGAAGTATCCGATTCCCGCGAATGACACGTCTATTAGAAGTGTTCGTTTCGTGTGTGAAGAAATGGCGGAGGCATACAAAGAAGGGAAGAGGCAGGGCGCTTCAAAGCAAAAAATAAAAAGCGAAAAATCAGACATACAGGAAGGCTAGTCTTCGTGGTGTAAAAAATATGGGTGCGGTACAATTGTTGCTATGGCTACAACCCCGAAGTACAGCGAAGCTGACTGTGGGGCAGGCGGATGAAGGTATGTTATAGGTAAGGTACATTAGTGCACATATGAAAATCACAACTGATATTGTTAAAGCACTTCGTGATCAGACGGGTGTTTCAGTGATGCAGTGCAAGAAGGCGCTTGAGGAAGCGGGGGGAGACATGGAGAAGGCGCACGTTATTCTGCGCAAACAGAGTTCTTCGATTGCGTCAAAAAAGGCGGATAGAACCTTGGGGGCTGGAATTGTGTCCGCATATACGCATGCCGGAGGTGCGGTTGTCGGCACGGTGGTGCTTTTGTGCGAGACGGATTTTGTCGCGAAAAACGAAGATTTCAAAAAACTCGCGTACGACATTGCCATGCATGTTGCCGCCATGAATCCGCAGTTTCTTTCGCGCAACGATGTCCGTGACGAAGACACGCAAGCCGCGCGTTCGGTGTTCGAGGGGGAGGTTGGTGGTGTCGCGGAAGGTGTTCGCGCGCAGGCGCTTGAGGGAAAGATGAACGCCTATTTGAAAGAGAGGGTGCTGTTGGAACAGCCGTTTGTAAAAGATGCCACGCGCTCGGTGCAAGACCTCGTAGAATCCGCAATTCAAAAATTTGGAGAAAAAATTCAGGTGGTGAGATATGAGCGGCTGTCTGTCAAATAATCCATGATCATATTTTCCATTGTTGTATTTGTACTTTCATTTCTTGGCATTGTTACTCTCTTCGTATTCAAATATATGGAGGAAAAAAGGGGGGCCGTTGCGTTTGAGTTGCGCGATCGCGCGGATGTGCATGCGCGCAGATTGAAGCAGTTGCTGTCAAAGGGGGGAGACGAGTTTGCCAAGTTTTCTCCACGCGCCCTTTTTCTTGTTCGTACTGGTGTGCACACGCTCGCGCTCTCGACTGCCTATGTGGCGCGCACTGTTGAGGGAGGTGCGCACCGCCTCGCTGATCTTGTGTCCCACAAACACGGATTTGAACGACGGGAAACGAAGTCGGAATTTTTAAAGAAAGTGGGAGAATCCAAGGGTATCGGTGAACATGGCTCTTGATTGAAGTCCCGAGAACGGGCACAATCAGTCGAGGCACACATGTGCCGCCCAAATCGCTCCGCTCATATGGCGGCGTCATTCGGAGAAAATAATAATATACGATATTCTTATTTTGCCCCTCATTAGCCGCCTTAGCTCAGCGGTAGAGCAACTGTTTTGTAAACAGTAGGTCCCCGGTTCAAATCCGGGAGGCGGCTCCAAGAGAGCGTAGCGAACGAGGAGGCGACTCCCGGATTGGGAGGGGGTCGGGGAACGGGAGTTCCCCGTGCAGGAAGGAATGGGAAAACCGTCGGTTTCCCAGATATCCGTGGTGGCGGCTCCAGAATCAAGGGGGTCTCGTGTGAACGAGACCTCTTCGTTTTTTGAAGCTCTATCGAATCTCTGCCCCGTAGTTTTGCATTGTAGTTTTTTCGAGTTTTTTGTGGAGCGCGTCTACCTCATTATTCGTTAATGTTTTTTCTCGTGAACGGTACACAATACGGTATGTATAGCTCAAGTGTTTCGCGCCGAATTTTTTTGTGTCTTCGTACTTGTCGAGCAACTTTACTTCTTCCACCATATCGTCTCCGACAACTTCACGAATGAGGTCGAAGTAATTATTTGGTACAAAATTGTTGTTAACTACAAAAGATATATCCCGAACGACGGGCGGGTACTTACTTACCTCTTTAAATATATGTCCAAGTTTTAACTGTTCTGTTACCCGCGGGTCCTTCGACCACAAGAGGCGAATGTCGGGGAGCTTCATGCTGATGATTGCCAGCCTTTCAAGACCGAATCCAAATGCCCATCCGTTGTATCCTTCGAGATTGAAATTTTTCAAGACGCTCTTTTTTGGCATGCCGCCACCCAATATTTCTATCCACTGTCCACCGACGTCCACTTCTACTTCGAGAGATGGGTCGGTGTAGGGAAAGGTGTCCACGTTGAATCGATGCTTCACACCAACCCCAAACATACTCTCCACTATCTCGGTCAAAACTGCTTTGAGGTCGTCCAAGGTAAGGGTTTTTTCTTTATCGCTCACGAGGTACAACCCACCCATTTGGTGAAATACATTCATGTGGCGATTGTCTATCTCATCTTTACGATAGACTTTGCCATAGCATACGACACCAAGGGGGCGCCCTTCCTCTATTTTTTTTCTGATGTCGGGGAGAGCGAGGTAATAGTACCACATCACCGTGTCGTGGGTGCGCAAAATGTTTTTATCATCCACATAATAGGTATCAGAGGTGCTGCGGGCGGGGTGATCTTTGGGGAAATCAAAGAGGTCAAAGCTGACATCGGCAGGTACGACTTCTGGAATCTTTATGTCGTCAAAATCTTTGAACATTCCTATTGTTTTTACCCGGTCAACCAGTGTCTTAAGCGGGCTTCCGTGTGTGCGTGAGAGATCGGGCATGGAGAGATAGCGCTTAATTCTCGCGATATCGGCCCCCCTTTTTTTTTCGAGATTTTTGAGTATGTCTCGTTCCGCGTCGGTTGCTATTGTGTACTCATTCATGTTTTTTTGCCTTTCTTTTAGTGCTATTATTTGTTATACTATAAGGCAAATATGGACAAAAAGAAAGCCCAAAAAAGCTCCTACGGAGCCGAACAAATCACTGTGCTTGAGGGGCTGGAGGCGGTGCGCAGGAGGCCGGGCATGTACATTGGGACAACCGGCACGTCGGGTCTCCATCATCTCATTTGGGAAGTGTTTGACAATTCGCGCGACGAGGCAATGGGAGGGCACGCGAATGACATTGAAATTGCGCTTCTTTCGAAGAATCGCGTGCGCGTTGCAGACAACGGACGCGGTATTCCTGTTGACATGCACGCTAAAACAAAAGTGTCTGCGCTTGAGACCGTCATGACAAAATTGCACGCGGGAGCAAAATTCGGAGGCGAGGGGTACAAGGTGTCGGGCGGGCTCCACGGTGTTGGCGTGTCGGTAGTCAACGCGCTTTCGAGTCATGTGCGGGCGGAGGTTCATCGCGAGGGCGGGAAGTTTTTGCAGGAGTATAAAAATGGAGGGAAACCGATTGCAAAGACGAAACGCATAGGTGCCTCTCCTCTCCACGGCACGATTGTTACATTCGAGCCGGATCCGGAAATTTTTCCGGACCGCGCGCTCAATTGGGACACCATCGTTTCCCACATGCGCCAGCAGGCCTATCTTGTGCGCGGATTACGCATTAGTATGTGGGATCTGCGTAGTGTGGAGGAAGGTGTTGACGACACGTCTGTCTATTACATCCGAGAGTTGGGGATTGATGCGCCATCGGTTACTTTTTATTTTGAGGGGGGATTGAAGAGTTTGATTGCGTTTCAGAACAGTCATCTTGAACCGATTCACCGGAGTATTTTTTATATTGACAAAACACAAGACGGAGTAGGGGTTGAGGTGGCGCTTCAGTACGTGGATGATATATCTCCGCGCCTCTCTGCGTTTGCGAATAACATCTATACCGCAGAGGGCGGTATGCACGTGACCGGTTTCAAGACCGCGCTCACTCGCACACTGAATGCGCAATTGAAGGGCGGGGCAAAGGAAAGTGAAACATTTACGGGAGACGATGTGCTCGAAGGATTGACGGCTGTCGTATCGGTTAAGTTGCGGGAAATTCAATTTGAGGGTCAGACAAAAGCAAAATTAGGAAGTGTCGAGGCGCGCGGGGCGGTAGAGGGTGTGTTTGCAGAAAGTCTTGCGACATTCTTTGAAGAACATCCGGAAGAGGCGCGTGCAATCGTCGGGAAAGCAACTCTTGCCATGAAGGCGCGCAAGGCCGCGAAGGCGGCGAAGGATTCAATTCTCCGCAAGGGGGCGCTTGACGGCATGACGCTTCCTGGAAAATTGGCGGATTGTCAAACGAGGCGCGCCGAAGAGGCGGAGCTATTTTGTGTTGAGGGAGATTCCGCCGGGGGCACCGCGAAGATGGGGCGAGATAGAAGGACGCAGGCGATTCTGCCGCTTCGCGGCAAAATTTTAAATATCGAGCGTGCGCGTGTTGATAAAATGCTCGCGTCCGAGCAAATCAGAAACCTCGTGGTGGCACTCGGAACCGCGATAGGAGATATTTTTGATATTACGAAATTGCGTTATCACAAAATCATTATTGCGACGGACGCCGATGTGGATGGCGCGCACATTCGCACGTTGCTTCTGACACTTTTTTACAGGCACTTTCGCCCCGTAGTTGATGGTGGGTATTTATACATTGCTCAGCCGCCTCTCTACAAAGTGCGAAAGGGAAAAGAAGTCGCGTATGCATATTCTGAACAAGAAAAAATAAAACTTGCAGGAAAAGATACGGCTTTGGAAACTGAAGAGGTATTGGGGGAGGGGACAGAAACAGAAGGGGAGACACCTTCTGACGTACTCCCAAACAAAGAAAAGCGCGCTCAAAAAGTTTCAGTACAAAGGTACAAAGGTTTGGGAGAAATGAACTCTGAGGAGTTGTGGGAAACTACAATGGATCCTGCAAAGCGCGTGCTTAAACTTGTTACCATAGAAGACGCGCAGGAGGCGGATTCTGTGTTTGACATGCTGATGGGCACCGATGTGCCGGCGCGTAAAGCATTCATTCAATCGCACGCGAAGGAAGCGACTCTGGATATTTAATCGGTGCCTATGAAAGAAAAGATTCCGGTTACCGAGCATGGCAGAGAAATCTCTCGGCGGAAACTTCTTATTGGATTGGGGGCACTCGGTGCCTCTGTTGCACTGCCCAAAGAGGCGCTTACGCAAGCAACGCTGGGGAGCAGCAAAGAACACATAGCCGAGTGGGAGAAATATATTGAGGATACGGTCGCGTGGGCTCAAAAGAAAATATTCTCGGATGACGCGCGGGAAGCGTTTTCGGCGCGCGGAGAGCACGCTTTCGAACGGGTATTGCAGGCTCTTGAGATGCCACTTCTTGCTCGTCATGCGAACTATACAAAGTTTAATGTCAACCCTCTTTTAAACACATATCCCATTCAGGTTGGGAGGTCGGGAAAAGGGTATGGCTTGAGACAATTTGATACAAGACGCTTTCTTTCCAAACAGTGGGAGGGTTATTTTGAACCACAACAACATGCTGGAAATGGTTTTTATTTTGGCGATCGCAACACGCTTATTGTGCCATGGCATGTAAACGAATCTTTGATGGGGAGGCCCAGTTTTACAGAAGGTGTACAACACACTATTGATATTATGAAGTGGAACGTTCCCGATGCCATGAGAGCTCTTCGCGATTCATCGGTTCTGCAAGATCCTGTAGGTCTTACAAATTCAGACATTCACGGCTCACTCGTTGCTGTTGTTGGGGTGGACCCAGGGGACAAAAACACTGATCGCCTTGGACGCAAGGCGTATCTTGGTGTCGCGGGAAAGATGAGCACTGATTTATATATGGCAGGCTTTGGCAATACCAAAAATGCAGAGGTGTGGGCGAAATTTATGGAACACGCATTTCAAATAATACTTCCTCCGGGGGAGACGTTTAAGGCCACCCGTGGAATGTCTGGTTCGCCCACATTTGTCTGGAAAAATGAACAATGGGCGTTGTGTGGCATATATTTTGCCGGCACGGAGTATGAAGATTCTGTGAGGAAAAAAACCGTGTACTCAGGTTTCTTTCAGGGCATAGACCAAATACGGCTTGCGGTACAAAAATAACACCAAAGAAGAAGCGCCCTTAGGGGCGCCTCTTCTTACTTCTCGTACGCGATTTAGTATGCGTACATCGGTAGGTACTGACTTGCAGTGTTATTCGACTCACTAGATTCCTTAACTTGATTGTTTGTATCAACTGATACCAAGAAGGTGCCTGGTATCCCGCCGGAAAAACGCAGTGTATTTTCTATGTGACTTCCCGGCGCGAGTGACACCTGCGCGGGGGACGTGTACTGTTGCGTGTTTGAAGTTGGGACAATTGCGTTGAAGTGCCACATACCTGAAGGCGCCCCGCCTTGGTTTCCTATATCAAACACGACTGCTGAAATTTCGTTTGGAGAAAAGGGAGAGCGTGATTGGAAATTTCCGTATGCGTCAATTGCTCCAACTCTAAGAATTCGCACGGATAAATCAGGCCACACGGGAGTTTGGGTCGATGTCGCGACTTCCTCCGTTTTTACTTCTTCTTTCAATACCTCAACCTGTACCACCGGCTCTCTATCAAACAGGGAAGAGACCCATGAAATTGCGATGCCTGTTATGTGTACGAGCCCCCACAGAAGAATAACGATAATGACGAGACATCCCGCAAGGACGAGCAGATTTGTAATTAAGGCGACGTTGTCTTTTGAACCCATAATGAGGCGCATAATACTACAACTAGTTACTATTTGTCAAGTGTATTGACATGTATGACAAAACAGTATTCTATTTCACATAGATAGGAAAAAAGTGGGAGATGGAGTGTCCACATGACTTTGACTTTCGTAACTGCTTACTCCTTTGCAATGGCCGCGCTAATTTTCTTCATTCTATGCCTTGAAATAATGCGTCCAAGTTATATCAAGGGGGATACAGCCGGTCGAAATAGATGGCGAGTGGGGGTGTTCGCCATGGTCGCACTTCTCTCGATGTTAATCGGAGCAGGTTTTTTAAGTATCTACAATCCGAAATTTCTGCTGCAGATGTCTTGCTACGCAGTTGTGAATGGGGTTGAGTGTCTTGAGAAAGTACAAAAAAAGTTTCCTTAAATCAAAGGCGGCGACCGCGGTCGCCGTTTTTCTTTGTAACGCCTGTAATACCAAAAGTGTTTGGAAGTTGTGTCCTCAAAATCCTCAAACGTCTCCAATCATTTTCAAAAAGAAGGCATCACACACATACACTTATTTTAGACGGCCGTCTAAAATAAGTGTATGTGTCTGTGGCTCACTGTAACTATATGTGGGTAAGAGATCGGGATTTGCGAAGTCCCGATTTGAACACATTGACAAACGGCTTTAATGGTGTATAATTTCAATATATGTTTGCTACGAGCAATTCCAAGATTCGTGTGTTTTCTTTTGTGACGCTCGTATTTTTTGGTGCGATTTTTTCTGTCGCGCATTCAATCGGATTTGTGCCGTTCTATGTGGATGGCACAGAATCTACCCATTCACTCGCACTCGCGAATCTTCCGATGCTCGGCAACCAAGGCATGCCTCTACTTCCAGACAGCATTACAATTCCCTCCATCAATCTTGAACTTCCAATTTCAAATCCAGAGAGCAGAGACGCAACGGCACTCGATGAGGCATTAAAATCGGGTCCCGTGCGATACGTGGATTCCGCGCGCCTCAATGAAAGTGGCACGATGCTTGTGTTCGCGCACAGTTCACACCTGCCGATTGTTCATAATCAAATGTACAAAGCGTTCAACGAACTGCCGAGAGTGAATGTGGGGGATTCGGTTCTTGTTTCAAATGGTGGAACAGTGTTTACATACAAAATCACGATAGTGAGAAAGACGGACGCGGAAGAAGAACTCATTGACCTCTCGTCTACAAAAAAGACGCGACTTATCCTTTCTACATGCGATACGTTTGGGAAGAAATCCAGCCGTTGGATTGTGGAAGCAGAATTGGCGAATGGCTAAAAAACACACTTACGAAGCCATAAAATAGAGCTTGACAAATAGGTATATTGGGGATATAATTGCAATTAGAAGGTGTCGGGACACGGTGTTCCGATACTGTTCGTTGAGTTTTAGTTAACTAACCCACTAACTCAGCCCAGGAGGGCAAGGCAATGGCCATTCGAACTGCGATAAACGCGGTGGGGCAACCCGTCGTGCAGGACCAAAACGGCGCGTGGCGGGTGTACAACACTGCTACGCCACCGGCCACCCCAGCGGACGCGAAAGGTCCGTTTGCGGCTGGTCCGGTAACGCAGACTCCGGCTCCGTCAGCAACTCCGACGCCGACTTCGGCGCCGAGTCAGCCGATGAGCACAGGTGCTGGCATCGGGCTCGCTGGCGTGTTGCTCGCCGCAGTGATTCTCTTCGCAGTCGTCTACGACGGCAAGAAGATCACTGTGGTAACGCAGACGCCTCCGCCCGCTGTGACGGCACCGGACAAGGCACCGCCCGCGGTCGCCGAAAAGCCGGCGCCAGCAAAGAATTTGCCAGCCGGTGGCGTACATTCGTACGCGCGGCCGATCGCCGACCCGTCCTGCTTCTACGCGCAGGGCAGGATGCAGATGAAGCCGGCCCCGAACGCGATTCGGGTTCGGAATCCGCACACGGGCAAGTGCTCGTGGTACGTGGGTGACTGACGACTTCGGGTGAACGGGGGCAATACAAATGCTCTCGTTCACCCACCAACTTTATTTAATGTTTATTAATTTAACAGACATAACACATACACGTATGATGAATACAAAAATTCAAAATATAACTTTTTCTCTAACCTTGATGGCGCTTTTGATTGTTGGAGGTGGAGTTCTGTTTGGCGCGACGTTTGTGCATGCGCAAGGTACGTACTTCGATGATTTCGATGCTGGTGCAACGTACTTTGACGACTATGGTGCGGATAGTACTTATTACGACGATTATGCGTCTGCTGGTGGCACCCACTTCGATGATTACGATTACACGGGAGGCACGTATTTTGATGATTATGATGCGGGGGGCACCTATTACGACGACTACTCGTATGTTGGTGGAACGTACTATGACGATTATGTAGGAGGTACCTATTACGATGATTATTACCCGTACACTGGAGGAACTTATTATGACGACTATTACAATCCAGATTATTACGGATACTCATACGATTACTCATATCCTTCCTATTCTCCATCCTACTCATACGGATATGGAACGCCGAGCTTGTATACAACCACAAAAACTATTGGCTATCCGGTAACTATCGGTTCTCCCTCAAGAACAACTGTTTCGTCTCCGTCCCGAACGACCGTAACGACAGTTCCTACGAGACAGCAAACGGTGCAATACCAATACGCGTACGCGCCAACGTGTTCAATCACGGCAACACAAAGCGCGGGACAAGGCTCAATCCTTTCGTGGACATCTCAAAATGGAACATCTGCATATCTTACGAATAATGGTACGGTCGGACTTTCTGGTTCCCTTTCTGTAAATCCTTCAAACGTTACAATCTACACACTCACGGTTTACAACTCACAAGGAACTTCAGGTAATTGTCAGACGACTGTGTACCAAACTGTGAATCAGGCGCCAAGTTGCCAGATTCAGTCCTCGCTCGCGAGCAACAATTCAATGGCATACCTCTCGTGGACGTCACTAAACGCGACATCGGCAACACTAACGAATGTCGGGTCTGTTGCCGCAAACGGTTCACACACAGTGTACCCATCTGGCACAACGACCTATACGCTCACTGTCTACAACGCGAACGGACAATCATATAACTGCCAAACGACTGTTGTTGGTGGCACCACATACAACAGCAACACGCCCTCTTGTTCAATTACAATTTCAACTCCAAGCAACCAATACGGATACTCAAACGGATACTACGGACAGTCAACTCTTTCGTGGGTTTCTAGTTACGCATCGTCTGCGTACATAAGCCCGAGTGTTGGTGTTGTGTCTCCGGGGAGTGGGTCTGCGACTGTGTATCCATCATCGGGCACGTACTACACAATGACGGTGTACGGTCCAAACGGGCAAAACACATGCCAAACACAGGTGAACTATCCTACATATCAAAGTCTTTCATGTTCACTTACGGCGAGCCCGAGCACAATCCAAAACGGCGGGTCTTCAAACCTTTCGTGGACATCATTCGGCGCATCCAGCGCGTCACTTTCTGACGGGCTGGGAAATGTTTCTACAAACGGATCTCTTTCTGTGCGACCTGAAACGAGCAGGAATTACACGCTCACAGTGCGGGACACATACGGACGCACAAACACATGCAACGCGTGGGTCTCAACATCTGGTTCATATATTTCTCTCTCGCAAGTTCCCTACACGGGATTTGATTTTGGACCATTCGGTAACACGGTGTACTGGATGACACTTCTTGCGCTTGCGGGGGGTGCCGCCTACTTCGTGCTCTTCTACCGAGGAGGTGCTCTGAACATTGCTCGCGAAACATTCTCTATGCTCGCGCCAATGGGTGCATATCCAATGCAGGAGAAGAAATATGAGGCAGAGATGAATATACCGACTCGCGATGTGAGGGTGTCTGTACTCGATCTTCCTGTTCGTCAAAGTGAACCTGCGCGCGCGACGAAAGACGCGATGTCAGTGATTCATTCAAAGGCAGGTGAAGCGCCGAGAATTGTAATCACGCGTACTTAATACACAAAACGAAAACCGCCCCCGAGAAGGGGCGGTTTTCGTTATTGTTTGTTATTGCGGCTAGCGAGGATCCGAAATGAAAGCTTGCTTTCATTTCGTCCGAGAGAAGACGCACAAAAGGTTTCCGCGGGGGTCTGGCTCCGCGGAAACCTTTATTGCGCGCGCGTTCGTATTTCTTCGGTGAGTTTTGCGATAACGCTTTCAAGAGTGAGGGTGCCAAGTTTTCCGAGAGAGCGATGTTCAACGGCAATTGTTTGCGTGGACTGCTCTGTATCACCGACGACAAGAAGGTAGGGGATTTTTTGCGTTTTTCCGATACGTACGCGTTTCCCGAGAGTTTCTGAAGAATTGTCCAAATCTACCCGAATGCCGCTCGCTCTCAGTTGTGTGACAACCGTATTCGCATACTCTCCCTGTTTCTCCGACACGGGGAGCACGAGCGCATGCACGGGCGAGAGCCACAAGGGGAATGCGCCGGCATACTGTTCAATCAAAAATGCCATACTGCGCTCCAGCGCTCCTATGGAGGAGCGATGTACCACGAACGCGCGCTTGCTTTTTCCATCGCTCCCTGTGTATGAAAGGTCAAAACGGTCTGGCATACAAAAGTCGTATTGTACGGTGAATGCGGTGTCTTCTTTGCCGTTCGCGTTTTTCATCTGGACATCAATTTTTGGACCATAGAACGCGGCTTCATTTTTTGCTTCTTCAAATGCACACCCGCGAGTATTCATGAGTGTGCGTAAAAGGTTTTCACTCTTTTCCCACGCGGCATCGTTTTTATAATATTTTTCTGTGTTGTTTCTATCGCCAAGTGACAGACGATAGCGATACTCTTTTCCGAGGGTAAGACCGAACACGCCCGCCATGTGCTCTATAAGGTCAAGAGCGTCACTCATCTCTTGCACAGCCTGTTCCTCATTGGCGCATATGATGTGCGCGTCCGCAAGACAGAACGTGCGGACTCTCTGGAGCCCCATAAGTTCACCCGATTGTTCATAGCGGTACAGTTGTGCCAACTCCGCGATACGCATCGGCAACTCTCTATAGCTATGCGGTTTGGAAAGGTAGAGTTGAAAATGGTGCGGGCAGGTCATTGGACGCAACATAAACTGCTCGTCATCTATAGTAATAGGCGCGTACATGGAATCTTTATAATGCGGGTAGTGCCCTGACTTTTCATAGAGTTGCAGTCGGGCGATGTCTGGAGTTGCAACGTGGAGGTAGCCGCGCTTTATTTCTTCTTCAATAACAAAACGTTCCAGCTCGCGCTTTATGGTCGCTCCTTTCGGCAGAAACATCGGCAACCCTTTTCCCACGGTCGGGTCAATGTAAAACAGCTCCAATTCTGGCCCCAGTTTTTTGTGGTCCCGCTCGGGGTGTGTGTCTCCCTGTGTCATTATTGAAATATTACAGTGCTTTTATTTTTTCTACAATCCCGTAGCAGAGCGCTTCGCGCACGCTACGGGACAGGCGCCGCTTTTTTACAACGCCCTGATTCTTTCTACGACGAAACTGGCTTCCCCATTTCGTTCAGAAAATTTTCCCTTTGCCATAATACACACTCCCGGCTTCACCAGATCTTCACTTTCTTTGAGTGTTCGTGGGAAGATGACGATTTCAACAGAGCCCGAGCGGTCTTCCAGTTTCCCGAAAGCCATGCGTTCTCCGCCCTTGGTCAGAATGTTCTGAACACTCCCAAGGAGGCCCGCTATGACCGTTTCCACTCCATGAGGGAAGGTCTCCTTTAGTGTCTTAAGGGAGAGTTTTTGTCGTGCCAACTTTTCCGCGTGCTTGTCGAGTGGGTGACCGGACACATAGAGGCCAAGGAGTTCTTTTTCCCACGCGAGACGCTGGTCAATCGTCGCATGCTCTCCGTCCGTAAGGTTGAGTGGCGCGCGCGACACCTTCGCAAAGAGCGACGTTTGGTCCGGAACGCGTGTACATTCTTTGTGGTACTGGAGGATAGCTTCAATATTTGAAAGTAGTATTCCGCGTTCTCCAAGCATATCGGTGGCGCCGGATTGTATGAGTGCCGAGAGGGACTTTTTATTGATATTTTTTCCCTCGACGCGTGTTACAAAGTCAGCTATATCGGTGAAGGCTCCAGATATTCGCGCGGCGATAATGGAATCTGCGACTCCCCTGCCGAAATTTTTAATCGAATAGAGGCCAAACCGTATGGCGAGTTCGCCTGCCCCGTTAGAGCGCGAAGCGTCTCTGTCGGGGTCCACGACGGTAAAATTTCCCAAACTTTCGTTGATCGAAGGGGGCAAAACGGCGATGTTCATTCGCGTACATTCAGAAACGATTTCCGCAATTTTTTCCACATCTCCCGCGTCTCCCGTCAACACTGCCGCCATGTAATCAACGGGGTAGTTTGCTTTCATGTATGCCGTTTGATACGCAAGGTTTCCGTAACTTGCCGCATGGCTTTTGTTGAACCCGTACGCGGCGAATGTTTCAATCTGTTCCCACAATTTTTGCGCGATAGTCTGTGCCATTCCTCTCTCAACACACCCTTTCAAAAATCTATTTTTCTGAGCCTGCATTTCTTCCGGAATTTTTTTGCCGACCGCTCGTCTGAATTTATCTGCTTCTCCGAGCGTGTACCCGGCGAGTTCTGCCGCGATCAGCAGAAGGTCATCCTGATAAATAAGAATGCCGTAGGTGTTTTTCAAAATTGGCTCAAGTCGCGGATCGAGGTACGTTACAAGGGAGGGGTTTCTTTTTCGTTCTATGTAGTGAGGGATGAATGCAATGGGGCCGGGGCGGTAGAGCGCGACCATGGCGTTTAGGTCGTGAATGGAGGTTGGTTCCAATTCAGTCAGGTACGTTGTCATACCACTTCCGGCAAATTGAAATACTCCAAGCGTTTCTCCTCGGCTGAGCATCGCAAATGTTTTTTTGTCGTCGAGCGGCAGTTGATCAAGGTGTATTGCAGTGCCGAGGCGCTCCTTGACGCGCGCTATTGCGTCGGCAAGGACAGCCAAGTTTTTAAGTCCCAGAAGGTCAAATTTAAGCAATCCAAGGCCGTCCTCTCCGGCGCTGTACATGTCATACTGCGTTATTATTTTTCCCTCCCTATCGGATTCGCTTTTTGGGTCGCGCTGGATTGGGACATACTCAATGATTGGTTTTGGGGTAATAAAAATTCCGGCGGCATGTACGCCAACGTGTCTGGCATTGCCCTCAATTTTTTGCGCCATGTCGAGAACCTCGCGCGCAGTCTCATCCTCTTTATAGAGCTTCGACAAATCAACGACCTCTTCGAGAGCTTTGTGTATGGACATGTGAAACCCCTGTTTTGGGAATGGGATAAGTTTTGCAATTCTGTCTCCGAGTGCGTAGGGGTGTCCGAGCGCGCGCGCAACATCGCGTATCGCGGCGCGCGAAAGCATACTTCCAAATGTTCCGATTTGCGCAACGTGATCTTTCCCATACGTTGTTCGGATGTACTCAATGAGTTCGTCTCTGCGGTCGTCGGCGAGATCGAGGTCGATATCCGGTGGTGACGGGCGTTCCGGGTTTAAAAATCGTTCGAAAGGCATGTTGAACATAAGAGGATTCACTGTCGTTATTCCGCAGGTGTAACAGACAAGAGAACCGGCTGCGCTCCCGCGCGTGTTGGTGAGGATTCCGCGCGCGCGCGCCTCACGCAAAATGTCTGCCATGACGAGAAAGTATGTCGTGTACCCTTTTGTGTTAATAATAGAAAGTTCGTAATCAATGCGTCCGCGTATGTCGTTTGAATTTTGCAGGTTCCTTGTTTTGATGCCGCCATAACTCAAATCGCGGAGCATATCTTCGTGCGATTTTCCCGCTTCGTGCGGAAATTCAGGGAACACCCATTTCCCAAGAGGGATGTCTACAGTACAGATGTCTGCCACGCGCTCAGTGTTGGCGAGTGCTTCCGGCATGTCTTTGAAGAGTGTGTGCGCGCGCGCTTGCGAAATGAAAGAAAAATCTCCCGAAACAGTTTCCATATCACGATTGAGAGTGGAGCCCGTGCGTATTTTGTTGACAAGTTCGCGCGCGAGCGCGTCATCTTTTTTTAAGTAATACGATTCATGTGTTGCGATCGGGGACACACCAACGCGTTTTCCAAGCACCAGGGCTTTTTGCATTAATGGCTCATGGTCTTTAAATTCAGGGTGCCGAGTTATTTCAATGAAACAGGAGTCGCCGAAGGTTTTTTTGTACCACTGTAACGCCTCTTCGGCGCGCTCTTCGGCGCCGCTCCGCAAGTGGAGCGCGTGTTCACCCCAGTATGCGGCGAGAATGACGATGAGCCCGTCTTTGTACCTCTCTAAAAGTTCTCTATCCACTCGTGGAGTGTTAAAAAATCCTTCGAGGTGCGCGAGAGATACGAGACGAATGAGATTGTGGTATCCGCGGTCATCTTTGGCGAGGAGAATAACGCGACTCGTCATGTCATCAGCGCGATGTTCCTTGTCGTGCCTTGTTCGGGGGGCTACGTGGAGCATGGAGCCGATGATTGGCTTGATGCCCTGTTTTTTGCACTCTTGATAAAAATCAATTATGCCGTACATGTTGCCACTATCGGTTAAGGCGAGTGCCGTCTGTCCGTCAGCTTTCGCGGCAGAGACGAGTTCTTCTATTTTCGGTAATGCCTCAAGGAGAGAGTAGTGTGAGTGGACGTGGAGGTGAGTGAATGTGTGCGCACGCGCCATATACGGTGAAGTATACCAATGTTGTCGTTGCTATAATATATGTGTGCGATACCTGATTGGCATTGACGAGGCGGGGAGAGGTCCTCTTGCGGGTCCTGTTGCGGTTGGTGCCGTCATGGTCCCCCCTGGGTTTGACTGGAGGAGTGTGCGGGGAGTTCGGGATTCAAAACAACTTTCATACAAACAGCGTGAAGATATGTACGCCACGATTAAACAATTAGAATCTGCTCAAGAACTTTCATACGCGGTATCGTTTTCATCCGCAGAAGTAATTGACAAGTGTGGCATTGGGTATGCAATCAGGAGAGCTCTGTATCGTTCCACCATGCGTCTTCGGGCGTCCCCCAAGAGGTGCTCTGTTTTACTTGACGGAGGATTGGTGGCGCCGCACTGTTTTAGCATGCAAAAGACAATTATTCGCGGAGATGAAACGGAGCCAATAATCTCACTCGCGTCTATCGTTGCGAAGGTACTGCGAGACCGCCTTATGGTGCGCCTGGGTGATGAGTATCCGGAGTATGGATTCGAGGTACATAAGGGGTATGGAACACTGGCGCATCGTCGCGCTGTCCGTGTGCATGGGCTTTCTCCTCTGCACAGGACGACATTTTGTACCAGATTGCAAGGTTCTTAGGGGCGTGGTAGCGTCGGAGACAGTACAGAGAGTTTCATTTTCGTGATGTTTGGAGGGAGCTATGTCACTGCTGGTGCGGCGGGTCGTTCTCATTGTGTTCGTGATATGGCTTCTTCTGCCGGTTATAACTGGTCAAGTGACCATGCCTTTACCGTCGTTGAATATGGTCATCTGGATCGCGCTGGTATTTCTCATCGCGCGGACTTTGAAGATACTGCTTCTTTTCGCTGTTGCCGCAAGTTACGCGGGACATCCACTGCCTCAAGCGTGTGGCAGAATTCTGTGCGGGTCTTTTGGTCAACAGATGCAGCCACTGCCAACGGCGGGGGAGTATATTGTCGCGATTGAAAATCAAGGAAAGCGACTTGCTGGCCAAGTGACGCTCATGGGTGAAAAGTTTTTAAGGACGGGCTCTAAGGAACACGCGAAGATGTTTTTTGACGCCGGAGAGCGGATGTCTGAATTATTTTATGCCTGTTCGAAACGTGAGTCCTTCTGGACTACATGGATTAAAGGAAGAACGGTCGTGAGATATGCGCAAGCGATGAGGCAATTTTCTGTCTCGCACGAATGTCCAAAAGAGCTACAGGAACCATTGCTTGAACTTGCTCCGAAGGTGGGGTTATGGGGTTATGTGTGTTGCGCGGTTGTATCGCGCGCGCGCAAAGTAATCGGTTTTCCGCAACCAGAGGAGACGAAAAAAGAAGATGCTCCGCCACCCGCATAGGGTGGCTTTTCTTGTGTGTTCTAATGCAATGCGCTATACTCGCATCTATATGGTAGTTCGAATGCGGGCGAATCGCTCGAAATCAGGAAGGCGTCGAAGCCAGCACGCACTTATGGCAAAGAATGCCTCTCCGTGTGAATGCGGAGCCTTTCGTTTGCCTCATCGCGCGTGTCAGATGTGCGGAAAGTATCGCGGGCGTGTCGTTATTGATGTCGTCGCGAATGCAGTGCGTGAGGCGCGTCGCGCAAAGCGTAAACAAAAAGAATTACAAGCAAGCGGTCAAGCAACCTCTACTACTAAAGAGAAAGAACCTGCCGAAACATCATAAGCAACTACGTGCTCTCTCTTGCTCTTTTACGTTCATAGAAAATCTCATGGCAAACAGACACTTAGCTCGCTCCGTTGTCCTGCAGGTGCTTTTTGAACGTGATGCGTCGGGTGGCGGGCTTTCTACAAGTGTGGCGCTCGAACGCTTGTCTCCATATGCGGCAGAGTTTGGCGTTCAAGATTCCGACATGCCGTTCATGAGGAACGTGCTTTCTCTCGCAATAAAAAAACAAAAAGAGATTGATGATGTTATTGTGCGTGCGGCGCCCGAGTGGCCGCTCGAAAAGATTGCGGCAATTGACCGCACTATTTTACGCCTCGGACTCGCAGAGCTTCTATTTGGAGATAGAGACAGTGTGCCGGCGAAAGTTGCCATTAACGAAGCAATTGAGCTTGCAAAAAGCTTTGGCGGTTCGTCGTCCAGCAAGTTTGTGAACGGGGTCTTGGGTTCCGTGTACGTTGAGCTCGGGGAGCCGGGAAAAAATGATGGGGGGGCGCGCAGGCAAGGAGCAGATATGCCCCTCGAAGAGCTTGTTGGCGCCGTGGTTTACGCGGAAGATAAGGGCGTTATATACCTCGCTCTTGTTCACGATATTTTTGGGCACTGGACGCTCTCCAAGGGCAAGTTGAAACAGGAGGAATCTCACGAGGATGGCGTGAAAAGAAAGGTGAGCGAGGAGACGGGACTTTCTGTCGAGGTTGCGGAGGCGCTTGGCGAAAATGAGTATATAGCAAATGATTCAAAGGTGCCGGGAGGAAAGAAAAAGCGTCACGCGACCTATTTCCTGGCTCGCGCGAAATTTGATGATTTGAAATTGAAACGAGAGGGGGGGTTGGACGACGCGCAGTGGTTCCCGCTTGCGGATGTGGGCGACTTGAATTTTTATGACGATATTTTGCCAGTAGTTACAAAAGCGATCAACATTCTCGCGCAGAAGAAAAAATAGATACACACACGTATGGATTTTTCTAGCTTTGAAAAAAAGATTGGGTATACGTTTACAAAACGCGCTCTGTTGGAGGCTGCGTTCACACATCGCTCGCACCTCAATGAAAATCGGTCGTCTAAAAAAGAACACAACGAGCGGCTTGAATTTTTGGGGGATGCTGTGTTGGAGCTCGCAACAACGGAGTTTTTGTATGAAAAGTATCCGGATAAACCGGAAGGGGATTTGACGGCGTACAGGGCGGCTCTTGTGAATACGGTCAGTATTTCTGAAGCGGCGTCTGCTCTTGGGATGAACGACTATTTACTGTTGAGCCGAGGCGAGGCGAAGGACACGGGGCGCGCGCGAAACATAATTCTTGCGAATACATTTGAGGCGCTTATTGGTGCCCTTTATTTGGATCAGGGGTATGAGGCGGCAAAACTGTTTATCGGTGCGCAACTATTTCACAAAATAGACGACGTGGTGGAGCGTAGGCTCTGGCAGGACGCGAAAAGCAAATTGCAGGAAATTGCCCAAGAGGAACTGGGGGTTACGCCCGTGTATGAACTGGTACACCAATCAGGGCCTGACCATGAAAAGCAGTTTAAAAGTGCGGTGTACCTTGCATCCGAGCGTGTTGCGGAAGGAAGTGGCAGGTCAAAACAGGAGGCGGAGCAAGCGGCGGCAGGGAACGCACTGCAAAGCAGGGGTTGGTAGTTCGGTCTTTGTTCACGTATAGCTCAAAAATGTTCTGGTGATGTTTTTGGTACAATGGGGGGATGTATCCCGTTAGAAATCGCGGACGACGGAATCTGCGCTGTTGCTGTCGCGAGGTCGTATTTATAAGTTTTAGTGTTGTGGGGTGCGAAACACATAGTTGTTCCGCGTCCTATTTCTAACGGGATGTATCTTAAGTCAATTGAACTCATAGGATTTAAGTCATTTGGGAGGAAAACAGCACTCCAATTTGGTTCTCGCGTTGTCGCGATTGTTGGCCCAAACGGAAGCGGAAAATCAAATGTTGCGGAGGGATTTCGGTTTGTTCTCGGGGAGCAGTCAATGAAATCCATGAGAAGCAGACGCGGGGAGGATCTGATATGGGGCGGTTCCCCGACACTCCCGCGTGGCAATCGAGCTGGGGTGAAAGTGGTGTTTGATAATTCTACACACCTGCTCGACCTCGATTTTACGGAGGTAACGATTG
>DATDXU010000009.1:0-16736 GCA_036517195.1 Minisyncoccota bacterium
CAACGAGTGGCTTTTTCAAATGCGCGGCAATGTGCGCCCCGCCGGTATCAAGCGATACGACGCCACGCGCACGAGCAATAAGATTGATGAATTCTTGCATAGATGTTTTGCCAGCAAGATTTAAAACATTTGGAAGTCCACCAGATGTTTCCGCCGCGCGCACAACATCCGCCGTGCCCCCCGTGAGCACAAGCGTATGCGGAATCGCGCTCCGCAGTGCGCGCACGATTTCAACACGTTTGCGCTGACTGATACTTCTGCCCTCGTTCCCAGAAAACAGATGTGCAGCCACATACTTTCCACTGAGGCGAAATTTTGATACTACGGACGGATCATCGACATACGATAGTGACAGTTCAGAAACTCCCATGGGTACGCCAGACGCGCGCAGGGCATTTTGTTCTTCCACAATCATTCCACGACTGTGCGCTTCGCCAAAAAACGGCACCACCGTGTCATACATAAAATTCCACACCGAAGTATCGTTAAACCCAATGAGTTTTTTGGCGACAAGACGCGCGAATACTTTCGAAGGGAAGGAGAACGGATTTTCAGCTGGCTGTGTAAGTGCGATGTCACTCCCCGACAGCGCACGCCATGCAGATATAAGCGAGCTTGGGTTTTTGCGGTTTGCTTCAACAACAGAAAGCCATGGATATCCGAGAAGCACATCGTGAATCATCGCCCCACGACTCCCGACCAACATGAAACAACGCGCCTCCGGAAATGCCGCGTGCACATTTTCAAGAAAATATTTGCCCATAAGGGCGTCTCCGATAGACGACGCCCGAAGTGTTAGAACTTTTTTAATAGTCATATACTTTTTCGAAGACGCTGTAGTAACGCATAGAACGGCAACTTTCGAACCCAATACTTGAGGTATCTCACCCACCCACTGGCACTCGTCCCCGCGGGGTAGACGCGTCGCCACAAAGGCAAAACCTGTAGCTTTTCCTCGTCAATCGGTAGCTTGTGCCATATGAGATGGGTAGTACCCGTAATCTTGAGTGTGCCGTCGTAGAGCTGAAATAAATTTGTTTCAAACCTACGGTCAGTGTGAAGAACAGTAATGGAATTGTCGCCAATGGCACACTTTGGAAATAATTCCCGCAATACAAAGATGGCGTTAGTTTCTGTAACCGCCACAAGTTCGTACCCTTTCTTTTTTCCAAGCTCAACAATTGCCTTAAGTGAGGAACCCTGTTGCACCCCCATGTCGCGCGCCTGAATAAAATGAACATCGTTTGGAATAGATGGATTAAACTCAATCACCGCAACGCGCGACATATATTCCGTGAGTGATTCCCACACGTGATAGTCGTTCCCATCAATATCGAGTGACAAAAGATCAAATTGTCTCGGCAACGACGTTTCAGACAGCGTGCGGCCAAGCGCGTCCTTGCCCTCAAAAGAAACGAACCGATTGAGGCATATCGTATTCGTGCCCGCGTACTCCCTCTTTAAAACTTCAAAATAGGTAGGGTCTGCTTCAATAAGAATACCGGACCAGTGTTGTTCTTTTATGAGACGCCACACGTTACTGCCGTGCTTTCCGTTCAGTGCCCCCAATTCAACACACGAACGCGACCCGTCACCGATAACTGAAAAAACGTGTTCGAGGATGCCATCTTCCCCGTGTTCGGAAGTGACATTTTTGCTGAATTGCAATAACCCCGAAATCGGTACGTTCATATGTGAAAAGATACTACGCGCCTCATTTTTTGTATAAGGTGGAGAAATAAAAGCTCTAACACAACATTGAACGCTGGATGTGTTGGAAACTTAATCTCTTTGGATGTATGAATAGCGACCACATCGAATGGAGCGCACGAACCGCCGAAAATCCATGACTTTGGAGTTATGAGGGCAGTGAGCAGACGTAAACTCACAACTTTTCCAAGAAAGTATTTTCCACCAAACGTTAATGGCATATATAAAATGTACCCCCTTGTGCGTAACCACGTTTCTATATCACGAACGCGCGCCCCGTGCGCGCGTAATTGTGTAAGATTCACTTCAAAAAAAATCACAGGACGCGAACGCGCAATTAGTTTTTCTCCGCCGCGCAATACGGAAAGCTCCATACCCTCAACATCAATTTTTACGAAATCGGCACTCTCCGCCTCACAGTCGAGTGTAGACACTTCTATATCACCCCCAGGAGCAAGAGAGTGCGCCCCGGCATTATGCGCGCTGATTTTGACAACAGATGCATGCCCACGAGCGTCTGAAAGTCCTTTATTTCGAGCATCAATCGTAACATCATTACTTTTTACGTTGCGCTCTAAAAATGTAAACGTTTCTGGATTTGCTTCAAACGCAATCACCCGCTTTGCAATACGTGCCGACGGCACTGCAACCGTCCCAATGTGCGCCCCGACATCAATCATGGTGCCCCCTGGCGCATACGCGCGCACAAATGCCAATAAACGCTCGTGTGGATACGTATCGGAAGAAAGATGCTGCGCCATCTTTGCGTCTCGCTCCACATTAAGAGCAAAGCGCCCGCGAGCAGTTTCAATAATAATGTCTGATGACATACGGTACAGCCCAGGCCAAAAAGAACGGATCGCTATTTCACTTCAGAAGAATGTCCAACCTTGTGGTCAAAAAAACCGTGACCCGTTTCGTGAACGATGACGTTGCGCACCTTCGCGCGCTTTCCGTTTTCGGTTCGCATTCTAAGGGCCACTTTCCCAATTTTCTCTAGCGGAGCACCGGAGTCATCGTGAGCGCGAATTTCCCACTCACAATCCCACATGGCATTATTTACTGCGTACAATTGTTTTATCCACTGGTCTACCTGTGGAAAATCTTTTCGTATGCGCGCGATGGCAAACTCATACGTTTCAAGCTCCTGTTCAAGAAGTGGTTCGCGCGCCTTTTGTTCTTTGGAAAAACGGTCCGCTTTCAATTTCGTAATGGTATAACGGTCCACAATGTCCGGAAGCGGCAAACTCATATAGTGACTCTCTCCTTCACGCACAGAAGCCCCGCATTTCTTGCATATACTGAGTTTATTTCGCATATAAGCACCCAGTATGCCACTTACAGAGAATATGTTCAAGAACTCACTGCCACAGCACGTATAAAAAAGAAGCTCGGCTACACACTTGTTGTCGAGTTGCCACGTGTTGACGTTCCACTTCCGGTTGTCGGCGTTCCAGTTGACGTTGACAACGAAGACCTCGCTTCTCTCGTACTTGAAACCATCTGTGCCACCGCCCATTGAGTGCTCTCCGGGTTGTATCGAATTCGGGACGTTGTAAGTCCGCCAGTTTCAAGTACCAACTACCGATTATTTTTTGGAAAGATTCGATGCGCACTTCTTGAAACCATAGCCGCAAGAATTCCGACCTTCGCCTCTTTCGAAATCTCCATGTTCAAGCCGTAACCAGAACATCACCAGAAATTTCATACAGATTATACCAAAAGAAAGATTCCCGGGCCCCAGTGACAAAGTGTCAAAAGGGTCCGAGAATCTAGCCCGCCTGCGGCGGACAAAGTTTCAATCGGTCAGTTGCGGGAGCCGAACTGGATGCCGAAGAGCCACCCGTCGTCGAGAGGCCACGTGCTAACGAACCACCTCCGGTCGTCGGCGCTCCAGTTGACGATGACAACGAAAACCTCGCCGTTGACGCCTTCCACAAGGAAGAGGTTCACCCAACCGTTGTTGAGGAATTCACCTTCCTCGCCGTTCGGCTGCTTCGCGAGCTTCGTGGCAAGCCACGGGCAGAAGTCGGTCGCCGTCCAAACGCTACTCGGACGAGCCGATTTCATTTCCTCGCCGCTTCCATCACGGCCGAGTTTGAAGCGCGGAAGCTTTTTGAATTTCACCCTCGCTTCGGTCAGCTTCGCGACGGCGACTATGCGACTTTTGAAGTCGTCGTACACGTAGAGGCCGGAGCGCGTCTGCCAGAATGCATTCGGGTCATGCCGCTCGCCGAGTTTGACGGCGGAGTAGTAGCCATCCGGCTTCAGGAGCTTCGACTTCTTCGTTATGGGATTGTCGACAATCGAAGCCGTGCCGAGCAACACCTTGCGGAATTGACCGAGGGTATTACCCCTGGTCGCCGTTTTTACATTCGCAGGTGTCCAGCCATTGCGTTCAAGTGCGTGGTCGAGTTCCGCCGCCTGACGGGCGGACATGATGAACTTGTCGCTCATGACATGTTCCCTTCTTCCCTTCACAATGCAACGTGTTTTTTCGAACGTGTTGCGTGCTAGCGGGCTCCGAGCTGACCTCGGTTTGCCATAGCAGAAAAATCTCGATTCCATTCAAGGGCTTTCTGCTATGGCAACTGCTGACCTTTCGAGGAACTCACGCCATTATACTACTTGCTAATCTTTCTGTCAACTGTGTGTGAGTGAACAGTGTACGGGTCCAGCACAGGCACTCTCAGTCTTGAGAACCAGCGAGTAGTCGCTTATAGAGACCAATGTGCTTATCCGCAAACGCATCCCACGTGAATTTCTTCGCCTGTGCGATTCCTTTCTCTCGCAGTTGGCGCTTAAGCTCTGGACTCTCAATGACTCGCCTCATTGCGCTCGTAATTTCTTGTACGTCCAGTGCATCGACAAGAATAGATGCGCCACCGGTCACCTCCGGCAACGATGTCGCATTTGAAACAACGGTCGGTGTTCCACATGCCATTGCTTCAAGCGGAGGCATACCGAACCCCTCATGGAGAGACGGGAACACAAACACAGTGGCTCCGCTGTGAAGTGCCGGAATATCTCCAAGCTCAATGCGCCCCGCGCATATGATATCCCGCGAATAGGGAGATTCTGTTATGGCACGATATGTCTCACCTGAACCATGAGACGGCAAATCCGCAATCAATAATTTTTCTTGCAGTGCGGGTACTGCCTGTCGCAATAGCGTATACGCGCGAATAAGGTTTGGAACATTTTTATGCGGATTGAGCCCGCCAAGATAGAAAATGTACTTAGACGCGCCGATGTTGTATTTCCGCAGCGCTGTAGCCGTCGTTTCAGAGTCAACTGGACGATACATGGGGTCAACGCCGACATAGATAGACGCAGTTTTTGATTCTAGAAGATGGTACACGTTTTGAATATCTTTTCGTGCGTATTCTGAAACTCCAACAATTGCATCAATGTACCGATTGAAAAAACGGAGTACTGTGTAAAAAATTAGGTTCGGAATTGTTCTGGTACCCTTCACCCTTCCTACTCCCGCATCGTGCGCGAGCACTACAAACCGCTTCGCGGGCATGAGCCAGAAAAACGGGTACGGGCGCCCGACAAGATATTGAAAAATATCAAACTGCTCCCTTGTCGTAAAACAATACCAAATAAAAGAAACGAACCGAGAGCCCCACGGCAAGGAAATTCTCGGGATAAGAATCTCGTGCGCTTCTTTATAGAGTGGCTCATTCGGCATCGGGTCAAAGTGAATGAGAAACAATTCAATGTCGGGGTGATGCACCAGTCGTTCAATCAACCGACGGGCAAAAAACGCCCGCTCCGGACGGCGATCAAATGCATCCGCCATGAGTGCAACCTTTATTTTTTGATTCATATCTAGTGTTTTATTTGATACCTTGCAAGTACGCGTGCGAGCACGAGGCAGGCGAACGGAAGCTGTGGGAGATACTTCTCCACCGCCTCGTAGTACGAAGGATTGTCGCGCATACGCAGAAGCGCCTTGTGAGATATGCCCGGCACATTGAGTTTCAAAAGGGCGCTAATTGATTCTTGAATATCCTGACGATGGCGTTCGTACACATACCGACGAATCGGAATACTAAAACCGACTTTCTCTTTAAGAATAAGGTCGCTCGGGAGCGTACTTGCCCCGTTAGAGGCGATGCCTCTAACGGGGCGGGCGAGGTAGTCGCGCGGTTGTTTTTTGCCATCGTACCCTGTTTGCGTCGCGCGAGCGTACGCTTCCATGCCGGCATCCAAAAACGGCACGCGCGCCTCAATTGAATGCGCCATAGTTGTAATATCTGTCTTATATAACAAATCATCCGGCAAGTAATATGCTTGGTCAAAAAAACTCATCTGATATTCCATGTTCGACCTCGTAGGTCGAACATTGGTCCGTAAGGTTTTAAGTGCTTTTACGCGATCGCCCATGTCGCCACCAATACTTGCCATGTCCGCATAGCCAGAGAGAAGGTCTCCAGAAAGCCAGCTCTCCGCCAGTCGCACCCGTCGCGCGATTGGCCGTATCAGGCGCATATATGCGTCCGTATGCGCCACGGACTGCAGTCCAAAGTGTTGCCACAACCCGCGCACGCGCCACACATGTCTTAATTTTTGAAGTGCGCGGTACCGCTCGTATCCGAAAAACATCTCATCCCCCCCTTCACCCGCGAGTACGACTTTTACGTCCTTCGCCGCTTCTTCTGCGATTGCAAAATTTGTAAACAGGGCGCTGTCTGCCACCGCGTCGTCAACAGAATTCCATATTCGCCGATACACATCTTCAAAACGTTCTTGTGTAAACGAAAAACTTTTGTGCGACAGTCCTGTGTACGATGCGATTCGTTTTGCATACTCCGCATCCTTACGTCCCTCAATTTCTAACGTGTACGCGGACAACGGGTGTCCGAGTTTCTGTAACGCAAGAGCAATCGCTGTTGAGTCCAATCCGCCGGAGAGAAAAATTCCAACCGGCACATCGGAAACCAAATGCCTCTCCACACTGTCTTGAATCGCATCATCAAACGACTCTGGCGTTATAACAATCGGCCGAGGGAGATGTTCAACTGACGATTCGCCACTCTGAAGCGAAATGGTATGTGCCGTGCCGGGTTCTACCTTTTTGATTTCATTAAATATCGTATGCGGGTGCATCGCATACCCGAATGTGAAAAAAGAAGCGAGCCCATCTTCCGAAAGCGAAAGTGGAATGTTGCGCGCGCGGGCAAATTCTCCCAGCGCTTTCATTTCTGAAGCGAACGCAATTTCACGCCCCGCTTTCAGTACGTACAACGGCTTGATGCCATAATAGTCCCGTACCAAAACAAGTTTTTGTTCTTTAGGGTGAAAGAAAGCGCACGCCCACATTCCTCTCGCCTTGCTGAAAAAAGAAAGTCCATGACGCGCATAGCCGACAAGCAACACTTCCGTATCGCTGTCACTCGCGAAACGCGCCCCCTCCGCCTCAAGCTCTTTGCGCAATTCTTTGTGATTGTATATCTCACCGTTGTAGACAATGCCGATTGCGCGATTATTCCACCACATCGGCTGATGTCCACGCGCGGAAAGGTCAATAATAGAAAGTCGCCGATTGCCGAGCGTAACTCCGCTCTCGGTCTCAATTCCCTCGTCGTCCGGCCCACGATGTGACAGTGAGGCGCCCAACGCCCCCCCTAGCGCCTGATCACTTCCCGTAAACCCAAAAATACCGCACATATTGAAGGACTATAGCACTTCGAGCAGCGCATCTGTATGATTTCGCCACGTCATATTTTTTACAGACAAAGAGGCATTGCCAGACATTCGGGCGCGCATCTCCAAACCATTTTTCAATGTTTCAGTCGCGCCCCGAAGTGCGTCAGAATCTCGAGCTGGAACCAGAAATCCATTTTTATCATTTTCGACAATTTCCGACACACCACCGACATCAGTCGCAACGACAGGAAGCCCTGACGCAAGCGCCTCCAGCATCGCGTTTGGCATCCCTTCCCACAACGACGGAAGAACGAACACGTCACTCGCCGCATAGAGGTCGCGAATATCAGAACGCGCGCCAAGAAAACGAATGTGGTCTGAGGCATGCTTTTCTAATTCGAAACGTAAATATCCATCCCCCACGACAAGCAGATGCGCATTCGGCACGCGCTTGCAGGCGTCAATAAGATACTGCTGCCCTTTCTTCTCGGTAAGCGAGCCCACAGTAATTACAACAAACGCGTCTGTTGCTATTCCGAGATTTCGCCTCATCTCTTCGCGTTTGTGTGACGGAGAAAAAAATACCTCACCAATGCCGTTGTACAGCACCTTTACTTTTGTAAAAGGGTTCACGCGCCCGATAGGAGCGCGAAGAAAATGCGCGTTCACCAGCACGAGCGCGGTTACAGCAGAAAGAAGCGCGTCCACAATCATCACAAAAACACTTTTTTCAGTAAGCACATTGCCTTCGCGCACAACAACGCGCACAGATGGCACACACATTTTTGCGATTCGCACTACCGTGTTTGTGAAAAAAAGATTGGAAACAACAGCGCGAGGATGCAGGGTTCGAAATAGTCGCACGAGACGCATGTGCGCACGCACATCAAACAAAGACCGAAATTCCAACCGTTCAATGCGAACACCCGCGAGGAGGTGAGCAAGACCGAGTTTCGGATTCGCAAGAGTAGTAACAACAACAACGGGAATATTTCTTCGCACAAGCTCCCGCACTTCTTCAACCACCGTCCTTTGCGCCCCACCAAAATCGAGGTCGTTCACGGCAAGCACGATTGAATTCTTCTCTGTCATACCAAACGACTGTGCGCAAAAAGTCGATGACATTCAACACTTCCACCAACAAACGCAACCAAAAACGACGCCGCAAGAGCAACAAGTGAGACGGAAAGCCCAACTTCTAAAGAAGCGCCTGAAAGTGCCGCAAACAGATAGGTAAACGCCCCTTCGCGTATACCGATACCTGCTACAGTAAGCGGAATCATCGCCGCAAGCGTTCCGACTGAAAACGCGGCAAGCGTCACTCCAAATGAAGCCCCAATACCGAGTGACATCACAACCACATGCACGCCACCTGCCATCGCGAGCGCTGAGACAATGGAGAACGCAAACGCCATACAAAGTTTCATTGGATAGTGGCGAAAGAGCGCGAACGAGGAACCAATCTGGGAAAGCGGACCCCGAAGAACCTCTGGGAGAAAGTGTGAGAACCAAAAAAGTAAGGATTCAAATGGTACAAAGACACTCACCGCGACAACGACGATGCTGACCGCAAGCGCGTACAAAAACCATGACGGCAAGGATGGGAGTGTTTCTAAAAGAAGCGGGGCTGAAGCAAGCGATAATGCGACAAAGGTTAACGCGGCGACTGTTCTGTCTGCAATTGCAGAGAGTGCCGCGCGCTCGCGCATACCCTGTTCTGTATCTCGTACGATTTGATAGATGCGCACCGCTTCCGCTGAAACTTTCCCGCCCGGCAATGCGACTGTGTAAAACGTAAAAGCAAGATTGTATTTCAAAAGACGAAACAGTGAAATTGCAAGACCTTGTATGCGAAGTAACACTGCCCACCGTACAGTATTAAGTATTGTCGCCACCCACCACGCGAGTGCGATAATCAAAAGTGCGTACAGGGGTATCGTGCGTATATGTTCCCACAATTGCCCGACATCAATAGACCAAAAAAGAAAAAACAAAAGTCCCGCCGTAACCACAATTTTGGCAGTGAGCCGCGCGTATTTCATTGTCCCGTTAGAAATAGGAAGCTTGCGCTTCCGATTCTATATATATGTTTATAATTGTTCGACACATATTCACTTCCAAACGATCGTTTAAGTACACTCATACCTTCCATAATTTCTAACGGGATTGCTGGCGACGAGTAGATTTAATGGATGGAGGTTCAAGCGCCTGACGTCGTACCACAAGCTCACCCAATAACCCGAGCGAGAGTGACTGAAAACCGACAACAACAAGCAGGATACCGAGAAACAGGAGCGGACGACCGCCGATTGTCGCGTCATACAAAATTCTGAGCGTACTTAAGTACACAAGCGCGCACGTTCCGAAAAAAATCAATACTCCGCCAAACATTCCGAAGAAGTGCGCGGGACGTTCAAAGAAACGCTGTGTGAACATGAGGGTGAGTAAATCAAGTAATCCCGCAATCAATCGCCACGCGCCATATTTAGAAGCTCCAAATTTTCTGGCGCGGTGATTCACTGGGGTCTCGGTAACACGAAATCCCTGACCTACAACTATGGGTGGAATGTAACGGTGCATATCGCCGTACAAAGAAAGATTTTGCACCACCTCCTTGCGGTACGCCTTGAACCCGCAGTTCATGTCGTGCACGGGACTTTTCGCAAGAGTCCGCGCCATGGTGTTTGCAATTTTGGAAAAGAAGCGTTTTTCAAATGGGTCCTGCCGGTCCTGTTTCCACCCGCACACCATGTCACTTCCCCGCTCTAACGCACTCAAAAACTTTGGAATCTCGTGTGGGTCATCCTGCAGGTCGCCGTCCAGAGTAAAAATAATATTCCCGCGCGCCTCAGCGAATCCCGCGCGAAGCGCCTGTGTTTTTCCGCAGTTTCTTGAAAGTGTTACTGTCGTACAAGAAATCCGAGACAGTTCGTCCGCCGTGCCATCGCGAGAACCGTCGTCAACAAATATAATTTCGTATGTTTTTCCTGTCGCAGAGAGCACCTCGGTAAGCTCGCGAAATAGCTCGCGAACGCTCTCCCGTTCGTTATATACGGGTATAACAACTGATATCTCCGGCCCCGGACCCGCGTCTTTCATCTGTTCACAATGCCACAATTCTACCGCCAGAGCAATTTTAGTATCGCGTTATGGTTACAGAGCCTCGGTGCCGAAACGCGCTATCTGACCATTGCGAATGACGATGCGAAACACACAGCTAAGTGTGATGTATGAAATAAAAACGTATACAAACGCGAGAGCGAGACCCGTAAGCGCATTGCTAAAGGAAAAGGCTCCGCCCCCGATGACTGCCCGCATTCCTTCGAACACGTACGTGGGCGGAAGCGCATATGAAATGATATGCATCCACTCAGGAAGAGTCGAGATCGGATAAAAGACACCAACGAAAGGTCCTGTGATTGCAGCAACTGGCCATATGAACCATTCCGCCACAGGTCCAAACCGAAGAACCAAAGCGACAGAGAAAATACCGATTGAAACGCCAAAAATAAAAAGAGCAATAATAAAAGGCACGAGCGAAAACCCTAGCGTTAGAAGTGAATATCCAAACATGACGTATGCCAAAGGTATTACTACAGCGAAAACTATAGCGCTCGTAATGATGGTGGAAACAACAAATCCGGCCACATATTCATAGAGTTTAAGCGGAGTTGCAAACATGTTGAGAAAGTTTCTCGACCACGAGTCTTCGAGAAAAAACATAATGAGACCTTGGTATACACGGTTTAAAAATCCCCAGAGAATAATCGCGCTTAAGAGAATGGTAACAATGCCAGAAGGAGACACGGCAGACTGACTAAAATATTTAGAAATAAATCCCCACAGCACGAGGTCAATAAGCACCCACACAAACATTTGAAAAAAACGTATCGGGGTTTCGCGATACAAATACACCTGGCGAAGGAACACTGCATACATTCGTGTGAAGCTCTTGGTCATACTGGTATTAGAGTTCAAGCGAGAGGGGTTCACGAGCAACCGTAATAAATAGTTCTTCTAGATTTGCTTTGCCGTGCTCTTGTGGCAACGTGCGCGGGTCACCCTCAATAAGAATTGAGCCATGTGAGAGAAAAAGTACACGGTCGCACACGTCAGCAACTTCATGCATGTTGTGGGACGTCCACAAGACACCACTTTCGCTCTCAGCTGTGTACGCTCTGATTTTTTCACGCACCGCGCGTGCCGTTGACGGATCAAGCGACGCGGTCGGTTCATCCAAAAGCAAAAGGTGTGGCGAATTCAGCATCGCTTTCGCAAGCAAAACGCGGGTCTGCTCACCAGAAGACAGAACGCCTGTTTTTGTGTGGGCAAACTTTTCCAAATCAAACTCCCGCAACAATTCAGGAATGCGCTCATTCAAGCGAGTGGCACCATAGAGAAGTCCGAACACTTTCAAGTTCTGTGACACTGTAAGGTTGCCCGGCAATTGAGCATACACGGCGGCAAAATTAGTGCGATCAAGGGCAAGACTTCGCTCCTTACGCACGTCAAACCCATCTACGGATATGGTGCCCGCAGTTGGCTCCAGTACCCCAAGAATCATGTTAATGGTCGTCGTCTTGCCCGCGCCATTTGGCCCAAGTAACCCGACAATTTCGTTCCTGTTTACTGAAAAAGAAATACCCCGCACCGCCTCGGTGTCACGGTACGTTTTCTTCAAATCACGCACATCAAGAACAGTGGTACTCATAGAAAATCAGTATACCCTGTGATGTGGTGGCTTCGCCAATATCACAGGGTATACACCCGTGACGCATACATATGATTGGTGTACAGTGCCGTTAGCCGTTCTGGTTCACAGGAGAAACGTGATGCGTGCACTAATGTCTTTGGCCTTTCTACTTCTGGTAGCTGGTTGCTCCGAACAAAACACGGAATTTGTCGATCCGGTACGTCTATACAAAAACGGAGACCTGAAAGCATGTGACTCTACATACACCCTGACTCCGAAGCCAGCTGATATTGTCGTAATGCTCGAAAAATCCGATGTCGCTGTACTTCTGAACTGGGTACATAAAAAGTTTCCTGAACAGCAACATGAGTTTGCCACAGGGGGAATAATTTTTATACACGAGTTGTCAAACCCAAAAAATTCTCCTGATGCCCTCTTCACGTATCTGTTCCTAAAGAAAGATGGGGATAAGCCGTATTGTTACAATGGTGGAATTAATGGCACGATACCCACCAATCAACAATTCCTCGAAAAATACAAGAAGAACTAGCCGTCTTTGAACGCCACACTCTGTGTGGCGTTTTCTTATGAATAGTACATGAAATGGCTCTACTCCCGCTTCTTATAAATCTCAATGTGTGGCCCGAGACGGGACACAGAATACACCGCGCTCAGGGGATTATTCGGCGACACTAACAAATCGTCAATTTTTTGTCCGAAGTCGCGCGGATAGAATGACGCAACTAACGTAAACACATCAGGCATCGTCGGTCTTTTTGGGGGGTCAAAAAAACCAACCACAACATACGGAAACTCCGGCAGTCGCCCCATCGACGCGAGTCTATTGGCATACTCAACGTTGACCACAAAATATCCGCTCGTCTCCTCTCCTTCGGGAAGCGTCTGCGCCACACGATCGCGCGCGCGAAGCGCTTCTGGAAGATACTGTGCAAAGTATTCTATCGCCTGCTTACTTTTTGGTACATCAAAATAGTACGCGTCCGTAAGAATTGCTGAATTTGTTGGAACGTTCTTTAAAATCCACTCCCTCGCCTCAAGTCGAGTGTCTTTTTGACGCAGAAGCGCAACATAGGTGAATGTCGTATACGCGGAATACAGGCCGACAAGAACAACGCACGCGTACACCCAATATCGAAGAGTGTCAGATTTTGTCTGCACTTTTTCGAGTATGTACTGAATGCTATATGCCACTCCGATATAGAGTGGCAGAAGGAGTGGCAGGGCGTACCGATGGTCCGGATGCGACCACACAAACATCCCCGCAAGAAGATACACAAAAAATAATCCGAGTGTACTTTGCGCGGGAAATGTGCGCCAGCCGACTCTCCACACAAGAAGCGCAAACCCACACACACCGAGTGCAAATATAAGCGGGTTGTCCCATACAACGACCGAAAGAAGAAACAGAGCGTTCTGAATTGGTTCTGTCGCGACATCTGCTGGCGCCTGAAATTTTGAAAAAACATCAACGCCAATAACATCGAGTCCGCTTCGTATGGCTCTGCCAAATTGTTTCAAAAAACTTAGCGGATTGAGCCATCCGATAATTCCCAAAAGTGCCACAAGAGAAACCCCCGAGTAAAGAAGACGTGAAAATTTTGGCAAAGGTACGTGCAGGTGGGCAAGAGCAAGAAACGGCGCGAGAACAATCGGAAAATACGCCATCCAAAACCCAAGCACGAGGGACACGATAGCCCCTATGTAATATTTCACTCTACCCCCTTCTGCAAGACAGAGGAGCATATAAAACCCTAGAGCAATCAACGCAACCCCCGGCATCCAAAAGTGTGCGAGCTGTGATTCATGCACTAACCAGAAATCCAGCGACGCGAACGCAGTTACTACTAATGCCACACGAAAGTCAGTTACGCGGCGAGTTATAAGAAACAATATATACAAAAATAAAACACCAAAAAGAGCTGAGATCGCGCGCCCAATCGGAATAAACCAAACGGCATTCAATGTCGCGTACTCTTTAAATCCCACTATTCCATCAACAGCTCCCGTAAGCATCAATAGACCTCCCCATAGGGCAGTTGCGGGGGCAATAAGCACCCCCATAAGAGAAGGCACGTAGGAAAGTGGCGAAAACGCTCGAAGCGTCATTTCTTCCAAAAGAGAAAACGCCGTTACAATATGAACAAACTCATCACCAAACACATCGAGCGGCAAGCCATAGATCAACGCCGCCATGCGCACCAAAAATCCAGCAACAAGTATACCGACAAGAATTGCAACCATGCGTGTCCAGTGTAGCGTTTTTTGACCCCTTTGACGACCGCTCAACTTATATGCTTCACGAGGGTAGACAACAAAACAGACAAACTGTGGCGCCCCACATACCCGTGATTCTCCGCGCGCATGCGCGCTTTTTCTTCTTCAGGCACAGAGAAAAGCTCCCGCAAACGCTCAGCCAACACTTGTGCGTGCGCGGTTACCATCAGTTTTGAATCTATTTCTCCCCGAAGATTCTTGTTTGATGTAACAGGAAGCGCGCCGCACGCCATCGCCTCAAAAATTGTCTTATCCAACATGCCGCTCCCCGCGACATTCACAAAATATTCGTGCGAATTATAGAGTGCAACGGTCTCAACGTTTGGAACTCCAGACCAAAATGTTACAGAATCAGTACAATTGTGTTCGTGCACTTTTTGTTTAAGAAGTGCGAAATATCCACTGTCAGACGGAAGTGCGTCGCCGTATATATTGAGAGAAAACGGAACACTGTTCTTTTTTAATATGCCACACGCGTCAATCAGAACCTCAAGACGCTTTGACGGAGCAATCCTGCCAAGCGAAAGAATGGAGTGCGCCCTTCGCCCCACACCACCGATTTCGCGGAATAATTCTGTATCAACTCCGACGGGCATGATAACCGTTTTTTTGTACCGCGCTGTATACGAAAAACGTGATGTGCAAAACACCCGCGTGCAAAAAAGTGCGGCAATGTCGGTCAGCACATTCCCAGCATAATGGTTACGCCAAAAGTATATTTTTTTTCTCATAGCCAGCCAGAGAAAACCGGCAAGGAGAATATATTCCTGATTCTGGTGCACAAACACGACATCATATTCACTATGTAGGCCCTGCGCATACCGGAACAGGCGGGCGACATACTTGATGCGCGATTTTCCCTTTTCCTTCCCCAGAGAATGTATGGAGACATTCTTGGGCAAAGCGTGTGTCCCCTCTTTGAGACAAATCACATGCACTTTTTCGCACCGTTTCGCGAATTCGCGAATCCATGTGTGAAAAAAACTAAATGTCGGGTCGTTGCTGTCTACAGCCTGAGTAAGAATTAGAAGGCGCACCCCGTTAGAGATGGGAAACTTCGTTTCCACTGCCGATGCGCGTACGTGCTCACCCCCATACATATCCATACTCATATAAACACCCTTCTTTATAATTTTCTAAGATCTCTAACGGGGTCGCATGGCGCATCAGGATTCTCACCGTACACACCTTTCAGCAAATCCAAATCCTTTCCGCTCTGTGTGAGTAAATCGTTATTTTTACATTCAAGAGCAGTCAGAACCCGCAGACCTTTTTTGTCCTTAGGAAAACGCTGCGCGTACAAAGAACGCAGTGCTGAAAAATCTTTAATGAAACAGTGCCCGCCCGCGCCACGCCCGCTTAGAGCCCCCTTGTGTCCGCTAGAATGCACAACCGCCAAGTGAGAGGGGCCAATACGCGCATCTGCTCCAATGGCGCTCGTCAATACTCCCCAGTCAGCGCCTTCTTTTTGCGCCATGTCATATAAAATATTCGCGAACACCACTTTTAAGTATAAAAACGCGTTGCCTGCATATTTTATGAGTTCCGATTCGCGCGAAGAACACACGAGATTGAAGGGGGCTTTGGGTAACATAGAAAGCACGTGTTTCGCCGCCTTGTTGTGTGGTACGTCGTCAACAGGAACTCCAATAATATTTCGTTCGGGGTGAGACGCATCATGCGTCGCCGTTGCCTCCGCAAGAAATTCAGGAGAGTGAAGCACCACAATATCTGTATACTGCTTTTGCAGTGACTCCGTTGTCCCAGGAAGTGTCGTTGATTTTATAACCGCGACAGTACCCTTGCCCACAAGTGCCAACACTTCTTGCACAACAGAATAATCGAACCCTCGCTCAGTTGTTGGTGTCGGAACCGCAATAAACACGAAAGGACACGATGCAATTTTTTCTTTGTTCACATTGTACGGCGCACTGCGTGCATACCGCACAATCGGAAAACCGCGCCGTTCAAAATCATCGGCGTAGTTTTTGCCTATAAATCCCTGCCCGATAAATCCCGTTAGAGGTTTTTTCATATGTGCCATATATATAACACGTCACTGAACGCGACCACTCCAATCCGCGTCCAACAATATGGAACTGACGTGAACCTCTAACGGGATAAACCCGACTGTCGGCTTTTGAGACATCCTACTACTGTACTGGCGACGTGGAGTCGGCGCAATATTCAATATCTTGTTTGAACAGCCGAAGATACTCATCAAAATTTTTGTACGGATAGGAGCGCAACTCCCCGCGTCGCGGACCTTTTTCTATCCAAGCAACAAGCGCGCGCGGAAAATCATGCGGTGACACAACAATTGCCCCCGCTTCGCGCGCAACCCCAACATCTGTCGCAAGCACTGGTACCCCAGAGGCGA
>DATDXU010000010.1:0-7821 GCA_036517195.1 Minisyncoccota bacterium
TCCCGTTAGAAGTAGGACGCGGAAACCCGAAGGGCTCCACACCTTCCTCGATTATTGTTTGTAATTTCTATTTGTTTCATACGTTTTTTATATTGTGTTCACGACTTCTAACGGGACGCATTATAGTTTTGAAATGGCCTTCATGAGGGCAGCAACTTTTGCGGTGTCTGTGCTTGCTCGTCCGACTAAGAAACCATTCACTTCCCCACGCTGAAGCATGGGTAGTGCATTTGTTTCATCTATTGCTCCTCCATAGAGAACTTTTGGAAACGTTGTGAGTGGCTTCGGGGCGTACATTTCAGAAAGACATTTTCGCACGAAGATTGACATCTCATGCATGTCTTGTGGTTGCATTGCTGAGTTCCCACCGATTGCCCATACGGGCTCGTACGCGACTATAGTGTGTGCCACTTTTCCTTGTTGTACATTCGTATACGCGGAGTGCAGTTGTTCCTTGATGAATCCGAAATGTTCGCCAGAAGTCGAGCGCTCTTTTTCTCCGATGCAAATAATAGGGACAATACCCAACGATAGACATGCGCCCACTTTTTTTCTCACATCGTCATTTGTTTCACCCGCCTGCCGTCGTTCGGCGTGTCCGACTATGGCGTACGTAGCCCCCACGTCTTTCGCTTGGGGCAGTGATATGTCTCCAGTGAATGCACCCCCAGTTTCAAAGTGAGCGTGTTGAATTGCGAATGCAAAAGAGCTGACCATTTTTCCTTGTGTGAGTTTTTGCAAAAAAATCGCTGGAGGCGCAACTATAATTAGCATCCCAGAAATACCTCGCGCCGATTGTTTTGTTACTTCTAAAAGATGCTGTGCCTCTAGTGCGGTTTTCGGATTCATTTTCCAGTTTGCAACACATATGACTGACGCCATGCTGCGATTGTAGCACGCTGTTTTTTTGGTTACTCTCAAGTGTGTATGAGAAAGGTGGGCTATTCTTCCCTCCACAGTATAAATGTGTATGTAGTGCTCGCGGAGGGGGTGAATGCGGGAGGGGCGAATGCCAAGAGGCGGTCGTAGGTGTTGGTGCGATTCTGAAAACCGGACGAACATGTTCCTCCGCCCCCTCCCCAACAGACTCCCCCGCGCTGAAAGGAAACGATAGTTCCCGTTACGCTCAAGCTGTTCCGGACAACATACGGGTAGTACTGTGACGGCAAGAATCCGGATGACGCAATGTAGTGGTCACGCCCGTACTGCCCCCCTTGGGCTACAAAGATTCCTTGAATTGAGAGGTCGGTTGGCGTTGTGAGTCCGTGGTGTACAGAATCTTCGGCTACGGCGAGAAGTCCGGAATTTGAGTTTGTGTATACAATGTTGTTTTGCAGAATTATGTCTGGCGCAAAGGAGCCGGTGTCTGCAACAATGAGCGTTATTTTTCCGTTGACGGTGCCCTCAATCCACGTTTTTGCTTGCGAAAAAATAACAGAACAGTCGGAGGGTGGGGTCACGTTCGCGACAAAGGACTCACTGATAATGACTGGGTATGTATACTGCCATCCGTTCACGTTATTGTAGCTTCGGATACTATTTGCTGCATTTGTTGCCGTTACTCGGTATACATCCACAGTTCCATCAGAGCGGAATAGGAGGTGGAATCCGCGCGTGTTTGTCCCGCCGACGGAAGAAAACGAATCCCCCTGCTGGATGTTCCCGACAGTAACTGATGTTGGGTTGAGCGCAATGCCGCTTTGTTGTGCGTATCCCTGTAGTGTTGCAAAGTTGAGCGTCATGTTTGAGAAGTTTATCTGTGGTGCGGGAAATGTCCAAAGGGCGCTTCCGGGTCCAGACCCCCACACCCCCGGCTTAGTCACGGGAGGATTGCACTCTGCTCCATACGACGGGTCACACAGGTACGTTGTTTGTTGGCTCGAGACGATTGAATTGTTCGTGCCGTCCATCCGGATGCCGCCATTTGAATGATAGGGGCCGATACCTACGTTTGTGGAACCAAACCACGTTCCGCTGTTTAGAATGTATGCGTTTTCCGCAACTGACGGACGCATGTGGCGGGCGAACAGGGTTCTGGAAAATGTTGGATTTGCATTTGATGTCCCCGTTGAGGTTATGTCTACAGATTGCACAACACCACACGTGCTGTTTCCGGCAATCGTGAGTAACGCGGATCCAACACCCCCGCCCTCTGGGTCAGAAACGGTATATGTGTATGGACCACTCTCCCCCGTTCCGTTTGTAAGGTCGTTTGGATTATGCGCGAGAAACCAACGATAATACTCGAGTCCTGCTTCTGCTATTTGGAGCGCTTGTTCTTGCGCAAAGAGCGCGCGCCCATAACGTGCCTGCGTGAACGTATAACTTGTCACACTTCCTAAAATAAGAGCGAAAATTCCCATGAACGCGAGTACCAGCATTGTGGTGATGCCGTAGCTCGTGCCCATACCTCTTGTTTTCCCATCGCGGCGCATGTTCATATATTTTTATCGAAGGTTTCGGAGTGCTGCTGATGAGTGGAGTATGAGCTGGTTCGGTAACTTGTTTGGATCCACATTGACGATGATGGTGACGGACACAAAGCGCACGCCCGTTACAGTACTGTAGTTTGTGATCTCGGTTCCGTTTTGGTCGTAGTAACTAAACGTGTTTACACTCTGTTCTATATTGCGGACGTTGTCTGAAATGGTTGAAATTTGTTCAGCCCCCGCGTAAGGATTCAGCAAATCAAGGGAGGGGGGTGTGACACCGCGCTTGAGACTATTTTCTTCAACAAAGTAACGCATGCGCTCTGCCCTATTGTCGCCATCTATGTCCGCATAGAAGGTAAATTCATGCGCTGCCAAAGACACAACGGGGTACGCTCCGTTTGCAGAATACGCCGCTTCACGTATGGCGCGCACCAGCCTCGTCACTCCACGATCGGCAGAGGTGACTGCTCCCGCTTGCTCCACGGCGTAGGTGTTTGTTTTGTAGAAATATTGAATTGTTAAAACAACCGCGAGTATTGCGGAAATAAATATGGCAATCGATACCATGGTTTCAATAATAGTTATCCCGCGCGCGAATTTTTTATGTGTACGCATATCTTACGTTTCTACATCAGGTGGGGACGCGCGCGTGACGAGAAATAGAGTACGTACACCATTTCCCGCGTTCCAAGACAGTTCAATTTTTATGGCCTTGTAGTCACGTATAATGGTGTTTTGATCCGCCCCGCCAACACCATCTTTTGGGTCGTCCCCCCAGACAATAAGGGTGCGCCGCGTGTACTGTACACCGTTTTGATTTATATTTTCCGTTTGTGAGAGTGTTCCTAATGGATCTCCTCCCACAACTCCGACAGCGTTGTACGGCAGCGAGCGAATGTACTCAATCTGTTCATTCGCGAGCGCCACTGCCCCAGAACGGGCCTTGTTGTTGGACACTACGTCTATGGAAAGTTGAAATGCCGATGTTATCCCGACAAAAACCACAACCATAAGGGCAATACCAATAATGGTGTCGAGAAACGTTACTCCCCTCGAGCATGGGGGCGTGCCGTTTCCAATCGTGGTTTGTGTCTCTTCGCGCATGACTCTTTATTCTAAATATTTTGTGACAGGGAATAGATGGGAGATATCATGGACACTGCAAAGAATCCAACAGCGGCGCCGATTGCGACCATAAGAAATGGCTCGATAACAGTCGAGAGGTCTTTTGTTTTTCTGTCGACTTCACTTTCATAATATTCGGCGAGTCGCTTCAACATGTCAGCGAGATGTCCCGTTTCTTCACCGACGGCAATCATCTCTCCAACGAACGCGGGGTATAGAGCTTCGTTTTTTCCAAATGTTTTTGAAAGTGCTTCTCCGGCGCTGACATCGCGTATCGCATCTTTCAATACATCGCGGAAGTATGAGTTTTGGACTACTTCTCCTGAAATTTCGAGCGCTTGTAACACGGCAACACCTGCGGAAAGGAGGGATGAGAGCGTGCGCGCGGTGCGCGCTGAATTTACTTCCCGAACGATTGTTCCAATGAGCGGGGCTGTGAGAAACGTCTTGTCGGCAATGCGTTTTCCGATTTTTGTTCGGAGTCCAAGATATACTCCGGACACGCTCCCGAGGAATAGTATGATTGCAACGAATGTATATTCTACGAGGAAGTTGCTCAAGGCAATAATTGACTGTGTAGACGCAGGTAAATCCACATTCATCTCTTTGAATGTTTGCGCGAGTGTCGGGACGACCTCTATCATCATAAGGACTCCAATGCCGACGATTGCGACCACGACGATTGTGGGATATATGAGAGCGCTACGAACCTTTTTTTTCAACGTGTGCATGCGTTCCATTTGTTCTGCTATGACCTGGAGCGAATTTGGAAGCTCCCCGCTTTCTTCGCCGGCGCGAACCATGGCAACAACGAGTGGTGAAAAGATGCGCGGAAACTGTGCGAGTGCCTCGTGAAGCGGATCTCCGTGGCGCACACTACCCGCAACGCTGGTTATGACCTTCGAAAGCTTCGGGTTTCTTGTTTGCCGTTCTATGACTGAAAGCGCGCGCGCGAGCGAAAGCCCCGCGGAGAGCATGGCGCCTAAGTTTCTAGTGAAAAGAATCTTCTGTTGCTCCGATACACTGGAAATAAAAGCATTCCAGTATGCAAGAGACCACACTGTCGTTGAGCGATCTTCTTCCATCGCTATTATTTTCCCCCCCTCTTGTCGTACTATTTGGTATAACTCAAAGCGGTCGTGGGCATCTGTGGCTCCACGGTACACTTCCCCCCCGTCTTTTTCGGCCGTATACGTAAAACGAGCCATATATTTCTATTCACTGATGACCCGCAAGACTTCTTCGATAGAAGTGACTCCTTGCGCCGCTTTGAAAATTCCATCTTCGGTCATAGTGAGCATTCCCTCCTCTTTTGCTCGGTTTTCAACCTCATCTCCCGTGGCGTTTTTCATTATCAATTCTTTTATAGTTGCGGTGACGGACAGCACTTCATAGATACCCGTGCGGCCGCTGTAACCGGACGGACATGCTGCGGTGTCTTTCGGTTTTGAAAACACAATATCTTTCCACGTCGCGTTTTTCCCAAGTATTTTTTCTTCCTTGAGCGCTTTTAAAACAACTCCCGCGTTCGTTACTTGTTCAAGTCGCGTCTGCTCGTCGCGGGATAAGTGATGTTCTTCGCGTTCGGAACACAATTTGCGCACCAATCGTTGTCCTATGACGGCGCGGAGAGTAGAAACAAGTAGGAACGGTTCAACGCCCATGTCCAGAAGCCGCGGAATAGCACCGGAAGCAGAGTTTGTGTGGAGGGTGGAGAGGACGAGGTGTCCTGTGAGTGCCGCGTTGATTGCAAGAGACGCGGTTTCTTTGTCGCGAATTTCTCCAACCATGATGATGTCTGGATCTTGGCGCACCAAAGAACGTAAACCATTTGCAAACGTGAATCCGATATCAGGTTTCACTTGTGTTTGATTAATGCGTTGCATTTGGTACTCGATAGGGTCTTCAATGGTGGAGATGTTAACGTCTGGCGTGTTTACAATGTCGAGTAGTGTATACAGTGTTGTTGTTTTTCCTGCACCCGTGGGGCCTGTGGTTAGAATGAGCCCTGTTGTGCGGCGGGTTGCTTCATGCATGCGTTCGAGTCCGATACCGTGAAACCCTATTGCCTCCAGGGTGAAGCCAGAGATGTTGTCTCGGAGTAGACGCATGACAACTTTTTCACCATAGTACGTTGGCAGTATCGATACGCGAAAAGAAATATGTTCTCCAGCAGACTCGGCTCCGAATCTCCCATCTTGGGGGAGGCGCTTTTCGTCAAGTCGCAAGTTTGAGAGCACTTTCACACGCGCGACGATGGCGTTTGCCGCGTGTTTTGGGAGTTCCATCGCATCATGAAGAATGCCATCAATGCGATATCGAATGAGGAGCGCCTTATCTTGTGGTTCTATATGAATATCGGATGCCCCCTGCGCGTTTGCGTGACGCAAAAGTGTATCAACAATGCGGACTGCCGGTACTCCCTCGGCGATGTGTTTTAAATCTCCCTCCCCACCCTGTTTTTCCAGAGCTTCTGTCTCGCGGCGGATGACTTCTCCGAGGTCGTCTTTGAGGGATTGTTGGTACTGTTTCAGAGCGTACTTGATTGAGGAAGAGTCTGTGAGGCGTGGCAAAATCTTTAGGTGTGTTTTTTTCTTTATAAATTCAATTGCCGCAAGATCGTCTGTGTCTAGCATTGCAACTTCAAGCTCTGTGTCGTGTTGGCTGTAAGAAATAATATTGTTGCGTCGCGCGATGGGTTCTGGAATAAGACTCAATGTTTCGTACGGTATTGGGGTTTGGGGGAGGGACACGAATGGAATCCCGAGAATGTAGGCGTAGGTGCGTCGCAACTCATCGTCGCTTATTGATCCTCGTGACGTGAGGATATCTCCCGTGGGACGTTTTTCTTTTTTCGCTTCACGCTCCGCTATCTCGAAGTCTTTTTGTGACACGAGACCCGCGTCGGCGAGGAAAGATTTGAGTTGAGTGTCGCTGATGTACATACAATACAGGGTTTTATGCGTATGCCTGAAAGAACGGGACTATACTTGGAAGTATATCATTGACTTTTTCTGTGCTAGGTATATACTGGGCAATACAACTGAATAGTCGATATTCAGTCCCGCTTACAGGCGGGACGTTTGCGTAAGACATTTAGAATATAAAACACACACTATATCTATGGCACTCTTTGATTTAAAAACCCTCAACGCGGCGCTGGAGGAGCTCCAGCAGGAGCGCGGCATATCGCGTGAAAGCGCTCTTGATGCACTGTCTACTGCGCTTGCCGCGGCGTACCGCAGAGAGTATGGGAAGCGCGGGCAGATTATTCGCGCAACCCTTAACGCAGAGACTGGTGATGTTGAGTTTCGTCAGGCAAAGATTGTCGTGGACGGCACACTTGTGCGCGCAGAAGAGGAGGAGTTAAAGGGTGACGATGATCATCGTTCCAGATTTAACCCAGATCAACATATTATGATTGAAGACGCGCGACGCATCAAACGTGATGTGGTGCTCGACGAAGAATTGTCGTTTCCACTCGAAACAAAAGAGGATTTTGGTCGCATCGCGGCACAAGCAGCAAAGCAGGTCATTATGCAAAAAGTTCGCGAAGCGGAGCGCGCATCCATTATTGAAGAGTATGGGGAACGCGAGGGGCAAGTTGTCACGGGCCACGTGCAACGGTTTGAGCGTGGCAATCTCTATATTGACCTCGGGCGTGCCACGGCGGTTTTGCCGTACGACGAGCAAATTCCAGGTGAACGATATCGACAAGGCGAGCGGGTGCGAGCGTTACTGCTCCGAGTGGACGAGGGTATGCGCGGAACATTCATCCGTTTGTCGCGTTCTCATCCGAAGTTTCTGACAAAATTGTTTGAAGTCGAGGTACCGGAGTTGGCGAGTGGTGTTGTTGAGGTGAAAGGTATTGTGCGCGAACCGGGAAGCCGAGCAAAGGTTGCAGTGCATTCTAATGATGAACACATAGACCCCGTGGGGGCGCTTGTCGGCCAGCGTGGGGTGCGTGTCGCGGTTGTCACTTCCGAATTGGGCGGCGAAAAAATTGACATTGTTGAATGGTCAGAAGACCCGAGTGAATATGTAAAAGAGGCGCTTAAGCCAGCGCAGGTGTTGGGTATTCAGTTGTTTGAAGAAGATACTCGTGCGCAAGTGTTGGTTGCAGAAGACCAGCAGTCTCTTGCTATTGGTCGCGGTGGGCAAAATGTGCGCTTGGCCGCGCGTCTTACAGGATGGAAGATTGATATCCGAGGGGTTGCGGGAGAAGAGGTTGCAAAAGCGGATGGAGAGGAGGTTGTAGAAGTTG
>DATDXU010000011.1:0-13505 GCA_036517195.1 Minisyncoccota bacterium
TGCGCGATAGTTGATGAGGTAGCGTTTCGGATCCAAATCAAGGTCCAAAAAATGGTCCGCCGCTTCTTTGAGACGCCCTGAAGTACTGCGTCCAAACGAAACCACCTCTACCTGGCACCCCGAGTGCACTTTTAAGTATTCAACGAGTGGGACAAAGTCCCCATCCCCCGTTGCAAGGACGACAGTATCAAGTTTCGGAGCCGCAGTGATTGCGTCAACCGCAAGTCCAACGTCCCAATCCGCTTTTTTGGCACCACCAAAAAACACCTGCAAGTCCTTGGTGCGTGTTTCTATGCCAATTTTTGTGAGTGCGTCAAAAAAACTTTTTTCTTCTTCTGTTTCTGTCGTTACGACATACGCCCGAGCACGGACAAGGCGTCTCTCAAGAACACATTCTTTAAGGACGTTGCCAAAATTCACACGAGCGTGATACAAATTTTTTGCGCTGTGGTAGAGATTTTGCGTATCAATGAAAACTCCGACGCGCTGTTCTGGGTGTTTTGTAATAGCCATAATAAATATACTTATTGTTTATTAAAATGTATTTTTAATCGACCTGTGGTGAGCGAAGTCGAACCACCAATACTGTTTCGAAACAGTATCAATAACTGTAATCTGTGGACTGTATTCTGTAAACTGGAGAGACGTTACTTCTTGAGACCGAGCTTTTTCAGAATAGTGCTGTAACCGCTCTTGTTGGTGCGAGCCAAATACTGCAAATGTCTGCGCCGGTCCGCTACAAGTCCCAAAAGACCTCGGCGTGAATGCTTGTCTTTGCGATTTTTATCCAAATGAAGAGAAATCTCTTCAATCCTTCGACTTAAAATAGCCACCTGAACTTCAGGAGAACCAGTATCCGCCTCACTACGCTGAACCTTTGCTATTTCATTGTGCTTTTTCCGCTTCGTAAGCATCGCAGAACGATATCATATTCCTGGCACTTACGCAAGCCCCCACAGAGCGGTTATGGTACGACTGGAGTCGAAACATCAAGTAATTGCACTATAAATGTGAGGGTAGAGTTCGCCGGAATAACAACTTTTCCAGACGCGTCCTTTACCTCTTGTGCTCCGTAGGCAAGAGATGGAGGAATAACAAATATACGTTGGCCTCCCTCACGCATGCCCTTTACTCCAACTTGGAAACCGGGAACTATCCCCTCTGCCCCAAGCACAAAAACGAGTGGCTGATTCCCGTGTGCGGCGGAACTATCAAACACCGTGCCGTCTTGCAATTTTCCTTCGTACAAAACAGACACTTGTAGATTTGGTTCGGCAATATCTCCCTCGCCGACTTTAATTTCCTGCGCCTGTACCTGTTCGCCCGACTGCGGCGCCTCCACACCCGAGACGTCCCCCTTCGTCCAATACTTCCAACCGAAATATCCGCCAATAAGCACCACAAGAACAACACCACCGACAACAATTAATTTTATGTTCATGAAAACCACTATAACACACCGGTAAGTTGATACAAAAATATTGTGCGACCCCGTTAGAAATAGGACGCGTACGCACCGTACACTTATTTCGGGTTAACGTTACAAAATCTGTACTTTTATCCCGTTAGAGAACACCCCGCGGCTTGCCGCGTGGTGCATTTGTTCCCGACGAGCACGGGGTTTAACACCCCGCGTGAGTTCTCTAACGGAGTTTACAATCTATCTATTACATCTGCGTCCGCGATTTCTAACGGGGTGCGACATATGCGATACAATGAGGATGTACGATGGAAGATTTAAAAACACTCAAGACCCGCTTCCTTGAATATGTGGAGATAGAACGCGGACGAAGCACTAAAACGGTCGAGAATTACGACCGCTATATAAGCCGATTCTTTGCTCACGCGCACACAACGAAGCCGAACCACATTACAGAATCAGCGGTTCGTGAGTTTCGTCTATATCTCAACCGACAATCCGCCTTGGCTCACGCAAAAAAAACGCCATCTGGTGGCCAAAACCTTAAACTAAAAACGATAAACTATTACCTCATCGCCGTGCGAGCGTTTTTGAAGTACTTGCGCAAAAATAACATACAATCGCTCGACCCCGAGCGCATAGAGCTTGCGAAAGTTGGCGCGCGCGACCTAGACCTTATTACAAGTGATGAATTGAATCGCCTTATGAAAGCGCCGAGTGGCACATCACTCGGAGACCTCCGCGACCGCGCCATTTTAGAACTTCTCTTCTCAACAGGTCTGCGTGTTTCTGAACTATGCTCTCTCAACTCCGACCTCGATCTCACTCGTGATGAATTTTCTGTGCGAGGCAAGGGTGAAAAAGTGCGCGTGGTCTTTTTATCTTCCGGAGCGAAGCGTGCGATTTCTGAATATCTGAAAAAACGCGCCGATATGGGAGAAGCGCTGTTCGCAAACACTCGTCGCGCCAAAAAATCAGAACGACTCACGCCCCGCTCCGTAGAACGCATCGTGAAACGGCGGGCCATACAGGCTGGTATTACGCGCCGTGTAACGCCACACATCATACGGCATTCATTTGCCACCGACTTGCTTGAAAACGGTGCCGACTTGCGCAGCGTGCAAGCGCTTCTTGGCCACGCAAACATCGCGACGACACAAGTGTACACTCATGTAACGGATAAACATCTACAGGAAGTACACCGCGCATTTCACGGAAAACGCAGGCATTGAGCACGCCTGCCCCGTAGTGTGCTTTGCTCTACTACGGGGGAAAACGCCGCTCATAAGTACTTCGATCGTGGAATGTTTTTTCTGAAGGGTATATCCTATAGGACATGCTACTCGCCTCTTGGAATGTAAACGGTATACGAAGCGTCCACAGGAAAGGACTCTTTCTTCCTTTCATAGAAAAAGTGAAACCGGATATTGTGTGCCTCCAAGAAACGAAAGCGGAAGAACATCAATCCGAAATTGATTTGCCTCAATACGAAGAGTACTGGAACTCGTCATCTGCACGAAAGGGATATGCGGGAACGGCTATATTCACAAAAATAAAACCCGTGTCGGTTTCGTTAGGGTTTCCAAACGATATTCTAAAAAAATACAAACTTACCGACGAATATGGAGATCCAAACAAAGAGGGGCGCGTTGTTACTGCGGAATATGATGATTTCTATGTGGTTACCGCATACACCCCAAATTCCAAGCCCGATTTGAGCCGTCTTCCGCTCCGCCACAGGCACTGGGACCCCGCATTTCTTGCGTTTTGTAAGTCATTGGAACGCACAAAACCAGTCATTTTCTGCGGCGATTTGAATGTCGCGCATACGCCGGAAGACCTTGCAAATCCAAAAGAGAACGAGGGACAACACGGATTTACAAAAGAAGAACGCTCTGGAATAGATGCCATCGTGCGTGCTGGTTTCGTTGACACATTCCGCCATTTCACTCCAACAGGCAAAGGACACTACACATGGTGGAGCAACTTTGGAAATGCGCGCGCCCGCAATGTCGGCTGGCGCATAGATTATTTCTTCGTCTCGCGCAAACTTGTGCCCCGTATACAAAGCGCGGAAATTCTCCCTTCCATACTAGGTTCCGACCACTGCCCCATAGTGCTTGAAATAAAATAAGGAGAGAATTGAAGCTATATAGTGTGGTTTTTTCATTACGTTTTTTGTGTTGATGTCCGTTATGGCCAAGCGAGGTGAGAGAAATGAGCGTGTAATCACGCTCATTTCCGAGCGAGCGCTGGCAAAAAAACGCCTTAATGCAGTTTATCCACAGCTATGTCCTTTACACTGTCCAATAGAGATATATCATAAAGGACGGAGAGATCTTTCACTGCTTAGTCACACACGCATAGTGCACGTGACACATCTAATAGTAATTGGGCACTTGGTTTGTACAGAGTATCTCAAAATCATTTACACGACATTTCCAATGTCGACTGAACTTACTGGTACCATTCTGACGCCATACCTTGATTACTTGCAGAACTGCAGTCATTAGCCGCCTCTTAGCACTTGGTTTACGCCAGTTGCTCCTAGGCGGCTTTGTTTTTATCTTTTTAATCAACATCCACGTGCCGTTTCGCGCGCATTTCTTTCACAGCCGCCTCATCTTCCGCAAGACGCCTCTCTTTTCCCGCCTCTCCTAGTTTTTGCAAATCCTGGTCAGACAAACCGGCAAGCTCTATAGCCCTTTTTTCCATATATTCGTTTGAATTTTTCTTTGGGTCATCCAGCACCTCCTCAAGAAGCGCGTGCAGTACCCACCCAATGCGAGGCCCCGCACTTTCTCCGGCGACTTCCATAACGCGCGAGCCATCTATAGTGAGCATGCCAACTGTTGTAGGGTCACGCATTGCCTCATCAATCATGGACATGTACTTGCGCAAACGAAACGGCTGTTCCTTGGGGCGCCCTGTGCCGATACGATCGCACATACGCACATGGAGCAAGTGTTCTATGTTTTCTTTCCCGACATTTCTAATCGTGCGCCTCACCGCGGAGAGTGTTACTTGATCAGGATCGGAGAAAAACATGTGCCAGCGAATAAGTGAGGTAACGAGAGCGATTGTCTCTTTTGGAAATCGGAGATCTTGAAGAATGGGGAGCGCCATGCGAGCGCCAACGACATCGTGCCCATGGAACGTCCAATCCTTCTTTTCCTCTGACCACACGCGCGTCGCCGGTTTCCCCACATCGTGCAAGAGGGATGCAAGCCGAACCTCAAACTGCCAGCCCTTGTCTGCGGCATGCTGTAGTGAACGAAGGAGGTGCTCAAACACATCGTATGAATGGGCCTGATTTTGTTCTATTCCAATTGCGTGCGTGAGCTCCGGAATAATGTAGCGTAAAATACCCAACCTGTCTGACACATACAGCGCCTGCATCGGCCGATCGCTCATCAGTATCCGCGTAAATTCGTCACGCACTCGCTCGCGAGAAATTTTTTCCAACTGCGGCGCGTGTTTCGCAATCGCCTCCGCCGTTTTTGTTTCTATTGAAAAATCGAGTTCGGACGCTATGCGAATCGCACGCAACATACGGAGTGCATCTTCCTGAAACCTCTCTTCCGGATTCCCCACCGTGACGATACTTTTACGCTTCAGGTCATCTTGCCCTCCATGCACGTCAACGAGTGTCTCGGTATGCGGGTCGTACGCAATCGCGTTCACGGTGAAATCACGCCTCCCCAAATCCACTTCCAGCGTTTTTGCCCAACGAATTTCATCCGGATGTCTCGCGTTCGTATACTTCCCCTCTTCTCGATATGGAGTTATCTCAATTACTTTTAGACGCGGATTGTCGGACTCCGTTACAACACCAACCGTTCCAAAATCATTTTCATAAAATGTTTCTTTGAATAGCGCCTGAATATCTTCTGGTTTTGCATTTGTGGTAATATCCCAATCTTTCGGCTCTCGTTTCAAAAGCAAATCACGCACACACCCCCCCACCAAATACGCCTCAAATCCCCCTTCGCGCAAGGTGTCTGCCAAATCAATCACTTCTTTTGGAACAAGTAGATTTTTTTGTGTCACCGACCTATTGTACCCCGCTGTGTAGTAACTCCGCCAATATATATGCGGGGCACGTCCGAAGGTTTGTTTTTGGACGACAAAACACGTATGATTTCAGTGTTAAGCTCTCGTAGTGAAACGGATATCACAGCAGTCTTCGGAACTGCTATTCCAGGTTCGAATCCTGGCGGGAGCACAAACCGAGTAAGCGTAGGTTTGTGCTGGCCGGAGCGCGACGGTGCGAGGCGGGGTCGCGTGCGTTTCCAGCAGGAAACGACACGTGACCACACGCGCTGAGCCGAGAGCTTGCCTCTCGGCGATTGCTGTTTTCGCTCCTCCGCAGGATTCGAAAGCGAGCGCGGGACACTAAAAAATCCCCCTAAAATCTAGGGGGTAGAGATGTGTTTTTCTTCAATGAGCGCAATGAGCACTCGTGTCGTTTGCTCGTCTAGCCGCTTATAGTTTCTGCCCAAACGCCCATTAAGAGTTCTGTTGGGGTGAATTCCGCGACGATACTTCGTTTCCTGATTTATTTGCTTAGCAAGCTCCAGAGTAATCGGAAGCTTAAAGTTGACGAGACGCGACCTTGCGGTATCCGCAAGTACGGTGGGATTTTCGAAACTCCCCATCGTACCATTAACGACAAAATAACCAATGAGATACTGTTGTTGCCTCCATAGTGTTCTGAAAAAGAGAACATCTTCGGGTTGAAGTATTTTGCGAAGCCCGCGGTGACACACCCCATATGTTCCTCGACCAAAATTCGGATCTGCCTTCACGTAGTAGTCACGCCCCTCAATTTCATTTTCGCGAAGAGGACGACGTATAGGTTCATCTGTTTTTATGTTATGTCGAATTCGCATAACTCCCCTCTTAAATTCTTCACGCTCCCAATCGCTGAAGCAATAAGTCAAAAACCCACTCACGTGACATGCTCCTTCGCGGACGCTGTTACACTAGACTACAAAAAAATTAGCACGAACATGCGTTACTCGCAATATTTTTGAAAATAGAACAAACATCGGCACACAAACAAATTTGTGCTTCGATTCCCCGTATCCGGCTACAAAACTATAGTCGCGCGATGCTACCATCGCACTCGTTACTTTTGTGCGGATACGGGGAATCGAACCCCGATCTCGTCCTTGGCAAGGACGCGTTCTACCACTAAACCATATCCGCAAATACAAAAACGATTATACAACAGAAGACGGTTACAACAATCTAGGCCACGCCACAAGCCCCCGAATTACTCTGGGAACTTACGGATGAAACGCGGTCCAAGGATTACCCTTCTTCCCTACAAACTTTTTCCAATAGAATTTTCCGAACACTGAATCAGCGGCAATAACAACGGCGAGGGCTAGTGTCCACCAACCAACACTGCACCCAGGGACAAAGTACCAGAATGCGGCCAACGCAAGACATGGGGCGATGAGCACTGCGTTAGTGAACATTGGGTCGTCAAAGAGATGTTCCCGACGCGTGGCAAGTAGAAATGCGCCTACTGCATAGAGCACCAAAAGGACAGCCCACACACCAAGTGAGCCGCGTTCAGACGCGCACACCTTATCCAAAGAGGCTTTTACAGACGCCACCACTCCTGTTTTCCCAAGAATTGAGGCGCCAACACCAGATGCCCCCGATTCTGCCTTTTTTTCTTCCATTCCAACCACAACCTTCAAATCTTTTTTCACATCCGCAACCCCGGCGGCCACAGCACCTTTCTCAACTACCCAATCCCCCACTTTTACTTTTTTGATTGCCGACATGACACCATCAACAGCGCTACGTATCTTTTTCTTGTCGTATCCAACTGAAACAATGGGGGCAACAGCTGATGAGTCTGTCACTTTCGGAGCTGAAACATGCTCACTAAGTTCGAACGACAGCGTTGACAAACACACCGGCTCCCCCGTGCCCTTCGCAGAAAGCATCGTCACTGAAATGGGAAGTGACGCGCCGACCCACGTCGTCTGCGTGTTCACGTGCATCTTAACGCCACCCTCCACCACCCCCTCGCGAGTGATGAAGTGAAATGGAATTTCTTTACCACCGACAGACGTAGAAAGCGCGACACTGAATGCATCTGAAACAACAAAATCGAACCCATGGAGAGACCCATCATACACCGCTGTACCAAGCGATATAATAGCTGGAGTTTCACACGAAACAGAACCCGCCAATACTGGTGTGGTGACCACCTTCGGCGTTGTTGAAGTTGTCTGTGCTGAAACAAAAGATGCGCTTGAGAAAAAAAGAATCGCGATAAAAAATAAAACCACGCTTGGAAGTGAAACGGTGCGTATTCGATAATTCATAAAAATATAATACAAATATTCACACGTATAAATATAAAGAAACTGTAGTATGGAAAAGCGTTTGTGGTCAAGTAAAATATGTGGCAGAGTATCGCTTTCCGGGCCGTTATGAACAGAAAAAATGAAATTGCGAGTTATTCATAATTTTCCAAAACAAAAAGACAAAGGACATATATGTACAATATGTGGAAAACCCTGTGGATAGTGTGGATAACGGACAGTCCTATAGTTTTGTCCAATTCTGCAATGTCTGAAAAACATATTGCGGTGACGAAAGGCACAAAAAAAAGAGACTGGCACGAGAAGCTCTTAAAGACCCGAACGACGGCAAGCGAGACACCGTTAGTACATATTTCAAATGTTTTCAGATTAAAAACGTTACTTAAGTAACGTTTTTCACGTGTAACGTTAATTTATGGCTCAAAACAATAAAAATAAGAGCGTCGGGGCACTCGGAGAAAGGTTGTCTATAAGGTTTTTGGAGCAAAAAGGATATAAAATACTCTCAAGAAACACGGCAAACATAAGAGGTGAGATAGATATATTGTGTGAAAAAGACAAGATTATTCATTTTGTTGAAATTAAGACTGTTACACGTGAAAATGAAAATTCTGATGGTGTTTCGTACGAAACTACTTATAATCCGGAGGAAAATGTTCATCCTGAAAAACTGAGGAGAATGGTAAGAGCCGCAGAAGTGTACATGATGAGTAGTAGATCTAAAAAAGAGTATCAGATAGATGTAATTGGGGTTATATTGGATACAAAAAAGAAAACTGCCGTATGTAGATTTTATGAACAGGTGCTCTGATGTGACTATTAAAAAACTATGTAAAAACATAATCATTTTTACTCTAAAGGACACGTTGTCCTTTTAGGTGTCCTTTAGAAAATACGAAGAATGTGATATTCTAAGAACGAAAAACAACGGGGCGTAGTATACCCCGCGCAAAAGCTTCGTTTTGCTACGGGGCAGGCCGGTAGTACGCATGCTTCTTGCCCCGTTAGAAGTCGGAAATAGGATGTGATAAAAAACTTCTGTAGATAAGGTAGAATGTGAGATGAAAAACAACCGGGCCGTAGTATACCGGTAGTACACATGCTTTGGGAGCATGTTGACTGGGTTCGATTCCCAGCGGCCCGAAAATACAAACTTCTAACGGGGTGAAGGAGCATGTAGACCGAGTCCGATTCTCGGCGCCCCGACAAAAAACATTAAAATATTCAGGAACGTTTGCGAGCCGAAAACTATATAGTATGCTTAAAAAATATGGTGAGTGAATTTAGAGACAATCGAGATGGAGGAAATTCATACGCACTGTCCTTGCGACAAAAAAACCCTGAAAAAATGCAGGAGATTGAAAAAATGGTTGTAGCATTTTCAAAAAAAGTCCTGCGAGACGGGGAAATTTTAAATGATGCTGAAATCGGGCTCGTTGCAAATTTTGTAGCCAACCAACTCAAACGAAAAATAGAGGGTGGGGCAACTGAAACAGATATGAATGAAATAATTGAAGGTGCACTCTATGCTGGAGTGGACACTCGTTTAAAATTAAAGGAGAGACACCAGCAAGACCCGGTTGTAAAGTAGAATACTGTGATACTTTGAATTTCAAACGAGTGTCTGTATACTGTTCGAGGTATACAATAATCGAAAGGATTCATAATGAGTACCCCGTGTCCTTTCTGCAACAAAGAAAGTTTCAAAGAACGTATCGTCCTTGAAACAAAACAGTGGTACGTTATTGCTTCTTTGGGTCAGATCACAAGCGGCTACCTGTTAGTTTTTCCAAAAGAACACCACTCCTGTTTTGGAGCAATGTCTGAACTTTCAAAAAAAGAAACGTCCGGCCAGCGTGCCGTGGTGTGCCACACACTAGGGTGCTTGGAGCAAGAATACTGGGGGGAATTAGGCGCGGCACACATCACGCTATTTGAGCACGGCATCGTCGGGCAAAGTGTCCCGCATGCACACCTACATGTACTACCGGTTAGGTTAGACCTCACACCAAGAGTACAAAAAGATTTTACACAATGTGAGATTGTGGAACTAGAAAATCCTGAAAAATTACAACTGTTGTGGCAAAAACAACAAAAACCATACTTACTTTGGTCGAATGGGAATGGAAAACCGATGGTTTGTTGGAACCCGCCTGCTCCAAAACAATACTTTAGAACCGTGGTTGCAGAAATACTTGGATACCCAAACCGCGCGGATTGGAAAACTATGGACCCAGCGCTGGACAAAAGGATGTGGCAGGGAACAGTGGAGCGCCTTAAACGACAGCTGGGCCGCACTCCGTACAAAAACACATGATAGAAAAACCCCGCACACGCGGGGTTCATCCACGCACCAGAAGACCATGAATCCACTCGTGAATAGAAGTGGTCTTCGGTGCGGGATTCCGCACCCCGAGCAAGCCACTATCTACAAATAACCCTAAAGCGCCATGGGCTTGCTCGTGGCGCTTCACTCTTGCTCTTCCAAAAACTTCAACACAGCCTCATTTTGAAGTGCGTGAGTGATATTGGCTCGCAATGCTTCCGGGCGCGCATTCGGATACTGTTTTTTTGCTTGTTCAAGCATTTTCTCTACCGCAATTTCCGGCGCGGTAATGTTTTCCCTGCGGGCTATCTCTCCTAAAACAAGCCGTGTTTTAGCCCTTTTTTTGGCCGCCTCACCAAGGTCAGCGCGTAATTCTTCGCGCGTTTTTTTAATCTGTGTGAGATACGTTTCAAAAGGAGTTTTCATCTGTTCCAAATCACTTTTAAGACGCGCCTCCATGTCGTCTACTTCGTACTCGTTGAATACTGAGGGGTAGGATATTTTTGACTTCCGCACTATTCCCTCAAGAGTCGCGGCGCGTCGTTTTTCCGCTTCATTCACCTCTTTTTCGTTTTTTATGTGCGTACGCACCGCATCAGAAAACTCAACAGAACTTTTGTGCCCGACTGATTGCGCAAACGCATCATCAATATCCGGCAAATCTTTTTCTGGAATGGCGCGCGCGCGCTCTGACGCGTCTTTAGAGTCCACACCCTGTTCAATGTGTCCGATGCGCGCACGTTCCCGCTTAAAATGCGTGAGGGCTTCCTTATGTTCTTCATCACTCACGGAAACAACCGCTTTACTTTTGTTGATTGTAGAGGCAATGCTTTTGTAATCCGCAAGTTCGATGGAGGGCTGAAGGGGGGCGTGGGCAGAAAATATAAGAGGCTTGCTTCGCTTCGGTGTTTCGACAGTTACTCGCGGGGCATCAATAATAAGCACGTTCTCTTTTGCCAACATTTCCGGCACTGCCTCTCCCACTGCGTGTTCTGCGGCGTCTTTCAAAATTACATCTTCCCCGTGGACACGAATAACCTCGGACACCGGAGCATGACCTTTGCGAAACCCGTCAATAACCGTTTCTTTTTGAATACGCTTGAGCGCCAAAACATAGTAACGCTCAAGAACATCGGCAGGAATCTCTCCACGAATTTCAACTTCCCAGCGTTCTGGATCTTTTTTTACAATACCAGTAGACATCTAGAGTCCTGCGCCAACGAGGTCAAAGTCAGAATCTATTTTGCCCTGCAAGGCGTCTGGGCTAAATGCTTCCAAATCTTTTTCAATTGCATCCGCCTCGTCAGAAGTAGAGGAATCCGGCAACCACCCCTCAGCTTGCGGAGAAACGGTATACTCGTTGTCAAGAACATATGGTGTAGCATCTGTGTTTCTGTTTAACTTCTCACCCCAAAAATACAGGGCACCGAGCGCAAGAAGCGCAATTATTATTATGGTGCCAATGACGGGCCCAACTGAAGATGCCCCGACTGAACCCCTGTCCCCATACGTATTTGTGTTTTTTTTCATGGTTATTTTTTTACTGTAATAGTTAGTTTTCTGTTTCCGTCTCAACATTTTTATCTTTGTTGTCGCCAACGGAGGCGCGCACAATTCGCGTCAGTGCTTTCGCAACGTCTGTAAGAGCTTGGTGCGCCGCTTTCACGCTCGCCGTTGCCTCCGTAATCGCGCCACGCAACTGTTGTTTAAGAGTGGTGGTGTCGGTAGCGTCAGTTGCACTGTCAACCATATTCTTAATTGTCTCTACATCCGCCTTTGCCTCTACAATGAGACCGACGGCACCTCGAAGTAACGCTTCAACAGCCGTGGTGTCAAACCCGCGGTCTTGTAGTTTCTGGATTCGGGACTCCATGCGCTCCACCAATGTTTCAAAGTGGCGCACAGAAACCGTCAGACGGTTGATAATAGCGCCGAGGTGCGCACGCAAAAGATTGTTCACGCGCGCCTTAACACCGCGATCCTCTTTTGCTTTTTCCTTTGCCTCTTCCCGTACTTCGCGATTCTCTTTTTTCTCATCCTTCTTTTCAGCACGTTCAACTTTCTTCTCTTCCATTTTCTCAATGCGTTCAACTTTCTTCTCTTCTTTCTTTAGAACGCGCTCAGCTTTTTTCTCTTCCTTTTTTTCTACACGCGCCTCCTCTTTTATGATTTGTAGCGGGCGAACCTTCTCACGTACCGTGGCTCCAAGTGTATCTGGAGAAGTGGCCGGAGCACCCTCTTCAGCACGTATAGTAGTTGCTCCAGCGAATAGGATAAGTGCCACAAAGACTGCAGAAAAACCTGTGTATGTGTATACATTCATAGATAGTGTGACTAGTGGTTATTAGATTGATTAAATTCAAACACACACCATCATACCAGATGAAATGAAATTGCAAAGTTTCAAACTTTCTTGGGACCAAATTTCTTTGCGTACAGAGCCATTGAACGTGTGACCGCTTTCTGTGCGTCAGACGCCCCTTTGTAGCCACCAATTTCCACAGTTACCGGCTTTCCTTTCAAATTTTTATATGTTTCAAAAAAATGAACATACTCTTTGAGAGTATGCGCGTTCAAATCCTTAAGATCGCGAACATCGTCAAAGCGTCTGTCCTCAACGGGAACTCCTATGACTTTGTGGTCTGCATCCCCGCCATCTATCATGGAAAGAATGGCAACGGGACGTACCACCACAAGAATCCCAGGAAGAAGCGGGTGGGTGGAGAGCACAACAATATCCAGCGCATCATCGTCGTCCCATAGTGTTTGGGGAACAAAACCGTAATCAAAGGGGTAGGGAGCCGAGGAGTAGTTTGCTCGATCAAGTTTTATGAGACCGGTCTTTTTATCAATCTCATATTTGTTATGCGAGCCATTGGGGATTTCAATTATCGCGTTAACTTCTCGTGGGGCGCCGTCACCAACCGGGATATCGTGCCATAGATTCATACGATATATAGAGTATCGTGTGTATCACGAAAAGCAAGTGAATACATACCATTTGAGACCCTGTTGATAAGAATCATTCTGTTTTTTTGGCATGCGATGATTAGGTCTGACACACATAGAGAAACAGGAGAAAGGCCATGGAGCCCTTCGATACGTGGAACTATTTTTTCAATCACTTTTTCTTTGCGGTGCTTATGCTTGCGTTCGTCTTTACCATCCTTGACCAGTTCTTTTCAAAAGAGAAACGCATTGTGTGGATATTCAGTCAAAAGAAAATCCTGCTTATTCTTGGTGCGTCTGTCGTGTGGGGCCTCTTACGACTTTGGATAAGCGGACTGTTTCTCGGTGCAGGATAAAACCCCCACATGTAACCAGTGTCGCTGAAACTCAGCGACACTATTCTTTTACTTCTTCAGTAGTTTTTTGCGGAACTTCCGGCGCTGTCGCGGCCACATCCGGC
>DATDXU010000012.1:0-8255 GCA_036517195.1 Minisyncoccota bacterium
TTGAGGGTTCGAGCAGATTCGTAGATACTCACACTAGAGAAAAAGACAAGCCACCGTGTTTTGGGTCCAGGATTTAAATCTTCCCCAGCGCACTCCCCAAATCTCGTATCAAATCTTTCGGGTCTTCGCGACCGATGGAGAGTCGCAACATACCGTCTGGTATTTCGGCGCGCTTGCGTTCAAGCGGAGTCAATTGTCCGTGTGTGGTGGTTGCGGGGTGAATCACAAGTGAGCGCGCCTCCCCTATGTTTGGCGCGTGCCAGAAAAGCTCCAGATTTTCAAGTACAATTTTTGCGGCTCGAATACCTCCACGCACTTCGAATGCCATCAGACCTCCGAAATTGCGCCCCATGAGTTTTTTATTCTGCCGCGCGCGCTCTCCAAATGTTGGATAAAATACTCGCTTTACTTTTTTGTGTCGGGACAAATATTTTCCCACCAGTCGCGCGTTTTCACAGTGCTCCTGCACTCTGCCGAATAAGGATTCTATGTGGTAGCACAAGATAACTGCGTTATCAGGCGAAATACATGGTCCCGTGTCGCGAAACCATGACAAGCGGAGGTCGTCCATAAGTTTCTGACTTCCGACAATGGCGCCACCAATCACCTCGCCATCCCCCATGTATTTTGATAGTGAGTGTATGACGATGTCTGCCCCCAGTTTTAGTGGTTGCAGGAGTATTGGTGTTGCGAGTGTGCTGTCTACAACGAGCGGAATGTTGTGTTTTTTTGCAAGAGTCGCGAGTGCTGACACATCAAATACATCAATGACTGGGTTTGACGGAGTTTCAACATACAAAAATTTTGTGTTCGGTTTGATTGCCTTTTCCCATGCCTTCAAATCAAACGGACGCTCAACGAGAGTTACAGAAATGCCGAGTTTTGGTAATTCCTCTCGAAACAAGTGGAACACGCCGCCGTAGAGACGATTTGATGAAACAATGTGGCCACGGGGACTTCCCAGGTGGAGTGCCAACACAGTGATTGCCGACATTCCGGATGATGTTGCGAGGCACGCCTCCGCTCCCTCCAGCGACGCCAAACGTTTCTCTAGGACGTCAATGCTCGGGTTATTGATGCGTGTATAGATGAATCCTCGTTCTTCTCCGGCAAACAATTTGCGTCCGCGCTCAAAAGAGCCGAGCGGGAACGCTGTGGTGCGATAGAGCCCTGGGCGCATTGTCTGGTCTACCCCATGGGAGCTACCACCGTGGATTTCCAGGGTCTTTTTCTTGAGTTCCCACATCATTTCTTGCGTTTTTGGTTTTGATTTTTTGTTTCTTTTTTTCACTGTTCAACGATACTCTTGTGGACACGAAACCGCAAGGGACACGTCGCACCTCTGTTGCTTAGTATGATGGGGTGATTTCTTTCAAACCTGAAGTTGAGGCGGCATATCTGGCGAGCGCGTACAAAAGGCTGGAGAGTCGGTTGAGGTACATTCGCGTTGACTCTGACACTTCGCGTTCCGGATGTATTTCAAGCACCGCGCGCTCCGCCCGTCTTGATAGCGCGCGGGCATAGTCGAGGAGTCCGGAGAGTTCAGTTGCTCCGGGAATTACGAACGCGTTTGGATTACCCACAGTTTCTTCAATTGCTCCTATGGTGTGCTCTATTTCCGAAACACGCTCTTGCGGAATAGATTTTTTCGCTCCTGCAAGCTCTGCTAGAGCGATACAGAGGCACTGCTGCGCCCGCAAAAGCTCTTCGTGGATATTGAACTTTTGGTACTGTGCGCTCTCACGCTCTGCGCGAGCGCGACACGCTCCAAGAAGGGAGGTGAGTTCATCCAATGTTCCGAGGGCGCCAAATACGGGGCTGTTTTTAGAAATACGCTCTGTTCCGCAAAAGAGTTTGGATGTACCAGCGTCCCCCTTGCGCGTAAAAAACATGGGATGTTAGTGCGAGTGTGTTTTTGAGGATGAAACTTCAACACTCTGGGTTACGTCAATTTCACACACGCCGGCAACACACGCATACTCTTTTGAACCTTGAGTTTTGTCTTCGCTTTCATACAGTACCAATTTCGCGAAATCTATCGTTGGAAAATTGAGAGCTCGTTCCATATACTGATCGCGGGTTATTTCTTCATAGGGGGCGAGCTGGTATACATGATCGCTTTTTGGGAGGAATGATAACCCGCCTACGAGGTGCCAGTTTTGATATACCCAATCTCCAACGGCCATCCACTCATTTGAGTCCACGGTAATGGTAACCGAAGGATTATGTTCGCAATAATTCTCTTTGAGTGATTTCCAGTATTCTAATTGTTGGTGAGCTGTGAGGTCGTTCTTCACAATGGCTCCGTCCGGCGCCTTTATGGGGAATTCAAGCACCCACGTAGTTGCAGTGTCCCTTGTTTGTCCCACTTCAGGAACACACGGCACCCCCTCATCTTCCAGAAGTTTTTTGAGCGGGTTGTGACCCTCAATGCGCACGCGTCGAATATAGTATTTCGCGTGTCGTGGGTGCATGCCAGAGGCGGAGTCGAATAACTGTGAGCCATTGCCAGACGGTTTTACGCAGGTGATACAGGTTGAAGGTTTGATGCCGAATCGTTTTGCATAGCGACGGTTTGTTTCGATGGCGACCTCTTTCAGGCGGCGCTGTACTTGCGGGTCGCGTACGATTTTGTTGTCCCACTGTCCGGTCATAGATACGCCAAGAAGAGCCTCTTCGTCACAGTTTTTCTTCCATTCAGGCGAAAGGTAAGAAAAATTGGTGAGTCCAGCTTGATAGGTACCAAGGATTGTCGCTATGCGGATTTTTTCCATCAACGTTTCCTCTGTATCTTCTGCTCGAACTACCACTTCACTCAAATTACAGAATTGTTTTGATTTCAAAATAATTTCTCCGCACGGATTCGTTCCGCTGGTCCAGTATCCTTCCTCAAACACCTTCCATCTTCGCGCGGGGAGCTGTTTTTTCAAACTTCCGCGATTGAAAATGCCTCGTTCTCCGGAACCGCTCACCACTAAATTGTGCCACTCATCCAAAAACTGCGTCATGGTGGGTTTTTGGTTGTATACGGCAGAGTTGTTTGCCATGGAGCGCTGAGGGTTTGAGTGGTAAAATTGACCATTCTTTGCTTCTCGCATTTCTACATCGTCTAGGTCGGAGAGGGAAATGAGCGCACTGCGACGCACTCCACCCGCGACAACAATATCGCCAATTTTGCAGATTATATCGTGCACATCGAGAGTCGTCAGGTGTCGCCCCTGTCGCGCGAGCATTCTTTCTCGTGTAAATTCCAAAAGACTGCGCAGGGGGTCGGGGCCGGACGCGCGCCCCCCCATAGTTTTGAGGCGTGCGCCTCGCGGACGGATTTTACTGTAATCAAATGCGACATCATGTCCTTCTGCCCACGCGCGCATGCCGTGAGAAAGTGAATCGCCCCACCCCTCCTTACTGTCCGCGATTGTGTACGTCTGTAATTTTTTCCCTGTTTGTCGTTTTATAATTGGCAAAGATTCTACTGTTTGTCGCTCAACTGAAAAACCGACTCCCGTTCCGCACATTGAGATGTACATAATTTCTGCAAAGTCCTGCCATGTTTCCGGTGCGATGAATGAGCAGTTGTATCCGCACACGTTGCTGGTGCGCGCGGGTGCTCCCGCGCTCCACAAAAGACGCATGGACCCCATCGCGTCTGTCGCGAGCATATATGCGCGGATCTCTTCATATTCATTTTTTTTCAATTTATTTCCAAGATTTTCTTTCATGAACGACATGTAGCGGTCTATTGTCTCAACCCATGTTTCTCGTCGCCCCTTGTCATCGAGCCACCGTGAGTAGGTGCTGTAGAAAACAAATTCAGAAAGTTGATTATGGAAATACTTTTTACTTTCCTGTACTAGTGAGCGTACTTCGTCAGATACCCTGCGCTCCTCTTTTCTCAACTTTGCGTGCTGTTCTCGGTATAAAATGTATGCTTTTGCTGTTGCGGGGAATTTTTGGAGCACAAGCTCCGCTTCGATAATATCTTGTGTTCCCTCGACAGTTGGGGTAAACGACGTGTCTGAGATTTTACGGTCTATAAGTTTCTTAACAACCGCATCAGCAACTTTTTCTGAAACGTTTTCCTTGAATTCTCCAGAAGATAATAACGCGCGTTCAATTGCTCGCACAATTTTACTTTTGTCGAAAGGAACAACGGCCCCGTCTCGTTTGATGATTGTTTCTAGGTGTGGTGGGCGTTTAGGTGCCATACAGATATACATAGTATTGTAGGGAAGTTTTATCGGTGAAAAATCAAAAATGGATGTGGATAATAAAACGCGAAACAAAAGAGGGGGGTCGTCCAGTGATTCACTCTCGGGGGATGTCCTCTTTTGCCTCTGCGCCCAAACGAGAAAATGTGGATAAGTGTTCTGTTGTGCGTACAACCCCGCAGTAGATGGTGGCGAATGAACATGCACACAAAACGCCCTGTTGAACACGGCAATGTATGTGGGTATAACAATTCTCTTTTTTGCATTCTTCTATCGCTTTGCGCATGCTCAAAGTAATGTAATTTTTGTACACGATAATTACGCACTCTAGAATGTGTGGTGACGTAGCATCTTAGGTGCAAAGTATCGCCACCATTCACTGGCGGGGTACAATGCTCCCCATGGATGTCTCCAGCGTCTTTCGTGGCAAACGTATAACGGTGTTTGGTCTCGGACTTCTTGGGCGCGCCGCGGGAGACGCGGAGTTTTTGGCGGAGTGTGGGGCTATCGTTACTGTGACGGACAAAAAGAATGAAGAAGAACTCAAGGAGTCGGTGGAGCGGTTAAAAAAGTACAAAAACATATCACTGCATCTCGGCGGACATATAAAAGAAGATTTTACTTCGAGTGACATGGTGATACGGGCGGCAGGAGTTCGGTTTGATGCACCCGAGGTCGCGTGGGCGAAAAAGGCGGGCGTGCCTGTGTATATGTCGACCGCGCTATGTGCAAAATATGCGGATGAGGCGGGGGCACGTGTTGTTGGGGTTACTGGCACGCGCGGCAAATCAACTGTTACTCACATGATTCACCATTCTCTAATTCCTGCCTGCCGGCAGGCAGGCGCGCAAAATGTTTTTCTTGGGGGTAATGTGCGCGGGGTTTCTACACTCGCGTTGTTGCCAGACATTACGTTCGGAGATATTGTTGTGCTCGAACTTGATTCGTGGCAGTTGCAAGGGTTTGGAGATTTGTGTATCAGTCCGCACATAGCAGTGTTCACCAATTTTCTACAGGATCACAAAAATTATTACAAAAACACAGACGACTATTTCAGAGACAAGGCGAATATTTTTCGTTATCAAAAAACAAATGACGTGCTTGTGGTGGGGGGAGCGATTGCAGATCGTGTGCGTGCGGAGAGTCCTCCGCTTGACCCCATAGTTCCAGATTCAATTCCGCGCGATTGGAAATTGCGCGTACTAGGAGAACACAATAGGGAAAACGCATCGTTTGCTGTTGCGGCACTCCAGGCACTCGGTGTCGCCGAAGACGATATTCGCGCGGGACTTGAATCGTTTGAGGGTGTCGAGGGTCGCTTGCAATTTATTCGTGAAATCAATGGTGTAAAAATATACAATGATAATAACGCAACAACACCGGAAGCCACGATTGCAGCATTAAAAGCACTCAACGATAATGTTCGACCTCGTAGGTCGAACATTGTGCTGATTTTGGGCGGGGCGGACAAGGGACTGGATATGGACGAGCTAGTGGAGGAGATAAAAAGAACGTGCAAGGCGGTAGTGTTTATTCCGGGGACGGGAACGGAAAAAATTAAAAAATCAAAATTAAAAAATCAAAACGCAAAATTAAAAATTATTGAAGCAGGCACATTACAAAAAGCGCTCGGTTACGCCCTAGAAGAAGCACATGGTGGCGATGTGATACTATTTAGCCCCGCGTTCGCCTCGTTTGGCATGTTTAAGAACGAGTACGATAGAAATGACCAGTTTTTAAATATAATTAAAACGATATGAACGTTCAAAAGAATATTTATATGGTTGGGATTGGTGGCATTGGAATGTCGGCGCTTGCGCAATTGTTGCAACATGAAGGAGGGCGTGTGAGCGGGTCGGACAGAGAGGCATCTCCGACGACAGACATATTAAAAAGGGCGGGTATTGAGGTATTCTTTGAGCACGACGCTACGCATATTCAAAAGGACACAGAACTGCTCATCTATAGTGATGCGGTTCCGGAAGACAATGTGGAGCGTGCTTTTGCACGCGCGAAGGGTATACCAGAGCTGTCATATTTTCAAGTGCTCGGAGAAGTCTCAAAAACAAAGCGCACAATTGCAATTACGGGAACGCACGGGAAGACGACCACGACGGCAATGATTGCGTCAATTCTGAAACACGCAGGGAAACAACCGACCGCTATAGTGGGCTCTATTGTTGGCGATTGGGGGCCTGCCCCGTTAGAGCGCGAAGCGTCTCTAACGGGGTCCAATTTTCTTGCAGGGAATTCTGATATTTTTGTTGTTGAAGCGTGTGAGTATAAAAATCATGTTCTTGAACTTTCTCCTGAAGTTTTAGTGGTTACAAACGCAGAGTGGGACCATACAGATTTTTTCCCGTCACTCACTGACTTGCAAAATACATTCAAAACTGCGGCGGGGCGTGTGCCACCTCTGGGTGTTGTGGTGACGGCACCAAAAGACATTGCCATTGCTCCAATTCTTAAAAATGTGCAGGCGTCTGTCGTGGACTATACACAAGAAGATGTCCCAGAACTTTCTTTGGTCGGTGAATTCAACAGAATGAACGCGCGCGCGGCGAAAGCCGCGGCGCAGGCACTGTGTCCCGATATACCTAATTCTGTTGTAGACGAAGTGCTCAAAAACTTTAAGGGAGTATGGAGGAGATTTGAATACAAAGGCATAACTCCGAAGGGGGCGCTGTTGTATGACGATTATGCCCACCATCCAACAGCGATTAAAAAAACTATTGAGGCGGCGCAGGAAAAATTTCCCGATAAGAAACTCGTCATTGCGTTCCATCCGCATCTCTATAGTCGTACTCGGGATTTATTTAGCGGGTTTGCCGACGCTCTCGCGTTGGCGGATGAAGTTTTTATCCTTCCGGTGTACGCCGCGCGCGAGATGCCCGACCCGAGTTTCAATCATGCGTCCCTTGCGGAGGCTATTAACTCGCGCGGAGGCCACGCCGAAGCGATTTCTGGAATAGAAGAAACGGTTCAAAAGTTTTCTCTCTATGGAGCAGATACATTCCTATGCACCATGGGAGCGGGGGATGTGTATAAGGCAATAGAACATGTGTTGCATACAGAGTAGTTCGTGTTTTCTCCACGCACCAGAAGACCATTTGCGTAATTAGGAACGAACGGTCTTCGGTGCGGGATTCCGCACCACGAACAAGCCGTTGAGCCTGACGGTGTCATGGGGATGCTGTGGGCTTGTTCGTGACGCTTCATTTTTCTGCTTCAAGGTGATAGGGTCTTTCCATGACTGGCAAGCTGTCAATTGTGGCAACCCCGATTGGAAACCTCGGGGATATAACATTTAGAGCCCTCTGGACGCTCAAAGAATGCACCGTTATATATGCGGAGGATACGCGCGTGACCGCAAAATTACTTACACACTATGGACTCCACAAATCAGTACACCGCCTGGACGACGCGACCGAGGACAAGAAAGCACCTGAAATTATAGAACGTCTTTTGAAAGGAGAGCACGTTGTTCTGGTGTCTGATGCGGGGACTCCGGCAATTTCTGACCCGGGTGCGCGATTGGTCGCGCGCGTTCGCGAAGCGGGGATTTTAATTGAAGCAATTCCTGGCCCGTCTGCTATAACAACTGCACTTTCCATTGCCGGCATACAGGGCGACAGATTTGTATTTCTTGGATTTCTTCCGCACAAAAAAGGAAGACACACGGCACTCGTTGGCATTGGAAAAAGTACTATTCCTGTTGTTGTGTATGAATCACCCCACAGGATTTTAAAGCTTATGAAAGAGATGCATGACGTCGCGCCCAGGTGTCGCGTAACCATCGTCCGTGAGGTAACGAAACTTCACGAGGAAGTCATCGTAGGACAGCCCGATGACGTTGCACGCCATCTAGAAAAAGGAAAGAAAGTGCGGGGGGAATTTGTTGTCATTTTAGAGCCGAAGAGCTAGTATGTACTGTAATGACCACCGATACACTTATCATGCTGTCTGGTTTTTTTGTTGCCGTGGTGCCTTTTTTGGGGTTTCCTAATACGTACGATGCGGTGTTTTTATTTTGTGCTGGAGGTT
>DATDXU010000013.1:0-48501 GCA_036517195.1 Minisyncoccota bacterium
GAGCCAAGAGCAAAGCCCCTAAGCGCAAGTGCAGAGAATCAAGTGCCCGAGGGCAAAGATTCTTGCGGGACACCCGCGAAGGCCCAGTGGCCGTGCCAGCCACGGTCGCTGCGGTAGACGTCCACGAACCGCTCACCGTCCCAGCGATCGAACGCGGCGCAGCAATAGTTGCCGTCCGCGTCAACCCACTGGCAGCCGTTCGGCGTTGTGTCGGCGAATTCGGGATTCGCCGCGTTGTCGTCGATCTGCGCCTGCGGGTCCGGTACGAGGCCGCGCTTCTTGTACTCCTCCGCGAGCGTAGCGCAGGAGAGCCACCCATCCTTGTAGGCGGAATCGTCGGGTTTGAAGTAGACGAGCTTCACCCTGTCGCCGGTGCCGCGCGGCATTGCGTTGACGATCTTCTTGTCGACGTACTGCTTGCGGCCGCAAGCGTCCAGCGACTGCTGCGGCGTGCGCGTACGGTTGACCGAGACGACATGGACAATCCACCTGCTGATCTCCTCGACCAGCTTGCGGAAAACCGTCCACATCATCATGCCGAGATTCTCGGTGCCGAGCGCTTCCTGCGCCACATCCTTCGGAGCCTCTTCACGGTGCTTGCGCGCAGCATCACGGAGGCTATTGGCCAGCGTGTCGATCTGGCCATCGCTCATTACAGCGTCTTTTGCAGATGCGGTCATGGTCTTGGTAGCCATGGCGTCATCCTCCTTAAACTAATTACATGCCGATAGCTCTCCAGCTCACCCGGAGTTTGCCACAGCGGAAAATCCTCGATGTACGACATTCTCACATTCTTGAGAATATGAGAATGTTCTCAACTCCTTTCCGCTGTGGCAAAATTATTCCTTTTCAACTCTAAGCATTGTACTACAACCTACGCTATCTTGTCAACCTTCGCCGCAAGAATGAAATCATTTTCCGACAAACCCTTGATTGCATGCGTCGTCAGATGTATGTCAACCTTTCCCCATGAAATTGAGAGGTCGGGGTGATGTTCTTCCTCCTCTGCAATGCGAGCAACCGCATTTCCAAAATCCATCGCCTGCGCGAAATTTTTGAACTTAAATTCTTTATGAATCGCACAAGCGTCTTTTGAAAGCGCCCATCCATTGACCTGTTTCAGAAAAACTTCCGCCTCGCTTCGAGACAGTGGCAAAGTACCCCCTTCGCATGGTATACAGCGCTTCTCAGATAGTTGAGACATGAAACTCCAGTATATACGATATACGTCATGAAATTTTTTGCACTCATACAATCCGCGCTTGATGTACTGCTTCCCCGCCACGAGCGCAGTGTCCGAGCGGACACCTATACATTGTCTGACCTGCATGTTTACCCATCCGCACATGACTTGTGCGACATTTCCATCACAACGCTCGCAGACTACAGAAACAAGGCCGTCGAGGATTGCATTCGGGCGCTCAAATACAACAACTCGGAACATTCCGCGATATTGTTTTCCGAGATACTCGCCGACTACCTACAAGAAGAGCTCGCGACGAAACGTACATTTTCTTCTCGCGTCATTCTCATTGTTCCAATTCCGCTCCACGCAAAACGTGAATACGAGCGCGGATTCAATCAGGCCGACAGTGTGATTCAAAAATTGCCGAGCGGATACAGAAACGGCGAGCTAGCCGCACACGCACCAACAGCGCTCATCAGGGTCAAAAACACAAAACCGCAAACACACCTTTCGCGCGCCCTGCGACTAACAAACATGTCCGGTGCTTTTTCCGCGGATGAAAAAATTGTTCCCGGAACTCATGTGTTTTTGATTGATGACGTCGCGACAACAGGAGCAACTCTTGCTGAAGCGACTCGCACTCTTGAAAAGGTTGGCGCCACTGTTACACCAATTGCACTGGCGAGAGCGTAATGGTACGTGCATATTCTCTACAGAGTGAGGTATACTGCAAAAATTGGAGAGGTCGCATAGTGGTCTAGTGCGGCACCGTGCTAAGGTGTTGTCCGGGTAACCGGACCGAGGGTTCGAATCCCTCCCTCTCCGTTTTTGAAAATCCGCTGTATATACGGCGTGATTTTCTTAACGGAGAGGAGCAGGGCGCCTTCGCGCTCTGCGTGAGGGATTCGAACAGCGGAACGTTGCCGAGCAAGCTAGGCGAGGCAGTGAGCTGGTGCCTAGACCAATTCTACGCGTCGGCGTAGAATTGAGTCGAAGGAGAATCCCTCCCTCTCCGTAATGACCGAAAATAGCACCGTCACGGTGCTATTTTCGGTCATCATTACGAGAGTGGAGAGGGGTTCGAAAGATTTTGAGCGACGACACTTTGTAAAATTCTTTCAAACACAGCCGCCGCAGTGGCTACCACCGCAGAGACAAAAATCAAGATAACGCCCATCATCACTCCGCCGGCAATATCCTCCTCCACTTTGCGTGAGACAATAAAAATGTAGCCTTCTGCCCCCACAAAAAAGCCGATGAGTATCATTGCGCAATATTTTATAGTCCTCAAGGCCTTCACGGAGTTTGGTGAGAACACTTTATTTTGTCCGATGTACCCGAGCAGCTTGAATGCCTGATGCAGTGCAACAAAAAATGCAGTAGATGCGAGGTACATATACACAATGAACAGGTCGGTATAAATGCTGAACAGGTCTAAATTTGCGGCTCTCCCTTCGGTTTGGGGAAACCGAATCATAATAGCCAGCGCCACGATGCCCATGAGAACAATGACTGCCTGAAGAAATACTATTGGGCTTTTTTTCATAGAAACTTGACTTATTGATAATAAGAGCATAATACTGTCTTCAGTGTAAGGGTGGCAATGGAAAAAGGAGAAACGCAATGAAGAAAGTCCTCATTGGACTTGGGATCTTGGCACTTGGAGCCCTTGCGGTTGTGACCGTAACTTCGTCAATTTCAGAGAAGGACGCCGTCGCGACTGCATTAGCGAACAGGGTGGCAAAAGAAACACTCGAGAACGAGACCGACAAGTATGGATTTATCTGCACGGGTCTCTTTAGAGGCTCGTGCAAAGATCTGCTTACGCGGGCACAAAAAAACCCCGAACTCGCGAAAGCCCTCCTAAAGGCGAAGGAGGCGAGGGTGTCTATTTTTCCTGAGTGGTGGCCGTGGTTTGACGCGGGGTCGGTAAACGAGCGCGGCTGGATAGAAATAAACACCCTCGCAAGCGACGAAAAAATCATAAAATTTCTAACCGAGTAAGTGACAAAACAAAGGCTGGGGAGTCCGGATGAGCGACTCCCTTTTTCTTTTTTGTAAAAACACAAAATAAATGCTATGGTTTCTTACGGAAACTTTCGGGAGTTGCGAGAATGGCTCATTACCACATACCTTTTGTACCACACCCAGACATTCGACGCTGTACCGCGCCGAGTCACCAAGGCAGACATCGACACTGTATCGATTTCTACATGCCACCTGGCACACCGGTATTAGCGGCTCGAGATGGTGTGGTGATTTATTGTGTGAGCGAGTGGAGTACTTCCTACAAAAATCCAAGAATGAGCTACGCTGGCAATGGTGTCATCCTTCGCCACGAAGATAGCGAGGAAACTGTGTACTGGCACGCACTGTGGAACTCGCTTCGTGTAAAAGTTGGAGAGAGTGTCAGGCGCGGCCACACCCTCTTTCTTTCGGGACAGACCGGCTATGCCACATACCCCCATTTGCATTTTGGCGTATATGAAGGAATTGGTCAGAACAAGATTCTTGTCGGCAAAAGTAAAGCGCCAGATTTTTTAGAACCCTTGCCGCTGAAAGTTTCCTACAAGCATTACGAGCAATGAGAGTTGCCTTAGGGAGTCCGGATGAGCGACTCCCTTTTTCTTTTATAAGCAAGACGCATACGATAGTATGTAGCAATGGCACAGCTATTTTTGGTCAGGCATGGAAAATCGGTGTGGAACAAAGCCGGATTATGGACTGGCAGAACCGATGTTCCGTTGAGCGAAGAGGGCATTGCGGAAGCACAAAAAACAGCGAAGCTCCTCGCCACAATACATATAGACCACGCCCATGTTTCTAACCTGAAGCGGGCGCAAGAGACACTGGACTACATACAGCGCGAAGCGCGGAGTCCATTCAAAATTTTTAAAACAGATGCGTTGAACGAAAAAGATTATGGAATCTATACGGGAAAAAATAAGTGGCAAGTCAAAAAAGATGTCGGTGATGAAGAGTTCTTACGCATTCGCAGAAGCTGGGACTATGTACTACCCGAAGGCGAATCCCTCAAAGATGTATACGAGCGCGCTGTCCCCTATTTTGAAACACGGGTAGTGCCAGAATTGAAAAACGGGAAAAACATCCTGATTGTGGCGCATATGAATTCCCTGCGAACGCTTGCAAAAAAAATTGAAAACATCAGCGACACAGGTATTTGCGACCTTGAGATCGGGACTGGCGAAATACATCACTATGTATTTGATGCAGACGAAACCTTCAGAAAAAAGAAAATTATCACTCCCGACGACTCGCGCACATGATACGATTGTCGGTATGTTGAGCAAACCTGAGAAAATTCTGCTGTGGGGAAATATACTGTGGATATCCGGCGTCGGCATGCTCGGCCCCCTGTTTGCTATATTTGCTGAAAAAATCGGGGGAAATATTCTAGAAATCTCTTGGGCATACGCCACGTACCTTGTTGTAACCGGCATTGGAATAATCGTTGTCGGAACATTGGGAGACAGGATTGGCCACAAGCGCCTTATGGTCGCGGGATACGGATTAAACGCGCTCGCGACCTTTGGATACCTCGCCGTGAATTCAACAGTTGAGCTATTCGTCGTGCAGGCTCTTTTGGGAGTCGCCTTCGCGCTTTCGAACCCCACATGGTCCGCGCTGTACGACCTGTATTCCGGAGACGACACAGAGGATGGATACATCTGGGGACTCTCCGCGGGCACAGGCCACATAGTATCCGGTGTGGCACTCGTTATAGGAGGATTCATCATCAATGCATACTCTTTTGACGCCCTGTTTATCATTATGGGAAGTATCCTCACCATCTCGACTATCTACCAGGCAAAAATCCTGTACGTATAATGCGCCACGTCTGAAGTTGACTTCTTGGGGGGCAGAGCGTAAAAATAAGTTGGTTATACACTTATACACACCGAATGGAGGACATTGATGTCCAGTGAATCTACGTACACAGAGAGAGTTCTTGGTGCCGTAGCGACGACCCACGGCAGAGCTTTGTGCCTGGATACATTCCAGAGGATGCTCCAAGAAATCGGGTCGGAGCTTCCATCGGATGACATGGTATCCGACATGTTCGCTCGCTATGGAATCTTTGATGCCATGGATCGCATCGCGTATCGCGAAGCGATCAACCGTATGCTTGACAGGCGCGCTTGATTCCGACCGAAAATGCACTCTACCCCGCTGTTTGTCAGCGGGGCAACTTTTTTCGACCGAGAGAGGCGCGAAAACAAGGTACAATTGGTGCATGCGCGCGCGCCATCATCTCCACTTACGCAAACGACTCGAACCATATCCCGCAAGCACTACATGGAAACGTTTCCTTGACCGCGCTGTTATTTTTGTCGGCATTGTCGGCCCCCTTGTCAGTATTCCGCAAATCGCAAAAATTTATATATACCATGATGCCTCCGACCTTGCGCTTATAACGTGGGCGACATACGCCCTGTTTGATATTCCGTGGATTGTATATGGGATAGCGCACAAGGAAACTCCCATCATCATCACCTATACCCTGTGGCTTGTAGTAAACACAACCGTCGTGATTGGAATTATTCTTTGGGGAGCGGGATTGTGGTAGGAACATACAATAGTTCAGTTCCATATATGGAACTGCTGAGTTTCAAAAAACATCCCAGAGGTCGGACCTCTGGGATGTGTGTGTGAAATACGTTAGTGAGGGGTGCATTCGCATTCTTCTTTTTCGCACCCCGGACACGTTACGCCATATTGATTGTAAAAAGCGACAGCTAGGTCTACGTCAAGTACATACGCAACCGCGATTGCCCAGCTAAAAATATCACAAAGCTCAAAGGTAATCTCCGACTCGAATTTTTCCATTGAGCGCGTGTGGTGTGCAAACGGCAACTGAAGCGCGGCTAATTCGGTCACTTCTCCAAAAAGGCGCAGGAGCACGAAGTGAATTCCCCGTTTCTTGTTGTTAGGTCCATACGTTTTCTCGAAGTACCTAGACCACTCTTCGAGCGACCACTGCAACTGCTTCGCGTCTGGAGATTGGATCTCGGCGGGACTCCTAGTCCCCTTGCACTGGCACGGCTGATGCCCGCAATACGCGCATCCGCTCTGCGGATACTTAGCAGAAAGAGCTTCAACAAACGGAACACCGTACGCATCAACACAAAGGAACGTCACGACCATGATATCTGACACATATGAAGCGAGAACATCATGTCCAATACCTTTGCGGATACCATCTTGCAACTTATCAATAGACAAGTTCATGACAACGATGCGATCAGCATGCGACACGTAGAGGCGGTTGTACCGACCATACATGCGCGCGCAGTGCTCTATAAGCTTCGCCAACGGTTCCATGACGCACACTCCTCATGTACCCCCTGTACTCTGTGCTGAGTATCACACCCTCCATTAATCGCAACAATTGACACACAAAAAAATCGTTTCCGTGTGAGCGCGCCATAAAAAGAAAGCCCCCAGCGCAGCTGGGGGCTGAATCGTTTATCGCCAAGCGAGGCGAGAGAAATGAATATATGCATATATTCATTTCCGAGTGAGCGCTGGCGGAAAAAGGCCTTGTGCCTTTTAACGCCACGGAAGAGCCTTGGGGTCGATGCCGATGTACTTCATCAACGCCAAACAGTGCCCCAACATAGCTTCGGTCGAGATATCTTTCGTGAAGATAAATTTTTTATCTCTTTCATCAATGTGTGTGACGTACTCTGTTTCCGAATACAGAAGCTGACCCTCCGGATTCGTGTGCAAGGTAACAACCGCTGGACCAAAGTCGATAACTTTGTCCCTATGACCCTCAAAGAGAGTTTTGAACAACATCGAGCCAGTCATAACACCGAGTACAGTTCGATCATACTTGGTGAGATGCGTCGCCGCCGCTTCGTGGTAGTTAGCCACATAGGTAACCGAGAGCGGCTTCTTTTTATTCGCCTTCCCGGCCATATACTTGTGATGCGTATCTATTGTGCGCCACATCCAATCACCCACTTCTTGGATACGGCCAGTCTTCAGCATCGTTCGCGGTTTATGAGGATGTTTGATACCCACCATAATGCCGTTCAATTCCACCATAAGGTCTTCACCGACACGGATTATTTTTGTGGCAAGAGCTTTCTGTATCTGTTGCGCAGTCGCAACAACCTTGTGCTCTTCCAAGAGACGCTGTATCTCACCCATAAGACGAATGTGAAGCGTGCTCTCAAACAGCTTCAGTGGGAGCGCACCCCGATTGTGGTACACCCACATATCGTGGTTGCCGGTATTGTACACGTACGTAATGAGACAGCGACTCAAAACCTCTTCGGCAGTTCCCTGTGCTCCCATTTTCGGGTCTTTGAGACGCGCCTCAAAGATGCCGAGCAGAATCTTGGCGCGCATGTATGCGTTGGCAATCTCCTGCTTGTCAACTCCGTACGAAATAGGAATAAGTGCGCCACTGTACTCATATTGGTGCGCGATACCCTGCATCAAGTCGCCGTTCTCAATGAGTGCGTCGGCGTCCAGACACAAGCGGACAGTGTTATCGATGAACGTGAAGTACAGGGTCTCCGTAGCGCCACCATGCACGCACGACACAATCACGTGCTTCACATGACGCGCGCCTTTCCAAAGCGAGCCCATTGTGATGTCCACGTTCTTGCGCAACTCTTCATTGATACCAAACTGGTTTGATGCTTTGGAATATACAACGAGCTTTTCTGCAACTAGTTTCTTCAAAGCCTCGCTCGCATGTTCCTTCGTCCAATTCTTACTGTGTTTCGAAGGTTTCTTTTCAGCATTCATGCGGAACAAAACCGTCTTCGGACTCGCATCCGAAGGAAGGAGTGCGCGCATTGCCGCTTGCTCTACCTTGGACAGAGAACTCGGAACGCTCACGCTTTTCTCAAGAAATACGGGAAGGCGAAAATTGTGCACGCCGTTTACGACGCGCGCACCCTCGTGCCCGTTTTCCGCAATCTTAATGACCGATGCCCCAATCATGTGCTCGGTTGATTTCTGTTCGGCAAGCCGACCCGAAGCAGGAACCGACACGACGTGCACCCCATCGTACGACGGCAAGTCCACCGCGGTACCCGTCAAACCAACGATCACAAGATTCGGCTTCAACGAAAGTGAGCGCGCCGTATATGCACTCATCAGTCGCTGTACGAGATTCGAAATCGTTTTTGAAAACCACGGAGCGCTTTTCGGCATCAGAATACGAATTTCCCCGAAGTCGGGAATGAGCACCGGAAACTTTGGTTCGTGGTCGTAGAAACCATCTTCTCGGCGAGTGCCGAGCAGGCGTACATCACTGCGCATGTCGCGCAATTTTTCAAGAATTTTTGCGCCAATCGGCCGATCATAGATACGCTCTGCGATTGCAATGTGCCAGTTCACACCATTCGGTAATACTGGCAGAAAAGCATTTAACCGAAGGGCGTGATCAGCAATGAAATCACTCTCAAATTGTTCTTTTGTGAAGTCAATGTCAAAAGGTTCCTTGTTCTTCCTAGCAATCGCGCGCATTTCTCTGAGGTGCCACTTAAGTTGAGCCTTGAGCTCCCCTTCAACGTGCTTACCGTCAATGGTGCCGCCCGCGCTAAGGGCGCATTTTGCATCATCTTTCACAACCGCATCTTTGACCAATTGGATCAAATATTTACGACTCATGGTGGGCCACGAAAGACCCGAGATCGCAACGAGGGTGAGATTTTTGTTCGAAACCGTTTTGGCCATTTTCCGTCTCCTCTTTCTTGTTGTTCTGTATCCTTTACTCAAAGGACATTCCGTCTCTTCCATCTCTATTGTGCCACCGTACCTCTGACAGAAACTGCCAGGTGATGTGTGGACAAAAGGAGAGAGACTCTGCTGGAACTCTATCAGCCAGAAGGAATACAAGCTCTTGACACAACAATCGCGCTACTGTGTCGCAGAACGATAGAGACACATACTGCTTTTTGTGACAGAACCGACTACACCCTCCCCCACACGACGCTTCCCTAATTTCACAACGGGTAACACTTCCTTAAAACTTGAGGTAATAAAAATCTCATCCGCCTTATATAGTTCCTCGACAGACACATCGCGCTCGCACACACGAAAACCAGAACGTCTTATCTCCTCGAGCACCACCGCGCGCGTAATGCCTTTTAAAATACCCCGTCCGGGAGTGCTCACCACACCGCGCTTTACAATAAAAATGTTGCTGGTCGCGCATTCGCGCACAAAACCGCCCGCGGTGTAGAGAACCTCAATCGCCCCCGCCCTTTTGCGTTTCTCTTGCAAAGAAACTGCTTCTATGTAATTCGTGGTTTTGTGTTCCGGAAACTGCCGTTCAAACTCTTCAACAATAAGTGAACACCCATTCCGATACATGGGTTCGGGAAGCGGCATATATGGTTCAACAAGAATATAAAATGTGGGGGCGCTTTTCCTGAACTCGAGCCCGCGCACGGTAGTACCCCCCGTAAGCATAATGCGAATGTTCGCCTCTCTCCCGTGTGGAATATTTTTTTTAATGAGTGTGTCTATCACACCTGTAATATGAGCGTCTGGGAACGGAACACGCACATTGAAATGTTTCGCTCCGGCACGAAGACGTGCCGTGTGTTCTTTCAAGTGAAATGGAACTCGGGCGTATGAACGAAGTGCCTCAAAAAATCCAAACCCCCGAATAATTCCTATGTCTTGCAAAGACAGGTGCGCTTTAGACAATGGAACAATCCTGCCGTTTAAAAAACAATAGCGGGTCATCTACCTATCATACTGCGCGATACCCCACACACGAAAACCGCCCCACGCATTCTGAGCGCAAAGCGGTTTTCTATTATCGTTCCTTACCTTATTCCCACTCCTTCTCTTCTGGCATACCGAACCCCCCCTCTTCATCATCACCCAACCCTAGCCCCGTAGGAGGAAGTACTTCAGGTGTTCCACCCTCAGTATCCTCCTCTTCAGTATCACCGTGATTCATGGTGTACGTATGCTATTATCTTTTAACACGACCATAATACGTATGGATAGTTTCTTTGCAAGAACGAAATAGACGCCCTGTGGATATGTCTCCTGCCGACCCAATAGAGAAGCACTTTCGTCTGACGGCGCCGCACACAACTGCCTTAAAAAAACTACGCCTCACTACCATATACGACCTCCTGTATCACTTTCCCGTTCGCTATGAACAATCGGGAGCTTCCGAGGAAGCGTCACATGTCGTGCCGGGAACAAAAGTAACCCTCATTGGTTCCCTCTCGAAACTTAAGGCTAGAAAATTATGGAAAAGTAGACGCACGGTAACCGAAGGGTGGTTCGAAGACGGAACGGGACGCGTCAAGGTTATGTGGTTCAACCAGCCGTACATGGCCTCCTATGTTCCACAAATGACGGTCGTCAAAGTATCCGGAACTGTCGGTGGAACAAAAGAACGCCCGTACATCGCGAACCCAGAAGTTGAAACGACACCCAATGCACAAGAAAAAGGATTGTTCGTGCCGGAAGAAACAAAAAAACAGACCAGACAGTCGTCCTTGTTCGCCGTCTACCCAGAGTCCCGCGGAATTACTTCAAAATGGTTTTACTACGCATTGGAAAAAATATGCGCACAGAAAGTACATGAAACGCTTGGAGATCCGATACCCCTCTCAATTCGGGAACGCTATAACCTGCCAACACTCGCCCGCTCACTCATTGCCATACACAAACCGCAACACGCGAGGGAGGCAGAAGCGGCGCGAAAACGTTTCGCATTTGAAGAAATTTTCTCACTCCAGGTAGCCCGCGCGAGGGAAAGGGCAACAAACGACACTTTCACTTCACTCCCCATTACACACGCGAACGAATATGCGGAAAAATTTATCGCCTCCCTAACAATCTCCCCGACATCCGCACAGCGTCGGGCAACAGAAGACATCATAAACGACTTCAACCCGAAATCGGGTGAGGCGCACCCCATGGCGCGCCTCCTTGAGGGAGATGTAGGAAGCGGTAAAACGCTTGTCGCGGCGGCAAGCGCCTACGCCGTGGTGCATAGCCGTCCACCAAAACGAGAAAGCGGAACGCTGCAAGTGGCATACATGGCGCCAACAGAAATCTTGGCAGAGCAACACTTTAAAACATTTATAGAATACTTCAGTCACCTGCCAATCAACATAGCCCTCATCACGGGAAAGGTGTGTAAAAAATTCCCCTCTAAAGTTACGCGAGGAAAAGCAACAGACATATCCCGCTCACAACTTTTAAAATGGGTGGCGAATGGAGAAATTGCGATGGTGGTCGGCACACACGCGCTCATTCAAAAATCCGTAAAATTTCAACATCTTGCGTATGCGATTGTTGATGAACAGCACAGATTCGGCACGGCGCAAAGACGCGCCCTTGCCCGCAAGGGAGATTTCTCGCCACATTTCTTGAGCATGACCGCAACCCCCATCCCGCGCACACTCGCGCTCACCATCTACGGCGATTTAGATATCTCCGTTCTTGACGAACTGCCACCTGGACGCGCAAAAATTACAACAACAATCATCGCGCGAGACGAAAGAGAGAAAGCGTACGATGTGATGCGACGTGAATTGGAAAAGGGACGACAGGCGTATATTATTTGCCCACGTATTGAGGAGCCGGACCCAGAAAAATGGAACGCGCTTCAGGCAACGTCGGTAAAAGCGGAAGCAAAACGACTCAAAAAAGATATATTTCCAGAGTATTCAGTTGGGTTACTCCATGGCGCGATGAGCACAAAAGAAAAGGATGCGGCAATGAGTGCCTTTGTTGCCGGGACAACACACATTCTCGTTGCGACATCGGTCGTAGAAGTAGGGGTCAATGTTCCAAACGCAACAGTAATCGCGATTGAAGGCGCCGAGAGGTTCGGTTTGGCGCAACTGCATCAACTTCGCGGGCGCGTCATGCGTTCATCCCACCCCCCCCACTGCTTTCTCATACCAGAAACGTCGGGTGAAATCGCAACGAAGCGCTTGCGCGCAATTGAAAAAACAGATGACGGATTTAAACTTGCCGAAGCAGACCTTGAGGCGCGAGGAGCGGGAAGTCTGTATGGAACGCAACAATGGGGCATCTCGGACCTCGGTATGGAAGCACTAAAAAATCCGCGCCTCATTGAAGCGGCGCGCGCAGAGGCAAAAAAACTCATCCTCGAAAACCCAACACTTTCAGAACATCCCACTCTCGCGCAAAAAGTCGCGCATGCTGCAACAAAGCTCCATTCCGAATAACATCACCCCCCACACCCCACCCGCTGCAAACCTTCACAATTCATTACTTTCTTAAATTATACGACCGTATATAATAAGAAAGTAATATATGGGAACTCTTGAAACAAAATCCCGTGGACGTCTGCGTCGCGGACAGTTGGAAACCGCTATCCTTGGCACGCTCGCAGCTGTAGGAATAGTGGCAGTCGCACTTACCGCACCCAATATGGTAAAACTGCTCAAGTGCGTAGACCCTAATTGGCTTGTGAAACGAGATCCGCGAGAGCGTCTCTACGTCATTGCAAGTCGCCTCAGGCGAAAGGGTCTCGTGAAATTTGAATGCTCGCATGGCAAAACACGCATGGTGCTTACGGAAAAAGGGAGAAGCGTGGCACAACGAGCAGTGTTGGGAAATCCCCTGCCACAAAAGGCTCGTTGGGATCGCAAATGGCGTATGCTTATTTTTGATATTCCAGAAAAAAGACGGCCGCTCCGCGATAAAATCCGCTCAATTCTAACGGGATTTGGATTTGTGCGTCTCCAAAATAGCGTGTGGGTATTCCCCTATGATTGCGAAGACATCATTACCCTCCTCAAAACAGAACTACAACTTGGAACTCAGATGCTCTACATCATCGCCGATGCGATCGAATACGACAAACCGATCCGTGCGCATTTCGGCCTACGCCAGCGGAAATAGACGAAGAGAGAATTGTGGTAGCGTCCCAAAAATACAATGATTCACTATTCTCAACTACTTTCTTACTTCTGCCGACCGCGTGAGTTAAGAAAGTATAAGAAAGTAATGGTACGGTAACTGGTTATGCGACAGGGGGTGAGCTATTGTACAGTAAACGGAGATGTCGTAACTTTCGCATGAATAGTGCGCCCGATCCCTCCCGCACAAAACCCCCAACACGTATCTCCTGAATATAGTTTTGCCACAATAACGTACTGACCTGCTGGCATGGAAAACCCCCCAAACCCAGCATCTGCCATAATCGCTCTTTCAAACGCAGGGACAATCCACGTGTATGAGCCGGATGTGGGTAATTGCGACGTATCGGCGGTAAGTCCGTTGTCGTTATTCCATTCGTACGGTGTCGTGCCAGAAGGATACGCCTCCAGACGCACCTTTGAACCTGCCGGTGCGTTGTATGCATTCCAAGAAATGACTAGATTTTGCTGACGTAAAACACTTTGCGGAGACACACTGACAGTAAGAGGAAGAGTCCCAGTGTTTGTTGCGTCTGTCCAGTTGCGAGATTGCAAATAACTAATCAGACATCCATTTGTCGCGGAAAATGTATACGACGTATCATGAGGACAGCGCAATCCTAAAATATTTTGGGTGCATATCTTTCCGTATGAATCTTCTTGCGCCGCAGTCGCTTCTTTCGCACACATACTTGCGCTCGTATCACAGCGATACCCCTTGCTACACCCACTCGCGTCCACTCCAAGCGATACCAGATTTCCACCCGAACACGCCGGCGTTTCATACGGTGTACACGAACCAACCTGCGCCAAGGGAACAGAACACTTGTACGAACGCGTACACCCGAGATTATCGGTAATTGCTTGCCACCCCGTCGAACAATACGTAAGAGGAGGGGGGGCGGTGGGACACGTCTGTTCTTGAACAGGCAGAACCCCACCGGAAACACCGGGGGTCAGATTGCAATTAAGACCAATGAGGGAGCGAGTACGGAATCCCACAACCCCATACCCCGTTTCGCTTGCAGAGCCGGAAGACACAATACCGTACGCGCTTTGCCATTTTTTAACCGCGGATTCTGTAATCGGACCAAAAAATCCAGTGACTGCCGAGTTGTCCAAGTATCCGGCAGATGTCAAAAATAATTGGAGGCCGTTTACATCCGATCCGCGACTTCCGCGGGATAACGAGCGCGAAAGGTCTGGACAATACCCTTTTGTGGCCGATACAACGGGCGCTGGAATAGTGGGCACGGTAAGATTCGTCAGCTGTTGTTTCGCCGCGTTTAATTCTGCGAGAAGTGCTTGAATTTGTACTCTGATTTCATCTTGAGAAAGCGCCTCGGACACAAAAGGTACACACACGAGAGCGAGTACAAAAGTGCCACACAGTGCCCGAATGGAGTGCATCATGTATATATTAATCCAATACAATCACGACATCAACGCGCTCTATCTGAGAGCCACCACGACCGAGTGTGATGACATAGGTACCCGGTGAAGGATACGTATGTGTGAATGTTTTTGTGACTACCGTGCCTGATGTGCACTGCGGAGACGAAATAATTGGCGTTCCTCCGTTTTCCCACGCAAGTTTGTATTCGGCACATTCTCCAACATCAAACGACGCTTCAATCGTAAGCGGATTCCCGCTTGGATCCGACGTGATCGAAATTCCTCCATAGGTCGCGTCAACGACTGGTGGCGTTGGTACCAATGGCGTTGAAGGCGAAGAACCAGACACAGCAACGGTCGCCTGCGTCCTATGCCCACCGGAAGAGAGGGTAACATAGTACGTCCCTCCGTATTGATATATATGTCCAAGGGTGCTTTTCAATTCCCTACATACACCTTTTGCTACCGGAATAACAGTTGCTATGGAGCCATCGCCATACTCAACAATGTACGTCGCGGCATCACATGAATTAGTCACGTTAACTATCGCTTCAACGGCAACCGAAAGTGGGGCGGGGCCCGCAATCGGACTTACTCGTATAAATCCTCCGACTTGTGATTGCGAAGTCACAACACCAGAAGATCCTGATCCGCGTACTTCTTGGCATTTGACTGCGATTATAGCGGCGGTACGCGGACCCATAACCCCGAAGCCGCTCGTTTCAGGAGTCCCGCTTGAAACAATATTAAATCGTGTCTGCCATCTCTGTATTGCTCTCTCTGTAAGAGACCCGTAGTATCCAGTCGTTAAACCCTCCGGATATATCGTGCTGTCGAGCGCGAGAAACTGCTGAAGCCGCTCGACATCGTTCCCGCTAGAGCCGAAGCGGAGCGTTACTCCAACATTCGGACAAAGAAAATTTCTTCTTTCTTGTACGGTAAGAGGGCTCGCGCTTGGAGTGTTTATTTGCTGTTGCAAGAGAGATATTCTTCGCTGTAAATCTTCAATCTTCAACCGCACTTCTTCTAGTGTTGAGGCGCTCGTAAACAACGGAAGCATAAGTAAAAAAACGACACCTGCTTGGAGTAGTATTCTTCGTACCATTCCCCCATTGTTGCACGCGAACAAAATGTCGCAATACACACGAGAAAAACAAGGCGCGCAATTGACAGACCTCTCTATTAAGTGAAGCATTACGAAAGACTAGGATAAGGAGAATATCGCGTGTTGCACACATACCAATGGTTCCGAGAACAACTACTGGAACCAATTCACGCCATGCGCGTGGCATACGTGCCGTTTCTCATGGTGTACTTCGCATACGGCTTGACTGGCATCACCGCGGTTGCGGGCACATTCTGGACAAAAGAAGTACTACATTTCACGCCAGCCCAACTTGCCCTCGCTGGCTTTTGGGCGGGAATTCCGTGGACGCTGAAAATGCTCTTCGGGCAATGTGTAGATGCGCGACCGATATTCGGCTCGCCTCGCCGCGCATATATATTCGCAGGTGCATCCCTCGTCACACTCGGATACCTCATGCTTGCGGGACTCGCTGGCGCGTGGGGACCCGTGATGAAACTTGGAGAACCTATCAATATTTATTTCATCGCAGCCGTCGTCATGGCGGTAGGTCTTGTGATGCAAGATGTTACGGCAGACGCGCTCACATCAGAATTAAATACTGGAGACGAACGGGACGCGCGAAGTATTCAGGCGCTTGGGCGCATCGCTCTCATGACAGGAGGCGTTGTCGGCGCCCTCTTCGCGGGCCATATCGCAGAAAACTTTTCCTACCAGAATATATACCTCATCGCGTGTGTCGTCCCGCTCATGTCAATCGCGGGAGCACTCTGGCTAAAACAAAACGCCGTGAAACGTTGCTCATGGAACATGCCAATCCTCCTGGGTGGTTTCGGGTTCGCGCTCTTCGTGATTCTTGTCAGTGCAAGTTCACTTCCTGCAAAAGCGGAGATAGTATTCGTCGGTAACGTGCTCGCAATTGGAATTTTTCTATTCCTTTTGGGACGCACCTTATCGTGGACAGAGGCATGTACCCTCCTTGCAACAGGTATCGTAGTGTTCATCTTCCGCGCGATGCCAAGCGCGGGCGCGGGTGTCTCGTGGTGGCAGATTGAAGTACTTGGTTTTGACCGTGCGTTTTTGGGTAGATTGCAACTTGTTGGTTCCCTATTCGGACTGTGCGGATTGTTTCTTGCGGCGCGCTCACTCCGCAATCAATCCGTAACAAAAGTTCTGGTCATAGTAACTATCGTCGGCACGATTCTTTCACTCCCAACACTCGCCATGTACTACGGACTTCACCATTACACGGAACAACACTTCGGTTTTGGCGCCCGCTCAATCGCGCTCGTTGATTCGGCGGTGTCCGCGCCATTCGGCCAACTTGCCATGGTGCCGATGCTCGCGCTCATTGCCGTTGTCGCGCGAAGAGGAAGTCCCGCAACATGGTTTGCTCTCTCCGCGAGCTTCATGAACCTACCGCTCGCAACAGCAGACCTAGCGACCGCGTGGATGAATGAGATATGGGTCGTGACACAAGCAACGCGTGGACCTTCGGGAGAAATAATCCCGGGCGACTTCAAGGAACTCGGCACTTTGCTTTGGGTTTCAATTGGCATGGGGCTCGTCCTTCCCCTGCTATCAATCGCTCTTTTGAGAAAGTATCTCGTGAAAACAATCGCCCCGTCACCATGACGGGGCTTTCTTTTTAAAAATACTAAAAATATAAAAGAAGAAAACCCCGAAGCATTCCTTGCTTGGGGTTTTCGTTTTCGTTCGACGCGCATACCTGTGCGTCTGCTGGGTCACATCGCCCAGCGCGGCATCTCCGCGATGTGACCGAAGACCTTATTCGGGTCGCCGAGCCGAGTCGGAATGTTGTTGGGCATCCGCGGCATGTCGCCGATGTGCCCGAACGCATCATCCTCGACATCCGAACCCTCGGGACCACCGGGAAAAAGTTCACACATGTCGGGGATGTTCCTGAACATACCCCACTCCGCTTGATCCACGACACGACGAGTGAAGTATGTCGGGATTTGTTCCAACGCGTCGCCCATGTGCTTCGCGATGATCCAATCCAAGCGGTCCGAGAAACCTTTCGACTCCTCTACCGCTTGTGTGATCGGAAATTCACCGACCACTTTGTTGAATAGTGCGATGAAGTCGGTCCCCATCGGGGGAGCGATCTTCTTGGCCGGCACTTTCGCCGGCCCCGTCTTCGACTTCGTCATGACAAACCTTTCTCCGGAGATACTCCGGTTTTCCCATTGTTACGCTACTTTTAATTATACTCTTAAAATAAACTTTGTCAACTAATTCCGTCTGCCTGGACTCGAACCAGGAACCGCCGAGGTATAAGCTCGGTGCTCTAACCAATTGAGCTACAGACGGGATGTTACTATCGTACAGAACCGTATAACACGATGCAACGCGCGCACCGACAAACACCCCCTACACAATCGGCTGATGTTCTATATCCTCTTTCTTTTTAGGGGTTATGCCGTGTGCGATTAACAGTTTTTCAAAATCTTCACGCTCCACTGTTTCAACTTCAATAAGTTTCTTCGCAATCGCATCAAGCGCGCCCCTGTGCTTCTTCAATATGTCCACCGCCTTCTTGTGCGCACCTGCAATTATGCGTTTTACTTCTGCATCTATGTGTGCAGATACTTCTTCCGAGGGCTCCCCTCCGCCCTCAAGTCCTTGACCAAACAACATGCGCCCCGATGCACCATCGAGCGTCATGGGTCCAAATTTTTCAGACATCCCATAGCGTGTCACCATGTTGTGCGCGAGCGCAGTTAGAACCTCCAAATCATTCGATGCGCCCGTGGTAAGGTCGTCAAAAACCATCTTCTCTGCAACGTATCCCCCTAAAGACACTGCAATGTCATCAAGAAATTCTTTGCGCGACTGCATTCTTCGGTCCTCAAACGGGAGCTTCAGGGTATACCCCGCGGCGCGGCCTCGACTAATGATTGATATTTTGTGCACAGGGTCGGCAAACGGCAAGATGGACGCAACGAGCGCGTGCCCCGCTTCATGGTACGCGGTAATTTCTTTTTCTTTCTTGTTCAGCACATGGCTTCTGCGCTCGGGCCCGAGCATCACTTTTTCAATTGAACGAATGAGGTCATACTGCGTTACTTCTTTTCTGTTTTCACGCGCGGCGACAATCGCCGCTTCGTTCATAATATTTGCCAAGTCCGCTCCGGAAAACCCCGGAGTACGCTCCGCAATCACGGAAAGATTCGTGTCTGGCCCGAGCGGCTTTTTGCGCGCGTGAATGTTGAGAATATCTTCACGGTCCTTCCTGTCCGGCAAATCAATCGTAACCCGACGGTCAAATCTCCCGGGTCGGACAAGCGCGGGGTCAAGAACGTCCGGCCTGTTTGTGGCAGCAAGAACAATGAGTGCTTCATTCGGTTCAAAACCATCCATTTCTACAAGAATTTGATTGAGTGTTTGTTCGCGTTCGTCGTTTCCCCCACCCACCCCAGTCCCCCGTATGCGCCCGACCGCGTCAATCTCATCAATAAATACAATCGCAGGGGAGGATTTTTTTGCCGTTTGAAACAGATCGCGCGTGCGCGCCGCGCCAACCCCGACAAACATCTCAACAAATTCGGAGCCAGAAATTGAGAAAAATGGAACGCCGGCTTCACCAGCAACCGCCCGCGCAAGGAGAGTTTTCCCCGTGCCAGATGCACCCATAAGAAGCACGCCCTTTGGAATACGCGCCCCGATTTGGATAAACTTTTTGGGGTTTTTCAGAAAATCAACAATTTCTGTAAGTTCCGCCTTTGCCTCTTTTGCTCCAGCAACATCTTTAAACATCACGCGCTGCACTTCATCTTCCGGAGACACAAGACGCGCCATGGAACGACCAAAGGTAAACGCCTGCATACCAGCTCCGCGCATCTGGCGCGACAAGTACCAAATAATTCCAAGAAGGAGAAGAATGGGAACAAGAAGCGGCGCCAGCTGGAAAAACCAAAACCGAACACCCCCCTCTTCCCCTATTTCTATTGTGACCGCGGAAATTTGCTCCGCGGTGAGTTTGTAATTTGTAAGAGTTTCAGTAAACGAACTTTCCACTTCTTTTTTGGATGTTTTTTTACTTTCATCCGTATACACCGCTTCAATGGTGTCTCCTTTTACTTTAATCGAAACGATGCGTCCTCCAGCAATATCGGACGCGAGTTCCGAAAGCGACACCTCGGCGTCCTTAGAAAACACATGCTCTTGCAGAAGTGAGTACCCCGCCGAAAGAACGAGAAAAATAGCGAGAGCCATCGCGAATTGCATCCATAGGTTTGGACCTTCCGGCTGATGTTTGTGTGGCGCACCCTTTTTGACACGGGGGTCTTTTGGAGAATCTGGAGAAGCCATGTTCTGTGTTTTATACCACAGTACTACATTTCTACCAACCATGGGTCTTAGACGCAAAAATTAGGTATCATGTACACCATGGCACTTATAGAAAATAAACGCGCGCATCTTGAGTACACCATCCTCGAAGAATTCGAGGCGGGTGTAGAATTACTTGGCACGGAAGTAAAATCTTTGCGCGCCAAACGCGGGAAACTTGAAGGTGCGCGCATCCTCGTCCGTGGAGGAGAGGCATACCTCGTCGGAGCGTCCATCCCCGCGTGGCAACAAGCCAATGCGCCGGTGAAATACGACCCCGAACGCCCAAGGCGCCTGCTTTTGACCCAAAAAGAGATATTGCAGGTCGCAGAAGCCGAAGGCCAGAAGGGCTTGACAATTATCCCTATTCGGGTGTATAATAAAAAGCGCGTATTGAAGTTGCTCCTAGCTATCGCGCGAGGGAAGAAAAAAGAAGACAAGCGCCAATACCTGAAAGAACGCGACTGGAAGCGACAAATAGAACGTACATTGAAAAATAAATAGGAGTAATTAAAAATGTCAGCTGCGTCGTTGCAGAGCCTCTGTGGCACGCTCACCGTACAGTAGTACGCCTCGCGCACCACTTTCTCCGCGCCTCGCATCTGAAAATTTTTAATATACTCCATAATATTAGACCTGTACGGTCGCACCCCGTGAGATAACGAAACAAGAAGGTAACACGAGTACAAGAGATCACAAACGAATTTTAAACTCTTACACTCACCATTACACAAAAAGATTCTTATCTCACGGGGGATGATCGGCTTAGACAGGGAAATCGATATAGGTATGTGCGAGCAAAGCTGTGGTGACTTTTAAATCCGCCATAAAAATTCAAGTGCGAATCGAGTAACACTTGCGCCGGCTCTCGCTTACGCGTAAGCCAGCCGTCCACGGATGTAGAGCTTGAGTAAATCCGCTGGGCGTAAACTTTCAAGCACTGACGCGCCTCGTCCGATACGCGTCTAAGATTAGGACTCGGGACACACCAACTTCTGTTCATCTTCGATGACGTGTTCTTAAACACAATAGATGAATCTACGCTCGTAGAATCATGCACATATTTTTCCTTGCACGTGGGTTCGATTCCCGCCATCTCCATTACATAAAGAAAAACCTCACCTTGTGTGGGGTTTTTCTTTATGTCACGAGAATTGGAGGAAGTATAACTTCCGGCGGGAATCGAACAGCGGAACGATGCCGAGCAAACTTGCGAGGCCGTGAGACGGTGTTGAAATGTGAATATTCGAAACATTTCAAAAACGAAGGCACAATGGCGCCGAGCTGAGGTCGCAGAATTTTTCAGCAGAAAAATATCTGTGACCAGACAAAACTTTTTGACAAAAAAGTTTTAGTCGCGGGAGATTCCCGCAAAAAAACCGTCCGAAGATTAAACCTCCCAATACACATCAGACATGATTATTTTCTTCCCACGACAAGCCAGTATGAAAGATATCCAAGAAGCCCAAGCTGAATTGTGGGAGTTACACCTATAGAAAGAAGTGGGATCACTGGCATATATTCGTTATACGCCCATCTTCCAGTGTGGAGAGCATACAACTCAATCGCCACTGCAATTAAAACGCCAATCACAATAATAATCCAACTCCAGTTCCTCGCCACTGCAATACACACAAACGGAAGAGACAAAATGGCTATGATACTTGCATCAACGATAGAGGCTCGCAAAAGAATACCTTCGGTTATTGCCCCACCCATGTAGCCAGCATACAGATAGGAGTGCATATGCTCCCACAGTACATTCAAGAAAAAAGACAATAAAAAAATGAAAAATATTTTTTCACACATTGTGTACCTGGGTTGCATGTGGGTAATCAAATATCATCCCCCCTATACCGTATCCTTAATTAAACTGCACCTTAAAATTAAACATCCCCATCGCACACAGTCCTTGCAGGGTTGACCCTGATTTTTGTGCGGGAACTTCAATATCCGTAACGGCGGATGGTGGCAGATTCTCTCTGTATCCAACACTGGGAATGACGAGAGCAGACGAACAATCAAATGTCCCGCGAGTTTGGACACGCAGAATGGTCGGAATACCTGCTTTCGCGACAGAAACCTTCGGTGCATATCCTCCTTTTGCTCCTATTTCAATAATCTGCTTTCCGTCAACAATAGAAACGTTGTTGACTGCAGTAGTAGTACTAGGGCTTGTGAACACAATGGCTCCCCCAATGAGGAGCCCTGCGATTACGATTGAAATAACCGTTTCCTTCATATATACACTGTACTAAAAATTAAAAACTGGCGGTAGCACTCCAAGCGCCACGAAACTATTGATGAGATTGAAGAGGGCAAAGAAGATGACGATGAGCCCAGCGGTTTTGAAAAATATTCCTGATTTTATTTTGTCATGTATGCCAAGCGAGGTGAAGCTTAACAGCGCGAGCACCGGAAGTGTGCCGAGAGCGAATATAAACATAATCATCGCGCCAGTCATAAAACTGCCAGTTGAGAGTGCGTACAGTTGCATGGATTGTGTAAATCCACACGGCAGAAAAAATGTAACGATACCGAGCAACATTGGTGTAAGAGTATGATTAATTTTCTTAACGTCCGAAATGTGGCGTGAAAGAAACACAGGCAAGGTCGGCTGAAACTTACGCACCCACGGAAAAATATCGAGTAAGTTTATACCAAGTAGCAGCATCACAAGGGCAACAATGAAACTCAACAAAAACGCTCCCGAGGCACCAAGCTGGAATGCAGAGCCGACAGCGCCTATCACACCACCGAGAATGAAAAAAGAGGCAAGCCGTCCTATGTGAAAAAACACCTGCGGGCCCACCGCGCTTGTCCCAAGCTGAACCGAAGGGTCGTTCTCTTTTGCAAAATTCGCCGACACCGCAAGTACAAGGCTCCCCACAACTGCCGCACACGTAGATACGGAAGCAATGAGCCCTATCAGAAACGCCGTGCCGTAATTCACCTCCCCCGTGGTTATAAGGTTAACGATGCCGAGCTTTTGCAGAATAACAAAAAATGCTATGAATCCGAGCGCAGTCGGGAGTGCTATTTTGAAATCAGACCACCGCACTATTTTTTGCTCTTTTTCGAGAGAAAGTTTATAGCCATGCTTTTCAAGAAGCGGACTTAATTCTTGCGCGACTTCTATGTCGCTTTTACCCCCAAAGTCCCCTTTCACTTCCACACAGCACGTTTTCAAGTCAGCAACCACATGTTCAACCAACTCGTGGTCTTTGAGTTCGCTTTCGGTCAAAACCACACACGAATTACAATGCATTCCATGGACATTGAACGTGTAGGTTTTTAGAGTTCGGGTATCGGAAACCGCGTGTTTAATAATTTCGAGATTGCATGAGTTGTGTATCGTACACCACTCAAGGCATTTTTTTGCCCAAGATTCTTCCTGGTATCTGAAGCCACACGCGGAACACATATATGTTTTCGACTCATTCATAAACTTTTTGCTTTAATTCGTAATGAGTTGGACACTACAGAAACGCTCGAAAATGCCATTGCAAGACCAGCAAACACCGGCGACAGCATCCACCCGAATACGGGATAGAGAACTCCCGCGGCAATGGGAATACCGACTATGTTATATATAAAAGCCCAAAAAAGATTCTGCTTAATGCCACGCATGGTAAGCTTGGAAAGCCGTATCGCTTTCACAAGCTTCGATATATCTCCGTGCAGTAAGGTAATACCTGCGGTCTCAATTGCCACATCTGTGCCAGTCCCCATGGCAATACCCACGTCAGCAGCCGCAAGAGCCGGAGCGTCATTGATACCATCACCCGCCATTGCCACAATATGACCCTGATTTCGCAACTCTTTAATTTTGTTAAGCTTGTCGCCCGGAAGCACCTCGGACATCACGTCGTCAATACCCACCTCTTTGGCAATGGCAGACGCGGTATTCTTGTGATCTCCCGTAAGCATGATGACCTTGATCCCAAGCTCACGGAGATTTTTTACCGCCTCAATTGACTCCGGCTTAACCGCGTCAGCAACCATGGCTACACCAAGAATTTCCTTCTTGGTCGCAAGAATAACTGGTGTTCTACCCTGCGTAGTTTCCGCCTCAATTGTCTTCGAATCAAAGGACAGTGTGAGATCAGACAGTACCTTTGTGTTACCGGCAAAATATTCAACACTATCGACCGTCCCCCGCACCCCCTTGCCCTCAATAACCGTAAAATGAGAGACTGGTGACATTGAAATTTTCTGTGCTTTTGCATACTCCGAAACAGCATGAGCGATCGGGTGCTCCGACCTGCTTTCAAGACTGGCAAGTATGGAGATGATTTTCTCGTCGGACAGACGTGACATATTCTGCACATGCACCAATTCCGGCTTGCCCTTAGTAATCGTGCCGGTTTTGTCAACCACAACGACATCCACTGTGTGTAACTTCTCCAGAGTCGCCGCGTCTTTAATCAAAATACCTTCCCGCGCTCCTTTACCGACACCGACGATAATCGCGGTCGGAGTGGCAAGCCCCAAGGCACACGGACACGCGATGACAAGAATACCCACAAACGAAACAAGACCAAATGAAAGAGCCTGCGCAAAACCAAGATACTGCGTGCCAACAATAAGCCACGCACCAAGGGCAACAAAAGATATGACGAGTACGATTGGCACAAAGACGCCTGATATCTTGTCAGCCAACGCCTGAATCGGTGCCTTGCTTCCCTGCGCCTCTTCGACCATGGCAATGATGCGTGCAAGGAGCGTTTCCGAGCCAACTTTTGTTGCCCTGAAAGTAACGGTGCCATTCGTGTTTATGGTTCCCGCAACCACAGTATCGCCAACCCCTTTTTCAACAGGCATAGGTTCACCCGTAATCATTGCCTCATCAATGAATGATGCGCCTTCGGTAACGACCCCATCAACGGGGATTTTTGCCCCAGGTTTTACGATTATAAAATCGCCGTGTTGTACATCCTGTACCGATACTTCGATTTCTTTTCCGTCACGAATCACGAGGGCAGTTTTTGCCTGAAGGTTGAGAAGTTTTTCTATCGCGTCCCCCGTTTTTAATTTTGAGCGGCTCTCCAGGTACTTGCCGAGGGTAATAAAAGCTATGACAACAATCGTTACGTCATAGTACATATATTCCACGTTGACGAACGGTCGTAGTGTTTCTTCAAAAGCGGTTATGACGAAACTATAGAGATACGCCGCTGCTGTGCCGAGACCAATAAGTGTATCCATGTTCGCCTTGCCGTAACGAAAAAATCGATACACCCCCATGAGGTATGGTTTGCCGACCACAAAAAGCATGTACGTCGCGAGAAGGGGCAGAAGGTGGTGGAAAAATTCTGCCCAAACATATGAAAATGGGCTGATGATAGAAGATTGGGCAAGAATTTCCCATACCATGACGAAGATACTGAGCAAAGTAAGTGGAATTGACGAAATAACCATCGTCTTCATGCCCGCAAGCTCGGCGAGTTTTTCTTTTTTAGATTGACCGAGCCCGAGGTGAGATGCATGTTCATCGGAAGACATGCCCATATCTCTTGCGCTAACTGAAATGTCTGCCGTGGGTATAACCAAAGAGTAGCCGAGCGTCTCAATTGTCTTTGAGAGGACGTGGGGGTTGGTTTTTGAATCATCGTACGCAACTTTCACTGTTTCAGTTCCATAATTAACTTCAGCAGACTCTACGCCTGCGACTTTTTTGAATGTCTTTTCTATAATGCCCGCACACGACGCGCAGTGCATCCCTTTTATTTTGAACGTGCGAGACATGTTCATAGATTAATGTGAAAGGTTGTAGATTTTCAGTAACTCCTTAATCGCACTCTCTTTATTTTCTTTGAGCCGATTAAGGGCGCAGGTATCGAGGTGTCCGGCCAAAAGCTCTTTTTTCACTGACCTCAGGAGACCAATAACACTATCCACCTGTTGAATAACCTCGGGGCAGTATTGATCTTGCTCGATCATGGCCAAAACCCTCTCAAGAGTCCCGCGCGCCTGCTTTGCGCACTTCAACGATTTCATCTTCTTTGTCGGCAATTGTTTTTTCATAGTGTGTGTTTATTAAACCTAGTACCTAGAGTATAGGTTATTAGTTTACACAATGCAAGCCCGTAAAAAGATGGCGAAAGTGAGTACTATTGACAAATTTTGTACATCTGATATACTTAAAAATGGATGGGATCGGGGCGGTATCGAACGCCCTCGCCTGTCCACATTCGGAGGACCCGAATGAAACGAGCGCACTCGCGCCCGAAGGGCTATTGGCGTGACGTTGAGGTCGTCATAAGCTAGTTTCCCTAATGGCGCCGACAAACTAGAGTTTTTTCTGACGAAAAAATGGGGGCTGTGTGCTCCCGACGGTAGCCTGGATTTCCTTGGTGTGCCAAGCCGCGAGTGCGGACAGCCACGCCTCGGCCCAGGAATACTGCCGCCACTAGGGGGTTGGGGAGGGTCGCCACGTGGACGCACGAGGAAACACCTCCCCCCTCCACACCACGCTTCGGCTCACCACCGAGGCGTTTTGATTTTTGATACCCTGACATCATAATGGGTACGAACCTATGCAAAAAATCATATCGTTCGTCATTTCCGAGGCCAAAAAGCTGAAAAAGGGCACTGTTTTGGAATATAAACCTTCCGAAAGCGCCCCAAAGCATTCCGCCTCAGCAATTCCTCTGCAATTTGAGGCAAAAAAACTCACGAAGAACATCGGCGGGCTCCCAGCGCAGTTTGCTATCAGATCGTACCCGCCAAACCATCTTCTGATTGAAGCAACGATTGAGGTAGATGATATCTTCTCAGAAAACGCCCTCACACTTCGAGAACAGTTGGTTGAGGCATGCCAAGACATATCTCAAAAACAGGGTGGATCTCTCGACATGAGTGAAGAGTATTCAATCGCGCTCGTATCGGGTTACAGCGGAGACCCGCAACAATTTTTCAACAAGAGTCCCCACATTGCCGCATTCTTAAAATCAGAGCGCATACCGCTTGATGACAATGAAATACACTACACTCTGTCAAACCAGATCAAGTACGGAAAAGATGATTTAGTTATCGTGGATTGGGACGGGGCGTTCGTGTTTGATGTAGAAGGAAAAGTGGATGACGTTGTTAATTTGTTTGAGACAGCCAACCTCCAGCTTCTGCGCTACCGTTCCCTTGATAAAGAACTAGACGAGCGTCTTCATAAAGTAACGCGATTTGGAATCGTTACCGTGCCCACCACCCTATCCCTCATGAAAAATAAACGCGACATTGCAACAGCGTTCCAAGAAATCATAAGGGTACGCACAGAGGCAATCGCCGACTTTGAAGCAATTGACCGAGACATAAAACTGATCGGTGATTGGTACTCCGCGCGCCTCTACGACTGCATTTCAAAAAAGTTCAAGTTTGACGAGTGGAAAAGACACGTGCAGGAAAAATTGGAGTCTCTGGAAGACATCTATACCATCGTTGCAGAAAACTTTAGCGTCTCGAGACATCAGTTTCTTGAACTTATTCAGATTCTGCTTTTCTTTGTTCTACAGGCTGGCTGGTTCGCGCTCATCATCTTAGAGTTTTTCTACTTTACGAAATAACATGGTATAGTGCCATTCTCCAATGGGATTCACTAAGTACACATCACAAAAAGAGAAAGAGCACATTCGCATGAACGAAGGAATTCGAGCTCCTGAAGTACGTGTTGTTGGCTCTGGGGGAGAAAACCTTGGGGTTATGAAAACGCCAGATGCAATACGTGCGGCACTTGACGCCGGGCTCGACCTCATTGAAATAAGCGCGAATGCGGTACCTCCCGTTGCAAAAATCATTGATTACGGAAAATACAAGTACGAGTTAAAGAAAAAAGATAAGGAGACACGCGCGAGCACTCATATAACAGAAACGAAAACGACTCAGGTAAAAATTGGTACGTCGGAAAGAGACATGCTCATCAAGGCCTCCAAGGCAGCCGAGTGGCTCCGCGAGGGGCACCGCGTCAAAATAGACCTTTTCTTGTGGGGTAGATACAAGTATATGGAATTCGTATTCCTCAAGGAGCGCCTCGAAAGATTCCTTGCAATAATCCCTGAATCGTATAAAATCGCCGATGAGATTAAGAAAAGCCCGAAGGGACTATCGGTCGTTGTTGAGCGGGATGCAACCAAGAAACAAGCCCCGCCAAAGGCGGGACAGGCCCCAAAACAGAAGGTGCAGAATGTAGTATCCGACATAAAAATATGAAATCAAACAAATCATATATGAAGCGCCTGCGTGTAACGCGAAGCGGAAAAGTCATTGCGAGGGCCCCCGGCCACAATCATTTCAACGCGAAGCGCAGTGGCAAGAGTATATTGCGCCGCCGCCGCTCTGTCTCCCTTACGCTAACGGCCAGTGACCGCTCTCGATTTCTTTCATAATATTTATTCGTAATCCATACCATCCATGTCACGTGTCAAACGAGGAGTAATGAAAAATAAGCGCCGCAAGAATATTCTCTCCCAAGTAAAGGGGTATCGTTTCGGTCGCTCGAAAAAAGAGCGCGTCGCGCACGAAGCGATACGACACGCGGGAGTACACGCATTTCGCCACCGCAAAACAAAGAAGCGCGAAGCACGGAGACTGTGGACACTCCGCATCAACGCAGCCGTGCGCCCTTTTGGATACTCATACAGCACGTTCATTGGGGCACTCAAGAAGAAAAATGTGCTTATTGACAGAAAATCACTTGCAACTCTTGCGACTGATCATCCAGAAACATTCGAACGAGTAGTAAAATCCCTGTAAGTTAGAGAATTACTTCCGCCCCCTTCCCCGTTCCACTTACCCCGTCTCGATTGTTGTATACCAAATTGAGTTCCTGTTTGTCTTTTTTGACAAGCCCTATCAGTTGTGCGACCAGCGCCTTTGGATCTCCACTCGTTATAATACGAGGGTTATCGCGGTGTGCTGATTTTATTATGTGCTGAAGAATTTCATCTGTTTCCCACGAACCCTCAACAATTCCGATGGGGCGCTTATCTTCAAACGCAACAGCGAACTCGTTGATGGTCCCTATTCTCCCGCACCCGATGATAACCGCGTCCGTTGAGCGTACGAACAAAAGGTCTCTTCCCATGTACCCAAAGCCCGTATATACAATGATGTCCATGTAATCAAGTGGAAGTTTGTACACCTCAACATGCTCTCTCTCTGTTGCAGCCGGTGAAAAACCGATTGAAAAACCACCTTCTTCTTTTGCTCCCATTGAGGCGTAGAACGCGAACCCTGTCGTGGCGCCAGTTACAATTGCGGCGCCCTGGCGCGCAATTTCTCTCCCTATTTCTTTTGCCTTTTCAAACACATCGAGCCCGCAATACCCTGTTGCCGCGGCTCCAGACACTGCAATTTTTATAAGCGTGTGCCCGTGAGCATACTGTGAAAATGTTTCCATGTTCTTTGGGTATGGAATCGTCCCTGTGGTATCACGGCGCATGTGATGAACCGTCATAGATAGCATTTATTGTACCACCTTATATGTGCGCACAATCCACAGCGCCCCAAGTGCCCCGGCAACATCCATACAAAAGTCGAGCACCGTATCGAAAGCGTAACCATCTTCTCCCCACATCCCCAATCCGAACTCCCACGCTTCCCACCCTGCTCCTACAAAAAGAGTGGCGAACACCACGCCCCACACACCCACGCGCAACCCCATTACTCCAAAGAACCACAGTGTGGCAACGGCAACCCATGCCCCACCAAGCGCATGGAGTATGATGTCATACCACCACAACTTCCAATATAAAAAATATTCGAAACCAACAAGGTGCAACACTCCGATTACTAAAACAAGCGCAAGCTGAATATAGAGAAGTTGCACAAGACTCATGTATGTATTCTACCAAGTGCAACCACACATACGTACGCATAAACCCCCGCATGGCTGAGGGGGTGTATGAGACGGCAGGCACACAAAGCCTGTGTTGCATTCAAGTGGGAGTCCGCAGCATTCACACCAAAAGTGCGAAGCAATCAAGGGCGCGCAAAGCGCATAGGACTAACCCTTAGTTATACAAGCAGGTTTTGTACCTACCGCTACCTTGTAGTATATCACAGTCACTCTCCGTACCGTTTGTAATTGTGAATGGGAGAGTTTCCAAACCAATGCTTAATTTCATGCGCCGCCTCGCTTGGAGTTTCTGATATGTGAACGATGTTTGCAACCGCCCTCTTTTCCGTGTTTGCAACTGCGGGAGAATCAATCGAAAAATCACCCCGGATGGTGCCCATATCAGCCATGAAAGGAAGTGTTGGTCCCGCAATCTTACGCACAACGTCAACCGCATGCACCCCCTGAACCACCATGCGAACGAGCGGTGCCGACACCATAAAATCAACGAGCCATTTTCGCACCAATTTCCCGATTGCCATCGGCTCTTTTACTCCCAAAAGCTCCATCGGGTCAAGATTATACTTTTCATACGTAGAGAGAGATTTATGACCAAGACGCTCAATCCATGCATCATCTTTAGGATAATGCTCATGAATCATGTGTTCGGTCGGCTGAAACATTTCAAGAGCGACAATTTTCAAATCACGTTGTTCAAAGCGCCGAATCACTTCCCCAATAAGACCTTTCTTGACACCATCTGGTTTTATGAGAACAAACGTCTTTTCTTCTTTGAGGTGTTGCATATGAATGAACAGTGTACACTACCGGTGCGACTCTGCAACGTCTCCCTCTCCAAACTTTTTTCGTATTCCACTTTCAATTTCTTCGCGTGGCTTGCCGTACATCATGCGAGAAAATTCTTTAATCTCGTCCACACGCGAATAATCAAAGGGGGGCATATCAACAGTGCGCACCGTGAAGGGTTGCGCGGGCACACCATCTATAAGAAGGGACACGCACGCGTTTCTGTTTGGAAGATTTTCTAAATCTGACGCCGTAAATGTCGGCTTAAATTGTTTTTCCAAAAATTCCGCGTCTGTGGTGCCGACTCGAAACGCAAACTTGGTGCCGACGTTTCCAATGACGGCGTCCCTAATATCTTCCGTAAGCTGTGCGATAAATTGATGAGCCACCGTAAGCACGAGCTTATATTTGCGCGCCTCGGAGAGAATTGTCCCGATTGACGGAGTCGCAAAGTTTTGGAACTCGTCAATATACATATAAAACACGGGGGACTCCCCGCGTACATCAACACGCGAAAACGCCGCCTGCAAAAACTTTGACACCAAGACAAGCCCAAGAAGCGCAGTGTTTCTGTCTCCAAGGCGCCCCTTTGAAAGATTCGCGAGGAATATTTTTCTCCCATCCATAATAGCCCTGAAATCAAATGCCGAATGCTCTTGAGACACAATCGGTCGCATGATGTCGTTGGTCAAAAACGCGTCAAATTTACTCGTGATGTAGGGAGCGATGTTTTCAAGCGCAGGGTCCCCTCCTGCCGCCTCCGCAATCTTTCTCCAAAACTGAACCACGATTGGATTTTTACATCGCGAAAGTTTCAGATTACGAAACGCCGTGTCCGCAAACACGCGCGGAATCTCAAGAAACGTGTTGCCACTCCCAGGGTCCTCAAGCACGAGCTGGACAGCGTTGCGGTAGTACTGTTCAAACATTGGTCCGAACGCCTCCGGAATGTCAGAGTACAATTTCCTGAAAATGCCATACACCTCGTCAATAACAAACGTTTTCATCTCTGGTCGCGACTGGTCATACTCAAGCATGTTGAGCCCCATGGGACGTTGCATGTACGCGGGGTCAAAATAAATGACGTCGCGCATGCGCTCACTCGGTACTGCCGCAAGAATATCTTCAATATCGTTCCCGTGGGGGTCGATAAAGGCGACCCCTTCTCCGTTTTTCATATCCTGGATAATCATGTTCTTAATGAGCCCCGTTTTTCCGGTACCCGTCTGCCCGATGACATACGCGTGGCGCAGACGGTCGTGCGCTCCGAATTGCACGCTCGTTTCCGAGGCGCCATAGCGATTAATACCAACCACAATGCCGTCTTTCGGTATTGAGACAGGCGCCGGAGCTTGCTTGGTATGTGAGCGTTTCAACTCACGCGACGTCGTCACGCGCTCAGCGGTAAAATGCACCATGGTTGCAATCTCAGACAGAGAAAGAGGATATACAATCGAGGTGTTGAAAAGACGATACGTGAAATCGCGCAAAAATGATTGTTTTCCCCAACGAGACACTCTCTTGAACACGAGGTGATTCCCTTTTGCGTTATCAAACTGGTTGAAGGGCGCGATGAGATTTTCTACAAGCTCTTCCGCGCGCGCCTTGTGGGGAGCTGAAGCCACGACACGGATGAGTGTCGGCACAATTCGGCTTTGCGCTTTCCGCCCAACCTCTTCCACAGACACCTGATCCGCGCCGCGGCGATACTGTTGTTCCTCCTCTTTTTCTTTCTTTTTTGGAGAGAAAATTGTCTTAACAATGTCGAGCGCAACCTCACCGAGGGTAGTTTCGGGAGTTGAAAATGCCTCCGAAGGAGATTTGCCTTTCCCCAACTCACGAATTATTTTTTTATAGTGCGCGTTGTACCGATCCCCGTCATTCCCAACCATAATTTGAATCGCGGCGCCTTCACCATGCTTTGCAATTTTGGAAAATGCTGCCAAAAGCACATTCAGGGGATCGTGCTCAAACATGTCATACATCTTAAGCGGGAGCGATGGATGCTTCGCGAGTGTCGCGTACGCCCCAGCATGCTCTCCTGCGTAGTTAAAAATATTATAATCTCCGCGCGCCTCTTCGATGCGCGCGTTTGGAAATACAGACGCAATGAGGCGTTCCGCGAGAGCTTGTTTTGCGCGTGGGATCGCAAGGTACAAAGAGGCTTCTTCTGTGCCTTCAGGAACCGCAATCTCAAGCGCGAAGCCTTCGTTTTTGGACACAAGCGGAAGTAACCCAGCATAGAGCTGTTCTGACGACATAAGTACATCGGACAGTTTTTGCCGCCGCTCGTCTTCGACGCCGCCCGCGTGCGCCTGTGGATGAATTTCAAATAACACGAGGTGCAACGCGCGACTCACCTGACGCGGAGCGGGAAATCCTTTTTCTGGTAGTCCTTCTGCAATATACCGAACAAGGACACGATGGAGGTCGTCTTCAAGGTGCGTGTTTTTCATGCGCGCCACAACAGACAAGGCATTGCGAATTCCGCGTTCAGAAACAATTCTAAGAAGTCCGTCCATCTGCACATCATGCGTCTCCGGCTCCAGCGCGAGAGCACGACGAACACTCTCATGCTCCGGCATGACCACTGTTTCGTGGAGAATGGTTGCGGGAGGCAGTGCGGCATACGAAGACACCTCGCGACGCGCGACGCGATCACGCTCAAGGCGCTCACTCGAATCAAAAGTGCTCTCTTTTTCCCGCACCCGCTCGCGTAAATAGGCAATTTCCTCTTCCGCAGATTTAAACTTCTCAGGGGCTACTCCCCGAGGCCTCTCAATGGTTGGGGGCATGTAAAAAGTATATCACTCAACAGTGAGCACTTTTGGACCAGCTTTGGTAACGAGAACTGTGTGTTCAAAATGCGCCGAGCGAGAACCGTCACGGGTTTTATATGAGTGCCCATCAGAATCCAAGACAAGCTCCCCCGACCCCCGTGTCATCATGGGTTCAATCGCAATCACCATATGCTCCACGAGAGTACTACCCTCACCCGCCTTTCCGAAATTATGTATATGCGGATCTTCGTGCACTGCGCGCCCGACACCATGCCCCCCAAGATTGCGGGGAAACCCAAAACCATACTTTGTCGCGACACGCTCCACCGCCTCCCCTATATGCCCTGTCGTGTTCCCGATCATTGCCTCCCCGATTCCAGCTTCGAGTGCCTCTCGCGTGCCCCGTATTAAGCGCACATCTTCTTTGTCTCCAGTGCCCGCGATAACTGTTACCGCGGAATCCGTATACAGCCCCCGATGCTTAATACCAAAATCAAGAGACACCACATCTCCTTCTTTCAAAACATATGCGCTCTTTCCCGCAGGAGAATGCACAATTGTATCGTTCACCGACACGCACAACCCCGACGGATATGGATTTCCTCCTCGCCTCTCCGTGTACCCCAAAAAAGCCAGCTCGTCTCCATCTTTCAAAACCCGGGCACGTGCCTCATCTTCGAGAGCCTTGACCGAAAGACCCGGCTTCACAAGACACGTGAGTGCAATCAAGTGCCGCGCGAGACGCGCCCCGCCTTCACGGAGGATATCGCGCTCCGTCTTTTTTTTCGCAATCATGTGAGATTCAGCATCTTAAGAATATTCTTATGAATAGTCGCAACATCGGGCTCACCATCTACACGAAGTATGGTCCACCCGAGTCGTTCAAGCTCTTTGTACGAGGGCACAACATGCTTTTCATACCATGCAAATCGATTCCGTATAATCTCATCACTATCATCATGTCTACCTCGCGCCAAAAGACGCCTCTTCGCGCTCTCTTCTGAAATATCAAATACGATGGCCCGCACGTTTTCGCGCCCCCACAGGCGCATCATTTCATCTACCGCCTGCGATTGAGCGGGACGACGGCACACACCGTCCAAAATAATGTGTTCCGTACCAGTGAACTTCTCGTTCATGTATCGCGCAAGAAGGTATATGGGAATAAACGAAGGAAGCAAACCACCTTCCGCCTGAATGCGCTCCGTATGCTTCGCAAGCACTGTCCCTTCGCGCATAAACGTACGCACCAAGGTCCCCATTTCTGGGCGTATGACTCCCCGACTTCGATCATGTTCGCACAAATAGGTATCAAGCAACTCCGCTTGCGTCCCCTTCCCAGCACCCGACACGCCAAAAAAGGCAACAGTGATTGGCTGAAATACTGACATACATTATGTGCCGAGAGTATATCCCTCTTTTCTCATAATGGCCACGACTTCTTCTATGGTTTCCTTCAGCCTCCCATCCGCATTCACTACGCGAAAATCATACTCAGGAGCATGCACGCGCATTTCTCGATCAGTAACCTTCATTCGCGCATCAAATTCTTTTTGTGACCATTCTGGATTTCTCGAGCGCAAGCGACCCTTAAATTGCTCCAGAGATTCTGGCATGATGAAAATGGTTGTTGCCCGATACCTGTCCTTCAGAAACCGCGCCCCCTCGATATCAACCTGTGCAAATACAATACGCCCCCGCGTAATAAGGGCTTCGAGCGCCGGAATGTAGATACCGTAATGGGTTCCAAGCTCTGGAACATATCGATGTTCTCCAATAGTCCCTCGCCCAAGCTCAGAATCAAATCTCTCTTGAGAGAAAAAGTGGTAATCAACCCCATCCATCTCCCCTGGTCGCATGGTACGCGTTGTCGCAGTTACAAGACGAACACATTTCGGATATCGTTCTAAAATTTCTTTAATGACAGAGTTCTTGCCACTCCCCGAGGGACCAGCAATGACAACAACTTGTTTGTCCATATGTAACTCGTATCAAGTAATGGAGATAAACACAAGAGGACTTCTCCACTGTACCTATGGAGTGTTTCAGTACTCCCGTATGGAAGTCTGCGCATCAATCTTCTTAACCAAGTCGAGAACCACTGAAACAACAATGAGAAGCGCCGTCCCACCAATTGTAATCGCCGTAATTCCAGTTATGCCCTGCAACACAAGCGGAAGAACTGCCAAAATACCAAGAAAGAGAGCTCCGACAAGGGTGATGCGCGTGATGATGGTGCCAAGATATTCTGACGTTGTGCCACCGGGGCGCACACCAGGGATAAACGCGCCGTTTTTCTGTAAATTCTTCGCGACTTGGTTTGGCTCAAATGTAATTGCAGTATAAAAATACGTAAACATAAATACAAAACAAAAGTAAAGCACGCCATAGACCCATTGGTTTGCAAATGCGTTTATAATCATCTGCGACGCCGCGGCAAGAAGCGGAATAGAGGTCTTCGCTAAAAATGTCGCTATCATCTGTGGAAACAGTAGAATAGAAAGTGCAAAAATAATCGGGATGACACCCGCCTGATTCACTCGGAGCGGCAAGTACGTAGAAATGCCGCCGAGAACACGCGAGCCGCGTACACGTCGCGCATACGTTACGGGAATAGGACGCTCCGCTTCCGTAATAAACACAACGCCCGCGGTAATGACAGCCGCCGCGGCAATAAAACCGATGTATGCGGGAAGTTGTGATACATCAAACGAGAATATAAGTTGCACGAAAGAAGCTGGCATACCCGCAACAATTCCCGCGAAGATGATAAGGGATACGCCGTTGCCTACACCAAATTCAGAAATAAGCTCACCAACCCACATAAGAAGCATGGACCCTGCGGCTATGACACATACGTTCGTCATGAGGTGAAGCGTATCTAGCGTCGGCACGATGCCGTTTTGCTGTAAAAGAAGAAGAAACGCGAACGATTGAACGAACGCGAGAGGAATCGTCAAATAGCGCGAGTACTGCATGAAACGCATGCGTCCAGCATCTCCCTCCTCTTGATACATTTGTTTTAGCTGCGGAATGAGAATGGTCATGAGTTGCATCACGATTGACGCAGTGATGTAGGGACCAACTCCCAACATGACAATCGAAAGATTTGAAAACCCGCCGCCTGAGAACAAATTCAAGAGGCCAAAAAATTGGTTGTTTGCGAGAAAAGCGGTGAGCGCGTTTACATCCACCCCCGGGGTCGGGACTGCCGCGAGCAATCGAAACACAATGAGGGCCGCGAGTACAAACAAAACCCGCGAACGCAGCGTCTCATCTTGAAAGACAAGTCGGATTTTCCTCAACAGTGTTTCAAATCCCATACATATTATTCAACGCTTCCGCCAGCTTTTTCAATAGCCATTTTTGCCTGTGCGGACACAGCAACTCCTTTCACAAGTAATTTTTTCTTGATTACTCCATTTCCGATAATTTTGACGCGAGGCATGGTACTTCTCGAGTACACAACATGATGCTTGAGAAGAGACGCTGGCGTTACATCAGAACCTGACTCAAACACTGACACGAGACGCGACAAAGAAATGGCAATCGGTTGAGGACGAAGCGTGAACACTCCCCTGCGACGATTTTTTCCAAATCCGCGACGCTTAGGAAGTTTCTTGATGATATCGCGCCACTCAGGACGCATTTTTGCTCCAGCTCTCGCCGTTTGCCCTTTTCCGCCGCGTCCGGACTGTTTACCACGTCCGCTAGATTGTCCTCGCCCCACGCGCCTGTACGAACGCTTGAGGCCGATTGGTCGTTTGATGTGATGAAGTCTCATACAGGTATGGGTTACAGTGCAATACGACGCAGTGCCTCGATGGCAGCACGCGCGTTGTTTGTCGGATTTTTGCTTCGAGAAAGAATTTTTGCGGTTATATCGGAAATACCACCAAGCTCTAGCACGGTGCGAACAGAAGACCCCGCGACAAGCCCCCGCCCGGGACTTGGACGCATCTCCACCCTTGAGGAGCAGTACTTTGCCTTGATGTTACGAGAAATGCTTTTGTTCTTCGTGAGAGAAACGGTAATCATGGACTTTTTCGCATCACGCATTGCTTTCTCTATAGCAAGTGCCGTGTCGGCAGCTTTCCCAATACCTACCCCAACGCGCCCCTTTTTATCTCCGAGCACCATAGCAACACTAAAATTGAACCTGCGCCCGCCGGCCATAACGCGCGCGACACGCCTAATGCCAATAAGTTTTTGGGCAAATTCACTGCGACGGTCATCTCTTGGTCTTCCGCGACCCCCGCGCTGCTTGCGGTCATGCGACATAGGGGTAGAGCGTCGCCTTGGTTGCACAACCAAGGAATCTTCGCCCGCGCCAACACCAACCCCCACTTTTGGAATTGTGTTTGTTTCTTGTTCTCCGTGTATAGGTTCAGTCATACAATATTTTAAAATAAGAGACCCGCCCTTCTGGCAGCGTCTGCAAATGCTTTGATGGTACCCACATACTGAAATCCGCCTCTGTCAAACACGACTGCCGACACATTTTTTTCTTTCGCGCGCTTGGCAAGCGCTACAGCTGCCATCTCCGCTCGTTCGCGAGGCGTTTTTCCTTTTTCATCCGCAGAAGAAACAGCAACAAGCGTGCAACCTCTTTCATCATCAATAATCTGCGCCACCAACCGTGTGTTGGATTTATATACCGACAGACGAGGCCGCTTCTCACTTCCCACAACCTTCGCGCGCACCCTGCGATGCCTCCGTTCTCGTCTCGCTCCTTTGTTGTCTTTTGTATACATAGACATGTGTTATGTAGTTGCAACAGCTTTCTTACCCTGTTTCTCTCGGATAACTTCACCAACATAGCGAATTCCCTTTCCTTTGTACGGTTCTGGCTTACGTACACTGCGTACGCTCGCGGCAAAAGCGCCAACCAACTCTTTGTCTGCACCGGAAATCGTGATTATGTTCTTCTCAACAGAAACAGCAAGGCCGTTCGGCACAGTAATGAGTACCGGGTGAGAAAATCCAACCAGGAGTTTGATTTGTTTGCCAGACAATTCCGCACGATAACCAATACCCTCTATCTGGAGCTTTTTCACAAACGGGGAAACCACGCCAGACACCATGTTGCGAATGTGCGATGTATACGTTCCCCACAAAGCGCGAGCAAGGCGCGTCTTCATTTTCGGCGCAACCACAACCTGCTTTTCATCGGATGTTACAGAAATAGATGGATGCAAGACCCTTGTAAGGGTACCGCCCTTTCCATGTACGACAACATCCCCGTCCACAACAGAAACACTGACTCCAGATGGAAGCACTATGGGTTTTTTTCCAATTCGTGACATAACAATATAGTTTACGGTTGACAGTTGACAGTTGACAGCACAAGATTGCGCGCGCGATGAATCGCCGTAATCTGTAAACTGTTACCTGTAAACTTCATGGTTACCATATCTTAAACAACGCCTCTCCCCCAAGTTTCACTGTGCGTGCCTCTTTGTCGGTCATAACACCCTTTGATGTCGAGATGAGAAGGGAACCATGACCATACTCAACCGGTGTAATCTCGTGCACCGCCTTGTACACACGACGCCCAGGCCTCGAGACACGAACGGCATCCTGAATGACATGTTCCCCGGATGGTTTGTATTTGAGCGTCACATCAATTGTCTTGTGAACTTTTTTTCCTTTTTTCTCAACATTCGCGACATACCCTGCTTCTTTCAATTTTTCGGCGACAGAAAGCGTAAATGCAGAAAACGGAACAGAAACAGAGTGTTTACCGACTGCTCCCGCATTTTTCAAACGATTTATGAAGTCTCCAATTGAATCCATACGTAATGATTATAAAATTATGTATAGTGAGCGCGGTCGAACTACCACGATGATTTTTTAATACCGGGAATGTGGCCTTCGAGCGCTTCCTCGCGAAAACAAATACGACACAGATTAAAAGCGCGCATAAACCCTCGCGGACGACCACACTTAAAACATCGGCGCACAGTGCGTGAGCTGAATTTCGGCACTCGTTTTGCTTTTGCAATAAGTGATTTTTTTGCCATTGAGAAATGCCAACCAAGGAGAACGTTGAAGCGCCGGCACCAGGTGGGCTTACGCCCTGCGGTTAAGGGACTGCTTCTGCGTGACTCTGTTCTCTGAGATATCCCTCAAGCAAAACGTGCGGGATCATCAGGAAACACGGGCCCTTGCGAGGCCCGTGAAATATACTCGAGCCCGTAAGAGAAGTCAAGGTGACGAGCTCCTTGCGTAGCTTTACGGGTGTTCTACTATTGACTGTGGAACATACACAACAAACCAAAGAAGGACGCGGACACAATGGGTGCAGAGAAAAAGACTCCTCTTCAAGAAATTGTGGACGTGATTGCGGCAGTCACATCTGACACCTACATAACCCCTACGGTAAAAATGAGGGGGGGTGATGTTTCAATTGGTGTGTGTACGCCATACATAAAGACACTCCGGACCGCATACGCACAATTTGAAAAACGTTTACAGATTGCGTCGAAAAAGAAAAATGATGCGATCGACGCCCTGAATGATGTTTTGAAAAATCACACGCCCCCAATGCCACCCCACTTCGAAGGACAGGATATTGATACATTCTTAAACGCATACCCAGTTCTCAAAACAAAAAACGAGCTCGTATATACGCTCATGGGCGAAGAGTTGGAAACAATGATACTCGCTGGAATTGTTGAAACATTGCTCAACCTGGAAATATTCAAAACATTCCCTGAACTTCGATTAAAAGAAGAGGTGGATATCAGCTCAACATGGGAAGTATTCTGGCACGATTCCGACTGGGGGCCGGAATACATTGTTGAAATCGATCTTTCTAACCAAAGAAAAAAAACCTGACAGCACACATGTCCGCGCCCCCAAGGCGCGGATTCTTTTTATGTATTATTTTTCCCGGAGAGGCAGTCCCAAATATCGAAAAAAGCCTTCGGCTTCTTTTTTGTTTCTAGCGGTCGTACCAATAGTGATTGCAAGACCAAAAATATCTTTTGAATCCTCGTCTGCTGTTTCTGGAAACACCGTGTGCTCCTTAAAACCAATGGTGATATTCCCCATCTCATCAATACTTGAAGATGTAATACCTCGAAAATCTTTGACTCGCGGAAGAACAATGTGGATGAGTTTATTAAGAAACGCTTCCATGCGCGCGCCGCGAAGGGTCACTTGGAACCCGACAGTATCCCCCGTCCGGCTCTTGAAATTCGCGATTGATTTTTTTGCTCCACGCGACGCTGGGTGTTGCCCCGTAATGCGCGCGAGCCGCTCTTGTATAAAATCCCTCCGTTTTTGATCTTTCACTGCGCCAACGCCGCACGACACGACCACCTTGGTAACTTTCGGTGCCTCCATAACATTCGTAAGCCCCGCGTCGCCCTTGAGCGCCTCAAATGTTTGTTTTTGTACTGTGTTCATATATTTATTTCAATGACTGCCCGCTTTTAGTTGACACACGCTCGCGCACCCCTGTCTTAGTGCGAGTGATCGAGATGCGCGATGGCGTACCGAGCTTAGGATCCACAATCATCACATTTGAGACATGAAGTGGCATAGCCCTCTCAATAATTTGTCCTTTGCGGTTATTCGCCGTGCGACGCTGATGCTTTTTTACTACATTGACCCCCTCAACAATAACGCAACTCTCCTGCGGAAATGCGCGAATAACTTTCGCCTTCTGCCCGCGATCTTTTCCCGCTATGACAATCACCATATCTCCTTTTTTTATTTTCATATTAGTTTTTCTTAACGAGTTAAAGGATCTCCGGTGCGAGGGTGGCAACTTTTTGATACCCGCGCTCAATAATTTCACGCGGAATCGGCCCGAAGACACGGTTCGCTTTCGGTTCTTTCTTGTCTTTCTCAACCAACACGACGGCATTTTCGTCAAAACGAATGTAGGAACCGTCTTTGCGGCGCCACGGCTTTGTCTGACGCACCACAACAGCGCGGTATATTTCCTTTTTCTTCGCCATTTTCCTAGGTTGTGCAGTTTGAATAGAGATGACTACTTCGTCTCCAATTTCTGCCGTGCGCTTACGCGTACCGCCAAGAATTTTGAAAACGCGTCCGATGATGCCCCCGGAATTATCAGCAATGTGTACTAAACTTCGATCTTGTAACATACGAATTAGAGCACCTCCGGCGCTATGCGCACCGAGGGCGTGCGTTCAATAAGTGTGAAATGCTTTCGTTTGGAAATTGGTTTTCCTTCACGGATAACAACCGCGTCCCCCACAGACGCAGTGTTCCCCGGATCGTGCACGAGGTATTTTTTGCTGAGGCGAATGTATTTTTTGTACTTCGGGTGCTGTACAAATCGTTCAACAGACACGGTCACAGTGTCTTTCATTGCCGATTTCACGACGACGCCTCGTAGGGTTTTGGGTGCTGTGTGTGTGTCTGTCATACGTCTAATCGGCTACACAGTACGTGAATTGAGCTCCGTTAGCAACCGCGCGATGTCTTTGCGCACGCCCCTGCCCTCTCTGACGTTCCTCGTGCGACTTCCCGCTCCACCAAAACGAAACACCCGAAGCTCTTCTCGTTTTTGCGCGATTTCTTTGTGCAAGTCTGCAACAGAATATTTCTTTACATCTATTTTTTTTGCCATACGAGATTTATGAACGTGCAACCACTTTTACTTTGAGAGGAAGTTTCGTGCCCGCCTTGCGCAGTGCCTCGCGCGCAAGTGTCTCGGGCGACCCATCAACTTCAAACAAGACCCTCCCCGGACGAACATCAACAACATACCCCGCGAGATCTCCCTTGCCGCTTCCCATACCCACTTCTGCGGCCTTTTGAGTGAAGGGGCGATCTGGAAATACGCGTGTCCAAATTTTTGCGCTTTTACCTGCGGCGTGCGTCAAGGCACGACGCGCGCTCTCAAGTTGATTCGACGTTACCCGGGCTTGCGTGAGCGCTTTCAGGCCAAACGACCCAAACGCAACGGTGACACCGCGCGTCTCCGGTGTGTTTTGGCGGCGAAGCCCCCTACGGCCAGTCTGCCACTTGCGATGTTTCGGTTTTTTTGGAGCTAGCATACATTCTTATTTTTTTACGCCCTGTTTTTCAGGAAATATGTCTCCACGATAAATCCACACCTTTACCCCAATAACCCCATACGGCAAGTATGCAATTTCGCGATAAAAATCGACATCGGCACGCAAGGTCTGAAGAGGAACACGCCCCCTTTTAATTTCTTCCGTACGAGACATTTCAGCACCTCCCAACCTGCCGGCAATTGCGATACGGACACCCTGCACGTCTCTGTTCGCCATAACTTTTTCAACAGTCTGTTTCAATATTCGGCGGAATGGAAGGCGCTTCTCAAGACCTTCGGCAATCATGTATGCGACAACGGGCGCTTGGGATTCAGGCGAGCGCACCTCTTCTATATCAAGACGTACGGGACGGTACACCGACCCCTTCACTTTGCGCACGATTGCATCAATCTCTTTTGTAAGTTTGACACTGCCCTCCCCACCTCTTCCTATGATGAGTCCGGGGCGAGATGTTTTAAGAATAACTCGCGTTGCCTTTTCGTTTCTCTCAATTTCAACAGACGTAACATACTGTCCACGGAGACGCTTTTTCAAAAATGTTCGAATAGAGGCATCCACCATAACCCCATGGCGGTACTCCGCGGGAGTTTTTGAAAACCAACGCGATTTCCAGTCGCGAATAATGCCGAGTCTGTGTGCGTATGGGTGAACTGTGTGTGTCATATATATTATTTTTTAGGAGAGACTGATTTTTTTCCTTTTTTCTCCTGCCTTTTTTCAAGAACAACGGAGACAATACTGCGCGTGCGGCGAAATGCTGCGGCACGGCCGCGTGCCATTGGTTTGAAGCGTCGCATAACCGCACCCTTGTCCACGGTTACCTTTTTGACCACCAAATCAGTTTCAGAGACACCTTTTGCATTTGCAAGCGCAGAGGCAAGAAGTGTTGAGAACATCGGAGAACTTTTCTTCGGCAAAAAAGAAAGTATCGTGCGTGCATCACGCACCGACTTGCCGCGAATCAAATCCGCAACAAGGCGCACCTTGCGCGGTGATTGTCCGTAATTTTTAAGTGTTGCGTGCATGGTTTTATTTCTTTGCGGTTTCTATAACCGCCTTCGCAGCCTGCGCAGTTGCAATTTCAGCCTCTTTTGCCTTCATTTCCGTCTCTTTCTGCATACGGCCCCCGTGTTTGATGAACTTTGTTGTCGGCGCAAATTCGCCCAAGCGGTGCCCCACCATATCCTCCGTCACGAACACGTCAACAAAATTTTTTCCCGTATGAACGCCAAATGTGTACCCGACAAATTCAGGAGCAATTTGACTTGCGCGCGCCCACGTCTGTATAGAGCCAGCTGACGCTTTTCGAGCGCCCACCTTTTTCATGAGCTTTACGTCCACATAGGGTCCTTTTTTGAGTGATCGTGTCATAGGAATGTTGCACTATATACCGGTTACGCGCGTTTTCCAACCTTACGCCTGGAAATAATGAAAACATTGGAGTATTTTTTCGGATGTCTCGTTTTTTGTCCCTTGCCAGTTGGCTTGCCCCACATAGACCTCTGTCTTCGGTGTCCGCGGCCCGCGCGACCCTCACCTCCTCCGTGCGGGTGGTCCACCGGATTCATTGCGCTTCCACGAACCGTTGGTCTGACCCCCATCCATCGTTTTCTCCCCGCTTTGCCAAGTACAACGAGGCGATGCTCAGGATTGGATACTTCGCCGACAGATGCCCAGCAGGTACTCAAACAGCGACGCACTTCTGTGGAAGGTAATTTCAAATGCGTATATCCCGCATCCTGCGCCACCACTTCCGCGAAGTTTCCTGCAGAGCGAGCAAGCGCCCCACCGCGGCCCGGCTTCAACTCAACGTTGTACACAAAGGTACCAACAGGCATGCGCCCCAAGGGCAATCTGTTCGCGGTTTGTATAGGAGCATTTTCTGAAACCATGAACGAGTCTCCGACTTTTATGTTCTGTGGAAGGGGAACGTATCGTTTTTCTCCGTCCTTATAGACGGCAAGTCCTATAAAAGAATTGCGGTGCGGGTCGTATTCAATAGAAACAACGCGCGCTGGAATATCTTTCTTATTGAACACGAAATCAACATCACGAAAACTGCGTGCATGCCCACCCCCCTTGTGACGCGTCGTAATGCGTCCGTATCCGTTTCTGGCAGACGAACGCTTTCCGCCTCGCACCAACGATTTCGTCGGCCTGTGGCCGGACAGCAATGCGCTGTATTCAATGCGTGAGGCGCCACGCGTTCCTGGAGTTGTCGGTTTTAGATATTTCATACAAGGTTGATAGTGTCTCCTTCTTTCACATACACGTACGCCTTTTTGCCGCCTGAGGTAACCCCAATCTGCCCCGTACGCATATTTTTGCGAACCTTTTTAGGAATACGCACCATGCGAACTTTTGTCGGAGTAACCTGATATATCTGTTTAACTGCGGCATACACCGTGCGCTTATTCGCCTCTGACGCAACATCAAAAACATATATTCCTCTTGCCTCTAAATCACTCGCTTTTTCCGTAATGCGCTGATGTTTTAATACATGCGCGAGAGACACGTGTGCGACACCCGGAGACGCGGGGGTAACGGGCACAGATGCCTCAATCTTAGGCGCCTTCGACGCATCCTCCTTTTTTGCTTTTTTTCCTATACCAAAGATGGCCATATAACTATTTTTATTTAGTAGTGGTTCCCATTACGCGTTTTTCAAGAATTGGGACGGACACATCTGGATTTTCAATGATGAGGTACGCATGCTTGAGAATTGACGCTGGATTTATATTACGAATTTCTGTACACACGACATTCTTAAGATTCTGAAAGCTTTTCGCCGTTGATTCTGACGCTTGAGAGAGCGCAATCAGAGCCGCGTTTTTGTTTTTGCGAGCAAGCTTTTCAAAACCAGGAATGCCAGAGAACGCGACGAGTGCCTTTTTCACGAGTGCCGTTTTTGGCGCGCTCATTGCAAACGAGTCAACAAATAAAATTTCACCGTCTTTCAATTTACGGGAAAGAGCAACAGCAAGCGCCTTCGCGCGCATTTTTTTAGGAATGGCGCGGGCGTACTGTTTGTCATTTCTCGGCCCATGGCTCACTCCTCCCCCTTTCCAGATAGGAGAGCGTGTGGAGCCGTGGCGCGCGCGCCCCGTGCCTTTCTGTTGCCATGGCTTCCTCCCGCCGCCCCTAACCTCGCCGCGGAATTTTGTGTGTGCGACTGGGGTACGCGCATTTGCCTGCATACTTGTAACCACTTGGTGTACGAGCGCGTTGTTCCACGCCACACCGAATACCTTTTCCGGAGCCTCAAAGGTCCCCGTCTTTTTGCCTTGTGTGTTGTAAATAATAGTATTCATACAATTTCTACATTACCCCCTTACTTCAACAAGGGTGCCTGGCCGCCCCGGCACTGCCCCAGAAATAATGAGTGTGTTCTGTGCTTGGTCCACGCGCAAAACGCGCAGATTTTTCACGGTAACGCGATCCCCTCCCATACGACCCGCCATGCGCATACCCTTCACGACACGCCCGCCCGCGCGACCTCCACCCCCAATTGAACCCGGCGCTCGCTCTTTGTTTTTCTGACCGTGACTTCGGGGACCACCAGAAAATCCGTGACGTTTTACAACTCCCTGAAATCCTTTGCCTTTTGAGATTGCGGACACGGACACGACGTCACCTTCCGTAAATACTGAAACATCTACGTGTGCACCGAGTTCGAGTGCCGAGTCTGGAGTGAACTCGCTCATGTATCGAAATGGTTTTCCTGTTTGCGCCTTATTAAGGCGACTTTCTTTTTTATTCAAAGAGCCAACCTGTGTCGCGCTGTATCCGTCCTTTTCTTGAGTTTTCACCTGCGTTACCGTCATGGGGCTCGCGCTTACCGTCGTCCCAGCATGAACAGCGCCCTTCTCGTCAAAGATTTGGGTCATTCTCCCCTTGAGTCCTAAAATGAATTTCATGATAGAGATTTTTAGCGAGTGCACACGAGCTTAGAAGCTCATCACCCCGTTAAATCCTCGCTTCGCGAGGCGCCACACAGTGGCGATTTAACAGGGTTGTAAAAATCATAGTCGCCCTCGCTTCGCCTCAGCTCCTTGATTTTTTACAAAAAACGCCCGCAATGGCGGGCCCCTGAAAGGCATACCATTGGTCCGTCTCAACGGACATAGCGTGATGGGGAGTATTACACAGTGATGTTAAATATGCAAGGCTCACCCCCCTCCCATCTTCTTCTGTAAAAATACAATCAAATGTTGGGAGGTTGCACCTCCCAACATCTCATGTGTTTTCTACATAATATGCACGAGCGTCTTCTAACAGCTCCGACAATGTGGGTGGGTCGTCATAAAATTCACTTATTGGAAAAGTGGCTATCTTTCCTTCAGGTCGTTCTCGACCAAAAAAATCAGCAGTGCTTGCATAAGAATACAAAAGTAGTTTCTTCTCCAAACCCTTTACGTTCGCTATACCCTGTTTCCACTTCGGTTCAAATAGCTCTGCGGGGTTAAGAAGCACATATGCCACAACATGTTTCAAGTACGTATCATTGTGAATGTGTTTCGACTTGAATGCACCTGAAAAAAGTGCACCCGTACGCTCATGTTTTTTATTAAAGTACATTGTGTAACCAGTGAAAAGCTTCTGCATGAACAGGGCGATTCCTCCTTCTTGTATCTCTCGAAGTATAAAATGGGGGTGGTTTGGCATTAATGCATATGCGCCAATTTCGACGATGGGCTTACCGCGATCCAACTGGGGATCTTCCAATATGGCCCGTAAACTAGTATCCCGACGATTGGAAACGGCGTTGTCATTCGTGCCGTTGCACACATACATAAGCGCAAGAAATCGCTCGTAATCAAACCTCGACTGAAATACGCGCCGTTTATCAACACCACGGTTGAAACAATGATACCACTCACCCAGTGCAAGTGACCCCCGTGTAGCCATGTCGGCATAGTATCACAATGTTGGGAGGTGCAACCTCCCAACATTGTTGTTCATACTAAAACCTCTCGAGGACGTGCAAATATTTTTGCAAAAATAAGGGCGAGGGCGCCGGAGGAGGCGCCGAGTACTATAAGAAGACGATGGTCGCTACCACTCACTCCAAACGCTTCACTGAAAATGCATATAAACCTGGAGAACGCGCACGTCTCCACTTCCACACTATTCAGAGTATCTAACGCAACATTCTCCCCAGTCACACCCTCCTTTTCAGCGCGCGCCACAAGTGCCTCTATGAGCGCCTCAAATTCTTCTGAAGACAAATCTTCCGAATCGGCATCCTCCGCAAGGACGTTGTATAGCACAGCACGCGTGTCCTCCGTTTGCGCGCCAACCAAAAAAGGCACAACCAACAATGCGTAGAGAAAAATAGTGAGACGGATACTGTTCCCCACTCTCATACTGTACATTCTAACATTACTCCCGACGTAGAGTGAGGGCAGAATAAAAACGACGCTTTTGTTCTGCCGAGCCGAGGAGGGAGCAAAGGTTTAATGCCGCGCGCAATGTGCGAGCGAAGCGAGCACAATCAAATGCCTCGGGGCTTGTCCCGAGGAACCTTTACTGTTCCTGCCACGCGGGAATCACGTTTACAGTCGTCTCTCGCTCAAAGGTTTGTGGAGTAACACCTGTGGGTGCGATGCACGCTAGTGTGAACTTTGTTTGCTCTGTAATCGGCGCGGATACTTGTCCTGCCGCGCCAGATGACGTTCCTGCCCATGAATTGCCGTTGGTTCCGACTACGGTGCACGATGAAACATTAACGGCACTCCATATGACCTGTGTTGTGTTGCCACTCTTCACAAGCGCGGGCACTGCACGGATACTGCCTTCCGGAGGAGGGGGCTGACCGCGACACCCTCCATTTCTGCAACCAAACGGACACGTCTGTGCCACAGAATCCGTACACTGCGCACTGCGGCGCATGAGCTGGTCCCCTATGCAGAAGTACTGCGCTATGCACTGCCTCACACATTCTCCACTTTGGAACGCGTATCCAGCAGGACAATTGTTAACAACACAGGCACCGCCCGAGAACACATACCCCGCAGGACACGAAACAAGCTGACACCACCCATTCTGAAGTTCATACCCGGCAGGGCACGAGAGCGTGTTCCCTCCTCCACC
>DATDXU010000014.1:0-9091 GCA_036517195.1 Minisyncoccota bacterium
GGGAAAACTCCGTTTTCCCGACCCCTTTCAGCGCCCCGCCCCAATTCAATTTCGCTTGTTATATGAAAAAAGTTCTTTTTTTGATTACAAAATCGAATTGGGGCGGGGCGCAGCGATATGTGTACGATCTCGCAACGAACCTGCCGAAAGAGCAGTTTGAGGCAGTTGTTGCATGCGGAGGCAGTGGCGAATTGATTGAAAAATTGCACCAACATAACATTCGAACTATTTCTATACCATATCTTGAACGGGATATTTCATTTTTCAAAGAATTCCTCGTGTTCGCCGCCGTGTTGAAGATACTAAGAAAAGAAAGGCCGGATGTCGTGCATCTTAACAGCTCAAAAGCCGGTGGGGTTGGAGTACTTGCCGCGCGTATCGTTGGCATACCGAAAATCATTTTTACCGTTCACGGTTGGCCATTTGAAGAGCGCCGAAGTGCGCTCGTGCGCAAAGCACTATGGATTGCGAGCTACCTCACCGCTCTCCTCTCCCACACAGTTGTTTGTGTGTCCGATTACGACTTGCGAAAAGCGCGGTCCATGTCGGGCATACACGCATTGCGCATTTATAATGGAATCGACTTACACATGTCGTTCGAACGGGGTGAGAAAATCCGTTCCGCTTTTCCGCCTGGCGTCAGTATCACCGGCACCATCGGCGAGCTCACAAAGAACAAGAACCAACAGGCACTCATTGAGGAAGCGAGAGACAAGCCCCACATGTTTGTCGCAATCGTCGGAGAAGGTGAGGAACGTAAAAATCTCGAAACGTTGATACAAAAATATAATCTTGACAATCGCGTAAAGTTATTCGGTTTTATGCTCGCGAGCAAAGCACTGCGCGGATTTGATAGTTTCGCGTTTCCATCTCTTAAAGAAGGCCTCCCTTATGTGCTCTTAGAAGCAAAAGCAGCCGGCATTCCCATTTTTGCAAACCGTGTCGGCGGTGTTGGTGAAGTGCTCGACAACGACTTGGAAGAATTTTCAATTACACGTATGCTTCAGCATACTGCTCTGCTCTACAAAGGAACACCGCCGAGCGATTCTGTTTTATCCTCTGCTTGAGCGGACAAGCGCCCGTGTCGGCGGATACCAATTAAAATTCCGAGAGCCAAATACTCGGTGATTAAATGTGAGCCGCCATAGCTCATGAACGGCGTTGTGGTGCCGGTAATCGGCAGAAGTCCCATGTTCATAGCAATGTGTATGATGAAATGTGCCAAAAATAGCACGGCAACACCAACACCGAAGAGCATCTCAAACGCGTCCGAGCCTCGCGCCGCGATGGAAAGAACACGCACGATGACTATTCCATATAACCCGAACAAGAGGAGTACGCCACCAAAACCCCATTCCTCTGCATATGCGGCAAAAATGAAATCACTTTGATACTCGGGAAGAAAACGGAGTTTGGATTGTGTCCCATACCCAATTCCCTTGCCGAGGACCTCTCCAGACCCGACCGCAATAGTCGACTGATACGCGTTGTATCCGCTTCCCTGTATGTCGGTTAGCGGGTGCACAAACGTGAGTATGCGCTGTTTTTGGTAGTCGGCGAGACCATACGTCCACAAACCCGCTCCGATAATCGCGCTGACTGCGATGAGAGCTGTGAGATGTTTCCAGGATATGCCTGCGACCAATACCATCCCAAGCCACACAAGTGCGATAATAAGTGCAGACCCAAAGTCGGGCTGGAAAAATATGAGTGCGCAGAGAACAAGTGTGTATGCCCCGGATATCAAAATATGCCGTATATGCGCGATTTCCACATGGCGTCGCGCAAAATATTTTGCGAGTACGATTACGAGCACAAGCGACGCAAGATTGGATGGCTGTATTGCAAAAAGTCCCAGATCAAAACGGCTCTGCGCCCCCTTTGTTACCTCACCGAGAAGCAACACGAGCAATAAGAGCGCGATTACAACACCATACAACACCGCAACAACTTGCGTTCTGCGCAAGAAACGGTATTCAGGAATGCATGCGAAAAAGAAAAGAGTTACCGCCACGCCAATCCAGATTGACTGACGTTCAAAAAAAATATTGCCGTCTGAGAAGGATCGCATTGTCAAGAGTCCCAAGAGTGCTATCGTGGTTGCAGCAAAAAAAAGAAACCAATCTATACCACGAAGAAGTGGTGCTGCGCCCCCCGCGCGCGCCCCAAGGTTTCGGAGTCCGCCTGGTAAACCCTGAACCTTTCCGACACTGCGGGACATTAAGGTGCTGAGTGAAAAAACTTTCATTGCGTTGTCGGCGCCACCACTGGAATAATATCAAAACGCGCCGTATGCGCGCCAAAAGGACGCGACCATGAAAACACTATATCCTCCGCCCCTCCTGCTTCAAGGCGTTCTAGTGCCGTTTGAGATGCCGCAACGGTGTTACCTGCGGAATCAAATAGTACCGCCACAAAAAGAATATTTCGTAGGGGACGTACGGAAGTATTCACTACGCGAGCACTTCCGCGCGGAGAAGTATTTGTGTTTTCAAGCGCCTTATTTCCCACCTCCACGAAATGTGCCGGGTTCTGCAAACGCTCCCACTTCAAATCTTCGGATAATTCAAAAAAGGTGCGGGACACAATGCGATTTCCCGTCTCTATCTGTCCCTCGAATACCGGCGTTATGGGACCGGGCATGACAAACATCACACCTTCGCGTTCCGCGACCAATACATTCTGCTCATCATATAATTTAAAGCGGTACGGGGCACGTAAAACTCCAACACCATCGTTTGGATTCTCAATATAGGCGACGGCGTTATATATGCCACCTTCACCATTTACACTTTCCGGAGTTGCCGATCGCACCAAAAACGCACGAGACCACATAACTGCCGGCGGCATGAGCGTGCGCACGTCCGCAACGAGACACGGTCCTCCCTTATCTATCGCCGTCTCACCTTGATTTTGCTTTCCGTCAAAACACGTTGGCGGCTCGTATACCCAAAGAACAAACGGCACACCCAATACCATGGCGAAAAAAAGTACTATGCCAAAGAGATACAGAAAACGACGACGTGATGACCAGGACATATATATAGCTTACAGCTTTTAGCTTCTAGCTTCTAGGGGGGATATATGCGATACAAACAAAATGCCAGCAAAACGGGGCTAGGGTAAGAAAGTTTACTGGTATGCGCCGAGAACGCCCTGCGCTCTGCGCGGGGATTTGGACGAACCGACGTTTTTACAGCCTAGCGAAGCGAGTGAAAAGGAAGTTTATTTCCTTTTCCGAGCAAGCGATGGCTGAATGAGCGGAGCGATTACAGCTTATAGCTTCTAGTGGTTGACATCTTATACCCCGCCCCATTTTTGCCTCTCGCTTACACGCGGCACGCGTGTGCGAATAGCACATCCCTTGTCGGGCGAAGCGTGCTGCCGCTCGTAGACGCATCGTATATACATAGAGTACCACCGCTCCATAGCACCTGCAAAAATGGGGCTGGGGTAGGATCTCACCATCTATAGCGCATGGGTGTTCTGAATAGGTTCTGGACATTGGTCGGAACATGTATCAAAATAGTACATAGGTAATAACGGAGAGTAAGACGATGGCAGAAGTGCCGATCCTATACATTGCCACAATCAGCTTGATACTTCTCGTCATCGGAAGGATATATATTGCACGAAAGAAATGGGTGCCGTGGGAGCATATGGGTTCGGGCGCATCCATAGTATGCATCGGCGCGCTCCTGAATACATTAGCGGTGCTGTTTAACAGACATAAGATGCCGGTTGATTGTGTCGGCGTTGAGTGGTGTGTACGCCAAGTGTCCACTTCTTCTACCCATACGCTCATGGACGAGAACACACGGCTCTCGTTTCTCGTGGATATATTCCGTTTGCCGAAAGATGTACTAGTGAGCGTGGGAGATATTACTATGTTATTCGGAGCCTGCATCACGCTAATTGCAGGCCTTGCCAACGTATGGTCTTACTGGAAAAGAAAAACGAGATGGTTCCATTCCGATCCGAGCTGACAGAAAAAAACCCCGCGCTTTCTTTATGCGCGGGGTGTCTTCTTTGGAAACTCCTTTTTGCTTTGAGAGCTCTGTTCTGGCGACTAGCTACTCTCGCCTTTACGACTACCATCGTCCAGCTCCAATTTTGAGAACCACGTTCTGGCGGCTAGCTACTCTCGCGTTTCCACTACCATCGCCTCAACCGGGCTTAACTTCCGTGTTCGGAATGAGAACGGGTGTGACCCCGGCGATAAACCACCAGAACGTGAATCTCAAAATCTCAAGGAACAAAATTGGAGCTGGATTAACTGCCGTGTTTGGAATGTTCCCGATTTGTCTAAACGCGAAGCGTTTAGTTACAAATCGCAATCCGCCAAAGCTTTAGCGTCGGCGGGAGAACGGGTATGACACGAGTTTTTGCCTGCTGGCAAAACCCGCGACCCCGCCTACGCTCGGTCCGGCCTTGCGGCGCTGCGCGCGCTCGCGCCTCACCTCTCCGACAAGACACTAGGAACGGTATTTCCAAAAATTTGGTGCGGGGTAAAAATGCGAACGGGCATGTCCCGCCCCAGTTTTGGGAAATAGGAATTTCTACTCCACAAAACCGGGGCGGGATGTGACACCACCGCCGAAGCACCAGCACAGAGTGCTCAAAACACTCTGTTTGAAACAAATAAAGAAAAACAAAAAGAATCAAAAGAAAGAAATCACACTGGAAGCTGGAAACTAGAAACTGGAAACTGGACGCACAAATGCGAAATGCATTGTGCTTTTCCAGTTTCGCGGCATCCGGTGTCCAGATATCCAGAGTGCGATTCGCAAAATTCCCAATGAGAGTTCTGTCGACGTATTAGTACGCCTCGGCTAAACGCATTACTGCGCGTACACCTAGCGCCTATCAACGTGGTCATCTCCCACGGGTCTATAACGATTCCTCATCTTGGAGTTGGCTTCCCACTTAGATGCTTTCAGCGGTTATCCATTCCCGACATAGCTACGGGGCGGTGCACCTGGCGGTACAGCCCCTAGACCAGAGGTCAGTCCACTGAGGTCCTCTCGTACTATCAGTGGCTCTCCTCAAGAATCAACGCCTGCAGCAGATTAAGACCAACCTGTCTCACGACGGTTTGACAATTTTGATTTCCACGCTTTTACAAGCGGGACCAGACTATACCTTTTCCGACTTCTTTCTTTCGTCGGAACTGACGTGTTAGCTATCCTTCCACCTTAGTCGGATAACTCCAGCGCGAATGTGCTAAGTCGTTACGGGGATTGGCAATCTTATAGGCCATTGTTGGAATAATGAACGGTTCAATGAGATATACGAATTTTTCATACTCGTAACTCCCAATACTGATTTTGAACTTCGTTCGATCTTTTACGATTGTTGAAGAAATATCGAAACATTTCTTCAGAACTTCTACAATTCGCAATTGCTCCTCCGTTGAGAAACAATGCGTATTGATTGTAAAACTTCGATGACTCGTTTTTGAGCCATCATCCATAAACCACACGGCGAGCATTCTCGGAGTGAGAATGTGCTCTATGTCTTCGGGAAATACTTTCACTTTATCGTGGTAGAACCACTGATACAGCTCGCTTAAGATCGGAAATGTCTTTGTGTGAAAATACCACGAATAATGATTTTTGTTCCTTATCGGGTCATGCCAAGTCATTACTCGTCTTGGTTCTTTCGAACATAAATTCTCCAACACTTTGTATTTCCAGAGTACATACTCTTTTTGCACATCACTCTGATGTACTCGCACTCGTGCGCTTGTAGGATACCTGACACCCGTGGAACGACATTCCAATCGAGCATCTCCCAACACTGAACCAATTATCACTTCAACTTGAAGTGGTGAAAGTTCAGATTTCAATCTTCCCACGGGATTATCCATTACTTGAATTATATCAAGCACTCGGACTCCCCCGTTATGAGTCAGTTTAACTTCTTGAGGTTGTTCATGCCTCATTTCCACTCTTGTTGTAGTTTGGTCATGCTACGTTTCTCTCGATGCTATGGATCACTGGGCCCAACTTCCGTCTAACCCAGCTCACGTACCTTTTTAAATGGCGAACAGCCATACGCTTGGAAGCTTCTCCACCTCCGCGCTAAGATGAGCCGACATCGAGGTGCCGAACTTCGCCGTCGATTTGGACTCTTAGGCGAAACCAGCCTGTTATCCCCAGAGTAACTTTTATCCGTTAATCTTTGGCCGCGTCTAATGCGGACCAGCGGTTCACTTTGCTCTACTTTCGTACCTGCTCGGCACGTACGCCTCGCAGTCAAGCCAGCTTTTGCCAATGCACTATCGGCACGGTTTCCATTCGCGCCTAGCTGACCATAATAGGCTCCTCCGATACTTTTTAGGCTCTTTGTTACTTCGTACAAAGCGCAGATTCACGCAGACTGTACGCAGACAGTCGCAGTAATAAGTGCAATGTAACATGGACAGGTCATTTCTGCCTGCCTCTCCATGTCGCCATGGAGTTCGGACTATATTACCAACCGCGATGCGGTTGATTGGCGTGTAGTCTCTACGGGGTCAATACGAATTTTGAATTCTGATTTCCGAATTTTGAATCAATTTCGAAATTCAAATGTTTAAAACATTGAATCGAAATTAAAAATTCGTCATTCAAAATTGATACGACTTCCCTAGGTATTGTCTCTCTTGCGAGAGATATTCACCGATATAGCCAATTTTGCTCTGCACGATTACTCGCACAGGTCCCCCTTTTATTTTTCTGACTGCGGATAACAGCCATAGGCGCCGGAATCAGATTCTAGTTGGATTTACTAAACCCTATACCCTAAAACCTAATCCCTAATGTTAAGGACAGCGCCCCACCGAAACTGTCCATCAGGTACTGTCTCTCTACGGTTTTGCCGCAGAGGTTAGTAAACACAATTTTTAAGAGAGGTGTTGCATTGGCGACTCCACGACAACCGAGGTCGTCGCTTCAAAGTCTCCCTCTTACGCTACGCAGAAAAATCGTATCCACAATACCAAATTACAGTAAAGCTTCTGGGGTCTTTTCGTCTAGCTGCAGGAAGTCGGCATCTTCACCGACCTTGTATTTTCACCGGGCAAATCCTCGAGACAGTTCCCAAGTCGTTATACCATTCGTGCGCGTCCAAACTTACTGGACAAGGAATTTCGCTAGGGTCTCCTTCCCCATATCGCTACAGGGCCCGAACTCTATCTTCAGGCAGAAAGTTTCTGCTTGTCTGACGTTTGGTTTCTGAGGATTCTCTCAAAATCTTCGACTACATCTTGTTTTTCGTATTTCCGTTTCCTTCCTCTCCCTTCGTTGAGTTTTTCTCGCAATTCAATGATTCTCATAAACCCCTTACGAGCTAGATGCTCTCCGGAATATACGATAGCCGCGATTTGCTTGAACAACGCAAAGTTTTTGGTTTTAGATTCGGATTGAAAGGGAAACCGTTCGAAAAACGGAAACACCTTTTCTACGATTTCGACGTAATTCGTCACGACAAAGTAATGGACTCCATCACTTCGTCTTTGTAACCTGCCACACTGCAGATGTTCCTGCAGAAGCAGAAGATTGGTGACATCTCTTTGGGCTACATTGAACGTAAGCACCACTTGCCACTGTAGTTTGTGATCCGGTCTTTGGCGGAGAGAAACATTAAAGCTTCCCTCACCATCGCTGAATCCAGACAAATACCATCCAATACTTGGCGGTGTGTTCATACGTCCAATTATAGCACGTGATTTTGTGAGTCTTTCCTGCTGATTGTCCGCACTTCAAGATTTTCACTGCCCTTTCGGACGAGTACTTAAAGATACTCGGAGTTTCCAGCATATAGTCAGATATTTATGGACATCCGTTCTCACGGATAGGCAGCGTTCTGAATGGCCCACAGTACAAATAGTCCTAGTCCTTCCGCGCTCCTCTTTCGAGAAACGCGAAACCTTAGGACGATTTGCCTATGTTAATCTACGTGCGAAAACAGTAGCTACACGTAATTCTCTATGTCGCCATAGAGGCCGGACTATATCATCTCGCTTTTCTCAATTAAGAGAAGCGAGTTCAGCGTATAGTCTCTGAGGGTTTTCATTTTCGTGAATCTTCCCTGCTGATTGTCCGCACCAACGGATTGTCACCTTGCGGTACCGTTGGATACTCGGAGTTTCCAGTCCCACCGGCCTTCCATCATTCCGACTTTTACATCGACATGACGTGACCAGCAGTTTCCCGATTTCTCTTTTCCACACAGCGCAAAGGCCGAAGGGATTGCGGTTTGCAACCAAACGCAAAGCGTTTGGGTAAATCGGGAACATATAGCTGAATTTTATAACTACAATCATCTTATAGTTATCGCCGACATTGACCGGGGCTTATGTAGTCCAGCATATGCTCTTGCGAGCACACACCCTCCACATTTGACCTTCCGGCATTGGTCAGGCATCACCCCCTATACATCCTCTTACGAGTTCGCAGGGAGCTGTGTTTTTGGTAAACAGTCGCCTGGGAATAATTATTTGCAGCCATTCTTACGAATGGCAGGGCTTATTGCGAACGTACGCCCGCTTTTTTGCCGAGTTCCTTGAGGATCTCTCACCCGTTCGCCTTGGGCTACTCGCCCTGAACACCTGTGTCGGTTTGCGGTACGGATTGTATGCAGATAAGTTTAGAAGTTTTTCTTGGAAGCGTGCTCGCACAGATTCCTTTCGACGAATCTCCAGTTTTCCACATTGCTTGCATTTATCGTACGGATTTACCTACACAGCACACTCATGGCCTGGGCCTCAATCCAATAAGAGGCCTGCAGTACAGCACTCCGTCCCTCCATCACTCTACACACAAGTCACGGAATATTAACCGTGTATCCATCGCCTGCGGCATTCGCCATTGGCTTAGGACCGACTAACCCTTCGATGATCTCCATTGCGAAGGAAACCTTGTTCTTTCGGCGGGCAAGAATCTCACTTGCCTTGCGGTTACTCGTGCCAACATTTTCACTTCCACTCGCTCCAGTGTGGGTCACCCCTTCACCTTCATCGCAGAGTGGAACGCTCTCCTACCACTCGCGGATTTCATTGAGGAGAGGAGAGGGGCCGAGACTGTCTGTCACAAGTACAGACGTGGTC
>DATDXU010000015.1:0-4846 GCA_036517195.1 Minisyncoccota bacterium
GGAGAGATATTCGCGCCCGTAAATGATGCCCGTACCGAAAGGATGAATATCAACAAAAACACGAGCGCGGCCAAGTGCCACGATTGGTCCTTCCACCACATCATCGAGAGAAGGCTTCTTGAGAGCACCGAGCATGAGTCCCGCCATGGGGCCCGTCTCTTTTGGCTGCTCTGTTTCTTCCGCATCCACCTCAACCGAATCGTGTTGTTTTAATGCAACGATCATGTGCTGTACACGCGAGCTCTTCTCTTTCATGCAACCGTTCCTTTGAAGAAACGAGAAGGATTAACTCACGCGCAGACTCCAGTAAGTTGTGGGAAGAAGTATACGCATATACTTTTGCAAAGTCAAAGGATTGTTTGGGGCACATTTTCTAATGCAGAAAATCTAATTTTTGTTATGATAGAAGACACAACCAGCGCACGTATGATTATTACTTACCACGAAGCGGCATGTATACGGGTCGGCGCGGGGGACACGACCCTTGTGTTCGGACCGGTATCAAAGAAATCAAAGGAGTATAAGCCGACGAATTTCGGCGCAGACATTGCCTGTATCTCTTTCAATCATCCTGACATGAATGGCGCTGACGAAGCGAAGAGGGGAGACAAAACCCCGTTTCTCATATATGGCCCCGGAGAATATGAAGTGCTCAACGTAACTGTTTCAGGGTTTGTGGCGCGTTCCAGCTGGGGAGGTGAGGAAAAAATAAACACCGTGTATGTCGTTTCTTTTGACGGTCTGTCGCTCCTGTACCTCGGCGCCTTGGGGAAAGCAGAATTGCCGAAAGAGGTGCTTGCAATGGACCCGCCCGATATCCTCATTATTCCTGTCGGGGGCGCTGGCGCGTTGTCGCCTTCCGAGGCGCATAAATTGTGTGTCAATCTTGAACCAAAAATTATTGTGCCGATACTACATGACGAAAAAACACTTAAGCAGTTTTTGAAAGAGGCGGGTGAAGAAGGGGCGCCGAGAGAAGAAAAACTTACCCTGAAGCCGAAAGATGTCATTGGCAAGGAGGGGGATGTCGTTGTGCTCACTACATAATCATGAGTGACACACCACAATCGGGGGGTGCAAACGAACACTCAAAGGAAGAAAAAACAGCGGTGGCGGGAGGTGTCGCACTCCTCATCGTTGTTGTGCTCTTTTTTGGTTGGGCGATGCTTTTTTTTAAGAAAGTACAACGAGGAACTATTCCTACCGATTTGAGCACTGTTGCGCAAGAACAATTTGATTTAAGCGCTGTACGAGAAGCGCAAGAGCAACTGCAGAAAAATTTTGAAGCAGCAACAGATGAATTTCAGACCATCAGAAAAGAGGCAGAGCAAAGCGGAGAGGCGCTCTATGAGTTTGATGCTGTTTCGGAAGACGACACGGGAGGTGTGTTTGGCGTTCCCGCTGAAGAGTAGGGTGTGCTGAAGTGCGCCACTTGTTTCACTGGATCGAAATCTGTACAATCATGACTGGTCTCATGACCGGTCTTGATTTTTGAGAGGTGTGTTGTGAAAGTTAGAAGAGTCGCTCTTATCGCGTGTTCAAAACAGAAGCGAACCGGAATCCACAAAGCGATGGATCTATACACATCCCCGCTGTTCAGGTACGCGCTTCAGTATTCCGCTCGTTTTGACAGGAGATTCATTCTCTCTGGTGGGTACGGGCTTGTGTATCCCGGCGCATCTATAGAAGCATACAATTTCGCTCTACGGACGATGTCGTATGACGATAGGCAGGCGTGGGCACGCTCGACCGCACTGCGCATTCGTCGCCATGTGCCAAAGGGGGCGAAGATTTACTGGCTCTGCGGAAAGACATATAGAGAATTCTTAATACATCGCCTTAGTGACTATGTGCACGTGGCACCACTTGCGGGTCTTAAAATCGGACAACAACTACAGTGGTACAAGAAAAGATGCAAACTTCCCCGACTGAATTAGTCGGGGTTTTTTCTTTTCAAAAAATCATGTTTCATGTTACAATTAGTAAAATATGGCTCGTACAGAGGAGGACAAAAAGGAGGGGGGGGTGCCGGAAAATTCCGGCATTGTGTTGCGTTCTATCTCTGAGGAAATGCGTGAGAGTTACCTCAATTATGCGATGTCTGTCATTACCGCGCGCGCGCTTCCCGATGTGCGTGACGGATTAAAACCGGTGCATCGTCGTATTTTATATGCAATGCAAGAAGCTGGATTGAACGCGAGTGCGAAGACAAGAAAATCTGCGACTGTCGTTGGGGATGTTATCGGAAAATACCACCCCCATGGTGATGTTGCGGTGTACGATGCGATGGTCAAAATGGCGCAAGATTTCACGATGCGTTACCCGCTCATCATTGGGCAGGGAAACTTCGGCTCAATTGATGGGGATGCGCCCGCGGCGTACCGCTATACCGAGGCAAAAATGTCGCGACTTGCGGGTGAGATGCTCAAAGACATTGAAAAAGAGACAGTGGATTTTCGAGCGAATTATGACAACACAAAAATGGAGCCGATTGTGCTCCCGGCGGCGTCTCCCAACTTGCTCGCAAACGGAACACTCGGTATTGCGGTTGGTATGGCGTCAAACATTCCTCCGCACAATTTGCGTGAACTGTGCGCCGCGATAGCGCACCTGATTGATACACCCGATGCAACCACAGAAGATTTGCTTCAATTTGTGCAGGGGCCTGACTTTCCCACGGGGTGCATTGCGTTTAATCAGAAAGATATTTCACACGCGTACGCGACGGGGCGCGGGGGGGTTGTGGTGCGTGGAGACGCGGAGATTACCGAAGGAAAGAAAGGTGACTACCAGATTGTCGTTACCTCAATCCCATTTCGAGTCAACAAGGCTGATCTTCTTACAAAGATTGCCGATCTCGTGCATACGAAAAGGCTGGAGGGGGTGCGGGATATTCGAGATGAATCCACAAAAGATATTCGGGTGGTCATTGAGCTCAAAAATAACGCGAACGCGCAGACGGTTTTGAATTATTTGTACAGACACACTCAGCTTGAAGAGACGTTCCATTACAATGTGGTGGCGCTGTTGGACGGAGTGCCACAGACGCTCTCGCTCAAGGTGCTCCTTGAGTCGTTCATTGAGCACAGAAAAGAGGTGGTAACTCGCCGAACCACGTTTGATTTGAAGCGCGCCAAAGAACGTGAACATATTTTGCTCGGGCTCACGAAAGCGCTTGACCACATTGACGAAGTAATCGCGCTTATCAAGAAATCAAAAGATGTTGCGGGCGCGCGCGAGGGACTCATGACGAAGTTCAAACTCTCCGAATTGCAAGCGAACGCAATTCTTGAAATGAAGCTCCAGAAGCTCGCTGGACTTGAACGTAAAAAGATTGAGGATGAGTTGAAGGCAATACAAACATTGATTGACGAACTCTCGTCGCTTCTGAAGAGCGAGAAGAAGTTGATGGGCACTATTAAAAAAGAAACAGAGGACGTCGCGGCGAAGTATGGGGACGACCGCAGGACAAAAATTGTTAAGCGTCCCGCAAAACTTATGACTGCGGAAGATCTTGTCGCGGACGAAGAGAGTATGCTGGTTTTGACACAGGGTGGGTACATCAAACGCACGAATCCTGCGGAATATCGCAAACAAAAGAGAGGGGGTATTGGTGTCATTGACCTTGAAACGAAAGAGGAAGATTTCGTTACGACATTTCTCACAACTTCAACGCACTCGGATTTACTATTTTTTACTGACGTCGGTAAGGCATATCAGCTCAAAATGTATGACGTGCCTGAAGGAAAGCGTTCTACCAAGGGCAAGGCAATCGTGAATTTTCTTTCCATAACACAAACCGAAAAAACATCTTCCGTGCTTTCTATGCGGAAGGGTCAGAAAAAAGGTGAACAGGGGCTCGTTATGATTACCAAAAAGGGGATTATCAAAAAGACAGACGCGACTGCGTTCCACGACGTGCGCAGGAGCGGCTTAATTGCCATTAAGTTGCAGAAAGGGGACGAGCTCGTGTCCGCGCATTTGGTGGAAAAGGGCGACGAGTTATTTTTGGCAACTGCGAGAGGGCAAGCGATTCGATTTAAAGAAAGTGATGTGCGGGCTATGGGGAGAGGCGCGGGTGGTGTGCGAGGAATGAAATTAAAAGGCGGAGACACGATTGTGGCCGCGGACGTCATTACAAAAGGAGTAAAAAATCTTGAGGTTTTGGCGGTGTCGCGCAATGGGTATGGCAAGACGACGGAAACGGGGGAATACAAAACACAGAGGCGCGGTGGAAGTGGTATCAAGACGATGAAAGTTACGCCGAAGACGGGTCCTGTGATTGCCGCACACATTATTTCTAAAGATGAAAGTACGGGTGAAAGCGAGGTTGTCGTTGTTTCAAAAAGAGGGCAAGTCATCCGCACAGAACTTTCTCAGATTCCATCACTCTCGCGCGGAACTCAAGGTGTGCGCGTCATGAAGCTTCGCGAGGGGGACGCGATTGCAAGCTTCGTGTGTCTCTAGCATATGTTGAAGAAAACACGTCCAAAGATACACAAAAAGGGATGGGGGGAGGAGGTGTGGATGGTCAATAACGACAAGTACTGCGGAAAACTTTTGAAATTCAAGAGGGGGGCGAAGTTTAGCGACCACTTCCACCGCGTAAAAGATGAGACGTGGTATGTGTTGTCTGGGGAGCTTGAACTCAGACACTACAATCTTGCAAATGCAGACCGAATAATGATGGTGCTCAAAGTCGGAGATGTTGTCCACATTCCACCTGGAAATCCACATCAACTTATTGCTCGCACGGAGGCAATCGTTATTGAAATTTCAACTCCGCATCATGATGCGGATTCATACCGTATCGGAAAGGGGGATAATCAGAAGAAATAAAGAAGCG
>DATDXU010000016.1:0-13123 GCA_036517195.1 Minisyncoccota bacterium
CTCCGTCTTTCGATTCCCATCCTCACGCAAAAAGAGTGTCGTAAAGGCACTCTTTTCGCAGATGCGGGCGATGAGGGAATCGAACCCCCAACGTCGGTTTTGGAGACCGAAGTTATGCCATTTAACTAATCGCCCAATACGAGTGAGTATAGGGCTCGAACCGTGAAGCGACAAGGCACTTACTTCTTCGTTTCTTTGTGCTTTGTATGAGCCCTGCACCACTTACAATACTTTTTAAGCTCGATTTTACGCTCTACGAGTTTTCTATTTTTGCGCGACCAATAGTTAATGCGATTGCATTTTGAACACGCGATTTTAATCAATTGATCTTGGGACATAAAAATATGACTTGATGGGCTACTATACCTTACTCATGTGACCTCCGTCAAACGCGCTTAAGGCTTTACACACACGGCATTCCATGGGCCAAAATCAGCGCGCGTGAGCGTCTTCATAAGTGTGTCCACGGTAATCCAGCCGACCAGTATGATGACAAGACCGAGCGTTACGTTCCAGAAAATTTTCTTCGCGTCTGTTACCTTACCAGAATCCCCCTGCGCGGTGACATACTTAATACCTGCCCACGCAAAAAGTATGGAGGAGAGAAATACAGCAACAAATATTCCCGTGTTGAGCACATTCTGCGCAAGAAGCGCGATGTCACAGAGTCCACAATCAACACCGTTGCACGGCACAATTCTCTCTGGTAATACCTGTGCGGATGCAAACATTGGGAGCATCACCAGAATAACGAGAAAGACGGTACACAAAAACATGAGTGCATATCCGCGCGCCATAGACATTAGTATACCACCACACCTTTTGTCTTATTGCAGACTCTCAAGAATTCTCCTTTTGAGTTGCGCCAATGCTTTTCCGTCTTTTTTAAGGGACATTTCCCGTTTTCGGGCATTTTGCTCACAATAAAATGCTTCATAATACCGCAACTCAAATGGTCTTCGACTCTTGGTGGACAGCACTTCACCCGTTTGATGTTCTCTAAACCTGCGTCTCAAGTCATTTGTACATCCGAGATACAACTTCCCGTCCTTGAAACTCCTCAACACATATACATAAAACATGTTTGCATTGTACGACTTGAGACCATAAGACAAAAGGTGTGGTGGTGTAGCACTGGCATTTCTGTATTCATTACTGTACTCTGCTGTAAGATTCAAAAAGGAGAAAAGAAATGGGATATCGGTATGTGGTATTCGGCGCTGGCATGCAGGGCATTGCAACCGCGTACGATCTCGTTAGACATTGTAAGGCAGATGAGGTTGTTCTCGTTGAACCCAACCCCGCACAATGCGCATATGCACGCGAACAATTCAGGCGCCTTCTGGGTACAGGAGCACCTCTGTGGGTTCTACCTGCAGTAGATGATATTGTTTTACGAAGCGCAGACGTAGTTCTTTCGTGCGCGCCCCACACAGCAAATGTTGAAATAACGAGACGTGCCATACAAGCTGGGGTGGCATATTGTGACTTGGGTGGCAACACTGACGTCGTGGAAGCGCAAGCAAAACTATGCCAAGTCATGAACGCTCGCTCCCCAGTCGTTCCAGATTGCGGAGTGTCCCCCGGGCTCTCAAATATTTTTGCCACGCATTTAGCGCTCGACGGATACGATGAAATCTATGTGCACTGTGGCGGAAACCCGTTATGGTGTCCGAGTGAGAAAGAAAATCCATTATTCTATAAATTGGTGTTCAGTCCGGAAGGTCTAGCAAGCGAATATGCTGGCACGGCAATGACAATACACAAGGGTGTGCTTGTTCCTGTGCAAGCACTCTCGAACATCCATGGGTTTAACGGAGAATTTGAATCTGCTCCGACTGCAAATAATTCACCACGCACAGCACAACACTTGCTTCTGTGTGGTGTTCAGGAATATGCCTATCGCACACTGCGTTATCATGGACACTTCAAAAAAATTTGGGATCTGAAACTGCACATGAACGAATCACGATCCTCACTACGCTTACGGGCGATGCCAGAACTCCAATTTGACCGACAAAAAGATGAGGACCGACTCACTCTTTCGGTGGAAGGAATGAGGAAAACATATGGAGTTGGATGGCAAGCAAAACGTCATATGACGTATCAATACGATGTGCCATACAACAAAAATCTACAGCTCACTGCAATGGAGCTCATGACCTCATGGGGCATCACGACAGTGGCGTACTATATGGCGAGTAACAAGGGACGCCCATCGGGCTTTTCCATGCCAGAACAGTTCGCCAAAGACGCAGAATGGTTCTTCTTCGAAATAAATATGCGCCTTAAACACACAATGTCTCTCTGATAAAATAATGCCCCGCACACATGTGCGGGGCATCTTTTTGCAAAAACATAAAAAGCGCCCCCGCGAATCTCTCCGCGGGGGGTATGAGCAAACAGGGGCGCCTAGGCGGCCGCCTCCTCTTTATTGTCTTGTTCTTCAATGGCCGCGGCCTCATACGTGACCACGGTAATGTACACGCATGTCTCTTTGGTCTCACCACCATCCAGCACTTCGCTCAGAACGCCGATCATCGGGGTCATGCTCTTGATGTCGATTTCCGCTGCAGCGGAAAGCCATCCGTTAAAATGATTCTCCAATGTCATTGGACCCGCATCCGTGCGGACGAACTTGATTCTCCTGCTCGTTCTGAAATTTCGATCTTCGACTTCGTAAGAAGCGATGACCACCATGTACAAAAAGTCATTGTCGACCATTTTCATGGTTGCCGCTACGTGCGAAATCTCGACACCCATCAAATTGGAGAGACGTGTGTTGATCATCTTCTCAAGCCCCGGAATATCCCTCCGGTGCTTGAAAACCATCACTCGCTCGTTGTTGTTCTCAGGCCTCATCTTGTCACTCATGGCACCCTCACTATCTCTAAATTACCACGATACCCCCGTGGCGAGGGTCTCACTTGATAGAAACTCCACTCTTTTAGCCGTTTTATATCGTATCATATATAAAAAATAAGTCAAATTCCCCTTGGTGCGCCTTGTAAGGATCGAACTTACGACCTTTCCGATGTGAACGGAACGCTCTACCACTGAGCTAAAGGCGCGTGTAATGTGTAACAGTACACGAGTCAACACCTCAACTACTGACCCTCTTAAGATACACACATATAAATATATCTCTGTGCTATCATAATGCCAGAGAAAACGTAAGGGAGGATGGGAAATGGCGCGAACAGCTGGGTACTACAAAATACTGCGCCCCAATATGACTTCCGTCGGACTGTTCGGAGCAACACCGATGGAATATCGGTGCAACGTATGGAACAAACCAAAAGAACCAGTGTCTAACCATCCGAGAAAAGGGGGTGGACTATGGGTCGCGCCCACACGAACTGTTGCTCTCGCCTTACGGCGCTATGTGCTCCATCAGCACGGCATCTGCGTGCGCATTTTTAAATGCACCATCGGCGAAATTCTGTACGAAACAAACGGTCGTGTAAAAACAGACAAACTGTTCTTTACCGAACACGATGAAGTGCATGATCTCCCGTCTCTTTCAAAATGAAGAAACCACTACACGTCCCCGACCCTCTTGTGATCGGGGCATTTTTCTATGTACTGTATACACACGCATGTCAATATATTTGTATACGCGGTGTTGAAGTACTATGATAACGGACAACGTATGAAAGGAAACACGATGAAATTCGAACGCACAGTAACAAAGAGTGGGGCGCCTCTTTTTGTATTCTCCATGCCACACGTTGAAAATCTTGCTGTCGGCGTTTTAGTGAACGCGGGAACGAGGGACGAAGTGTGGCCAAAAGAAGCGGGCATCGCGCACGCGCTGGAACACATGGTGTTTCAGGGCAACGCGCGACTCTTCGATTCTCTTTCCGTTTCAAGTGAAATTGAAACAATAGGAGGCATGTTGAACGCTTGGACGACAAAAGAGATGACGCTGTATTACAATGTCGTTCCAAAAGACTCCCTTCAGATATCAGCTGATTCAATTGGAAGCATGTTGAACACATCTCTGTTCAGACCTGAAAACATTGCGACAGAGATGAAAAATGTAGTGCAGGAAATTAAGCGCGCGAACGATTCTCCGGACGGTTTTTGCCGCGATATGTTTGAGGAAGTGTTGTATGGACAACACCCGCTCGGCAAACGCACGCTCGGAACCGAGGAATCGGTACTCGCGTTCGGGCGCAATGATTTTCTCGCGTTCATGAAACGCCTCTACTATCCAAAAAACTGCACATTCATCGTGGTTGGTAACACAACACTGGAAGAGGCGGAGAAGGCATTTGATTCAGCATTCCCGAGCGCTCACGGGCCAAACACAAAGCACGCGCGCGAGCACGCCTCCAGCATCGTAAGCGCCAAAAAACACGGGGTATTCGAGCGTGACATAAAACAGGCAAATGTGTGCCTCGGTGTAACGATTGGTGCGGGACGGGACCTCGACACGGAAGCGCTTGAATTTTTCAAAGCGATGATAGACGGAGGGATGTCGTTTCCCCTGTTTCAGGAGGTGCGAGATAAGCGAGGATTGTGCTACAGCATAGGCGCAGACATTACCCCGTGGAGCGACTGCGGGCAATTCCAAATATATGTCGGCACAAATGCGGAAACAATGGATGAGGCCATTCACTGCATTCACGAGGTTATGAAAAATTCGTCAAACGACGCACACCTGTTTGCGCGAGCGAAAACATACCTCTTGGGCTCAACCGCCATCTCGTTCACATCCCCTGCCGCTATTTTGCAACACGCGGCAACGGACATAGCATTCCTCGGAACACCGCGTTCGCCTGCAGAAATAAGAAACGACATTGAAAAACAAACGCCAGAAGGAGTCCTAGGGGCCGTACAGAAACACTTGCTCGACCCAGCGTCATACTCATACGCGTACGTTGTACCTCCGGGCACGAAAATATCGTACACATAGCCATACGCAAAACCGTCCAGCCAAGCTTGGCAGGACGGTTTTCTTTTCCGACCTTAGGTACACTACGCGGCTGGTGCGCACGTCCCACCACCGCAACTTCCACATGAGTTTCCGCAACACGAACACCCGCTATTTCCCATACTCCACGCGCCTGCGCCATACTTGGCAACATACAAAAGTCCTCCGAGCATTGCGAGATTTTTAAGTGCGAGTGTCATTTGCATCTGATCAGCAAGATTTCGATGGAATAACACTGTCGCAAGTAGTGTAAAGAGTGCCAAAACCCACGCGGCAGTGCGCGCGTGAAATCCAACGAGAAGTGCGAGACCTGCCCCAACTTCAAGCACAATCGTAAGCACGGCAACAACTTCAGGCATCGGCAAACCTACGGACGCAATATACCCGACGGTTCCCGCAAACCCGAATATTTTCATAGTACCCGCAATAATAAAAATGAGGGCGAGAAGGGCCCTCCCGACAACTGGGAGGTACTGCTCCCATTCACTGTGTCCCGACATCATGTGCATATCTGTATACATAAATATTATGAATAACACTGTAATCGTACCCCGCCCGACCGCACAGTCAAGAACATGACCGACCTCGTAGGTCGGTCATGAGTATACCTATGTAATGTTCACAATTTTATACTTCTGGATCCCTTTTGGTGTTTCAAATTGAAATGTCTCCCCTTTTCGTTTGCCCATCAAGGAAGAGCCGAGCGGGGAGAGGTGCGATATTTTGTGTTCCTGCATATTTGCTTCCGCAGAACCGACAACCTCATACGTGAGTTCTTCTTTTTCTCCCAGTTTCTGAATCATAACAATACTGCCGAGAGAAACGACATTCCCCTTCGTATACTCAATAATGCGCGCGTGCGCAAGCTGATCCTCAATGTTGCGAACACGGTCTTCTGTCGCGGCTTGCAGGTTGCGCGCCTCTTCGTATTCCGCGTTTTCAGATAAGTCCCCGAGTGAGCGCGCGTACTCTAATTGCTCGGCAATTTCACGACGACGAACTGTTTTAAGATGCTCAAGCTCCTTCGTCAATTCGTCAAATTTTTCTTGACTCAAATAGTTACTCTCGTCTGAATCTGGACTCATAGTGTAGAGAACATATTGTATCCTACATATGCAAATAGGCAAAAGGCACCTGTGGGCTTGACCAATATCTCATTATATATAACAATCTTCACAGCCATCCCATCCTCTCCAAAAGGTGTGTGAAATGAACCTTTCTGCTAAAGGAATTGTTAGTGGACTCTTCGTGGGTATCACAGTGTTCTTGGGTGCCCTAAGATTGACTGACGATGCCATAACAAGTAATTTCTTCGCGTTAGCGGCCTTTTATCTGACATCAGACATCGTGTACTATCTTTCACGAATAGAAGAGGCAATCAAGAATAAGTGAGCCCGCGCACAAGCCCGCAACGAAAAATTGCGGGCCTTTCTTTTTTATAGTGTCTCAATCTCTTGAAACGCCGCGTCAAGAATAGTGTTTGAATCAGAAAACAGCGTCTTTCCTCGAAACTTCTTCCCCGCAAGGAACAGGGGAATCCAGTGCTTATCGTCCGGCCACATGTGCTCGAACGGAATCTCGTCCGTATGAAACCACTGCGGCTTCATTTCTTCTGTCTCAACCGGCTCCCCCTCAAAACCCTCCACCTTAAAAATATGCACTTCAAGAATTTCATGATTGCCGACAAATTCAAAATCAACAATTCCAACTTTATTCAGAAACACAACTTCTATTCCTGCCTCTTCTTTCAGCTCCCTCTTTGCCGCATCTTCTATTGTTTCTCCCACGTGCACCTTGCCGCCAAAGCCGTTCCATTTTCCCTCCCCGAATCCGCGCTTCTTCATTCCGAGTAACACTCTTTGGTGTTGGTGGATAATACAGAGTGTGAGAATTTTTTTCATAGCTCAATCTTAGATGCCTTACATCCTCTTGCTTCTCGAGTATACATCATGATAGATTTGTTTTAGATTTTCCATAGCAATATTGGAGGTTCACGATGAGCAGAGGGCAATGTCTTGTGGAATTGGCAAACGAACTATACGAAAGAGGACACAGAGCTGGTCTGGAAGGAAAACCTGCTGAAGTCGCTCCTCGTTCAGAAGATTACCCGAATGACCTTGGAGGAAGTTTTCGTTTCATTGCTGCAAACGGAAGCCATGGAAGTTGGATGAGTGGCTGGAAACAAGGCACAAAAGAAAGAACCCAACGTATCGAAAACGCTACCGCTCCGCGGTAGCGTTTTTTATTGGCGACATAGAGCGAGTGAAATACAAAAGCAAGCTTTTGTATTTCCGAGCCGAGGAGCCAACACAGGTTCAATACCGCGCAGCTTGCTGCGCGATTGTGCGAGCGAAGCGAGCTCCATCAATCAATACCTCGGGGCTTACCCCGAGGAACCTTTATTTAAGATATTCTGGTCTGTGAACCGTAAGCCACTCAAAAAATGGACGCATTGCGGGAGATGCTCCGGCGAGCGTCCCCGCAGGCGCTTTCTCAAGCAGGGTCGCAAACGCAAAGCGCGGACTCTCATACGGCCAGAAACCCACAACCCACGAGTGCATCCATTGATTACGCACACCAGTTTGCGCAGTGCCAGTTTTTGCGGCGATTGGAACATCCGACATGTTAAGAGCACGTGCAGTTCCAAGAGAACTTGTGACTGCCCTCCGCATTCCATCCCGCACTACCGCAAAGTAGGTGCGCGGAATACCGAGATCCCCGCTCTCCACATCTCTTCCAAAGACGAGATGTGGAGTAAGTAAACGCCCGTCGTTTGCAAACGCGGCAATCGCGCGCGCCATTTGAAGCGGGGTTACCTGCATGCCGTACTGCCCTATCGCGGTATTATAGGTATCGCCAACGCGCCAAGGATCATCCGATCCGAATGTATCCTCCTTCCACTGTGGAGTTGGTATGACACCCCCCACCTCCCCCGACAACACAAAACCAGTCGTCGTCCCAAGCCCGAACAATCGCGCATACTCGTCTAAACGCGCAATGCCAAGTCCTGATTGCGAACCAAATCCGCCACCAACAACATAGAAATAAATGTCCGAAGACACTGCGAGCGCCTCGTGCATGTCCACCCATCCGTGCGCCTTCCAGTCGTTAAACACAGATGGCTTGTCCGGATTGTATGGATTAGGAATGGTAATGGTCCCTGTTGATTCTATTTTTTTGTCTGGAGAAATAACGTTTTCCCTAAGAGCACCAACGGCAATAATGGGCTTTATGATAGATCCGGGCGTATACGCTCCCGCGATGGCGCGATTAAGTGCGGGAAGACGAGAACTTTTATGAGCGGCACGAATAACTGCCGTGTCTCCATTTGCAAACGCAGCGTTGTCGTACTCCGGCACACTCACCATTGCTATAATTTCCCCAGTATTCACGTCAATAATGACCGAAGCGCCACCCTGAAACCCGTATGCGTTCGCGTGCTTCAGGAGAATTCCATAGAGCACGCTCTGGAGCTCGCTATCGATAGAGAGAGTGAGATTGTCTCCGGAAGTCGGCGGAATCACAATATCTTCGCGCTGAACAGCTCCGAGCGCATCTACCTCAGTCATCTTGCTCCCATTGTTCCCAGACAGAATATCGTCAAATACAAGTTCCGAACCAGATACGCCGATATATTCTTCCCGCCACCACAGCCCTGACGCATCTGTTTTCGGATATCGCACAAACCCGATCACGTGAGCGAGCCCGGGCAACTTCGTGTATACGCGCCGCGCATAGGGAGTTGCATCTGTGTCTTCGGGTTCTGCTTCGTTCCACGCAAGTTCGAGACCGGTACGGTCGTACATAACACCGCGTGGCGCAAATATGATAGAACGCGTGAGACGGTTATCGCGCGATATGTTTGCATAGATGTCCCCGTCGCTGACTTGGAGTTGAAACGCGCGCGCGCTGAACGCAAGCACCACCAGCACAAACAATGCTCCAACGCCCAGGATTGCAAAGCGAGAAACAGGTCTCTCCACGCGCCCCTCAAATTGCGTCGTTTCATGCGCCGGCAAATTCGATGAATCCAAAAAAATTTCATCAGGCGCAATGTCTTGCATTTCCTGTTTTTTTCGTCTGCCAAACATTACCCCCACTATAACTCTCGACCACCTAGATTGCATCAGTTCGTTAGCGTAAATAGTTCGTTCCGCAGTGGTTCTAGCCCCCACGCGAGAATAAGTCCAGCAAGAGTGAAAAACGGTACCCCGCCTGCAACTCCTCCCGAAAGCCACAAAAAATCAGCCAGCGCTCCAAAAATTATTATTTCCCACGAGCGGAATAGAAGCGCTAAAATTCCCATAAGAAGCAACGGCACCCATGGCGGACATATCATAAGACTAAAAAAACACAGGGCACAAAGCGTGTATCGCACGGCTATCATGGTCGTGGAACAATGTATACAAAACCCAATGACGCAAGGTTTACGGGAAGGCGAACATAGATTGTTTTTGACGCGTCTCCAGAGTGAAATACGACTTCGCCGACAACACCGATAGGACGGCCGTCATATTCAGGCGCCACAACGATATCGCCGGGTGCAATCCGTGCGTCTCGAGGAACTTCTGCGCGAGCATTGTCTCCGCCTCGCCCCTCTAAAAGAATTGATACCCCCGATACAACGGCGCGCACGGTTTCCTCCGGCGCAAACACTGAAGTAACGAGGGATGTTGTGAGCCCTCCGTCGGACACCACTCCCAAAACAAATCCTCCGCTTGAAAGTACTATATGCCCCATTAGGATGCCGCTGCTTTCTCCCGCCCCAACTAAAAAAGTGCCGTAGGGAGATGCGCGAACAGAAGAAACAATTGGCGCCGTTATACCAGCGTTCTTCTTAGAAACAGAAAGCAGGGACCGCAGGGAAACATTTTCCTCTTCGAGCGCTTGATATCCCGCAATACGTTCTTCTAGAATTTTTATCACTGTCTGTAACTCCGCATTTTCGACAGACAGCGCGCGTCGCGAAGAAAAGAAACCAGTGTGTAGCACTGCCAATGCCGCGGAACTAACATACCCAGAAATAAAAGATGAACCAACGCGCGCGCCATCACGAACAATTCCCCCCGACCATTGGTCCGCAATAACGAAGGCGAGAACAACGCCCGTTGCAATGAGCATTCGGCGTCTGCCCCGCGACGCGTCTTTATTCTGTCGGTACCAGCTCATCGTCGCTCTTCAAAAGTGCCTCACGGTATGCATCCATATCATCCAAAATTGCCGCTGTGCCGCGCACAACCGCGGTCAAGGGGTCAGGTGCCACAACAACCGGTACCCCGAATGCCGCAGACAAAAATTCAGGCAATCCGCGAATGAGAGCGCCACCGCCGACCACATGAATACCGCGGCGCATAATGTCAGCAATGAGTTCTGGAGGTGTTGTTTCAAGCACTTCCTTTATCGTTTCTACCAACTCCTCAATTGAATGACCAATCGCGTTCCTCACATCTTGGTCGGTCACCACGATTTCCCGCGGAAGCCCTGATACCAAATCTCTGCCACGCGCGATAATTTCAAGTACCTCCCGCCTCGGCGCCACAGACGCCGCCGTGATTTTAATTTCTTCCGCCGTCTTCTCGCCTATGTGAATTTTCGATTCATTGCGCAAGTGCGTCACAATATCGGAATTGAATCTATCCCCCGCGATTAGTATATTGCGCGCATTAACTAATCCACCGAGCGCCACCACCCCCACGTCAGTCGTCCCGCCACCTATGTCAATAACCATGCTTCCGGACGCTTTATGCACGGGAAGTTCGATGCCAATCGCCGCCGCAAGCGGCTCCTCAACAATATGCACTTCGCGCGCGCCGGCGGATCGGGCCGCATCTCGCACGGCACGCACCTGGACTGATGTGATTCCGGAAGGTACGCCCACTACCACGCGCGGTCCTAACAATTTTGGATGTCCAGATTGCGCCTTATTGATGAGGTACGCAAGCATTTCAGACGTTACCTCAAAGTCAGAGATAACGCCGTCTACGACCGGCTGAACAGCCGTTATGTGCGGAGGAGTTCTTCCAAGCATTTCTTTCGCTTGCGCGCCAACAGCCACCACTTGCCCCGTCTTCTGATTGATCGCGACAATCGAGGGCTCCCGAATGACAATGCCACGCCCCTTGACATAGACAAGTGTATTCGCGGTACCTAGATCAATGCCGATGTCATTGGAAAAAAAGCCGAGTATGCGCTCTTTCCATTGCCGAACAGTATTCAAAAAATCTTTCATACGTGAGTTTTGAGGTATTGGATAATACCACTTTCGGGAACAAGGGTTGAAGAAGATGTGGCGCGGAGAACAACTTCCACCCCCCCTTCAGCCATTGTCTTTTCTGAAACAACAAGCCGCACGGGAAGTCCCAAAAGGTCGGAGTCGGCAAATTTTTCCCCAGCGCGAACATCACGATCATCATAGAGCGTCTCAATCCCATGCTCAAGAAGTAATTCGTATAAGCGTTTCGCCTCCCCATCCACCTGAGCATTTCCTCCGGACACAGACACGAGGTGCGCCTGGAATGGCGCAACCTCTTTCGGCCACACAATGCCTTTGCTGTCAGATAATACTTCAACAATAGCCCCCATAAGTCGCCCAAGCCCTATGCCGTAACATCCCGTATAGGGAGCATGCGCCCGCCCTTTGACATCTTTATAGGTGAGTCCCAACGCCTCTGAATACCTCGTTCCGAGCGGAAAAATATTTCCCACTTCGATTGCTTTCGTTTCCTCTAATTCTCCCCTTGAAAGTCCGAGGGTAGAGAGAACCTCATCGGTACACACTTCTTTATTCACCCCAACGCGTTTCTCTTTGTGTATGTATATGGTGTCTTCACCCGTGCTACACACTGTTTGAAATTCATCACTGAATTTTGAAAATGAACCGCCGGAAGCGTACGTTCTGTATGTTTTGTCTCCGAGCCCCACGCGGGTAAAAATACGCATGTACGCACTCGCACATCGTTCATAAAACTCACGAAATGACGCTTCATCTGTATTAAATGAGTACAGATCTTTCATGACGAACTCGCGGGAACGCATCATGCCGCTTTTAGCGCGCAATTCGTTACGAAATTTATTTTGAAATTGATACACATAGTGAGGCAAATCTTTGTATGATTGGATATGCCCTTTCATAATGTTCGTCAACGGCTCTTCGTGAGTGGGTGCGAGACCAACCTCATCCCCGCTCTTGAGGGTTGTTTTGAACCACACGTCGAGTACCGCATCGTCCCATCGACCGGTCGCTTTCCACACGATTGGCGATTGGAGAGTTGCCATACAAACCTCCTGCCCGCCGAGCGCATTCATTTCCTCGCGAATAATGTTTTCTATATTTTTAAAAACGCGCAATCCGAGCGGCAAGTACGAATACACGCCCGCCATATCTTTGTGCACGTATCCGGCGCGAATAAGAAGTTCCGCATTTTTTGCAACTTCATCTTTCGGACCTTCGCGACGCGTCTTGGTGAATAAGCGTGACTGCAACATGGTGGCATTGTACCGCATGCTGGAAACCATAGTACTTGACCCCGTCAGTGAATGGTGGCGACATTTCTCGCCACAGAGAGTGCGCCGTCCGACATGCGGCGATGTGCAATTGATGCACGCATGAAACTATTTCGATTGAACATGCGAGAAATAGAAAAAATGTCACTAGGATTTCTGCTGTCGTATCGTGTGGTTGTAGTCATGGTGTTTGTGATGTGGGCCAAGTTCATTCGCCATCATCTACTGCGGGGCTTGACGTGAAGTGTATGACACTCTACTGTGCATCCTAGGAAAACTACGCGGGGTACGATGCAATGTCTGTGTACATAAGCAGTACTGCGGGGCGAGTGGCAGCAACGTGCCACAAGCTCGATTCTATTCAACGTGATTGGTACAAGCACATTGACCGCACGAGGTTTGATATGGAAAGTACTTCGTGCGACATCATCGGGATGTTATTTGGCAATTTTTTTACGGCAGATATCACGCGACTCGGATACACGTACAACCCAAAAGACAAGCGTCCGGAACGAGCTCAGCGTATGCAGTTTTGTTGTGAACACGCCCTCGCGGGAAAAAAAGAACAGTACGTTGAATTAACGGCGCTGTATCTAAGCCAGATACATGCGCGCCTCCAAAATCCGCGCGCCTATCGATAAAATTCAACATGCGGGCGCCACGAATTCGTGGCGCCCGCTC
>DATDXU010000017.1:0-19943 GCA_036517195.1 Minisyncoccota bacterium
CTCCCGCCGCATCCGTGATTGAAATGGCATACACAATAACTCCGGAGCGCACGAGAATCACCGCCACAACAATACTACCAAGAAACACGGCGTATTCGAGCGTCCGGGAAAAAGATACCGCGTGTTTGTGAGTACCGTGTATGCTATGCGCCATTACTAAACAGTATACCCCCACACTAATGGTGCCGTGGTGTTTCAATTGCACACCCCGCCCATACTCTGTCCGTATTTTGATATATGGTCGATACCAAACTAGAGAACAAACACACACACGCAATTACAGCATCGTTGGTGTGGGGGTGTACCCTACCCTAAAACCCGCACTATTTTTGAACGTACGGAAGCAAGCCCATGAGTCGAGCACGCTTGATGGCAGACTCAACCACCCGCTGCTGTTTGGAGGTTAGGCCCGTGCGCTTACGACCCATGATCCGCCCATGCGGATTAACAAACTGTTTCAGTAAATCTACATCTTTGTAGTCAACATACCGTATGTCATTCTGTGTCAAAATATTTGCCATAGTTTTCTAAAACGGAATATCGTCTGGATTAATATCGTCTTTTGGATAGTCAATGCCGGAGCTTGCTGGAGCCTGCTCTGGCTCATCGGCACCCGTTGATCTTCGCCCACCACCCCCTGCGCCGCCTCCACCTACGCCACCGCTTGGTCGTGGTCCAAATTGCACGCGGTCAGCAACAATTTCCGTACGATACTTTTTTTCTCCATCCTTCTCCCAACTTCTTGTCTGAATCCTGCCTTCAATAAATACAGAGCCACCTTTCTTTAAGTACTGAGAAACAACGTCTGCCTGCCGTCCAAATACAACAATGTTGTGAAAGTCTGCTTGTTCTTGTTTTTTTCCTTCTCTATCCCGAAACACACGGTTCGTCGCAACACCAAACGTCGCGACGTTCATGCCAGACGGAAGTGCACGAAGCTCTGGGTCTCGTGTAAGATTCCCAAAAATGAATGCTTTGTTTAAATACATAGTTGTGTCGTATACGGCCAGCTTATAGTGTCGTGATAAAAAAGCAAACACCAAACTACTCTGCGGTGATACCCTGAATCACTTTCTCGAGCTCTTCTTCAGATACTGGAGTCGCGGCAGACACTTCAGTTCTCGGCGACACCTTGAGAGTATCTGTACGTCTTATTTCACGCAAAGGCATTTTGATCTTTGCTCGCGTATCTTCCCGAACTGTCTTATACACAGAGGTGCGGATAACGCTCGCACATTTCTGTAACTCGCCCCCAAGAGTTCGGGCTTTTTCAGGGAGTGTCTCAAATTTAATCCACCCAAAGTATCCCCGATCGTACAAAATGCGTTTCCCGTTGCTCGTAGACGACATTGAGTACGTAAGTTTCGTCAATGCTGGAGCCCCCTCGGCAATAAAGGAGCCACCCATTTTTTCTATGCAAGAACGCACTCCACCCACGGCACCATCCAACTCCTCCTCCTTGAGAGTGGGAACAAGGTGGTACCCTACCTCGTATACCTGAAGTGTGTCTTTGTGTGTATCATCGGTCATCGCGGGCTACTGTACCACATTGAAAATACGAGCGCAATCCATCCGCGACTTTGAGCCCAGCATTCCAAACCAATCCACAGAAAGAGCTTACTTTTTGACTGTAAACGTGTGTAACAATACTATCATTATCTACTTGTATGAATGCAGGCAAAGACAACGTCTATATTTCAGTATCCGGCGTTATGGGATCTGGAAAAACAACATTTTGTCGTATCCTTGCAAAAAAATTCGGGTTCCACCTGATGCAGGAAAAGGTTGACCAAAATCCATACCTTGCAAAATATTATCAAGAACCCCACCGATGGGCATTTAAATCGCAGGTGTTTTATCTTATAGAAAAAGTTGCTCAACTTCAGGAGACAGAGCGGCTCCTCCAGCACACATCGGTAGTGCAAGACACCCCAATCTACCAAGACAGCTTTTCGTACGCGCGCGCGCAAAAGTTTCTCGGGTACATGACGAACGCTGAGTATGACGAATACCTCTCGCTACTCCAAGCATACCTTCCGAAACTCTTGAAACCAGACCTTATCATCCACTTAGACGCTCCACTCGACACACTCGAAAAAAGAATTCGTCAGCGCGCGCGAAATTTTGAAAAAACAATAGACCGAACATACCTCCAACTATTGCAAAAACTTCAGAGCGATTGGATTCAACAGCACTCGTCCACAATTCACATCATTACCATACCAACCGACAATGTTACTCACGATATTACTCTTGACCCGAAGTACCAGACGGAAGTTCTGTCTGTTATAGAAAATCATATAGAAAAAAAGAGACCCGCTCCCACAGCGAGTCTCACACATCACTCACAGTAACCATAGTTACGGTGGAGCACTCTCAAAATTTCGTGCAACGTATGTACGGTTGTTACTCTCGGGTCATCTATCGAAGGTGGCATGAAGTGACAAAGGGGCTCCGGATAATTGTTCGGTTCTTTCCCATGTTCCAAATATTTTGAAGTGGAGCCGTGTGGCATATAGAATCCTTTCCATTTTTCTGAAATCTCAAGTGCTGGCATAATATCGCTTGCACTGTTGCCAACTGCGTACCACGCGTACGTTTCGTTCATCTCTGGAGTCCACTCGCTGACCGCAATAAAGTCCTGCTTTGTTTTCTTGAAATTTGTCGAGCGTATATACCGCTTATCAAAGAAGCGGCCCGCGTCCATATACCGCACACGTTCAGCAAACCACTCCTCGTCATAGCTCGACAATAGACACAGTATGTGCCCCTTTTCCTTAAGTTCTAGAAGGGTAGGAAGCGCGTCGCGCCTCCACTGTAACTTGCTAAAGTCGAACGGAGTGTCCCCGATTTTTTTGATTACACGATGGTGTTTCCTGATTTCCGAATCCCGAAATGTGTGACCAAATCTCCACGCTACCCATTTTGAAACCTCTCCGTAACACAGAAGCATGGAGTGTGCGACCCGCCCCCTTTTGATACCCCAGGTTTTGAAACATTCGCCATCGAGCCTAAAGTACACATCCTTCACATAGTGCAGATTCGGCATATAGTGCCCGAAAACTTTGTACAGATACGCAAAGAATTCCGCTTGCGCTCGTGAGTACTGCCATTCGTTTTGCCATAATGTGTCGTCGGCATCAAACACAATAACCGCCACGAGAGTTCTCCTTTTGAATCTGAATCAACTACACTCTAGAATACTGAACACGCCCACCGATCACAATGTACACAACACACTGCCTGTGGCACTATGTAAGAAATCGGCGTGGGCTAAATGGCATCGGAAGCAAAACTCCTATGGTTGTGATGGCAACCGTCCTGTCTCCGATATCAGTCAGTATCCGCACACTGGAATCACCGTCACAATTTTCCCATATAATCTGGAGGCAGTGACCACACGGCCACGCTGGGACTTTTTGTTTTGATTTTGATTGTGGTGTACATGAAATGGCAATAGCAGAAATCTTTATCGGTCCCTCGTGTGCAACGAGTGCATCTATCGCGGCTTGTTCCGCGTGCGTCGTCTGGGTGTGAGTCACACGTTCCACATTACATCCGACCACTATGTGTGAGCGTTTGGAAGTAACTGCAGCTCCAACGCGATACCCAGAATAAGGTGCCTGCGCGTTTTTCTTCACGCTTCGCGCGCGCAGAATAAGCGTCTGTTCACGAAGCGACAACGCCCTGAATGCGATACTTTCGTATGCTTTTATTGAGCCTCTAGACACACCACGAGCGTATCACGCCCGCCTCTCACAAAGCAAATAACCGTTTCGTGTTTTCTAAAATACTTTGTTGAACCACTTCTTCAGAAATATTCCGAATGCGAGCTATCGCCTTCACCACCTCCACAACATTCGCCGGCTCATTCCTTTTTCCCCTGTGTGGCACGGGGGAAACGTATGGGGCATCTGTTTCTGAAAGAATGGAATCAAGGGGCATGTTCCTCACCACCTCATCATAGTCGTGAGTAAAGGTTATAACTCCGGTAAAAGATAACGTGTAGCCAAGGTCTAAAAATAGTTTTGCTTCTTCCCACGTCCCCGCAAAAAAGTGGACATTCCCTAGCACTTTCGCATGCGCTTTCACAATATCGTATGCATCTTTGTACGCGTTCCTGATGTGCAACATAAGGGGTTTTTTTATTTTGTTTGCAAGCTCTATCTGCCCCTCAAACGCTTCCACTTGAACCCCCTTCGTACTTTCGTCGCACCGGTAGTAATCCAGCCCGCATTCCCCTATCGCGATAACTTTGGGCGACCGCGCGAGCGCCTCGTAGTTCGATATACCGAACTTCTCGCCACGCGACGTGAATCCTTTTGGGGTTCCATCATCCCCCAGCTCTTTTTTGTCATGGTACGACTTTCCTGTATGAATTGGGTGAAGCCCGACACTTGCATATGCGTGTTCGTGTTTTTCTGCAAGGCGTACCGCGTGTTCCGAAGTGTCTTTTTGGGTCCCGACGAGGTTAATTCCGATACCAAGCTCACGCGCGCGCCCAATAACATCCTCCCGGTCGCCATCAAAGGCAGTGAAATGCGGATGCGTATGCGCATCAAAGTATCTAAAATCCATACTACTCTTTACGCGGGAAAAGATTCATGGGTTTTTTGTTTTTTTGTATTGCCTCTTGAATCTTTTGTGCGGTCTCGGGCATGAAAACTTGAAGAGTTTCCGCAATCCTTGAAAGCTCTTTCACATAATAAGTTACGCGTAACTTGGCTTTCTCTTTATCTGTCTTTACAACCTCAAATGGTTTTTCATTCTGAATAAGCTCATCAATAATGGTCATGTTACTCCACAAAGCAACTATCGCATCATTAAATTTGAATTTCTCTATCCATCCGCCTTTAGACATTGGCTTCCTCCGATCTGACATATCGATAGGTGCATCAAGATATTGGCTTGCCATTTGCATCACGCGCGCGACTAAATTCCCCAATCCATTTACCAAATCAGCATTGTACGCTTCTTTAAATTTCTCCATCGTAAAATCAGAGTCCTCGAACGGATGTATGTGCCGCAAGAGAAAGTAGCGCAGGGCGTCTGTTCCATACTCGTCCACAATCGCGTATGGATCAATCACATTGCCGAGCGATTTGGACATCTTCTGCCCGTTGCCTGTGATAAAACCGTGGATAAAAATCTGTTTCGAGGGTGGCAATCCTGCGGACAGCAACATCGCCTGCCACATAGCGGATTGCTGGCGAATTTGGTCCTTGCCACCCAATTGAATCGCCTGCGGAGATTCTTTGGTACCCCAAAACTTCTCGAACTGTGCCATGTCTTCTGGCCAACCAAGTGTGGAAATGTAATTTATGAGGGCATCAAACCACACATACATGACATGGTCTGGGTCGTCTGGCACACTCACTCCCCAGGGCATTTTTGCTTTAAGCCGAGAGATGGAAAAATCCGAGAGACCTGACTCAACAAGTGTTTTTATTTCGTTAAAACGAGAGGCAGGAACTACAAAATCGGGATTGTTCGTATACAACTCAAGGAGTGGTTTTTGATATTTGAAAAACTTGAAAAAATAATTTTCTTCCTCACGAATCTCTATAGTGAGGTTGGGGTGTGTGGGACACTTCCCATCAACCAGTTCGGAGTCAGTTTTTTCAAGCTCACACCCGACACAATACTTTGTTTTGTAGAATTTTTTCTCTATATCTCCATTCGCTTTGCAGCGCCTCCAAAATTCCTGCGCAGCTTTTTTGTGGTGAGGGTCAGTGGTACGAATAAAATGTAACTCAGGGTACAGGTTCAGCTTTTCCTTGAGCATTCTGAATTTCTCCGCGTACTCGTCCGTGTATGCTTGTGGATCTTTCCCCTCTTGAATTGCCTTTTGGTAAATCTTTAATCCATGCTCGTCAGTCCCTGTATTGAAAAAAACCTCCTCCCCCAAGGAGTGGTGGTAGCGAGCGAGCACGTCCGCCTGCACCATTTCAAGCGCAAAACCGACATGGGGGTCGGCGTTTACATACGGAAGTGTGGTGGTGAGAAAGTATGCCCGCTTCATGAAACGTTGTGTTGCGAAACAGAAATCCCCACTCGACGATTCTGGATGTCCGCAACAAGCTCCTGAATAGCCGCGGCGACAGGAATTGAGAGTAAGATTCCGAGAAATCCGGCGAGCTGGGCTCCAATGATGAGTGCGAGCACAACAAGGAGCGGCGGAACACCAACAACTTTCGTCACGACAAGCGGATATATCAGGTGATTTTCAAATTGTTGCAAAATAACGTAAAACGCAATGACAAGAATGCCGAGCGTAAATCCACCATCAACAAACCCAATGAGAATCGCCGGCACCGAGGAAAGAATTGGCCCAAATACTGGAAGTAATTCAAACATGCCCGCGAACACTGCCAAAAGAAGTGCGTGCGGTATACCAAGAACAGTCAGCCCGAGATACACAAGAACCGCAATAACGACACCGAGCAACAGTTGCCCCTGCATCCACAACCCTATTTTTCTTTGAGAACGCTTCCACAAATCCAGTATGTACGACTGGTATTGCTGTGGAGAAACAATACGCAAAAAGTCAGCAACTCCGGTTTCTACAACTGCGAAATAAAACGAGAGAACAACAATAAGTACAAGAGACAGAACACCGCCGAATATGCCAGAAATGGCACTGAATGCGTTATCAAACATGCCCAAATTCAGGCGCTCACGTAACTGCGTCACAATTGTCGCGGGGTCAAGATGAGTCGGAGCCGGAAGCCCCAAGGCGCCTGTATATTCTTCAAATCCAACAACTTTGTTGAACACTTCGAGATACGTCGGAAAAGACGCCGTAAATTCTGTTAGATCCTGAAGAACTGATGGTATAAACGCGTAAAAAACACCCGCGACTAACCCGATGACGATAATGTATATAAGAATGACACCGATGAGGCGCGGAATACGAAACCGAGCGAAAGCGACAATAGATGGCTCTATTGCTGAGGCGAACACTACTGCCGCCAATACCACGAGCACAAGATCACGCAAAAAATATAACATCCACACAATTCCAAGGAGTATGACAGTTCGCACAATAGTTCCCGTTGTAATCGAGATGTGCATTGCCACTCATTCTAACAAAAATCCAACATCTCGCTAGGAGACGGATGAGGCAATAGCGTCCACTGCGACGCGTCTCTGTCCGCCCAAATCACGGTCACGAATCGTAACGGAGTTGTCCTCAAGCGTCTGGTAATCAACGGTGACACAGTACGGAGTTCCAATTTCATCCTGCCTGCGATACCGTTTCCCAATGTTGCCGTTATCATCCCACACTGTCTGGGGAATACTTTTCTTGAGGTTCTCATATATGCCACGCGCACGGTCCACCAATTCTGGTTTGTTTTTTACAAGAGGAAACACAGCAACCCTGATGGGCGCTAGATTCTTCGGAAACTTCAGTACAATTCTTTTTTCTCCCCCCAACTCATCTTCCGTATATGCTTTCACCAATACCGCGAGCACGTGGCGACCGAGCCCAAACGTTGGCTCCAACACATGCGGAACAAATTTCTTATTATCGAGCGGATCGAGGTATGAAAGGTCAACGCCGCTTTTTTCTGTATGATTTTTCAAGTCGTAATCCGTGCGATACGCGAGCCCGCCGATCTCATCGAACTTATGCGGATAGCGGAAGTGAAAATCGACTGTACGTTTTGAATAGTGCGCAAGGTCACTTCCCCCGATCTCAACTTCTTTGATGTCGTCCGCCCCAAAGCCAAGTACCCGAAACCACTCTCGCATGGACTCTAACCAATACTCAAAATACTTTTCCCACTCACCCCCTCGAACAAAATATTCGAGCTCCATAATTTCAAGTTCGCGGACGCGAAAAATAAAATCACGCGGCGCAATCTCGTTTCTGAATGCCCTCCCTATCTGCGCAATGCCGAATGGCAGTTTCGGGTGATGCGCGTCGATGATATTTTTAAAATTTACAAACATTCCCTGCGCCGTTTCGGGCCGTAAATATATCGTATCTTCACCCGCAACAGACCCGACGTGCGTTTGGAACATCATATTGAACTGCTTGGCTTCACCCAAGTCCCCCCCGCACTCCGGACACCGTGCGCCCTCGATATGGTCGGCTCGAAACCTTTTCTTGCACTTCTTGCATGCGACAAGTGGATCAGAAAATCCTGCTATGTGTCCGCTTGCCTCCCACACGGCAGAATTCATAAGTATCGACGAGTCCACGCCATACATATCGTCCCTCGCATCGACAAACATATTCCACCACGAGCGCTCAATATTTTTCTTCAACGCAAGCCCTAAATGCCCGTAGTCCCACGTACCAGCAAGCCCTCCATATATTTCTGAACCTTGAAATATAAATCCGCGCCTCTTGCACAGCGACACTATTTTTTCCATCCCGTTAGAAATAGGACGCGGACCATCTTCGTTTTTTATTGTATTTTTTTTTACCATACCACTTTATAGTATACATACACCAATCGTTCTACTGCGTCCGCGATTTCTAACGGGATCCATCGTTACATCACTCATATCTACGTGTGATTAGCGTACCACGGTGGCATTCACGGGTGAAAAGGCAGGATCTCCTACTATGTTTGTGGTTATGTCCGGCGCTTTATGGGTAACTGTTTTGCCAGTTGCGGCATCAACTCCGCGCAATTGTATGTCCTGTAAGAGAATTGGCTGCTGGCCAATTTGGCTCGTTGATGGCGTAAATCCTATAGAAACCGCAGCTTGCCGAGGTACTGTGCCCCCAACCCCGACCTGCGTCTCTATGTCACCAACATTCCATGTAATGACACCATCTTGCGCGTTAAAGGTAACCTGTTCAGAAGGAGGACTATATACCCCAACCCAACGCACATACGGCGGCAGTGTGGCAGATAAGACCGCGCCCTCAACACGATTAGTAGTGTTCGTTAGCGTAAATACGATGGCATACGTTGTTTCTTTGTTCGCAGATGGTGGCATAGGACCCACACTTCCGAACGGGCTTGAGTAATACAATCCCTCCGCCGCAATCACCAAGTCACTTGCGACACGCACCGACTGCGTTGCATTTGCCTGTAAGTTCTCGGGTACTCCGGACTCCGATAAACGCTTCCCCGACGCGTTCGTTGTTATAGTCAAACGAGGGTCTTGTATACCAAGCAACTCGCTACTCCCCGGAATACGGAAACTAAAACTAACAAAACCGCGCGCGCCGGCAGGAATCGATGCGAGTACTCCCTTTGTTGTGTTTTTATCCCACAGTACAGCTCCATCGGACGAACGATAAAATCCATCGAGAGACAAAACGTCAGAACCTTCTACAGGAAGCCCGGCCAAACGCGCCACAATGACCGCGTCAGTAACGGTCACAGACAAATTATTTTGATATGCAATAGAAGCGGTAACGTTTTCTCCCGGTGAAACCACAACGTTTCCTCCGGAGGTGCCATTCACCGCAATGGTAAGTGAGAGAAATGGCTTGGACACTGTCATGCGATGTGCAACTTCGTCAAACACGGTTTCAATCGTGTGTTCCGTGGCGCCTGGCGTACCTGCCGAAAAGCGAAACACCCGTTCGTCACCTGATTCCCCTGACAAAACACCCCGCAACACGATTGTCTTTTTCTCACCGGGCTCAAAATCCCCGAGTTCCCACACACCAGAACGCGCTTGTTGTGGATTAGAAGAACTGAACGAAAAACCAAACGGGTACGATACGGTCAGAAGCGCCCGCGCAATATCCGTTTCCGCGCTCGACACCACATCAACCGTAAGGGCCGTTGCCTGTCCAGCAATAGTTTCGCTGTTGCCGTGTACAGAAATAGACAGTGGGGAAGAGGCAAACGTCAGAGAATAATCGGAAGAAGAAACAAAGATGGCACTTGATCCTTCAAGGCGGTACTCAAGTTCAACCAAAACACGTGCATCTTCTCCTTCTGCTCCAGCAAAAATTGCGGGCACTGTACCTTGCCGTCTGCCACCCGGCTCAATTGAACCAAAGGAAATGCGCTGGTTAGAAAGTTCTACCGCAGAATTTGTTGGAGATCGTGTTCCTCGCGGGTACGTAATAAGAAGGTCAGCCAACTCAAGAGATACTTGATTTTTATTCGTGACCGTAATTTGTAAATTGACGGGTTCCCCCCCCGCGACATTCAGAGGCCCAGAAACATCTATGACAACATTCCCCGGAGAAGCCGGGAGCGCGCCACCACCAAACGTAAAGTAGTAAAGAAAAAAACCTCCCGCACCAATAAAAAAAACAACTGCTCCTGCCAAAACCCACCAGACAATCGAACGTGAAAGTGCGATAGCGAGGGGAGCCACGAGTGTCTGCGCGGGAGCTGGCTCTTCACGCGTCCAGTCCCTTCCAACAACAGGTTGCGTGTCGTGCATAGACCTGCGTTCGCGATCTTTTAAATTCTCGGACAACGAACGAGAATACATCACCCGTCGCAGTTGTTCTATTTTTTCCTGCTCATGATCAGGAGTGTGCCCTTCAGAATCCATCGCTCTAGTATAGCAAAATATGAGGATACCCCCCGTATGTATGTGGCACCAGAGCTCGACTACAATTGTGCTTCCACAATTGCCCTGTTAATTGAAACAAGAATTTCTTCACGAAACACGTCCGCCTCCTCAAGGTGTGCAACATCATACGCCGTGTGCGAAAACAGTGATGTGTTGAGCGAGGGAGCCGCTATGTACCCGAGTGCGAAAAGAACCCGAGCGGCACACACAAGCTCTACCGTTTCCGTACGCACGTCTTTTTCTAACAGACGCGTGTGTGCCTCGGCAAGTGAATGAAACAGGTATTCATTGTGTTCTTCTCCCCTCACCAACCTCTCCACAAGACGCGCCACGCGCGCGAACACTTCCATCTGTGCACCCTTGAGTGAAGACACGGGGGTACATCCGGCAATCCTCCATCCTGCCTTACCTCGAACAAGAGAAACTTCGGCTCGAGCGTAGTGTGGTAAGGAATAGCGCAGACGTGAACGCTCCTCTCTTACAGATACCGCGCGCGCGTGCACCATGCCAAACATACGCGTATACAGTTGGTACATTCCATCCGCCTCCTGTAACGACCGACTTCCGAGAACAATAGCCTCCGTGTTGTGTTTCGCGTACATAACCCTTAGAGAAGATCCTCCGCAACAGCACGCCCCTTACTTCTCCCGTGTTCAAAAAGACCCTCAAGAGCGGGACCGCCGTTACTCAAAAGTGTAAAAAGCTCTGAGAGTGACGAAGAGTTTGGTTGAACAACAATCGGTTTCCTGCGTATGCAAAATTCTTCATACGCCTTCACCCCCTCAGAAATCATAGTGTCCCTCTTGTATAGCGCGCGTACCATGCCCTCTGGAGCACCACGTAATTGCAACCATATGAACAGTTTTTGCCCAATGTACTTGAGTGGGTGCATACCAAATTTCGATTCGTTCCAGATGACAAGCACACGCGCGTTATCGGGGAAGAAATCCTCTTTATATAGGGCGAATGGGTCAAGCGCACCATCAATGTATTGTTCAAATGGCGTACCATACAAAATGTGCTCTGGGTGCACAATAAGAGACACGTGCAAAAGCGACCATACGTGCTCCAAAAAATTTTCATCCTTGTTGGTACGAAGCTCAGTCCCGCCCTTTTGGTAATTATAGAGAGGGATAACGAGCCGTGTTTGGCTACGCGCGAGAGATTCAACAGACAGAGGATTGCGTTTCCTTAACACTTCATGAAGCACATGTTGTATGTTAAAAATTGGCTTCCCGAATAATAGGTTGAAAACGTTTACAAAATTTCCCCTAAGATCCTTGGTCCACACCGCGCGCATATCTTCATGCTGACGAGCCGCATAGTATGCGGCTGTCGGAATACCGGCAGAAGCAGATGCGATCGTGTGTGGAAATATTCCGCGCTCCGCCAATTCGTATAACACTCCCGCGCCAAACGCGGCAAGCATGGCGCCGCCTTGCATAATAATGACAAGCGGCCGCTCGGCCGTTATATGTACTTTTTCATCAGACATGAATCACGATTGATATAGTATGCTCCCCAACAGAAACTGCATCCATACCCACACCCCCAACAGTAATCTTTTTCATTCGAGTGAGAGATTCGAGCTCTTGTAGATGCTGCTCGATTATAGCCCGCGCACCACCCGAAACACCAATTGACAAGAAAGCCGTGTTGTGTGGACTCAGGCGCGCTTTTTTTCTTGCATCCTGTATGACACGCACCACATCCCGGATAAAACCCTCTTCTTTAAGAATTGGGGTCAGCACTGTGTCTAACATAACCTCTCCCTGAGCAAGCGCAGAATCAACAACAACTTCTTTTACATTTACTTCGTCTTTGACTAACGCGAGATACTCCTTTGTCAATTGCATACTGCTCACCGTCAGTGTCTGCAGTGGTTGGCGAATTTTTATTCCTGCTTTTTCTCGCATTTCAAGCGCAAGAGAAACAATGTGTCGCACCTGCGCCATGTCTTCTAACCTGCGAGTATCGTGTGTGGAAATTTCAGCGTGTGCTGGCCAGACCCCAAGATGTACACTTTCCGGATCGTCACTGTCTCGCGTTTCCTGAAATACATGCTCCGCGGTAAAAGGCATGGAGGGCGCCATGACACACGAGAGTGTGTAGAGCACATACCGCAGTGTCGCCAGAGCATCTTTTTTATCATCTGTATCTTCCTTGAAACGATCGCGCGAACGGCGTACATACCACGTCGACAGATCATCGATAAAGTCGGCGAGGGGGCGAACCGCCCGGTCCACATGGTATTCTTCATACCCTTTCGTTGCCACTCCCACAAGCCCGTGGAGTCTCGCACATATCCAACGGTCAAGAACATGCGTGCTTGTGTTTGAGCGCGGTATGTGTTTCTTATAGAGCATATAAAAAGCGAGCACATGTACGAGACGCCCTATGTGTTTCTTCGCTATCTCATCCAGAACACGTTCATCAAAATTTTTTGTGTCACCGGGAGCATTCACCGAATACATGAAATATCGTATAGTGTCTGCTCCGTACTTCGCGAGTGCGGCATTCGGTTCCACGGTGTTGCCTTGTGACTTCGACATTTTCTTGCCACGAGCGTCCAACACGTGTCCGAGACAAATAACATGTTTGAACGCACGCCCAATGCCCATAATCCCCCCGATCGCGTGAAGTGTATAAAACCACCCGCGCGTTTGATCTATCGCTTCACAAATAAAATCCGCCGGATACCCGAGGGAGTTAGAAAATAATCCAAATCGTTTACGAAGCGGATCGACAACGGAGCGGTTGAACGGATAGTGGTCCTGCGCCAGAGGCATCGCACCAGAGTCAAACCACACATCCAACACTTCCGGAACGCGTTTATATTCTTTCCCGCCCCCATCTCTCAATACAACATCATCAATATAAGGACGATGGAAATCCGGCTCACAACTCTGATTGCGCGGCACGGGGACAAACAACATCTCCCGTATCTCGCCCCTCTCCAAAAAATCCTGCTCTATATCGTTTTCCTCTGTTGCCTCACGAAGTGTGCGTCCGCTTGCAACGTGGTCCAAAAGCCACGCCGGAGTATCGTGTAATACAAACAAGATTGTCGAATTGGTATATTTTTTTTCCGCGTCCAGCAGTGCCTCACCTACACGCCTTCGTACATCCGTATATGTTTCTGCCCCTTCCGGCACCCGAGTGAACTTCTCCGCAGGGTGAGAAAAGAAAGAGCGCCACTCCTTGAGGGGCTTTCCGTTATATACTCCAAACTTCATTTCGGACAACCTTTTGTTCTCGATAATTGCCGAGCCCGAAAGTCCCAATACACCAGCAACAATGTCTGCAGTTTCCCGCGCACGTAGAATTGGAGACGTTATAATATGTTCAATCGTAGGACCACGAAACGCACCAATCTTCTCCTCAACTTCTTTTCTCCCCTGTTGTGTAAGATGATTCCGTGGATCACCCCCCTCATCTAACACATCGTTGATATTACTTTCCGCCTCGCCATGACGCATCACGAGGTAACGATTTCCAGAATGTTTTGTTTGACTTAGGAGCTCTTGCTGTGAACCAACGACAATTCTTGACCCGTCACCCGCCTCCCAAATCGGAAGAGGTGTCCCCCAGAAGCGAGACCGACTAATCGCCCAATCCTTGAGTTCGCGTAACCACTCGCCAAACCTCCCATCGCGAATGTGCTCCGGCTCCCAGTCGATTTTTTTGTTCTCTTGTATGAGAGTATTCTTAATGTCCGACATTCGTATGTACCAAGAATCCCGCGCAAAGTAGATAACAGGTCTCTTGCACCTCCAACAAAACGGATACGTGTGCTTAATTATTTCTTGTCTGAAAAGTAACCCGCGAGTTTGTAAGTCCTCCGCAATACTCTTGTCCGCATCTTTAACAAACATCCCCGCAAACGCTCCCGCATCTTTCAAAAATCTCCCATCTTCACCCACCGTGTGGTGCTTCGGCAACCCCACCTTTGTACCTAGTACAAAATCGTCCGCTCCATACATAACCGCCGTGTGCACAATCCCTGTGCCATCTTCTGTAGAAACAAAATCCGCCGCATATACTTTATATGCGTTTTTTAACTTTTTACTTTCTACGGTCGGCAGTGCATTCGCTAGATACGGAAACAGTGGTTCATATTCAAGACCAAGCAAGTCCGAACCCGTCATATCTTTGTGTACAATTTCTATATCGCCGTCTTTAAAAAGTGCGTCTACCCTATCGCTCGCAACAATCAATAACTCCGCCACGCCTCGTATTCGAAGTGATGTGTACCCCACATGTGTGCCGACAGCCAAAGCTACGTTCCCTGGTAATGTCCACGGCGTCGTAGTCCAGGCTACAATATAGGCACTTTCTTTTGTTTTATATTTTCCACCCCCAAAACTCTGACCTGCTTTTAATTTAAACTTCACGTACACCGACGGGTCCGGCACATTATCTTCGTATCCCTGTGCCACTTCGTGCGATGAAAGTGCAGTTTCGCACCGCGGACACCACGGCACCACCTTGTAATCCTTGTAGAGAAGTTTTCGCGTGTCGGCGTGTTTTAAAATCGCCCACACCGATTCAATGTAGTCATTATCAAACGTAAAGTACGTGTCGTCGTGGTCAACCCAAAAGCCAATACGGTCGGTGAAACGCTTCCATTCGTCAATGTACCGAAGGACACTCTCCTTGCATTTTTGATTGAACTTCGCGATACCATACACCTCAATATCTTTTTTGTTTTTAAAACCAAGCTCTTTTTCCACCTCAAGCTCGACAGGAAGCCCGTGCGTATCCCACCCCGCTTTCCTGCGCACACGGTACCCCCGCATGGTACGAAACCGTGGAATTGCGTCTTTGAACGCACGAGTTTCTAGGTGGTGAATACCCGGTCTTCCGTTTGCGGTTGGTGGACCTTCGTAAAAAATGAAGTCCCCCTTGGGTGCCTCTTTCGCAAGCGTTTTCTTGAAAATATCGCGTTCTTTCCAAAACGCGAGTATTGCTTCCTCGCGCTTCGCAATCTCGCTTTTCTCTACCACATGTTCTCCATCAGCCATATGGATAAGACAATACTACATCGCATCGGGTGCTGAAATACCAAGAAGCCAGAGGCAGTTTCGGAGTGTTACACGCACCGCATCCGTAAGAGCCACTTTGTGTGGTGAGCTTGTCGAACCATCAACTATCTGTTCGTTCGCGTACCAACTATTGAACGCACCGGCAACTTCTAGCGCGAACGTGGCAACATAGTGCGGCTCACGTTCGCGAGAAGCGCGGGCGACTATTTCTGGAAAACGGTAGAGGAGGCGAGAAAGTTCATTGGGACTTGCATTCTCGTCAACATGGGCAACAACGCCACCCCCCTTCGCCTTCTCAAGAACCGCACATGCACGTGCGTGCGCATACTGCACGTACGGACCGGAGTCCCCCTCGAGAGAAAGTGCGCGCTCACGTTCAAAAATAATATCTTTCCCCGCTGTTTGTCTTAAAATCTGATACTTCACCGCCGCAACCGCGACCTGTTCGGACAACACAGCAATATCGTCTGCTCTACTTTCTTTCGCTCTCTCTCGCGCACCTTCTATAAGTTCGTGAAGGATTGATTCCCCGGTTATTATATTTCCTTTTCTCGAGGACATTTTTCCTTCAGCAAATCGCATCATGCCGTGCGAGACATGTTGGAACTGCCCTCTCCATTCTGGGTGTATGAGCTCCAGCGCCTTCAAAACCACAGAAAAATAATCATTCTGCTCGCTCGCAGTAACCGTGATTGATGTATCAAATTGCACTTTCTCTTTTTTCATTTCTGCCAACCCGAGGTCTTTCGCCTCGTAGGTAGGTAACCCGCTCGACGTTATAAATACTCGTGTATGTAACCCATACTTTTCTCCCTTGAATACAATCGCGCCTTCGCTTTCTTCAAACACGCACTGGTGCGCACGCACAACCGCTCGTCCACGAAGTGCGGTTTCACTTTCAAAAAAGTAGAAATCGAATTTCGTGCCAAGTGTTTTGTACAATGTTTCAAAGTGTTTGAGTGATTCTGCGCGTCCTTCCGTATAGAGATCATTTATTTTTGCATCACTCTTTTCGTATACTTCTTTGTTAACCAAATCTATCTCTGCTGTATGGTGCTCATACTGCTCCGAGCCATATGCGTACGCCTCCCCCCACGAAAGTGCTGGTTTTTGTATCTTGCCCCACAGTGCTTTCGCCACATGAAGCCCCACATCTCCCTGGTAATTCGCCCGCACAACACGCGCTCCAGAAAATTCTAAAAGGCGAGCGAGGGACTCACCAATGGCGTTCGACATCAAGTGACCAATGTGAAACTCCTTGAAAGGGTTCGGATCTGTGTACTCAACAAGTATCGTTTTCCCTTTTTCTGCGTCTCCCGTTCCCCACGCCTTTTCTGCCTCGCGCGCGTCGGACATTGCTCCCGCGACAACACTTCGAGATAAGTGAAAATTAATGAAACCCGCTCCCGCCATTTCTATTTTTGAAACTCCAGCAAGTGTCCCGAGAGATGAAATAATTTTCTCCGCAAGCTCACGCGATCCAATATCGAGCTTCTTCGCATACCGTAACGCGAGACCCGTGGCATAGTCCCCGTGCGCAAAATCGTCCGTATGTTCAAGAGGAACCTCCTGTGCGTCTAGTTCTACTCCAAGCTTGAGAAGGACGAGCGAGAGCGCTTGTTGTATTGTTCCCCGAACATTCATCGGGTTATTCTATCAAATTTAATGTCGATTGACGCTCCATGCGCGCTTCTCGGCTCCAAACTATCTCAAAAACTCGATTGACACTCCTATTCCGTGTCAATCCCCATGCTTCGCGCGGTGCCAGAGATAACCTTCTTTGCTTCCTCCATAGAGTTCACTCTTAAATCTTCCATTTTTTCTTGCGCAATTTCCTCCACCTGCTTTTTGGTAAGCTTCCCAACTTTTTTCTCTGGTCGATCTGATCCTTTCTCTAAACCTAATTTTTTCAAAATGAGACGAGATGCAGGCGGTTTTCGAACGATAAACGTAAAACTACGGTCTTTGTACACCGTCAAAACAACCGGAACAATGTTCCCAGCCATCGCCTTTGTCTTTGCGTTAAATTGATTGACGAATTCTCCAATATTAACGCCCGCGGGCCCAAGCGCGGTCCCCACGGGTGGCGCAGGCGTTGCTGCCCCTGCCTGAATCTGAAGTTTAATTATTTTTGTTATTTCTTTTGCCATGACATGTTTTTATTTTTCTAAACTCTCTGCACCTGATCTGCCTCAAGCTCCACTGGTGTTTCCCTGCCGAACATAGGCACTAACACCTTAACCTTTCCACGCTCTTCGTCAATCTCGCCGATTTTGCCCCCAAGGTCTTTGAATGGTCCATCAATAATCGTCACCGCGTCGTCAATTGAAAGATCAATGGAGTGGCGAGTAACATTCCCCGTCGTACTTTCAAGTATTTTTTTAACTTCGTCCATTCCGAGCGGAACCGCCTGATTCGCTGTGCCCACGAAGCCCGTTACCTGTGGCGTGTTGCGGACAACGCTCCACGCGTCATCTGTTGCAATCATTTCCACCAAAACATACCCGGGGAAAGTTTTCTCACGCACCTCAGTGCGCTTGCCGCCTTTAATTTTTATTTTATTTTCGGTCGGCACAATAACGGAAAAAATCTTGTCCTGCATGCCGAAAGAGTCAACGCGTTGTTTCAAATTACGCGCCACCGCATCCTCGTATCCAGAGTACGTGTGCACTGCGTACCACTGTTTCTCTCCACCGTGTGTTTGCTTTGCCATATGTAGTATAGAAAACTATGGAGTTACAGAGCCCCCTGTTTCATTCGCGGGCGGTAACACTTCTCCATCAACAATAACTGTGTCGGCTGGCATAAACACAACCTCCGATGAAACATCGAGCTGTGAAGCTGGATCTACCGTTACCGGAAGTACGTTGATAATGTTCTTGAGTCCTGATGTGAACAAAAAGTCGAACAACCCAAGATAGAGCGCCGCAAATATGGAGACTGCAATAACAAGTGCGGTATAGATAGTGGTTTGTGATTGTGTCGGCCACGCCACATGTCGCAACTCTCCGCGCGTGTCTTTTAGGTATTGAATGAATGACATGAATTTAAAGTAGACATTTTTAAAACCCCTCTCGGGGCTTACAAACAATCATACTCCCACCGATCACAAAGTCAAGCAGCAGCTTTTTCATTCATATCGGGATATACGAAATCCCGATCTCTTACTAATATAGTCACATGCACTTATTTTAGACGGCCGTCTAAAATAAGTGCAAATAAATGTATGTGCGCGATGCCTTCTTTTGGGAAGTGGTATTACATGTTGGGAGGTGCAACCTCCCAACATATGTGTCTAACTCAGCAAAAAAAATAACCCGCAGTTTCGTGTGGCGGGTCATCTAAGAAAAAACAAGATAATGAAGTTTGAGCCATTGAGGACTGCGTGAAAGACCATCCCAGAAAGTGTCGGTTTCAGAAATTTCCCCGCCATACCCCCACACTTCAAAAATGTCACACTGAACAAAATGCCCGCGACACCTTGAATGAAAATGTTCGAGATGTCTCCATGTACATACCCGAATATTACAGAGGAAATGAGAACGGTCGGAAGCAAGAACAAACGGCAGTATCTAACGGCAAGATACAGAAAAGGCGCCCTGAATAACAACTCCTCAAAAAATGGAGCAATAACAATCGCCTGAAAAACCGTTGGCTCCCGGTTTTCACCTCCAGAGAATGACTTGGGCAGAAAAACTTCCACAAAAATTACGCCCACAATCATCGAAGCCTTACACACAAGAAATAAAAAGAGGATGGACTCTAGATATTCCCTAAGGGTCTTTGGCTCTTTCGATAACCACCCACGCACGACACCCTCCCTTGGCTATAGCTACTACACGCAACCATACAAGATCGCCTTATATACATCAAGAAGACCACCACCTGCGTGGCGTTCTTCTTGTGATATCCATTTCCGTCTACCGAATTTCGTAGGTAATGTTTACGTTTGAGATTATTTTGTTTTCCCCGACTGGTACTTCAGGTGCGGATGCTTTTGACTCCATCGCGACCATGTCGCCACCACGCCCGAGTCCGTAGTATGGTTGATATCCGCCAGAATCTTCGTAGAATCCGACAACGCGCACCAATCTCACGTTCAAATCTTTTGCAAGTACTTTGGCTTTCTTTTGCGCCTCCCCAATTGCCTTCGCGCGAGCTTCCGCTTTTAGTGTGTCTTCGTCTTCTATAGTAAACGACAAGCCGGAAACGTCGGATGCTCCTTTCTCACCTACACCAGACAATAATTCACCGGCCACCTTTGTGTCTTTCACTTTCACCGAGAGGGTTTGTGAAACTTCAAAGCCAACAAGTTCTTGTTTGCCAGATTGACAAGGATAGGTAACACATTTGATTTCTTGCCACTCATACTTCGGATACACATTGTATGAC
>DATDXU010000018.1:0-57643 GCA_036517195.1 Minisyncoccota bacterium
TTGGGTGAGGATGGGAATCGAAAGACGGAGCGCGACGGCGCGAGTCGGGGTCGCGTGAATTTTCACCAGAAAATTACGCGTGACCGATTCCCCTCATCGCCCGCATCTGCGAAAAGAGTGCCTTTACGACACTCTTTTTGCGTGAGGATGGGAATCGAAAGACGGAGCGCGACGGCGCGAGTCGGGGTCGCGTGAATTTTCACCAGAAAATTACGCGTGACCGATTCCCCTCATCGCCCGCAGTAATAAATAAAAAACAGACCCACATGGTGGGTCCGTTGCGAGAGGTGCGATACGTTAACTATTCGTGGAAGCTTCTTCCTGCCCACGTGAGTCGTGGTCCGTTTATAATCGTTGGCAATGCGCGTTGTTTGATTGCCACATACACGGTGTATGCCATTGATGGCACACACAGAATTATCACAATGCCGATGACTACGGCTATTTGATGTAGTCCCAAGACCCACAGTGCGAGTGGCGCCGCGATCATTACAGCCATAAGAGCGAATGCGAGCATTGGCGTTTTCCTTTTTTCATTTACCCATCACTACTGTATGCTACAAACATCGACTCGACAATGTCACTATGAAAAAACCAATTATCGTAACTGGCGCGTGCGGGTTTATCGGATACAACATTGCGAAGTTTTTATCTGATGCGGGGCATGAGCTCATACTCGTTGATCGAAATAAGCGGGACGATATGGTACAGACACCGCACAATGCGAAGTACATAGATGCGGAAGAATTGCTGTCGGGTGAGCAGGTGAAGAACTCTTCTGTGGTGGTGCATATGGGGGCGTCGGTTAACACGGGAGACACTGACCGCGCGGCGGTTATGAGCAACAATTTTGAATACAGCAAGCAACTCTTTGACATGTGCGCGAGCGCGGGCACTCGCTTGATATATGCATCTTCCGCGGCGACCTATGGCGATGGTTCGCGCGGGTTTGATGATACGCGGCGCGACCTGAAGCCGCAAAATTACTATGCCGAGTCGAAACATCTTTTTGACGAATATGTGCGTGACGCCTCAAAAAAACCTCCGCAATCGGTGGGGCTCAAGTTTTTTAACGTGTATGGACCGCACGAATCTCACAAGGGGCGTATGGCATCCTCCGTGTTTTTTGCATATGAACAAGCGAAAAAAAGTGGGGTTATCACCTTGTTTCGTTCGCACAATCCACACTACGAGAACGGCGAACAGGCGCGAGATTTTGTGTATGTGGCGGACGTTGTTAGCGTCGTCAATTTTTTCATAGAACATGGGAATCTTTCGGGGATTTTCAATGTGGGAACAGGGACGGCGCGCACATTCAAAGACCTTGCGCTCTCTGTGTTCTCCGCTCTCGGGAAGGAACCGAAGATTGAATTTATTGATACGCCGGAGCAATTTCGCGCGCAGTATCAGTACTTTACTCAAGCGAATATTGAGCGATTGCGCGATGCGGGGTACTCTCTGCCGTTCAGGACGATAGAAGACGGCGTACGGGAATACGTACAGTATCTGGAAAAGAATATCTAAAGAGCGAGGAATTTTTTTGCTAACCGCACGGCGTCGTTTGTTTTGTTTGGCGCAAACCAACGGATGTCTTTGTTGCGTTTCCAGTAGGTGAGTTGTCGTTTTGCGTATCGGTAGATGTCGCGAGAGAGCCCGGCGTCAAATTCAGTGCGAGTAATTTGTTTTTGTAACAGGTGCGCGAGCCAACGGTATTCAAGACCAAGGTTTTCCATACGTTGGTAGGAAAGTCCATTTTTATAGAGTCGCCGAGCTTCCGCAACCATACCGAGTTTCATGCGTGCCATAAGGCGTGCGCGAATGCGTTTTCTTAAATCTTCTTTTGATGGAGAAATGCCAATCCACAGCACGTTGTAAGGAGGGTGTGTTGTTCGTGATGGCGGAGCTTTTTTAGACAAAGCAATTTCAAGGGCGCGCACGAGGCGGCGTTTGTTGTGCGTATCTATATTTTTTGCTCGACGCGGGGCGTATTTTCTAAGAAGCGCGAGTAATTGTTGGTTTGTTTTTTTGTCTAAACGCGCTCGCATTTTTTTGTTTGGAGGGACGTCAGCGAGGGATATTCTTCCCACAAGCGTGTCAATATAAAATCCTGTTCCGCCAGAGACGATTGGGACAAGGGTGCGCTTCGTGATGTCGCGCGCCGCACGTCTCCCCTGTATTAAAAAATCGTGCGCAGTGAATGTTTTGTTGAGCGATGCGATGTCGATCATGTGATGAGGGACGCCCCGCATCTCGCGTTTTGTGATTTTCCCCGTTCCGATATCTAGTCCACGGTACACCTGGCGACTGTCGGCAGAAATCACCTCGCCGTTCAATTTTTTGGCGAGCGCCACAGCGAAAGCGCTCTTACCTGACGCGGTGGGACCCACGAGTGCGATTAGTTTGACCCGCATATGATTGTGCGTCAGTATAGTCGAAGAACAGTAGCGAACGCTACCAAGAAAGGAACACGCAATAATGCCAAACGGGAATCCTGTAGTCGCTGAACTCGTAGAGCGAATGCTCCAGTGTGGTGCTGTTTCTATTCGTGATGTGGATGCCGGTGAAGAGCCATTTTTGTATTCTTCCGGAAACAGAGGACCCGGGTACGTCATGATGAAAGGACTAGTCAGTCAGCGGAAATTGCTCACGGATTTGGTGCGTAATTTGGCGCACAAAGTGTATGCGCGCTTTCCTGATGTGGAATATGTTGCTGGAAACGCGACGGGTGGAATGATTCCGGGGTGGATTATGGCAGAACAACTGTCTCGTATTACAGGGCGCCACGTGCCGTATGTGTATGTTAGAAATACGAGAAAAATCGGCGGACACGGAGAGTCCATCACGGGAGATAAGCAAAATGCTTTTTTCAGTTCCAAGCGACGCGGACTGGTGGTTGAAGAACTTGTGAATTTTGCCGAAACCACCGTGAACAGTGCTTCTGTGCAAAGAGATGCTGGACACACTGTGCAGTATGCGGCAACCATTCTTTTTTACGACCATCTCAAATCTCATCTCTCACTCACGAATTCGGGAGTTAAACTCATATCTCTTATGACGTTAGCCGAGCTACTCACTGTAATAAGAGATAAAAGATTACTCGAACCTCACCTTGTTGACAGCTACATGTCGTTTCTTGCCGATCCTGTGGGCTGGCAAAAGTTTCGCAACCTCTTACCGAAGGAGTGACGCATATGCCGTATGATGCAAACGTAAGGCAAAACGGACCATTTCTTTGGGTCGCTCTTGATGGATTGGGTGAGAACGAAAAAAAGACGCTTGCTATCGCGCAGAAACTTCATGAAGTCGGCGGACACTTTGGTTTCAAGGTAAACAACGATTGGCTTTTGAAACATGAAATCAATGCCGCTCGTCGTATGTTGCCCGACAGAGATATTTTTGCAGACACCAAGATGTGGAATGGCGCCTCAACCATGGCGCGCTCGTTTCTCACTCTGCACAATGCCGGGTTTACCCTGACGAATGCCCACGCATTGGCTGGTGGAAGTTACGAAGGCGCCGGTTCCGAACTCAAAAAGGCAATCACTATGTTTCGGAGTGGTGTGGGGAAAGGTCCGCACATGAGCATCTATGGGCTCACCATTCTCACACATTACAATGGTGTGTATTCTCGGCGCATGTTCAAGAGCGAACTTCCTTGGATGGTTCTATCTTTAACACGAGAAGCCCTAGCCGCTGGTTGTGACGGTGTTATTGTGCCCGGGAATATGCTCTCGCGCATGTATCGGTATATGATATATCCGAAGATTGTGCCGGGCGTTCGATTCGCGGGTGAGGGTGATCAGGAGAAAAAACACGAAGAAACTGTCACTCCGGAATCGCTTGCTGGTCGTACGGATGTGCAAGCTGTTTGCGGAAGTCCTATTATGAATAGTTCTGACCCCGTTGCTGCCTTGAAGCGTATGCTCGAGGCGCTCCATTGGGAAATGAGTACGCCCACCTAGAAAGATATAGGTGGGCAATTTTTTATACAAAAAAATCGTCCCGCTAAAAGCGGGACGGTTTTGAGTGGGTGAGTGAGCCGTACAGATTTTTTGTTTGCAGAAGCACAAGGATGCCCACCATGAAGGCGACAATGAACGAGGCGATGGCGTCTGCCAAAATCCATCCCTTCCACAGAATGAGAATTCCCGCGCCAACGACCGCAACACTGGTCAGGAGGTCGGCAACGATGTGCCACACTTGCCCCCAATAGGTGTGTGCTTCTTCGTGTGCGTGTTTGGTGTGATGCACAAAATAAAGTTGAAGTACATTGCCGAAAAGTCCCACGATGGCGAAGAACAGAAGAGCTCCTGCCGGAATGTGAACGGGATTGAAGAGTCGCTCAATACCTTTTGTGCCTGCCCAATATGCAACCCACGCGAGGAACATGATGTTGCACACTGATGTGAGACGCTCCATCGTTGTCGGGTTCTTTTGTGATTGTCGTATGAGGAATGCCCATAATCCAATAGCAAACGGGACACTGTGTCCCAGCACATGCCACGCGTCAGCATCAAGCGCGTGGCTTCCCGTAATGGAAACGCCTATTTTTTCAAACACAAAAATTGCAAGCGTAATCGCGATGAGCGCGATATACGCCCGCACTTCGCGACCCAGTGTCATTCGGAATTCCCCTTGACCTATATTCCTGTGTGTATGCTAATGCATAATCACTAATAGTACAAGGTGCGCAGACGGTTTCGTGATGTCGTGAACGTGGGATAGAGTTCTATCCATGGCTTCTTCGGGCTCTCACATTATCGGTTTTTGGCCCGTTGTTTCAGCTCTCGTGGGTAACTCACTGGTTGCGGTTATCAAACTCGGAATAGCAAGTGTATCCGGTTCGAGCTCCATGTTTTCCGAGGGTATTCACAGTGTTGCCGATACGCTCAATCAGGGATTTTTGTTCATCGGCTTGGTCCGTTCACGTAAAAAACCGGATGATGATTTTGGATACGGATATGGAAGGGAGCGTTTTTTTTGGGCACTTCTCTCTGCGTGCGGAATATTTTTTGTTGGCGCGGGAGTTACGCTGTATCACGGCATCATGTCCCTGTTTGAACCTTCACCAATTGAATTTAGCGTATACATATATGTAGTGCTTCTTGCTTCATTTGTCATTGAACTGTGGACGTTGTATGTGGCGGCGCGTTCCATACGGCGCATGTTTCCAGACCTATCGTGGCGAGAACGTTTAGAACTTTCAGACCCGACGACACTTGCGGTGTATCTTGAGGATTGTGTCGCGGTTGTGGGTGTTTTGATTGCCGCTTTCAGTATCGCACTCTCGTATTACACGGGGAATTATGTATGGGATGCGCTCGGATCGCTCATCATCGGATGCATGCTTGCCGGAGTCGCAGTCCTTCTCATTATGAAAAACCGTTTCTATCTCATGGGGCGCGCTATGCCTGAGGACCTCAAAGAAGAGATTGTCGCGCTGCTTGTTAGAGACCCCGTTATTGAAAAGGTGCTGGTGTTTAAATCAACGACGCTTGATTTCAATGTATACCGACTTTCCTGCGAGGTTGAAATAAACGGTCCATCGCTTTTGAAGGAAATGTATAAGCGCTCAACACTCCGTTCTCAATTCGATGAAATAAAAAATGATTTCGAAGAGTTTAAGCGTTTTTGTGTTCATTATTCCGACCGCATGCCCCGCTTGATAGGGAAGCACATTGACATCGTTGAGGCGAAACTTATGAAAAAATTTCCTTCCGTTCGCCACATTGATATTGAGGTGAATTAAAAAAGAAGACGATCCCCCCTGTGAAGGACCGTCAGCGTTAAGTCATTGCCCACCTGTTTAATTTTGGTGCGCAGTAGAAAATAGTGAACGCAGAGAACAGAAGGATTCCTACTAACGTCATGGCGATGTATTCTGGAGAAAGTTCCCAGAGTGAGAAACCGACCCATTCCCTTAGTTGGTCGCCGATGAATGATTCTCTGCCGGAAATTGTTTCTGGATTGTATCTTGCTCGAAGTCCCATCTCGAGCGCGCTTAACGGACATCCTAAAAATGCGAGTTGCCCGATGGTGGTGCTCATAACAGCGACGAGATGGCAGTCTTGGAGCAACTTCCTCTTTGTATTGTATAAGAGAGAACTCGACACAAGTAACACAATCCAGAAAAGGTGGAACCAAAGGACGATGTCAGCGAGATTTTGATAGATTCCCATGACATACCCCAAGTGTGTACGCTCCGCAGAGCAGGTTATTTACTGATAAGTATCTTAACACCTAGTTGTTACTAAGTCAAGGGGTGCACTATTTTCAACGAGAGGCCTGCCTGCCGGCAGGCGGGGAGTCGGCCAAGAACGAATTTTTTCGCCGTCGCTCCAAAATTCTTCTTGGCCATGCTCGCGCGACCCCGCCTTCTGGCGTGGTACCTCGCGCTCACTTTCGACTCCCTCTCCCAGCTACAAAATAATAGTCGCCAGACGCTAACGCCTCTGGCTCTTTTATTTTATGCTGGGAGAGGCCTGCCGGCAGGCAGGCTGGGAGTCGGCCAAGAGCTCGTTTTATTGCCGTCGCAACAAAACTCCTCTCAGCCCTGCTCGCGCGACCCCGCCTTCTGGCGTGGTACCTCGCGCTCACTTTCGACTCCCTCTTCAGCAGAAAACAGTAATCGCCGAGAGATTCTCTCTCGGCTCAACTGTTTTTATGCTGGGAGAGGGAGTCGAACCCTCATGAGTTGCCTCGATCGATTTTGAGTCGATTGCGTCTGCCATTCCGCCATCCCAGCGTTTTCTTAGTGTACGGCCATTTGTTGTAAACACAAATTCCCCAGATTCCTTTCTCTTGGGCGTATCTGGACTGCGGTATACTGTTTTTATGTCCAGTGGATACTATAACGACTCTATTTTTTGGGTTGAAGTTGAACGCATAAAACCGAATCCGTTTCAACCGAGGCGCACGTTTGATGAGGCGTCACTCGCATCTTTGTCAGAATCTATTCGTCAGTATGGCATTCTTCAGCCACTTACCGTTACGCGCCATGAAATTGAGCGCCCGGGCGAAGGTGTGTTTGTTGAATATGAACTTATCGCCGGTGAGAGGCGACTACGAGCGGCAAAAATGGCAGGTATAGCGCAGGTTCCTGTGGTCATTCGGAGTTCGGAAGATACTGATGCGATGAAACTTGAACTTGCTATCATTGAGAATTTACAACGAGAAGATTTGTCTCCGATTGACAGAGCGAAGGCATTCAAACAACTGGTGGATGATTTCGGGCTCAAGCATGTGGACATTGGTAAAAAAATAGGTAAGAGCCGTGAGTATGTAAGTAACACCCTGCGCATTTTGATGCTTCCAGAAGAGATACAAAATGCCCTTGCGTCGGGCGAAATTACAGAAGGGCATACGCGCCCGCTCCTCATGCTCGCCGAACGCCCCGAAGAACAGCGCACTCTGTTCAAAGAAATTATTACGAAGCGACTTACGGTGCGTGATACGGAGCAGGTGGCGCGGCGTGTTGCGACAGAGCGTGTGCGCAAATTTGATTTAACGCCTGATCTGCTCGCGCTTGAACGGCAGCTTACCGAGACCTTGGGTACGCGTGTGCGCATTGAAAAGAAGGATACGGGCGGGAAGGTTCTTATCGACTTTTTCTCACCCGATGATTTGGCACACCTGTGTATGCAACTGGCAATACAAAGTAAAAAACACCAAGTAACACCCGTGCCCGCACCCGCGACTGAAAAAGCGCCTGATGCCAGTCTGAGAGAGGAGGGAACAGAAGTTCCTTCCGCGCCTCCTCAAGAATCAGCAAACGAAGATGATACGTATTCACTCCGCAATTTCAGCGTGTAGAGGAATGCTCACCGTTGTTTTTCTTTTTGCGCGGTAAGTGCCGCACGAATGTGTTTTTTTGCCATATTTGTTTTTGCCATATCCTGCCATTTGCGCGATGGTTTTGCGGATTTTTTCGTGAGTATTTCAACAATGTCGCCGTTCTTGAGTTCTGTATCAAGGGAGGCCATTTTTCCATTTACTCTTGCTCCAGACATGGAGTTGCCGATGTCGGAGTGAATGGCGTACGCAAAGTCAACCGGAGTTGCCGCAACCGGCAGGTCTATAACATCCCCGCGCGGAGTGAATGCGAACACGCGGTGATTAAAAAAATCAGATTTTAGTGTTTGTAGGTATTCTTCTGACGCGGTAGCGTCATCGTGGGCAAGTTCTGTAACCCACTCGGGCACCCCATGCGCGCGGACGGAAGAAGATTCTTGTTGGCTTTCGTTAAGTCGGGGGAAAAATTGCCTGATCCAATCTAATCCGACACCTCCGCGGGATCCCTCTTTGTGCGTCCTTTGTTTTCCTTTGTAGAGGAGGTGGGAGGCAACGCCAAAGAGAGCTTCTTGGTGTTGAGATTCCGTGCGTAATTGAATTTCAAGAGCGCCCCCATCTCCCGTATACACGGTGGTATGTATGGACTGGTATCCGTTTGGTTTTGGAAACGCGATGTAATCTTTTATTTTTCCTGGAACGGGTCTCCATTGGGCGTGGATTACACCGAGCGCGGAATAACAATCGGCAATGGCGGGAAATATGATGCGGAGCGCCAGAATGTCATAAATTTGGTCGATGTTCCAGTTTTTGCGTTCTAATTTTCTGAACAAACTATATACGCCCTTAATGCGTGCCTCAGTGCGGAACGTGCGGATGCCCGATTCCGCCAGTTGGCGTTTTACGTCCCGTTCTGTTTTCTCAAGACGTTTTTCATTCTCGCGACTGCGTTCTTTCAAAAGTTCTTTGACTTTTTCATACTCTTTCGGGAGCGCGTGGGGAAATGCGGCATCCTCAAGGTCATTTTTAAGCACACTCATGCCGAGTCGGTCTGCGATGGGCGCGTAAATTTCAAGTGTTTCTTGCGCTATGCGCGTGCGCTTCACTGCGTCCGGCACATGTTCAAGAGTTCTCGCGTTGTGCAGGCGATCCATGAGTTTTATGATGAGGATGCGAATATCTTTTGCTGTCGCCGCAAATAACTTTCGAAGAGACTCTGTATGTCTTTCTAGTCCTTGGTAACGGAGTTTTCCAAGTTTTGTCACTCCATCAACGAGCTCTAGTACGCCGATTCCAAACTGTTCTTGTACAGCTTCTCCGCTTATCTTTGCGTCTTCTACCGTGTCGTGAAGGAGTCCCGCGGCAACCGCGTCCGCGTCTACCCCTATGTCTGCCAGCAAGTATCCGACTTCTGCCGGATGTATGAAATAGGGTTCACCAGAAAATCGCGTTTGTCCTTGGTGTGCTTTTTTGGAAAATTCGTATGCTCGTGTCACGAGAGAAATGTCTCGCTCCTCCTTGCTGTGAAGGACATTGAGAATGTCAGAGAGGGGACGAATACTTGCGTTTTGCATATGAAATCAGTATACCCCCACACTAATTCGATTTGCTAATGGATTGCCGCGGTATATAGTGTAACCGGTTTGTTTGTGTCACAAAAAGGAGTACCCCGGACATGGGTTCGGTTTTCTTTGTGATTGGTTTACTTATTGCTGCTTACTTGGGAATACTTGCGGCGCCAAAGGGAAAGGGTTTGTTTGGTGCCGTCGTGCTTATGATGGTGTGGTGGATGATCTTCACGATTATTGCTTGACGCCCCCCGCGTCAAAAATTTGAAAGACCAGAGCTATTCTATGCTTCCTGGTCTTTTCTTTTGTGCGGATTATGATTTGGACACGTTTTGTTTGAACAGCGTTCGGGAATGGTTTTCGGTCACGGATAATTTCCTCGCCGTCGCTCGGAAGTTTCCGCGACCCCGGCTCGTGGCTCGTCCTACTGGACTCGCATCGCTCCGCCCGACCAAAACGAGGGCACATGCAACGTAGGTTGCATGTTTCTATTTTGATTTCGTAAGTTTGTGAGGGTTATGCATCGAGCACTGTTTGTTGCTACAACGCTCCGGTATCGTTTTGGTCCCTTGCATCATGAGAGAACCACATTCCTTGCAGAGTGCCCCCGTTGGGCGCGCCTTGATGGCGTTTTTACATGTAGGATAATTTGAACACGAAAAGAACGGACCGAAACGCCCGCGTCGTTCCACCATCTCACCGCCTTTGCAGGTTGGGCACGCAACTCCGGTTTTAGATTTTGCTTCTTCGGCTGGGTCTTTTTTTACAAATTTACATTTTGGATATTTTGAACAGGCGATGAATTGCCCGAAGCGCCCCTCGCGTTGTATCAGTTTTCCATTCCCGTCTTTACACTCTGGGCACGCTTCGCCGATGTCTTTTGGTGGAGCGAGTTCTGTGCCGTCTTCCTTGCGCGCTCCGAGACAATCCGGAAAACGTTTGCAACTCATAAATCTTCCGTTTCGAGAGAGTTTGTATACCATTGAGCCCTCGCATACAGGACACGGAAATTCTTTGGGGGCGTCTCCCATGTTTGTCAGCTTTTCTATTTTTGCCTTACTTTTCACCGCTTTGGTGAACGGTGTATAAAAATTCTTGAGGGTTTTTTCGTACTCACGCGTGCCTTCCGCTATTTCATCAAGACCATTTTCCATTTCTGCCGTGAAGGTGTCGCTTATGTAGTCTGCAAAGTGTTGTTCCAGGAATGTTGAAACAACGTCGCCTGTGTAGGTGGGTATGAGCGTCCGTCCCTGCTTATCCGCGTACCCCCTGTCTTCCAGTGTTTTTATTATAGAGGCGTAGGTAGAAGGTCTTCCGATTCCTCGTTTTTCTAATTCTTTAATAAGTCCCGCTTCGCTGTATCTGGCGGGTGGTTGTGTTTCTTTGCCTTCAGAGTGTGCCTCTAGCAACCGTAACGGATCTGTATCAGCGACTTTGGGTAGTTCTACATCTTCGCCACGAGCGTCAGGATCAGCGGAGAGCCAGCCGTCGAAGAGTACACGAGAGCCTGTTATCACAAAATCGGGTATTGTGTCTTTGGGCGACGTAACGCGCGCGCGCGCGGTAATTTTTGTCCGTAAAATTTTTGCTTCAGTCATTTGTGAAGAAAGGGCGCGCGCGCGGATGAGTGTATACAACTCTTTCTGTTCGCCGACAGCGCCGACGCTTTTCTTGTGCGCGTCAGTCGGGCGGATTGCTTCGTGCGCCTCTTGTGCCGATTTGCTCTTGGTTTTGTAGGTGCGAGCTTGGATGTATTTCTGTCCGAATTCTTTCTCGATTACGGATACCAATTGTGTCTGTGCTTCTAAGGCGAGGTTGGTGCTATCGGTACGCATGTAGGTGATGTGTCCGGCTTCATACAGCTTTTGCGCAATGCGCATGGTGCGCGACGGGGAAAATCCCAATCTGGTTGATGCTGTTTGCTGTAGGGTGGATGTGGTGAATGGCGCGCGCGGAAGACGGGCTGTTTCCGATTCTTCAACGGAAACAACATTCCACACTCCCGCTCGTGCCACCTCGAGAATGCGATGTGCTTCCATTTCTGTTTTCGGCTCTTCTGTGCAGGTACCAACAAATGTTTGTTTCTTCTCTGTTTCAAAATCGGCGGTGAGAACCCAAAATTTTTCAGGTATAAAAGCGCGAATTTCGCGCTCGCGTTCCATGAGGATGCGGAGAGCGGGAGATTGTACCCGCCCCGCGGATAATCCATACCGTACCTTTTTCCAGATTAATCCAGAGAGGTCGTACCCGAACAGGCGGTCAAGTACGCGCCGTGCCTCTTGTGCGCGCCGCAAATGTTCATCTATTGTACGCGGGTGGGCGAGCGCTTCTTGGACAGCGCGCTCCGTAATTTCGTGGAACACAATGCGTTTTGGATGTTTCAACCCCATCGTTTCGGCTATATGCCACGCAATGGCTTCTCCTTCTCGGTCGGGGTCGGTCGCGAGTATCACTTCGGAAGCGGTTTTGGCGACTTCTGTAAGTTCGTCAATGACATGTTGTTTTTCTTTCACTACCTGGTAGTGGGGTATGAATCCACCCTCAATGTCGACGGCGTCTTTATTGCTTTTTGGCAAATCACGAATGTGCCCGACTGACGCGCGTACAACAAAATCTTTGCCAAGATATTTTTCAATCGTCTTGGCTTTTGCGGGTGACTCTACTATGACAAGTTTCGTCATGACGCGTAGTGATACCTCATCAGCCTAGCATGTGTCAAGCACATATAAAATTTTATTGCGGTTAGCGTGCGTGTATCAGTCCGAATTTTTCTTCTATAAGCCCCTTGATTTCCATCGCTGAAAACAACATCTGTGTTTCGGAAATGGGGAGGTTAAGTTTTTCTATCAACACATCGTGCGGGCAGGGTTGTGAGAGGAGATTGAGTACTTTTTGTTCGTTATCTGAAAGGTCTGTGCGCTCGGACACGGGGCGTACCTGTGTCACTTCGAGTGAGAGGGCACGGAGGATGTCAGCGGACTCTGTTACGGGAGTGGCGCCCAGTTTCAGAAATTGGTGTGTACCACGGCTTTCGGCGCTAAAGATGGAGCCAGGTACGACAAGAAGTTCTCGGTTGTATTCTGCCGTCAATCGTGCCGTGATGAGTGAGCCTGATTTTTCGCGCGCCTCAACGACGAGTGTCGCGTGGCTGATTCCCGCCATAATGCGATTCCTTTGTGGGAATGTGTATAGCTGTGCGCGCATAGTGGGTTCAAATTCTGAAACGAGCGCGCCTCCCCGCGCCACGATTTCGCGCGCGAGGGCGACGTTCGCGCGTGGGTACAGTACATCCCAGTCAAGCCCGCTTCCCGGGATTGCGACTGTTGTGAGTCCTGATTCAAGCGCCGCTTTGTGTGCCTCGGCGTCCATGCCGAATGCCAGTCCCGAAACGATGATTATCGGATATCCTCGCAGGCCCTGCAGAAGATGGCGTACCGCTTGTCTGCCGTAGGGGCTAATCGCACGGCTTCCGACAACAGCAAGCCATTTTCCCTCTGTGCTCGGGAGTGTTCCGCGCACATAGAGTTTCTTTGGAGCATCTGGAATTTCCCGAAGCAGTGGAGGAAAATCGTGTGGAGAAAGTGTCGTCAATTCATTGTTCATGGTGGTATATTGTACTCTATATGCTCGACATACGCTTCATTCGGGAACATCGTGACATTGTTGCGAAAGCGATCAAAGACAAAAAGGGGAAGCCTGTAGACCTTGACCTCGTCATACGGCTTGCCGATGAGCGCAAGGCATTACAGCAAAGTATCGCGGAAGTGAATCAGGGGAGGAATGTCGCTCAAGCGGAACGAGATAAAGAAAAAGGGAAAGAGTTCAAAGAAAAAGCGCAAAAGTTTGAAATGGAGTTAACGCGAGTCGAAAAAGAATTTGTTGCGCTCATGATTCAGATTCCAAACATTCCTTCTCCCGACACCCCCGTGGGGCCTGACGAAAAGGCAAACAAGGTCATTCGTCAGTGGGGGGAGAAGCCACAATTTTCATTTCAACCGAAAGAGCATTGGGAGTTGGGGTACGCGCTCGGTGTTCTTGATACTGAAAAGGCCGGTCTCATTTCAGGACCGCGATTTGCGTACCTTATGGGGGACTTGGTTCTCATGCAATTTGCATTAATCAAGCTTTGTATTGAGGTGCTCACGAACGCGGAAACGTTGAAATCGATTGCGGAAAAGGCGGGTATATCTATAAACACGAAGCCATTTATTCCGGTGTTGCCTCCAACCATAATGAAGTCGGCGGTTATGAATAGAATGGCGCGATTACAACCAATAGAAGAGCGATACTTTTTTGAAAAAGATGACCTTGTGTTTGTGGGAAGTGCGGAGCACACGTTGGGCCCGCTTCACATGGACGAAGTGATTCCTGAGTGTGATTTGCCTATACGGTATGTTGGATATTCTGTCGCATACCGTCGTGAAGCGGGCACCTATGGTAAAGACACGAAAGGTATTTTGCGTCAGCACCAGTTTGACAAAGTGGAAATGGAAACATTTTGCATGCCAGAACATTCGTACCAAGAACAAGATTTCCTTGTTGCTATTCAAGAACACATCATGCGCATGCTCGGTGTTCCGTATCAGGTAGTTCTCATTTCAACGGGAGATATGGGAGCTCCCGATCATCGCCAAATTGATATTGAGTGTTGGATGCCGGGGCAGGGGGTGTACAGAGAGACGCACAGCGCGGATTTGATTCAGGGATATCAAGCACGTCGTTTGAATGCGCGTGTGAAGCGTGCCGATCTGTCAATTGAACCAGTGCACATGAACGATGCCACAGTGCTCGCAATTGGCAGAACTCTGATTGCCATTATGGAGAACAATCAGCGTGCCGATGGTTCTATTTCAATCCCAGAAGTGCTTCGGGCGCACGTAGGAAAAAATGAAATTATTAAAAATAATTGACTTGAGAAAAAAGAAGCCGGGTAATTCCCGCGTTGTTTCTGCGCGTACTCGGGGAGAGGGGCGCGTGTCGCCCCTGCGTCAGCGACGAAAGAAAGTAAAAATATATGTCACTGCGCTCGGGGTCGCCGTTTTTATTCTTGTCGCTTCCCTTGCATCAGAAAGCACCTATCACCAAAAAATATCGATTGGTCCCATTTCTGTATCAGGCGTGTCTCGCATATCGCCACGGCTTGTAAAGGCGGTGTTTGAAAAAACACTTCACGACGGGATGAATCATTTTTTCTCTCGTTCCAATGTATTATGGTATCCAAAGCATGAGCTTGAGAAAGCGATTCTTTCTGGTATACCACGTACGGCGTCTGTTTCTATTACCAGGGAAGGCTTATTTGCGCAGGCGATTACCGTTACTATCGAAGAGAGAAAACGGTTCGGTTTTTGGTGTAGCGATTCGTCTCTCCAAAAAGGACAGCGTTGTTTTGAAATGGATGAAAATGGGTTTATTTTTGCAGCACTCGCGTCTGAAACTCCATTGTATGGAATTATATTTTCAGGACCATTGTCCGCGAGTACTACCCTAATCGGACAAACGTTTATAGGCGAGCACATGTCTGGAGTGGTTGCGTTTTTAAAAAAATTAGAGAATAAAAATTTGAAACCCATACGCGTTTCAACAACCGATATGGTGGATTACTGGGTTGAACTTCCGGAGACGGTTCTTGTGCGAGTTGCATTTGGAGCTGACCCGGAAGAAACGGCGCGCAATCTTGAGCTTGCCCTTTCTTCAGATGCTTTGCGCGGGCGCGTAGAAGAGTTGGAATATATAGACCTTAGATTTGGCAATCGTTTGTACTACAAGGTGAAACGGTAGCTCTCTGGTTATTGTATGGCGCAGAGCCGTGGTTCGGGTATGGTGTATCGGTATGGTTGATTTTTGGAAGACACTCACGGGGCCTTTTTTTGTGCAAGCGCCGCTTGAGGATGTAACGGACGCGGCTTTTCGGCGTCTTATTGCGGAGTATGGTAAGCCAGATGTGATGTTTACGGAATTTACCTCAGCGGATGGTCTCGTGCTTTCGAGCGGAAATGGTAGGAAAAAAATAGAAAAGAAACTTTTATATAACGAAAGCGAACGTCCGATCGTGGCGCAATTATTTTCTGCGGTACCGAGTCATATGGAGTACGCGTCATGCGTGGTACGCGACCTGGGGTTTGATGGCATAGATATTAACATGGGATGTCCCGATAGGGCGGTGGAGCGTGGTGGGTGTGGCGCGGCGCTCATGAAAAATCCAAAGCTCGCGCGCGAACTGATTCGCTCTGCAAAAAAATCAGGACTTCCCGTGTCTGTCAAAACCCGCATTGGATATAACGAAGATGAGCTGGATACGTGGTTGCCGGAATTATGTGCCGAAGAATTGTCTGCAGTTAGTATTCACGCGCGTACGCGCAAAGAAATGTCGGATGTTCCCGCGCGGTGGGATGTGATTGCCCGCGCTGTTCAATTGCGCGATAGACGTGGTGCGAGTACGCGTATTATCGGCAATGGTGATGTGAAAGATGTGAACGATGCTCGCGCGAAAGCGCGGGAGAGCGGATGTGATGGTGTCATGCTCGGACGTGCGTTGTTTGGCACCCCGTGGCTGTTTGCGCACGAAACGTACATCCCAAACCCAAAAGAAAAACTCACAGCCCTTCTGCGACATCTGGAATTGTTTGAAACACTACTTTCTGGTACGACCCACTATGCCGTGATGAAAAAGCATTACAAAGCATATGTATCTGGGTGGGACGGGGCGAAAGAGTTACGGATTGCGCTTATGGAAACCAGCGACGCGGACTCTGCGCGCTCGTTGGTGACGAAATATTGCAATTCTTTGTAGGGGGGTATAGTGTTTGAGACGGTAGCAGAATGGGAGAAATCGCATGGGTGCACGACCTGTGGCCACTGTGGCAATCGATATGAGCAAGGCGAAGATCACTCTTCGTTTCAAGGTTACCAAGGGTGCACGCTCGAGCGAAGACACACTTAGTGTCAGTGCGTATGACAAGACCGATCCAGAGGCAGAGCATCCGATTGCTGTTGTCGTAATGAATCGGGAACAGTGGGACGAGACGCGTTCTTCCGGTGATGAAATGATGAAAGCGCTCGCGCTCCTTGACCCACAAGACATTTATACCTGAAAGAGGTGACGCGTGACTCGTCGCGAAGCAGGTGAAGCACCAGTTTACCCGGGTCCGACACTGCAGGAGTTACTGAAGTCATACAAGACCTACATGAGGTTTCGTGGTCACAGTGAGCGCGTGAGTGTCATGACCGTGCTCAACATGTATTGGCGCGCGGTGGATTCGGTGAATGTTATCAGCGAAGCTCCTGTTGCAGAGCGCCAAGTGCTCACGAGGCGCGTGCATGGATTTATTGATGATGCGTGTGCGGCGCTCCAAGGAAAGAAGAGCGCGCGTGTGATACCCGCTCTCAAGTATGAGGCGGATATGATTCCGCATATACTCGTAGAAGACAAAAAGGTTTTGTTGAAGTTACTTATGGAGATGTGTAACAATCTCGAGTTTGATTTTGAGGAGAAGACAGAAGAATAGTTGAGCGCGTCTCAGGAATACGGGGCGCGCTTTTTGCTTGTCTTGCGCTGACGGGGGTATACCCCGCAGTAGATGGTGGCGAAAGAACATGCACATCACTCACGGTGTTGCCACGGTGGCGTCTAGTAACATGAGAGATTCCAACTATTTTTTCCGTTTCTCGCATGTTCAAACACAGTGGTGTTTTGTACACTCAAATCACCGCCCTACCTTGAATGATTTTTTCCTTGTGGCGAGAAATATCGCCACCATTCACTGACGGGGTATACTGCCAGTATGCGAAAAGAAGCGTCTACTGTTTTATATCGTACCCATCGCCCGAAGTCTTTTAAAGAGGTGCGCGGGCAAGAGCATGTGGTGCGCGTACTGGAGTCCGCACTTGAAAGTGGTCGTATATCGCATGCCTACTTGTTTGCGGGTGGACGAGGGACAGGGAAGACAACGTTCGCTCGAATTTTGGCACGAGCACTCAAGGTGTCTGATAAAGATCTTTATGAGATGGATGCCGCGTCCCGTACAGGCGTTGATGATATTCGCGAATTGCGCGAGGGTGTGTATGTTGTGCCGTTTGAGTCCCCATACAAGTGTTACATCATTGACGAAGCGCACATGCTCTCAAAAAGCGCGTGGAATGCGCTTCTCAAAACTCTTGAAGAACCGCCGTCTCACGTATTATTTATTCTTGCGACGACTGAGCTCGATAAAGTGCCTGACACCATTCAGTCGCGTTGCCAAGTGTTTCGATTCACGCAGCCTTCGCGGGAAGTACTTACGGACGTTGTTTCTGATGTCGCGAAAAAAGAAAAATACACGCTCGAGCGTTCGGCGGGGGAATTAATCGCACTGCTTGCCGAGGGCTCATTTCGCGACGCTCTTTCCATGCTAGAGAAAACTTTTTCTGTTTCAAAAAATAAAAAAATCAGCGTTGCGGAAGTTGAAATCGCTTCTGGCGCGCCCTCGGGGGACGTTGTGCGAAAGATTATTGAGGGAATTACAGTACGCGATTCAGGGGTTGCCCTTTCCGCCCTCCATTCGGCAACGGGGGGACACATGGATATGCGTGTTCTCACGAAACTTCTTATTCATCGTATGCGAGCGGTGCTCCTGCTTCGCTTTGCGCCTGATGTGGCGAAACATGTGGCGAAAGAAATGACGGAAGCTGATATGGAATTGGCAGAACGAGTGGCAAAAAATAGGGGGGTAACATCAGATACTTTGCGCGCGTTGCTTGAAGCGTACGCGACAATGGCATACGCCGCTCTTCCGCATCTCCCGCTGGAGCTCGCGATTATTGATATCTGCGCACAAGGCGTCGCGGAGTCACAAAAAACTGATTAGGATAACCCATGTGGTATGTACGCTAGAAATATACACACCACTGGTCTGTTGATGCGTGATTTTTCCGTACTTAGTACTGTCTAATTCGCGCGAATTAGACAGTACTCATGCATACAATTTCGCGTATATGATAAGTGACTCACGCCGTTTTCAGCGTGGCGATGAGTATCGGGTGTCTCTGTTTTGGTAAAGAGTATTGTACTGTTGTGCTCGTTTGTTTACTTTCAACAACGTTTGCGTGTGCAAGTATGCGCAGATGTTTTGAGGTTGATGTAAAAGAAAGTTGTATTTTTTCTGCAACAGTTCCTACGGGTAATGAACCCTCTTTATGTAAAAGTTGCACGATGAGTAATCGGCGATTATTTCCAAGCGCTCGTAATATTCGCTCGGTCTCTGTTGTTCTTTTTTTGTCTCCAAATAACATTGTGTTTAGTATTGTCTAATTCGCGCGAATTAGCAAATGGTGGGGCGCGAGCTGTGTGGTATGATATTTTCACAGTACATTGGGGGATCGTCTAACGGTAGGACAGCAGCCTTTGAAGCTGTTTATCTTGGTTCGATTCCAAGTCCCCCAGCCAAAAACCTTAACGAGTTTTGCTCGTTCTAGATTTTTGGTGATTCCGAGGCAAAGCCTTGGGACGAGGTTAATTTTCAAACTTTTCTATGCACTATTCTACGTGGTCGTTGATGAAGGACATATATGTTTTTCTCAAGCCTCACACCTTTCGCTTTTTTGTTGCTACTATTTTTAGGACCGTAGGGGATCTTGCTTGGTTATACCCCGCATATGCGCTTGCTGTGTTGGTAAATTTTTTGACTACCCACAGGGTGGGAGACTCCTTGCAACAGGTCTGGATTATAGTCGGTTTTGTTGCACTCGCAATTCTCACTCGGTATGGCGGGCACTATGTGGCGAAGAGGATGATGTTTTTTGTTAGCGAACGAATTGTGCTTGACGCGCAAGTCGCAAGCATCGCGCACATGTTTCAGATTGATATCGCTTGGCACGAAAACGAAAATACCGGCAACAAACTCAAGAAGATTGTTCGTGGTAGCGAGAGCCTAGATAGAATACTACGAATTTGGGTCAACAATATTATTGAGATTATCATAAATTTCGTTGGTATTACATTCGTCATAGCTCAATTTGACAAAGTCATAGCACTTCTGACACTTGTTTTTCTTGTAACATACTACATACTCGCGCGAATACTTAGGGGACGCGCAGCACGGGCGGCGCAGATAGCAAATATTCAAGAAGAGAATGTACAGGGAATTCTGTTTGAGACACTGAATAATATCCGCAGTGTGAAGGTTCTCGGGATGGCGGAAGCCCTTTTGAGTACCGTTGTCAGAGAGTCTGATAATCTTTTCAGTAAGATAACCAAACGGATTTTTTGGTTCCAGACTGGAAACTCTGCGCGTGGGCTTTGGGCGCAGTTTTTCCAACTCGGCATAATTATTTTTATAGTATATGGGATACTGCATGGCAAATATGAGGTTGGATTTCTTGTTCTTTTTTATGGGTACTTTGGTAGTCTCATTCAATCTGTGGCCGAATTGGCTGATATTACACAAGAGTTTATTATCGCAAAGTTTAGTGTTCAGCGTATGATGCAGATATTGGGGGAACCGATACGAATTGACAGCAAAGAAGGAAAAGTAACCTTTCCTCGCGACTGGAAAAAGATATCTTTGCAAGACGTATCATTCTCTTATGGTAATAACACTGTGCTCCGCAATGTTTCTTTTGACGTTAATCGTGGAGAGAAGGTTGGCATAGTGGGGCTTTCTGGTGCGGGCAAGTCCACCCTCTTTAAACTTCTCCTCAAGGAATATGAGTCTTATTCGGGTCGAATTTTAATAGACACCATTCCTCTTACGGATATACGTAGAGAAGATTATTTTAAATATTCAGCTGTAGTGCTTCAGGAAACCGAAGTGTTCAACTTCAGCTTACGGGACAACGTGATTCTTGCAAATATCGTGGAAGCCGGAAACGAAGATCTATTTGAGAAGGCGATTCGAGTATCACACGTCAAAGATTTTCTCCAAAAACTTCCGCATGGTGTTGATACTCTTATTGGGGAAAAAGGAGTCAAATTGTCTGGTGGAGAACGACAGCGCGTAGGAATCGCGCGCGCCGTTTTTAAGGATCCTCAAATTCTTCTTCTCGACGAAGCGACATCTCATCTGGATATCGAGTCCGAGGAGAAAATTCAATCCTCACTTCACGAATTCTTTCAGAATGTAACAGCGGTCGTGATAGCGCATCGTCTCACAACGATACGGGAAATGGATCGCATTATCGTCATTGAAGAGGGGGAACTTATCGAGGAAGGGAATTTTGATGAATTGTATGCAAAGAAGGGGAGATTTTTTGAGTTGTGGGAGAAACAAAATCTTTAGCATCGTATAGATATGGAAAGAAATCTCACAGAAAGAAATTGCTCGAAGGAATTTTTCGTGTATACTGCTCTCTATATGGCAAAGCGGGCGAGTCAGGACATCAAAAACAGAAAATCGCGCTCTAGAAAGACAAAAAAGCGTCTCGTGGCGAAGTTCGCAATGATTGCAGAAAAAAGGCGCATGCGGGCTCGGAACGTACACACATAAGAACGCAGATGAAAAAACGCCAGTACTCATGAGCGTGCAAGATACTTTTACGGAAGGAGGATTTTATGGTCTCGGCATTGCACCCGCGCTTCTTCAATCCATAGCAAAACTTCAATTTTCTGTGCCAACTCCAATCCAGAGCAAGACTATTCCCGCGGGTATTGAAGGAAAAGATTTGATTGGAATTGCGCAGACGGGTTCGGGCAAGACTCTCGCGTTCGGCATCCCGATGATTCAACGGATTTTGCAAGAGGGGGCACAGGATAGCAAGGGGCTTGTGCTTGTACCGACCAGAGAGCTCGCGCTCCAGATTGCGGAAGTATTTTCAGATATCGGCGCTTCTCTTGGGTTTCGCGCGGCGGTCTTGATCGGCGGGGCACCAATGGGTCCACAAATATCTGCTCTGAGACGCAACCCGCACGCCATCATCGCAACTCCTGGCCGCCTCAATGATCACTTGGAACAGAGAACACTTTCTTTGGGAAAAGTTAAGATTCTTGTTCTTGATGAAGCGGATCATATGCTGGACATGGGATTTCTTCCGCAAATTAAAAGAATTCTTGCTGTGCTTCCGAAAGAAAAGCAAACCATGCTTTTTTCAGCGACACTTCCCCAAGACATTATGCAGATAGCGCTGTCTACCATGAAGTTACCGCTTCGTATTGAAGTCGCGCCTCCGGGCACGACCGTGGACTCAATATCTCAAGAGGTATTTATTGTTCGCAAGGAATCAAAGGCAGCGCTGCTTGAAAAAATTCTTTCTGAACATCGAGGTTCGACTCTTGTTTTTACGCGCATGAAATACGGCGCCAAACGAGTGGCGCACCATCTGCGTTCCCTTGGTCATACTGCGGCGGAAATTCATTCAAATCGATCACTTAATCAACGTAAAGAGGCACTTCTCGGGTTCAAGACAGGCAAGTACCGTGTTTTGGTCGCAACCGATATTGCGGCTCGCGGCATTGACGTAAGCGGGATTGAGCTTGTTATTAATTTTGATCTTCCGATGACATCCTCCGGGTACGTGCATCGCATAGGCAGGACGGGGCGCGCTGGGCTAGAAGGTAAGGCGATTTCTTTCGCGCTTCCGGAAGAGCAGCGTGACATTAGAGATATAGAACGACTTATTAAAAAAACTCTTCGCATCTCCAAACTTCCATCGGATCTTCCGGTTCCACATATTCCGCCACCGAACACGGAGCGCTCCCTTAGGACGCCCCCCTCTCGTCACTTCGGCGCGCGTGGGTCTTCGCGGGGCGGAAGACATCAAGGACGAGGTCGCTATTTTCGTTAAACGAACATATGCTGGTAGATGAGATAACAATACGGTTTGTCGCTGGACACGGTGGCCGTGGCGCTGTTGCTTTCAATAAAATTCGCTTGGCGCAGGGGCCGACGGGAGGAGATGGGGGCACAGGCGGGAGCATATATCTTGAAGGCGTTTCTGATATTGGTGCGCTCCAACTCTATGCGAACAAAAAAGAGATTCAGGCCGAAGACGGAAAGAATGGGCGCGGTCAGTTCATTGATGGCAGGAAAGGCGAGGACCTTATATTGAAAGTGCCGATTGGTACCACAGTCACCAACCTTGAAACGGGGTATGCGCAAGAAATACAAAAAGTGTCGGAACGCATTCTTGTTGCGGGTGGAGGCTCGGGCGGGAAGGGGAATTTCAAATTTCGCTCGTCAACAAACACATCTCCCAAAGAATATCAGGCGGGGTTTAGTGGCGACACATCTACGTACAAGCTGGAGCTTCGCCTCATCGCCGACGTAGGGTTAGTGGGGTTGCCTAACGCCGGCAAATCAAGCTTGCTTAACGAGCTGACTGGGGCAAAAAGCAAAGTAGCGAATTATGCGTTTACAACACTTGAGGCACACCTCGGTGCCTATTATGAATTAATTATTGCCGACATTCCCGGCCTTATTGAGGGCGCACACCTCGGCCGGGGGCTTGGTGTCAAATTTCTCAAACATGTAGAACGAACGAAAATTCTTTTTCATTTGATTTCAGCTGAGTCCACCGACCTTGCGCGTGATTACGACATTGTGCGTACCGAACTGGAGAAGTACAATCCCGCACTGTTGCGCAAAGAAGAATATGTGATTTTAACCAAAATTGATATTCTTTCTCCAAAAGAGGTTGAGGAGAAATTGTCCGTGCTTAAAAAGCGTATCGCAAATTCCATCGCAGTTTCTATTCTTGATGTGGAGAGTATGGATAGGTTGAAAAAGATTCTCAACGATATTAAATCCAAAAAACTCACAGGAGTATGAAATCCAAACTCTTTTTTTTTCACGTGTGTGCGTTTACCGCAGGCGCCGTTTTCATAGTCATATATTTCTTCCAAAAAATATCCGCACTTCCCACGGAGGGTGGTCTTGCGGTCATAGCGCTCATTCCGATTATGGTGGTGTTTGTAATTGCGTTTGGAATTGGGTGCCTCATTTTTTTTGGTGTATCTTTGCTTGTTCGACATGTGTGGAGAAAGAGAGTGGCCCATAGGGGAATATGAATAAAAAGAATATTTAAGATATACTTTCAGGATGATGAGGATGGTTATTGTGAATGAAAACGATGAGGTTATTGGGAGTAAGGAGCGAGAGGACAGAAATACAACTGACATTAATCGCGTTACGGGAATGTGGCTTCTCGACGAAAACAAAAATGTTTTAATCGCACGGCGCGCTCTTGATAAATTTTATGACCCGGGGAAATGGGGTATGTCTGTCGCGGGCACTGTAGAGGAGAACGAATCGTACATACACAACATTTTGAAAGAGGTTCAGGAAGAGCTGGGGATCAAAGTGAATGAATCCTCCGTTGTTGTGGGGACAAAGCGATTTGTGGAAGCACAGCACAAATATTTTTTTCAATCATATGTTACGTATGTGCCAGAAGGGACACAGTGTGTCATTCAGAAAAGTGAAGTTGAGAGCGTACAATGGATTTCTTTTGACGCGTTGGCTGAATGGTTCGCTCGCGCGCCGCATGATTTTACGCGCGCATTTGGGCTATCTTTTGAAAACCTCAAAAGTTTTCTTTTCCAGCAACATGGATAAAGAGATGTATCAAATGGCTTTTGGTATACACGAATAGATGAACATAGTACAATTTTTGATGGATGGCACGATGTGTGCTATTTTTATTCTAGACAATAAGAATTAAAAAGGGGGGAGGTACATGGGAGTCAAGGGCAAGATGCGTGGCCGGTTTTTGGTGCGGCCGTATTTTTGGGCGATGTTCGCAACGTTTTTCGGGTGGTTTTTCGATTACGTTCCTTATGTAAGTGCCGGGGTGTGGCTCATACCTCTTGGCGGAACATTAAATTACATTGCCGTGAAACTAAATGGAGGATCTATGCCCATTTTTATTTTGAATGACCAGTTCAAAATACTAATACCCCTATGGGTTAAAGAAACCGAAGGCCGCCATTCAGTGCTCGATGCCAATACGCGGTGTCCCTATTTGTGTGACCGATACTATTCTTTTTATAGAAACAAAATAGTAATAAGAAGTATCGGAGACATACTGGTTGAAGTTGGGGCACTTTGGTTTTTTTGTTGGAAGTGTCTGATGCTGTTTTTTATTGCGATCTCCCTCATTCGCTTTCTTTGGTAAGAATATATATTGCCCCGCTTGTGCGTGCGGGGCATTTCTTTTTGCGACAGTTGAAATATTTTGTGAAAAAGCAGATGGTACTATATAGTGTCAGACAGCGTTATTGCAGATGGGGTGTGTGATGGCGGAATCAGTAACGCGCTGGATGTTGCAGTTGGCAAGCGAACTCGCTATGGTCACGCCGGAAGATCTTGCGGCGAATGAACCAAAATGTTCCGTGGTTCCTGACGATGGCACGGTACTCGGTGTTGCAAGTGAGGAACTTCAACGACTCATAGTGCTTAGACAGGGAATTCGTACGCAGTGCATGGCTCTGGCGCGTGCCGCCATACAACATCGAAACAAAAATCCGAACGATCTAACCCCATTTACTGACACTGAACTTGAGGCGCGGGATTTAGCTGAACGATATACCGCTCTCTCTTCAGTCATGACAGAATGTCTCCGGAGAGAATTTCCACAAGCGCGAGGCGCTTTCCAGTGGGTACTTATCAGCGGGTGGAGGGTCGTTGTAATACCTTTGCCACGGATAGTTCCCCCGGGTCCTTTTGAGGACGCCGTTACTCTTCATTGACGCAAACCCGACGAAGCCCCGTAGAAATACGGGGCTGTTCTTTTTGGTGTGTGGATAACTGTCTTGCGGTGGGGTATAGTGGTATATATCATATAAGTAGTGGGATAAAGTGGGATACAGGGATATATGTTGATCGGAGAATACGAACATACACTAGACGAGAAGAAGCGCGTTTCGCTTCCGAAGACGTTTGCAAAAACGCTTGGGAGAAAACTCGTGATGACGCGCGGACTCGATACCTGTTTGTTTTTATTTTCACTTGACACATGGAAGCGCGTTGCTGAGAAATTACAATCGCTTTCGTTTGCTCAAGCGGATACGCGCGGGTTCAATCGCTTCTTACTCTCCGGAGCAGTTGAAATTGAGGTGGACAGCGCGGGTAGGATTTTAATCTCCGAACATCATAAACAGTTTGCGGGGCTCAAGAAAACCGTTGTATTTGCGGGTGTATCCGATCGCGTTGAACTGTGGGACGACGTGCTTTGGAAACAGTACAAGACGCGCATTGAACGTCAGGCAGATGCAATGGCAGAAAAATTGGGAGAGATAGGGGCCCTGTAATGTTGTATGAAAAAGAAATATATTCCTTCGAGTCCGTCCTCGAATAGCTCGGCACATACCGAGCTTCCAAAGACACATATCCCAGTTCTTTTACAGGAAGTTATGACCGTGCTTTCGATTGCAAAAGACGACATTGTCGTTGACGCAACGGTCGGAGGCATGGGGCACGCGCGCGAAATCCTATCTCGTCTTGGAAAAAGGGGCATGTTCATCGGGTTTGACGCAGACGCAAGCGCACTAGAGCGGGCACGGAATACTCTCGCCACCCCACACCACACGGTGCGTTTGGTGAATGATAATTTCCGCACACTGGACACTCATCTTAAAGAACTCGGTGTTGTGGAGATTAATAAGGCACTGTTTGACCTAGGGTGGAATTCCGAACAACTTTTTTCCGGTAGAGGATTTTCTTTTCGGACTGATGAGCCGCTTGTGATGACATACGCGTCTGGAGCAACACATGATCTTATGGCGTCTACCATTGTGAACGAATGGAGCGAAGAGTCACTTGCCGATGTGTTCTTTGGGTTCGGAGAAGAGAGATACGCGAGACGCATTGCGCGTATGATAGTTGCACGAAGAGAAGAAAAACTTTTTACAACGGCGCGTGAACTGGCGGAAGCAATTCTGGAGTGCGTACCACCTGCATCCCGGAGGGGCAGGATACATCCGGCAACACGTGTATTTCAAGCATTGCGTATTGCCACGAACGATGAGCTCGGTGCTCTAGAGCGTGGACTTACCGAGGCATGGAAAGCTCTCTCGTTGTACGGAAGGATTGCAGTCATTTCATTTCACAGCGTAGAGGATCGTCTTGTGAAGCGTCTCATGAAGAGTTTTGTGGAAGAGGGAGGCAGACTACTTTTCAAACGTCCTCTCACCGCCTCGGACGAGGAAGTTAGAAGCAATCCTCGTTCCAGAAGCGCAAAGTTGCGCGCAATCGAAAAGGTAGTTTCGCGGTAATTTTTTCAAACACTATATGAAATTAACAACATTTTCAATACATGGATATTCTCCGTTTCTATCAAGGGAGTATCAGTGGGAGCGTTTTTTGCGTCGGTGGGGAATCGGCGGCCTACTTCTTTTGGTGATTGCGTATACATATTTCGTATCAGTATCTGTGTTTCTTGTTATAGAGCGCAAAGAAGCAACTCTCAAAACAGAGCACATATCTGCCGCCACGGCTTCTTTAGAACGTGATTTATTTTCAAAAATTGAAGCTCTTACGGAAAAATCAGGAAGCTCTCTTGGGTTGACTTCGATACCACACACGACGTATGTAGAAGACATATCGTCTGTTGTGGAGGCAGGGCTTTCAAAGATACAGGGACTATAATGGAATAATGAAATCAAATATACGGATACGCGCACGAGTGCTTTCCGGTTTTTTTATTTGTATTGCCCTTGTGCTTCTCGCGCGCTTGTATGTTGTACAAATCATAGATGGAGATGAGTACACCCAACACGCGCTCGGGCAGTATATAGAGACATCGCCTACCGCGGAAGACAGGGGCAGTATTTTTTTTACTGACAAAGACGGAAATCTCGTAGCGTCTGCCGTTATGCAAAAGGGCTGGCGTGTTGCGATACGACCAAGCGATATTGTGGATGCAGAAGCAACGTATGCAGCGCTGAATGCAATCGTGCCGATAGACCGTGAGCGATTTTCGACGAGTGTCGCAAAACAGAACGATCCGTATGAAGAAATTGCGTTTCGCGTGTCAAATGAGGACGTGGTAACAATTCGCGCGCTCGAATTACCTGGGGTTATTTTTTCCGAGGATAGGTGGCGCGTATATCCAGCGGAAAAGCTTGCCGCACACGCGATTGGTTTTTGGGGATTTGCTGGAGATGTGCGGCGGGGGGTGTATGGTCTTGAAAAATATTTTGATGACACGTTGTCGCGAGTGCAGGGTGGTCTTTACATAAATCCGTTTGCTGAACTTTTTACAAATATTGGAGCACTTCTTACGAGTGATCCGACCGAATATGCGGGCGATATCATCACCTCAATTGAACCGACGACAGAGGCGCGGATGGAAGAAGTATTGGATTCTATTATGAAGACGTATCTTCCACGACAGGCAGGTGGCATTATTATGGACCCGAAAACGGGAGAAATTATTGCGTTTGCTGTGCGTCCCGCATTTGACCCGAATACCTACAATACCCTTGAGGACGTTGCAATTTTCAGCAATCCATTGGTAGAAAATATTTATGAAATGGGCTCCATCATGAAGCCGCTTACTATGGCTTCGGGGATAGATGCTGGCGCCATTTCTCCGGATACAACATACCGAGATGAAGGATTCATTATGAAAAGTGGCAAGAAGATTTCAAACTTTGATGGAAAGGGTAGGGGGGTTGTGTCTATGCAGGAGGTGCTCAATCAATCCCTCAACACAGGTGCCTCGTTCGTCGTTGATACTATGGGCCATGATGTTTTTGCCACGTATATTGACGCGACGGGGTTAGGAAAGGAAACGGGTATTGATGTGCCAAACGAGGCGCGCGGGTTGCTCGGAGCACTGTCTGAAGGTACGGATGTTGATTACGCGAGTGCTTCATTCGGGCAAGGGATTGCGACTTCTCCAATTGCAATGACACGGGCACTCGCATCACTTGCAAATGAAGGTATGCTTCCAGAGCCGCACATCGTGCGTGCTGTTAGGTTGAAAAGTGGTATTGTACGTACAGTTTCAAGAGAGTCCCGCGAGCGTTTCGTAACAGCAGAAACAGCAGAAACAGTAACGCGCATGCTTTCCGAAGTATTTGATGACGCGCTGTTGGGCGGTGTTTTAAAACAGCAGCATTACTCTATAGCGGCAAAAACGGGGACAGCGCAGATAGCAAACCCTTCTGGCGGAGGATATTACGCGGACCGTTTTCTCCACTCATTTTTTGGATACCTTCCTGCGTATGAGCCTCGGTTTATTGTGTTTTTATATGCGCTCGAACCTCAAAAGGAAAAATATGCGTCTGGTACGCTCGCGCGACCATTCCTAGACATTGCAAAATTTCTCATTAATTATTACGACATACCGCCAGATAGATAATGGATACATATAGCTTTCCAGTTACCTATGAAGAACAGTATAAAAAATAGTATTGTATTTATTTTAACGCTTGAGGCGCGTCTGGTGTTGTGGCGCCACCGTCCCACAGTTATCGCGGTTACGGGTAATATCGGTAAAACAACCACCAAGGATGCTATCTATGCTGCACTTTCTGTATCCTTGTATGCGCGAAAGAGTGAAAAAAGTTACAACAGTGAGTTTGGCGTACCGCTCGCAATTCTGGGGTGTCGCAGTGGATGGAACAATCCCTTGCGCTGGGTTGAAGCCATGGCACGTGGAGTGCTTGCAGTCGTGTCTCCTCACTACCCGAAATATTTAATTGTGGAAGTCGGCGCAGACAGGCCCGGGGATATACGACGTATTGCGGGGTGGCTACGCCCGCATGTCGTCGTTATGACGCAAGTCCCCGCTCTGCCAGTTCATGTGGAGTTTTTTGATTCACCAGAAGCGCTCATACATGAAAAATGCGCTCTCGTGGAAGCTCTGCGACCAGGTGGGATTGTCGTTGCGAACGGAGACGATTCTCGCATGCTTTCTTTGTGCAAAGAGCGTGCTTCGAATGTAGTGACGTATGGTTTTGATGGTGTGAACGATCTACAGGGGTCACATGAAGATATTGAATATGCGCACTATGCGCCAATCGGAATCAGGTTTCGAGCCAATCGGCACGGTGCCTCTGTGCCAGTTTTTTTGCGAGAGGTTTTAGGGAGACCTGTGGCATACGCATCGTTAGCCGCAATTGCTGTCGGTGAATTGTATGGCATTGACCTTGCCTCTGCTTCAAACGCACTTTCTCTATGGCACACCCCCCCTGGGCGCATGAAAATTATCTCTGGAGTGCGCGGTTCAACGATTATTGATGACACATACAACGCGAGTCCGGAGGCGGTGCTTTCGGCGCTCGACACATTGAAAAAAATTGAAGCGAAACGCCGTATTGTAATTGTGGGGGACATGTTGGAGCTCGGGATGCTGAGTGCCGAAGCACACGCGAATGTAGGGAAGCGCGTCGCCGGATGTGCCGACATGCTTATTACTGTGGGGTTTCGAGCTCGCAAAATTGCCGAATCCGCACTGGACGCCGGCATGAGAGATATGCAGATACAGCAGTATGAACATTCTGAAGCAGAACGCGCGGGGCGTGAAATTGAAAAAGAATTGTCAGAAGGAGATGTGGTGTTGATTAAAGGTTCACAGTCAATGCGCATGGAGCGCACGGTGTTAGAAATTATGGCAGAGCCACAGCGCGCTGAAGAATTGCTGGTGCGACAGGATGAAGAATGGCTCGCAATATAAATTAAAAATATATTTCTTCCTACCAAGTTTCTGAATGTGACCCTACGGGGAATCGGCGCAGCTCACTAAGATTTCTGTTCGTGCTTCGCGCTCCATAAATCTAAGTGGCTCCTGCCCTGGCTCGGCGTTCCCACTCGCTTCGCTCACGGGAGCCCTGCGCCTCCGCCTTTCGATTTCCCGTAAGATCTAAAAAAATATAATCACCCAACACTTCGTGTCGGTCTCATTATTTTTTTGACCCTACGGGGAATCGAACCCCGCTTTCGACCTTGAGAAGGTCGCGTCCTAGCCGATAGACGATAGGGCCGTATTGGTGAGTATAAAATATATTTGGTTTGGCTCCAATGTTAAAAAAAGGACGGTCCTTTGCAAAAGTGTGTCAACAAAAAAGAAAGTCGCCCGCAGGAGGGGCGACTGAGCCATCTTTTTCAATGTGCCACATCAGCGTAGGCGCTTAAAAGAGCGTATTCTTTCTGGTTACAGTACTTCTTATAACGCTTGAGTTTTTGTCTGGAGATTTGTCTCCATTCCGCAGGGGTCATAGCGTTTGGTTCATTGGTGATTGCGAACGGCCGTTCCTTAGGTGTGCAAGAATGTTGCATTGTGACCATAAAGCTGTGAATCGTATCGATGTTTCCCCGAGAAAGTTTTCGCATTTTCTGAAGTTGTCTTTTCGCAAGTTCAGTCCTTCTATACCACGCCAGATTTAACATTTCTCCTGATCGCATACCGCGAGAGATAGCATTCCTACATTTTTCACAATAGTGAGAATCAGGGAACACTTGTTCATCGGGTCGGTGGGACAGTGAATAGCAATATTTCCCACATCCATCGCAATGAATATCGGGGCGACGATTTGTCAAGGAGTTTCTCCTGTATGGGGTGTTTTGCCTAGAGGCAAGGTATCACAGGACGGTCCGTGCCGTCCAGTTGTTTGTTCGGTGCTATTTTCGCTTTTTAGTATCCCGATCATTGGGGATGTTTCCCAGAGGAATTTTTGTTGATATCCAAAGGATAAAAGTGCCGGCGCTCCCGCTTGCAACACATATCCAAAAAAGATCATGTACAAGATTATTTTCTTCGGGGATGTTCGCGTTAAATGTCATGCCAAACACGGAATGTAGTATGAGTGCAATGGCACACCCGAGAGAAAGTCCGAGAAGTGGAAAACCAAAAAGGGCTAAAAGGCAATAGAGGAGTTTGTTTTTGCCGTAGGGGTCTTCTTCGCTAAACATTGTGTGACTCCGCGTGTTTTCTCATTACTCTATTTTTTAGTGTACCACGTTCACCTTCGTGTGCTAGAATGGCGCAATCTTTATGAATGACGGGATTCATGTTGCGCTTGCGGCAGAGAAACTGGGTACATTTCTCGGTGTTCCCATCACGAACACGCTTATTACAAGCTGGATTGTCGTCGCCCTTCTTGTCGTTCTCGCAATTTATTTCGGAAGTCGCTTGAAGATTATTCCAGGGCGCGTGCAAACAACTCTGGAATTGTTGTTCGGTTTTGTGTACGACTATATTACAGAAACGCTTGAAAGCAGAAAGTTGGCGCAGGCGTTTTTTCCTCTTCTCGTTACGCTGTTTTTATTTATTCTGACGGCAAATTTGCTTGAGTTTACCCCAGGCATCGGGTCGGTGGGATTTTTCCACGAGGAGGAATTTGCGCCACTGTTCCGCAGTGTGAATACGGACCTGAACGTAACGCTCGCGCTCGCGGCAATTGCCTTCGTTGTGATTGAGATAACCGGAGTTGTTGTGTTGGGTTTCAAAAAATATCTTGGAAAATTTTTCAATATTCATTCCGGCATCGGGTTTGTGGTTGGCATCATTGACCTTTTTAGCGAACTCGCGCGTCTCATTTCATTTTCATTTCGTCTTTTTGGCAATATTATTGCGGGAGAAATACTCATCCTTGTTGCCGTGTACTTTGTGCCCTACATTGCCCCCGTGCCCCTCATGGCGTTTGAGGTTTTCGTCGGCTTTATCCAAGCGGCAATATTTTCCGTTCTGACACTTTTCTTTATAAAACTCGCAATTGCGGAGGCGCACTAACCTAGTCGTTGTATTCGTTTGCTTCCAGTTTTCTCAATTTTTCGCAATACGCTTCTGCTAGCATCACAAAGTGCGGGGGGTTCGCATCCCAATTTTTTTTATCTGAACCCTTGAGTGCTTTCATCAGCTCCATTCTTGAATACTTCGCATACTGCGCGCTGATGCGCACTATATCTTTCAGTGTAGCATCCCACGCATCGCTTTCCCGCAAAGATGCGTCCAGCAGTATATCTTTCACAATATCTTCAACTTTTTTAATTTCTGGATTGTCAGAATTAAACTTCGGAAGGTGTATTGGTGTTTCTTTTTTATTGTCGTTAGCAAAAGGTTGTTTCGGTTGTATGAACTTCCTTAAATCAACAACATTCTCTGGCGGGGTGGTTTTTTGGCGTCTGCGTCGCTCGTCATTGAAATTAATCAGGTCTCCCATTGGAGAAGTATACCTCACTTGTTTGCAGAATATTGTTCAGAGTCAGATAGTGGGGGACAGCATTTGGGCAGTGTCAATACGGCGTACCACGAAAACACGTGCTAAAATTCTCACATTATTATTTATTTTAACTACTAGAAGCTATCTTATATATGGACGTAGAATCTGCAAAAATTATTGGCATGGCGCTCGCGGTGGGCCTGGGTGTCATTGGTCCGGGTATTGGCATCGGTATTGTTGTTTCAAAAGCGCTTGAGGCGATTGGAAGAAATCCGGAAGCGGCGGGAAAAATTCAGCCACTCATGTTCGTAGGTATAGCTTTCACGGAAGCACTTGCCATTTTCGCTCTCGTTATCGGATTCATTCTGAAATACACATAAGCTAGCTACTAGGGACTAGCTTCTAGGTTCTAGAAGCTGGAAACTAGAAACTGAAAACTAGAAGCTATGCAAGAACTCGTTGAAACATTCGGCATCAATTGGAAACTCCTGCTCATTCAGGGAATTAATTTTGGATTGCTCATGGTTCTTTTGTGGTATTTTTTGTACCGCCCAGTATTGAACATGATAGATGCGCGACGAGAAAAAATAGCGAGTGGTGTACGTAATGCGGAAGAGGCGAGTCGCAAGTTGAGTGTTGCGGAAAGTGAAGGAAGTGCGATTGTCGGAAAAGCGTCGCGAGATGCTGAGGATATTGTCGCGACCGCACGTGTGCGTGCAGAAGAAAAAGAGGCGTTGTTGATTAAAACGGCGGAAGAGCGCGCGGCGTCTCTCTTGTCCGAAGTCAAGGCGCGGGCAGGTGAAGAAAGGAGGCAGGTGCTTGCCTCTGCTGAACAAGATATAGCGAGAGCGGCAGTATTGGCGGCTGAGAAGATTTTAAAAAACTCATAGGTATGATGGATCCCGTTAGAAGTCGCAGAAGTTTAGGAAATACTATGATATCGTTGGTTTTCACTATGGGTAGGACAATTATAAGCTCTAATTTCGAGTCGGAAGCGCAAGCTTCTTACTTCTAACGGGATGGAACACGCATACGCAAAAGCATTGGTGTTTGTGATAGAGAGGGGGGGAAAGCCCCTCGCCTCTGTTCGTTCATTGGTGCGTGTGCTGGAGAGAGAGGGGCGCATGGCACTTTTGCCAAGAATCGTACACGCTTTTAAGCGTCTCGCTGCGACAGACAGCGTACGAAACTCCGTTGTTTTATCTTTTGCGAAAAAAAATACGCGCGTTAGTAGAAAAATGCGTGAAGCGTTACGTGAGCTTGGTGTTGCCAAAAAGGACGTGCGCGTTGAAGTGGATCCGACACTGATCGGCGGTTGGCGACTTGAGGGAAGGGGGACACTCGTTGATGTGAGTTACAAAAAAGCACTACTTGATATATACAGGGCGACCGTTGCACAATAGACACTCTACCTATGAATCCATCAACTGTTCAAAAAATAATAAAAGAAATTGAATCATATACTCCGCGCACAGCGCATGTGAGTGTGGGCACCGTGAGTGCGGTTGGGGATGGAGTTGTGACCATAGACGGACTGAAAGGCGCCGTTATGGGAGAGATGCTTCTTTTTGAAGAAACAAAAGGGAAAACTCTTGAAGAAGGAACAAAGCAAGGAGCACCTCTGTATGGGCTCATTTTAAACTTGGAAGAAGATAGTGTGCGTGCGACTCTTTTGGGGGATGTTGCACGAGTGTATGAAGGCATGACGGTGGAATCCACGGGACGTATTCTTTCTGTTCCGTCTGGCGAAGAAGTTCTTGGACGTGTTGTAAACGCGCTTGGAGAGCCGATTGACGGGAAGGGGCCTTTTAAAAAAGTAACAATGATGCCAGTCGAGCGTGAATCGTACGGCGTTATTGACCGTAAATCCGTATCGGTGCCACTCCAAACTGGCATTAAGGCAATTGACTCCATGATTCCAATCGGACGAGGTCAACGCGAGCTTATCATCGGAGACCGTGGAACAGGCAAAACGACAATCGCGATTGATACCATCATAAGCCAACGCAATGAGCCGAAAGAAAAACGTCCCGTGTGTATTTATGTCGCAATCGGACAGAAAGAATCAAAAACGGCGCGCATCGTCGCGCACTTGCGGGAAAAAGACGCACTTTCGTACACGATAGTAGTGGATGCACCCGCTTCCGCCCCCGCCGCGCTCCAGTATTTGGCACCGTTCACTGGAGCCGCAATCGGTGAATATTTTATGGACCGCGGACGCGATGTGCTTGTGATATATGACGATCTTTCAAAACAGGCAGTTGCATACCGTCAACTCTCACTTCTTCTCCGCCGTCCGCCCGGACGCGAAGCATATCCGGGAGACATTTTCTACCTCCACTCGCGTCTTTTGGAACGCGCGGCGTGTCTTTCAAAAGAAAAAGGCGGCGGCACCCTGACGGCACTTCCGATTATCGAAACGCAAGACGGTGATGTGTCCGGATATATTCCAACGAATGTCATTTCCATCACTGACGGACAAATTTTTCTTGATACATCCTTATTCAACAAAGGCGTGCGTCCTGCAATCGATGTTGGTATTTCAGTGTCCCGCGTTGGCTCAAGCGCGCAGACAAAAGCGATGAAATCTGTTGCGGGGACACTTCGTCTTGAACTTGCGCAATTTCGCGAACTGGAGAGTTTTATGCAATTTGCGCAAGATTTGGATAAAGCGACTGCAGAGCGCATTGAGTCGGGGCGGCGCATGGTGGAGGTTTTGAAGCAGGGAAACGGTGTTCCAATGCCTCTCGCGCAGCAAGTTGTGATTTTGTATGCGGCAGTAAACAAGTTCTTTATAGAGGTACCTGTTGCGCGCGTGCGCGAGTGTGAGGCAAAACTTCTTGAATTTTTCGATGCGTCATATTCAAAAATATTGGAGGAGATCAAAACGACAGGAGCCGTATCAGACGAACTCAAAAAAACTCTCTCGTTGGCGTTACAGAAATTTAAAGGCGCGCACGGGGAATTGTTCACATAAAATCACATCATGGCCGCTCTCAAACACATAAAATCAAAAATTATCTCGGTGAAAAAGACCGCAACGGTTACGCGGGCGATGGAGGCTGTCTCTGCCGTTAAAATGCGGAAATCTCAAGAGCGTGCTCTCTCCGGTCGCGCCTATGCCGCTTCCGCACTCTCAATTTTGGAGCGCTTGAGCGGGGTTGCGGAGGCAGGCACGCATCCGCTTATGAAAGAGCGTGTGAGCGGAAAAACATGCATCGTCGTCGTTACCAGTGATAAGGGACTTGCGGGGTCTCTCAATAGTGCGGTTGTCCGCGCGACAGAAAAAGAAATTGCGCGTCGGGGATTGACAGTGACGGATGTTGTTATGGCGGCGATTGGAAGGCGTGGCGGGGATTATTTTGCATCGCGCGGATATACTATTCGTGTGCGACAAGAAAATGTGAGTGATGGCATCTCACTCGAAGACATGCGTACACTCACAGACCAAGTGCTTATGTGGCATGCGGAAGGAGAGATTGCTTCGTGCATTGTTATATACACGAATTTTATTTCAACATTTGAACAAGAGCCGACAGTGCGTCAGGTGGTGCCCATTACTCCAAGTATGATGCGGGCGTTAGTTTCCGGTATTCGACCAGCGAAGGGGAGATACGCGCCGAACACGGGAGAACAAGAGGCGCGTCCTGCTGTGTATACGATTGAACCAGACGCGGGAAGTGTTCTTGCGGAACTTGTACCAAAGTTGGTAAATGTTGCCATGCTTCATACACTACTAGAGAGCAAGGCGTCCGAACACAGCGCGCGTATGGTTGCGATGAAGAGCGCGACTGATAAGGCGCGCGATGTTGCGCAAGAATTGACACGCGTATTTAACAAGAGTCGTCAGTCCGCAATCACACGAGAAGTGTCTGAAATCACATCGGGAATCGAAGCTCTACGATAATATTTATTCTTTTTAATTTATTATTTATGAAAGGAACGGTAGTACAAATAATCGGCCCTGTGGTGGATGTGCGTTTTGATAAAGATTTGCCTGCGATTAAAAACGCGCTCCATGTGCAATTTGGAAATAAAATACTGACGCTTGAAGTGGCACAGCACCTAGGCCTCAATCGGGTGCGCACGATTGCGATGCAAGACACCGCGGGACTCGCGCGCGAAGCGGAAGTTTCTGATACAGGCGCGCCGATTTCTGTTCCTGTCGGCAAAGAATCGCTCGGACGAATGTTCAATGTCATCGGAGAGCCAATAGATGGCTTAAAACCTCTACAAAATAATCCTCTCAAACCACAAAAACGACTTCCCATACATCGCGATCCGCCTCCATTTAGCAAACAAAGTACAAAAGCAGAAGTATTTGAAACTGGTATTAAGGCGGTTGACCTTCTCGCCCCGTTCATCAAAGGTGGAAAGGTGGGGCTTTTTGGAGGTGCCGGAGTGGGGAAGACTGTGCTCATTCAAGAATTGATTCATAATGTCGCGTCCGAACACGGCGGATATTCTGTGTTTGCGGGAGTGGGTGAGCGTGTGCGCGAAGGCAACGACCTCTATCACGAAATGAAAGAGTCGGGTGTGTTGGCAAAAACCGCGCTCGTGTTTGGACAGATGAATGAAGTGCCTGGCGCGCGCGCCAGGGTTGCGCTTTCGGGTCTTACGATGGCGGAAGCGTTCCGTGACGAGGGAGGAAAAGATGTTCTCTTTTTTATGGACAATGTATTTCGTTTTGTGCAGGCGGGTTCCGAAGTGTCGTCTCTTTTGGGGCGTGTGCCGTCTGCTGTCGGGTATCAGCCGACGCTCTCCGAGGAAATGGGATTGCTTCAGGAGCGCATTACCTCCACCACCGAAGGGTCAATTACTTCAGTGCAAGCGATTTATGTGCCCGCGGATGACTTGACGGACCCTGCACCCGCCACGACCTTCTCTCACCTTGATTCCACTATCGTGCTTTCACGTCAGCTTGCATCTCTCGGCATCTATCCTTCAATTGACCCTCTTGAATCAGGTTCAACGGCGCTCGCGCCGGAGATTGTTGGTGAAGAACACTACTTTGTGGCAAACGAAACACGCCGAGTGCTTCAGAGATACAAAGATTTGCAAGACATCATCGCGATTCTCGGTATTGAAGAACTTTCGGAAGAAGACAAAAAATTGGTGTATCGCGCGCGCAAAATTCAACGATTCCTTTCACAGCCATTTTCTGTCGCCGAAGTGTTTACGGGGCGAAAGGGAAAATACGCGTCGCTCTCGGAAACTGTTCGCGGGTTCGGTGAAATTTTAGGAGGTAAGCACGACAGCAAAGACGAGCAAGAATTTTATATGAAAGGCGGGATTGCAGAAGTGGGAAAAGCATAGTGGATATGGCGTCTAACACTTTTCATCTCACGATTGCCTCCGTTGGTGAGCAGTTGTTTGACGGCGGAGTGTCTTCGGCGACATTCCCCGGCGCAGAGGGCGAATTGACTGTTTTGGCTCACCATGAGCCCCTCGTAACGACCTTGGCAGGTGGCACCATTACTGTGCGTTCTGAAGGCGCAGAGGCACGGGAGTTTTCTGTCAAAAGTGGCATTCTTGAAATTTCCGGCAACAGAGCGGTAGTGTTGTTGTAGCAACTGTGTCTCAAAATTTTGGTATACTGATATTCATGTGGCGATGGCTTTTTGTTGTACTATTGTTTTTTGTCGTTTCGTTTTCTGAAACGTCGGTTTATGCACAGGAGGACAGGGCAGGATTCGCATCCACTTGTCCTCCGAAGAATGTAAGACAAATTGGGAGCGCGCGTGAATTTTGGCAATATGTTTATGATTCTGAAAAGTGTTCTGATACGGATATAGGAGATACGTGGGCAAGTGCCGTGGGGGTGAAGTGTATTACAACCAGCACAGCGCAATGTCCCAGCGGTTGTGGAAAAGTAACGGTTATGAGTGATGGGAAAAAAGAAGTTATTGATAAGTGTGATCCGAAACGAGACATTGTAAAAGCGGACATATTTAGAGCCGCTGATGCTTTTGACAATAGTAAGTATGGTTCGAGACTTTCAGAGGCTGCTAGAGACAAATTAAAAGGCATAGTGAAAGGTTTACAGAGTGGAACAATTAAACCAGGATCAATAACTGAAGATGGAAGCGTATCAATAGCGGATGTCTTTACGCCACCAACACCTCCCACTTCGGGAGGAGGAAAGGTGAGGGGATTTACACCATCACCAACTGTTTCCCCCGCCGCACCAAGTGCACCAGCAAAACCATCACCTCAAGGGGCACAACAGACAAGCGCTCCGTCAGTGCCCCCCCAGCAACAGGCGCCATCGGCGAGCGCGTGCGCTGCGAATCAAGAGACAATCTTAAGGGATGCGCTGGTCAAAGACTTAATGGCGAAGGAGGGTTTATCGAAAGCGGAGGCAGAAGGGGGTGCGGACGAATTAATCGATTTACTGAGAATTATTAAAAGAGCGTTTTCGGGAGTGGTGGCAAAATTTGGGTGTATCACAACAAAAGATCAATTGGAGAAGGTTTTTCAAAGTTTGGATGAAGAAAAATTGATAGAACTCATAACGGGAGGTTATATCGATCCCTCAAGCATAGATTCTACCACCTTGTCTCGATTGGTGCGAAGAACACGTATACAAATTTCTCCGTCAGGTCTCGCAGAATTGAATAAAGTCATTGCCAGCAGGAGTGGTTTTGGAGGATTGGGAGGCGGAGGTGGTATGGACTTTGGTTCCATTTTGAAAAAAGCACAAGGTATGGTTTCGCAGGGGGGCGGTGGTAGTGGGGGCGGAAGCGGGGGAGGAAGTGGCGGAGGTTTTGGGTCATCTTCACGCTCTCCTTTTGCGCCATTTTCGTATCCTCAAAACACATTTGCCCCACCCCCAACCCCGAGCGAGCGCCTTTCTCAATTTCTAAATCCAACCGCGTCAACCCCGAGCGTGGAATACACGATGATAGGGCTTATTATTGCGAATCCGAAAGAAGTGACTGTCGGGAAGCCGATTGTCGTATCGTGGGCAAGTGTCGGTACCCTCGGCGCCTCGTGCGGAGTTACGCACACGAACGCTTCTCGTAAAATCGCGTCCTCCAAGGAGGGCTCTCTACTCATTGATACAAAAGTGCTCGGCGTGGGTACGCACACGTTTGCTTTCAAGTGTACATCGGTAAGCGGCAAGGTACTTGAAAAGGAGGCCACTGTTGTAGTACGTTGAGGGGGTAATGGCATTTATACGTCGCATAGAGTCCTTCTCGTGTGTCAATTGTGGCACTCCTGTCATTGGGGATGGGTATACAAATCATTGTCCGAAGTGCCTGTGGAGTAGGCATGTGGACAATGACCCCGGGGATAGGGCGAACATCTGTTTTGGTATGATGCGCCCGATTCGCATTGAAGGTTCTTCGCCCTCGTATCGTATTGTTCACCATTGTTCTTCGTGTGGGGTGGAGCGTATTGTGGACGCGGCGAAGGATGACGATCCTGATGCTCTCTATGCGATTATCGCCGACGTAGAGCGAGCGACATGAGAAAAGAGTACTTTTCTCATGTCCGAGCCGAGGATGGCGGAAAAAGGTTTAAACCCACCCGTCTTGCCCTGAGGGTTTAAATCCTTTTATTCGTGGCACAATAGAGAAATGAAGAAGAAAAACATTTTAATTTTTTTAGCACATCCCGATAAGAGTGGTATGTGTGGCGCGTCTGCTGACGCGTATGAAGCGTCCGCGCGAGAAGCGGGGCATACGGTGCACCGCCTTAATGTTGGTGACATGCAGTTTGATTCTGATTTAAAGAAAGGGTACCGAGCAATCCAAGAATTGGAGCCGGATTTGAAGCAATTTCAACAGTGGGTCGAAGAATGCGATCACTTTGTTATTATTCATCCGCTATGGTGGTACGGATTGCCAGCGAAAGCGAAAGGACTCTTTGATCGCGCGTGGCTTCCGGGGTCAGCATTCCGTTACCTTAAGACGAAAACAGGGGACACAAGTATCTTTTGGCACCGTCTCTATCGAGGAAAAACCGCGCGCATCATCGTAACGTCCGGCGCGCCCGCGCTTTTGGTGCGCCTGTTGCCAGGTGGAGCCAACACACAGCTTCGATGGGGAATTTTGTGGTTTGCGGGGTTCAGTGTGCGCACAACATGGTTTGGACAGGCGGAACATTCATCGGAAGAAAAGAAAACCCGCTGGATTGCGAAAGTTCGCACCCTCGGAAAGCGGGGAGTGTAGCGATTAACCCGTTGGGAGGTGCAACCTCCCAACGGGTTTACCTCCCAACGGGTTAATTTGCGCCGCACATCGTGCGACCTTATTTTCTAATTCGCGCGAATTAGAAAATAAGGCCGTACAATAATAAACAAACCGCCGAGTCGCAAGGGCTCGGCGGCGAATGGGTACTAGGCGCAGGTTTTCCAGAACTGCTTCGCGTCTTCGTATGGCATATGTAAAAATTTCTCCAACTTTTTTGTTTTCGGGTACCCACCACGTTCTTTTACCCATATGTCAATGTCTTTTGAGTGTGGCAGAGTGACGGGCCAAGAGTATATGGAAAAACCCCACACCTCTACCTGCATCTCTCCTTCATGGAGGCTCATCAACGCGCGTTTGGTGATGCATACATTTGGTCGCGCTTTGTCTGCCAGTAGAACGCATGCTGATGCGCATACGCCGTCAATGATAAGGTGTTTATCGTTGCGTACGATTTGGTCGGCGACCTCTAGAGCAACTGCGACATACCCACCCTCGTTGTACCGGATAAAACACGGATCGCCGCACGCCTCAAGCATTTTATTTACTTCACTAGACATCCAATATGATTCCCGCATTCTAAACGTTGCGATGGCCACAACAATACAAAGAAGAACCACGGACACACGTTGCACCGAATCCTCCAATAGTTACGATGTTTGGTTTGTCTAACTGTTTTCAACATATCACACACTATCTTTACCATCCAAGGCGGAATCGCGCCTTGAAATGCCGAAGAGTCTTGTCTTTTCCATATGTTGGAATGGCTTTGGGAATATGCCTACGCTCCTCGTATAGTCCTTTAATACAGTCGGCAACATAATATAAATCATCTCGCTCATATTTATTTCTTGGCACCGCCGCTCGCACGAAATTTTTCTTTGGGAAAGTTTCTTTTTTCGTTTCTGCGTCATAGGTGCCGAATGCGAACGCGCCCAATTCACACAGTCGCACCCCCTTCAATAGCAGGAGAGCGGTTAATGAAATGCCTCCAAAATCTTCTCTGCGCATCGCTGTCCCTTTGAAAAAGCGGTCTATATCAATGTATACGGCGTGTCCACCAATTGGTTTCAAAACAGGCACGCCGAGAGAGGAGAGATATGCGCCAAAATCTTGCACTAGTTTTATGCGCCCAGACAAATACTGTTCGGTGGTAACGTATTTCAAGCCCTCCACGATTGACATGATGTCGCGTCCTGACATACCGCCATAGGTTGGATGCCCCTCTGTCAGTATTTGGTGGTCAGCGATGACTTCCAGCAAGTTCGGAATGAGTTTCAGAAGCGGGGCGTTTTTCTTTATCGCGAGAGCACCGCCCATATTGGCAAGTCCATCTTTTTTAAGCGAAATAGTGAACCCGTCACAGAGTGCGAACATTTCATGCACAATCGCAGGGATGGATTTTTTTGTGTACGGTTTTTCATGGTTGTGTATGAACCATGCATTTTCCGCAAAACGGCACGCATCAAAAAAGAGAGACGTTTTATATTGTTTGCACAGAGCGTGCGCGCCTTTGATGTTCTCCATAGACACGGGCAATCCTCCTCCTGTGTTGTTGGTGACAGTCAGGAGAACGAGCGGAACTGATGCGGCGCGAGTTTTCAACAGTTGTTCAAGTTTTTTGAGATTTATGTTGCCTCCAAACAGCGTGTCGCTCGTGTCCTGCATATCCACTGCCTGTATGCCGTTTGCCTCCGCGTTGGCGCGCGTTGTGTCAAAAAACCCATTTGACGGCACAATTAAATTTTTGCCGAGGTGCGAATAGAGTGCGTGTTCCGCCGCGCGACCTTGGTGAAAGAAAAATATACCGTGAGTGTCGGACGAGATTCCGAATGTATTTTCAAATGCCTTAACGAGCTTGAAGTATCCCCGATTGCTTCCGTATGCTTCATCTCCTTGTATGAGGGCGGAAAGCTGGTCTAAGGTGAGTGCCGAGGTTCCTGAGTCAGATAATAAATCACCTCCCTCTAACATTTCAGAAGGGAACTGAAACACATTCCATCCGGCTTTTATCGCCGCTTTCCTCCTGTCTTCAGGAGAAAAGATATGGTGCGGACGCACAAATGCGTTTTCGTGCGGGCGGGGTTTGTGCGGAGTATTAAAATCAGTCAGCGCAAGCTCTCGTGGCGTCTCTGCTTTCTTTCGAGTCATTCCAAACCTTATATCACATACAGCACGAAAGCACACCACAATTTGTGTCCCCGTGATTATAGGAGTAGGGTGAGCTAAGAAGTCACACTCTTCAGTATAAGAGAGGAGATACGCGTGTTCATTGATATTTTGTATGAGGCAATCGCACAGGTATGGTTTGTACTCGTAAGGGGGTTTTTCGGAGGCAACATACTTCACTTCTTGATTCCATCGGTCTTTTTGGGTGCGCTTATTCTCTACGCCGCACCGAAAAGCCGAATGATGGGAGCGTTCTTTAAAAACGCGCGTTGGGCAGTGTGGGCGTGGGGTGGCGGGCTTACGGTTCTGTACCTTGTGTATGTACAGGTGCAGTTTTCCGTTGTCATCAATGACTGGTATGGCAACTTCTACAATTTGTTTCAAGAACCAAAGAAACATACCGTTCAGGAGTTTTGGGTCAGTTTGCGTATGTTTTTATGGATTACCATTCCGTGGGTTGTGGTATGGTCGCTCACGAAATATTTGACCAGCATTTATACACTGCGTTGGCGCGAAGCAATTACCGTTAATTATTTGCCACTCTGGTGCCCTGTTGGAGTAGATATTGAGGGCGCGAGTCAACGTATTCAGGAAGATACGCAAAAATTTTCCGACATTCTTGAAACTCTCGGACTTGCATTCATGCGCACACTGATGACCCTCATCGTATTTTTACCTGTGCTTTGGCAGCTTTCCGAGAATATTGATGTCCCTCTATTCATCCCCGGCACTCCAGAGATGCGCATAGTTAATGGGGTTGAGGTCACGATTAACCACATTCCCGGTGTTCTCGTGTGGCTTGCTGTCATTACGAGCGTTGGTGGAACGATACTATCTTTTCTGGTCGGTATTAAGCTTCCGGGTCTTGAGTACAATAATCAGAAAGTTGAGGCGGCGTTTCGCAAACAGCTTGTTCTTGGGGAAGATAACAAGGTTACCTATGCCGTGTTGCCGGCACTTTTCGAACTATTCACCGGTATTCGGACAAACTATCAGTCGTTGTATCTTCACTACGGATATTTCAATGTGTGGATTGCTGCGTACGGTCAACTCATGAGCGTTGTCGCAGATGCGTTCGCGGGTCCGGGAATATTCACAGGAGCAATCACGCTCGGTGTCCTTGTGCAGGTGAACAATGCGTTTGGAAAGGTACACTCCGGTTTTTCGTTTTTTGCAGAAAGCTGGACCACTGTTACAAAATTCTTGAGTGTTCTAAAGCGCTTGAATGAGTTTGAACGGAACCTTGGCACACAAACGAGTACGCCAACTACCGTACGATAACGGGCCCTCCGCAAGATGCGGGGGGCTATTTTTTGTGTACACTACCTATTGGAAATACATCAAGGAGAAAAGACATGTTGAGTAAGGAAGATGCGGCGGGAATTGCTTCGCGCGCTCGAGTATTTCTTGCCATCAGAAAAACGTTGATGCTGGCAACTGCGGACATGGGGGATAGGGCAGGGAATCCGACCGCGAGCTATGCTCCATTTGTCCGAGAGGGTACACATTTTTATATCTATGTGAGCACACTCTCGGCACACACGCACGAACTTCGAAAAACGCGGAAAGCTGGAGTTCTGGTGATTGAGGACGAGGAAGACGCAAAGAATAACCTATTTGCCCGTACACGCATATCTTGTTTTTGTGTTGCCACTGTTGTTAAAAGAGAGGGCGAGGAATGGCAGAGAATCATGCGGGAATTCCAGATGAAATTCGGAAAAGTATTTGACATGATTCTTCCTCTTCAAGATTTCATTCTGTTCTCTCTCACGCCATATGAAACCTTGTACATAGAGGGTTTTGGCCGCGCATATCAAATGGATGCTGATTTGAGCAATCCTGTGCACGTACGGAGGGCGGGACATACGGTCAAGAAATGAGACCCTATCCCCATCGTGAGGCACGTAAGCCGCGGAAAAAACTGCGGCTTTTCTTTTTCCGAGCGTCTAAGTGTACCATTGACAATATATATACATTTTGATATGCTGGAGACGTTATGAGCAGGAACGCGGGCCCAATCAAGTTTGCGGTGTTGGCTACAGACATTGCGCTATTTACATTCCACGAAGGGAAACTTTTGGTGCGCACGATTCCGGTCAACAGGCCGCCCTTTTTTGTAAAAGCCATAGGATTGCCCGGTGGACTGCTTGACCCTAAAGAAACCGCTGAACAAGCAGCGTTACGACTCGCTAGAGATAAAGCAGGCGTCACGCCATCAAAAATATATATGGAACAGTTGTATACATTCAGCGCGGTCAAACGGGATCCGCGCGGACGTGTCGTCGCTGTGGCGTATCTCGCACTTGTGCCATGGGAAAAACTTTCTCCATCGGAACAAAAGAGCACAGATATTGCGCGATGGGTCCTTGCGGACAGTAAAAAAAAATTCGCCTACGATCATGGACGGATTCTTACTATGGCGTTACAGAAAGTGCGCTCTCGCGCGGCGTATACCACACTCATATCAAAACTGATGCCACAAGAATTTACGTTAACAGAACTCGAAAATGTCTACAAACAAGTTCTTAATGAAAATTTGGATAAACGCAATTTTCGTAAAAAAATTCTTAAATTAAAAATAGTCACACCAGTTATTGGTAAACGAGTTCGGGGTCGTTTTCGCCCCGCGCAAGTGTATAGGTTCACGTCGAGTAGGGTAGGGGAGATAGAGGTGCTTTGAATGCAGGATTGTTTAAAGATTTTTTATACACCGCGCACAGTGCGTGGAGGATTTTTGTCGACAGTGTCCACGAATTGACAAGGTGTGTATAGTGTTGTGTATCGTTATCCACACTTGCATTCCAAAATGAGTTAGTGTAATACTTACACTAGGTATGGAAGATATGTTCTTTGACACCATATCTTAGGAAGCGGTTTCGGGTCTTACCGCTCTATAAAAAGACCTTCACGCCGTGCGAGAAAAGGAGAAACCATGACTCGCAAGAATCTAAAAGTACACCTGCTCATTGTTGACCCCCAGAATGACTTCATGGGGAAAGACGATGGGTCGCCGCTAACGGAAAAGATGACTGACGGCACGGTGCTGTCCGCATCTCTGCCGGTTAAGGGCGGGATATCCGACATGCGTCGGGGTGCGGCACTGATCGACCGTATCGGGCGCAGGGTTGACGACATTCACGTGACGCTCGATTCGCATCACACGATGCACATTGCACATCCCGACATGTGGGTTGATGGGAACGGCAGAGCGCCGTCGCCATTCACCATGGTCAAGGCAGACGACGTGAAGAATGACATCTGGCGTCCGCGCAACCCTTCTCATCGGAAGCGCGTGATTGAATATCTGGCGAATCTCGAAGCGTCGGGCTCGTATCTTCATATGATATGGCCGCCTCATTGTCGTATCGGCACGTGGGGACACAACGTGGAAAGCACCATGGAAGCCGCGCTCACCAAATGGGAACGCACGGAAATGGGAGTCGTTGACTACATTACCAAGGGCTCCAGTGTATGGACCGAACATTTCGGCGGACTTAAGGCGCAGGTGTCGGATCCAGTTGACCCCTCAACCCAGCTCAACACGAATCTGATTAAAGTGTTGCAAGAAGCAGATATCGTCGGGTTCCTTGGAGAAGCGTCGAGCCACTGTGTGCGGGAAACCGTGCTACAAGTGGCAGATAATATCGGAAGCGAGCATGTGAAAAAGCTCGTTCTCATTACCGACTGTATGTCTCCGGTGCCACAGGCGCCGGGTGGGCCTGATTTCCCAGCACTTGCTGCCCAGTTCTTGAAGGACATGGAAGCACGGGGCATGACGCTCTCAACGTCAAAAGAATTTCTTGCCTAATTAGGCGAGAGCATGCCGCGGGCAATCCCGCCCGCGGCATGTCCTTCCAACTTAAAGCAGAAAAGGATAAAGTCATGGGACGTCTCACGGGCGACATGGACTCACACCTGATTGGTCGCGGCGGATTTGCCTTTACGGGCTTACGCTTCGACAAGTTGGGCGCCACAGAATACACATTGGTGACTGTTGCGGTTGATGTATCGGGTTCGGTGGAGTTGTTCGAAAAAGAACTGCTTTCCGCAATCAAACTCGCGGTTGACGCATGCAAGAAGTCGCCACGCTCGGATAACATTCTTGTTCGCGTACTGCTCTTCTCAACGAAGTTTCAGGGCGGAGTTTCTGAACTGCATGGGTTCAAGCCCCTCACGGATATTGATGTGGCGGCGTATCCGGCACTTCATCCTAGTGGCTCTACGCCACTGTGGGACGCGGTATATTCGTCGATTGGTGCGACAAACATCTACGCCGAATTACTTGCCAATCAAGATTATGGCGTGAACGCAATCACGTTCGTCATCACCGATGGCGCCAACAATTCATCGACCGCGACGATGGCCATGATCAAGCATGAACTGAAAAAGGCGATATCGGGTGAAAAACTCGAATCGATGATCAGCATCCTTGTTGGTATCAATTCTGCGGAATGTCGCACGTATCTTGAAGAGTTTCAAAAAGAGGCGGGCATGACGCATTACAAGGACATTGGCGATGCGACACCGCGGAATCTTGCGAAACTCGCGGCGTTCGTTTCTAGGTCCGTTTCCAGTCAGAGTCAAGCGCTCGGAACTGGTGTTCCAAGCAAACAGATCGCCGCTACGATCTGAAAACAAAAGGGGAGAGGGCGACATCGTCTTCTCCCTATTTTTTTCACTCATACAAAGGAGAGGGTCATGAAATTCCATAGCGACGACTACTTCCACATCGGACACGAACATGTGGTGGCAGGCAAACCTTGCCAAGATTATGCTCTCTCCGGACTTAGTGGGGGAGTGGCGTACGCCACTGTTTCGGATGGATGTTCCACAGGTGGAAACACCGACGTGGGAGCACGACTTGTAGCATTGTCGGCTGCGAAAGCTATCCATACATTGGGAGACGCGGTCACAGGACCGAAACGGGACTATGCTGTAGAGGCAATTGTGTTCCATCAACAAACTATTCTAAACGAAGTTAAGACATTACTTTCTGTCACGCGAAATGACATGTTGGCAACGTGCCTCTATGCCGTTGTATCAGAACGTGGTGGATTTGTTCATGTGCGCGGGGACGGTGTTGTCGCTTTCGTAAAGCGCAATGGAAGCATACTGCTTCATCGCTTTGATTGGGCGAACAATACTCCGTTCTATCCTGAATATCTGAACGATGACGTTTCCTCGTTTGTGGAAGCGCATGGTGGTGTAGAAGATGCGCACGCGCTTACGGAGGAAAAATGGCTCCTTACGAACAATGAATGCAAACATATCTCAACGACGACGCATTCCATTGCTCACGGAATGGGGGGTATGCTGATTGATATTAATCAAGAAGTAGTGAAAAACGAACTTGCGTATGTTGCTGTATTTACGGACGGCGTTGAGGCAGTTGATGGTATGGATTGGAAAGAAGCTGCCGCGCATCTGTTGGATTTCAAAAATACAGCAGGTGTATTCGCCAAACGGCGCATGATTCGTTTCGTGACAAAAGAAGCGACAGCGCGTGGCGTTGGTCCCTCGGATGACATCGCATACGCGGCCATTCGGGTGGAACACGAATCACAAGGAGGAGCACCATGACCTCACGCACAGGCACCATTCATGTGGAGCTTGAGGGGCGTGGTCCCCTCACGCTTCGCGAGAGCGATTATGTTGCAAGTGGAGGAGAGGCGTCGGTATATAAAGCACACGGCACAAGCGTGAAGTTGTATACCGATTCTAAAAAAATGCGACGCGACGGAACGGCCGAAAAAATAAAGTTGCTGAAAGTGTTGCGTCATCCATTCATCATGGCGCCCGAGGGAATTGTGCGAGATGCACAGGGGCATGAGATAGGAATCTACATGCCATACGCGGAAGGAGAACCACTCCCGCGAGTGTTCACCAACGCGTTTTGGCAGAGAGAATCTTTCGACATCGCGCACGCGTCAACGCTTGTTGAACGCATGCGAGATACTGTTTCGTTTGCGCATAGCAATGGGGCAGTCATGGTTGACGGAAATGAATTGAATTGGATTGCGCAAACGCGCGTGAAAAATGGCCCCGAGCCACGCACAATTGATGTGGATTCGTGGGCTATAGGGAAATTCGGAGCCACGGTTGTTATGCCTTCCATTCGTGATTGGCATACCAAAGGGTTCACAAAAAATAGCGACTGGTTTACGTGGGGTGTTGTAACATTCCAACTATTCACGGGTATACATCCGTATCGGGGAACACGCGACGGGTATGAGAGAAATGAATTGGAGCGTCGGATGAAAGATAAAGTGTCCGTGTTCGCTCCTCGCGTACACCTGAACGCTTCGGTGCGTGATTTCAACACCATCCCGCCCGCGCTTAGGTCGTGGTACGAAGCGGTGTTTGAAAAGGGGGAGCGGACGATACCACCCTCGCCTTTTGACAAAGGTATCGCCGCAATTGCGCCGAGTGCCAGAACATACAGGGCGGTTGTAACTGCAACGGGCCAACTGGTGTTTGAGAAATTATTTGAAGTAACGGGGGACCCTGTACTTCGGGTATGGCCGTCTGGGGTGGTACTTCTTGCATCAGGAAAGATGTTTGACATTCGCTCCAAACGAATCATCAGTGTCGGTCAATCTCATGGTGCTGAAATTGTAAAAGTGCCCTGGGGCTGGCTCATCGGCGATTGGATGAATGGAAAACCCACATTTTCTTTCGTTGATGACCGCACTCTACAGCGCCAATCTCTTCCGTTCCAACTCGTAGGACACAGATTTATGCGTTTTGAAAATAGGATGTTCTTGGCAACTGACGACGCGTTGGTTGAACTTGAAGTGCTGTCCGTCGGACACGATCTTCTTTCAATCAAACAATCAACACCGATACTTGCTCCTCGCGCGACGACATGGTTTGATGGCGTCGGTGTCCAAAAAGCATTCGGCGCAACGTTTATGATCCTGCCGTTTGACGACAATGCGTGCACGACAATTCGCGTCAAAGAGCTCGACGGGATTGAACTCGTGACAGCAAAAGCGGGCACTCGGTTTGTTGCTATGGTAGGCCTTAACTATCAGTCGGGTACCTATCAAAAATACGAACTCACGTTTACGGCGGATTACCGTTCGTACACCGTGTGGAGTGGACACACCGATAGCTCCGACTTGAATATCGCGATTCTGCCCAAGGGCGTGTGCGCGACCATCGTGAAAGATGGTGAGCTTTCCGTGTTCGTTCCTACAAACGGACAGGTACATCGCGTCCTTGACCGACAGATTGCAACCGATATGCACCTTGGAAACTGGGAAGATTTGGTCGTGTATGTGTACGGTGGCGCACTCTGGAAATTGCAGATGAAATAGTCCTAAGATAGTGTTGGGGTTTGCGTAGGAACTGACGTTTCTTCACAAGCCCTCTTTGTAAGGCGCCTCGCTACACAAGGTGGGACGTCTTTAGAGAGAGTTCTTTCACAATCGTTCCGACTGTATTCGGAACATACAAAAGGAGTAGTGCGTCATGAAAAATCAGGACTTTGTTGAAAGTCTGCGCGCGAGTGCAACTGAATTTACCCCACCTGTGCGCTCACTTATGGATGTGGATTTTTACAAATTCACCATGGGTCAGCTTATTTTAAGGCACCACGGGGGAATGGAGGTCGTGTTCAAACTCATTGTGAGAGACCCGACTGCCTCCGTGGGGCACATTGTGTCTCAAACAGAGCTGCGGAAGTATCTTGATTATGCGATGGGTCTGCGTTTCAGAAAAACCGATCTCTATTATTTGCGCGGCGTAGACCTCTACGACAAATACATGTTCAAGGAAGAGTATCTTGATTTTCTGCGGGACTTCACGTTACCCCCATACCAGCTCCGGCAGGTTGATGGGAACATTGAACTCACGTTCCGCGGACCGTGGGAAAGAGTGAGTATGTGGGAGACAATAGCGCTCGCTATCATTTCAGAGCTGTACTATCGCTCGGTGTTGGCAAAAATTCCAAAGCATGAGCTTGAGCTTGTGTATGTGCGGGCGAAAGATCGCATATATACGAAACTGGAGACATTGCGACGTCATCCACACATTCGCTTCGCTGATTTCGGACAACGACGCCGACATAGTTTCCTTTGGCAAGAATGGGTCATTGGACTGTGTAGAGATGTTATGGAAGAGCAATTCACGGGAACTTCAAATGCGTGGATGGCGTTCCATCATGACCTTTCCCCAATTGGAACGAATGCACACGAGCTTCCTATGGTTCTTGCGGCACTCGCCAATTCTGATGAGGAGAAGGTCGCATCTCAATACACTGTTCTCAAGGAGTGGGAAGAAATGTATGGGAAAGCGCTCCGTATCATGCTTCCCGACACATTCTCGTCGGAGCAATTTTTCGCGAATGCACCGGAGTTTGTGGGCGAATGGCGAGGGATGCGGCAAGATTCAGGTGACCCGTTCACTCGAGGACACCTGTACATCAACTGGCTTCGTAAACACGGTATTGACCCTCGTGAGAAGATGCTCGTTTTTTCTGACGGGCTTGATGTAGACCAGATGGTCCTGCTTCAAGAACACTTTGAGGGACAGATTAAAACGGCTTTCGGGTGGGGAACACTTCTCACCAACGATTTCCGCAACTGTCACACAGGCAACCAATACTTGCGGCCGTTCTCTATGGTCTGCAAAGTTGTTGAAGCAAACGGTGTGCCGTGCGTGAAGTTGTCCGATAACATCAATAAGGCAACGGGACCCGTGGGAGAAGTGGAACGCTACAAAAAGATTTTTGGCGCTACTGAACGCACGAGTGAAGTTGTGCTCGTCTAGTAGTATCTAAAAAAGGACCCCAGCGGTTATACCGCTGGGGGATTTTCTTTTGAGACAACGTGTTTCTGAAAGAATTGCTGAACAATGGCGGCATCACGAGTGGCGTTTGCAAGACACACGGACGCACCGGGGGAGGGGGTTGTATTGAAGATACAGCCGTTTCCCACGATGGTCTTGTCGCCCATCTCCAGTTCACCCGTCTCAAGATCTACACTTTGGGGGCGTGTGCCTCCAGCACCTTTCCGCAGTGAAAGATCTTTGTACTGCAAGGTCGGCACGATGACCCGCGCCTCCTTTAAGAACAGAAAAGTGCCCACGAGTGGTATGTCGTACAGTACGTTTTTGCATACGTACCACAGAAGGTTCTTGTTGGCGAGAATCGTGAGCAGAACCCACAGTCCACGCAAAGACACGATTGGCAGTCGCACGAAGTCGAAAAACGTATTCAGACGATGTCTCTCCATGAGGGGTAGGGGCTTGGTCGTCGGGCCAAAACGCGTGTCGTTTTCGTTCAACACATCTGGGTCCCCGTGGATTGCGGCGAATGGTATACCCTTTATTTGCGGGCGGTATACCTTTCCTCGAAGAAGTCGTCCCGCGGAATAGAAGTTGCCCGCGACAGGGAGAATTCCTAGATGCATAGTGTACCCGAGTTTTTGCGCGTATAGAAGTGAGTATGCGCCAGCGGCGAACACAAGTGTTGGGGCCATGTGTGTGCCTCGGTTTGTCTCAAGCACGAACCAGTTTCCCGTTTTTTTCAGGTCTGTGACTTCCGTGTCAAAAAGTACGCGTACGTTTGGATTGAACACGCGAGCATTTTCAACGAAGGATTCCGAGAGCTTCTGGTAATTAATCGCATACCCCTCGGTGCTCACCAACCCAAGTATGGGTTCGTCTTCCCGTCTGCCGAGAACAACCATCGGCTCAATGTCGGCCAATTCTTCCCGTTCCGCAAGACGCAAGTCTGGATAGAACGGCTTGAACTCTAGAAAGCGTTCCCGTAGTTCTTGTATTTCTTTCGCGCCAACCGCGAGAACCATTCTGTGTGTTTTTTTGAATAGTCCCGGGACTGCATGTTCTTCAACATACGCACGAAGTAGCACGGCGGCTTTTTGCACTTCAAGCGCATGCTTGAGTGAATAGTTTGTTTCTGTCCCGCCATCATGCGACGTTTGCGCGTTGTTGAGTGGGTGAGAGTTAACCTGTGCCACCCCCGAATATTTTTCAAGAAGTGTAATTTTTTTGATGTTCGGATGGTAGCGGCTCAATACATAGAGCAGTGCGGTTCCCGTAACCCCACCGCCCACGATAAGTACATCGTGTCTGGAGATCATGGGTGCCTCCTGTTTTTGACCAGTATTACCTACGTTGATTTTACCATAAACGATATATAAGTCAATTTAAAAAAGAAAGCCACGCATGTGTCGTGCGTGGCCGTTGATTCTTATGTTCTTGAAACATCTTGAACGCCCTCAATTACCGCGCGTGTCCATTCGTTTGTTGACACGCTCGTGGTTTGATTGACACCCTTTGCGAACCATCCGTCACCAAGAGCCAAATTGATTCCGCTACGTATTCGCTGTGCATCGTCACGCATGTTTATGTGATCCAACATCATGGCAGCGGACAGCATCATGGCGGCAGGATTCGCAACGCCCTTTCCGGCGATATCGGGTGCCGTTCCATGCACCGCTTCAAACACGGCATACTCATCACCGATATTTGCACCTGGTGCAAAACCGAGCGAGCCGTGCACGATGCCAGCGCATACATCCGAGAAGATATCCCCGAACATGTTTGTGTGCAGCATTACATCAAACTGTGATGCGTCCCTCATGAGTTGCATTCCGTAGTTGTCCACGATGAGGTCGCGACATTCGATATTCGGATGCCGTTTGGCCGCCGCATACGCCGCCGCACGAAACATGCCGTGCGAGACCTTCAAGATGTTTGCCTTGTGGACCACGCATACTCGCCTGCGTCCAGTGTGTTCTGCGTACCGAAACGCAAATTCCGCAATTCTGTCGCACCCGCGTTGCGTAATATCGTAGGTAACGCGCACTTGACCGCCCAACACTTCTTCCGTGGCGGCGTACTCGCCTTCGACGTTTTCGCGAATAATAACAAGGTCTAAATCTTGACCATACCGTGTTCCTATGTACGGCATAGAAACGAGGGGTCGTACGTTGGCGTACAAATTAAGCTCTTGCCGTAGGCGCACGTTCAAGCTTTTGTGCCCCTCGCCAAGCGGTGTTCCGGTTGGCCCCTTGAGGGCAACTTTGTTGCGCTTCATGGATTCGAGCACAGAGGCAGGGAGAGTACCTCCCGTCTTTTCACCCAACTCATGTACCTCGAATTGCAACCCGACATTGAGAGCGTGGAGCACCCGCATGGTTGCCCCAACTACTTCGGGTCCGATTCCGTCTCCGGGGAGAACAGTGATGATTCGGGTCATTTTTTCCTCTCTTTCTTTTCGTGTTTATTGCCGATATGACCGTTTGTATAATATCACAAAGTATGAAGTGCGTCAAATCATGCCGCACGTTCGTTCCGTTCCGCATATCGTTCTAGGTCCGCAACGAGTTTTGACATGTCATCAATAACGACCACGTCATTTTTTGTGTGATATCGTATACTCATAAATCGCATCGCTCGATCAAACGCCTCTTCAAAAACTTCGTTCGCGAGCCATCCTCCCGATCCAACTGTCCTGCCTTTGTAGTGTGTATAGATTGCTTGAATTTCTAACGCAAATTGTTCTGGGGAAAAATCTCTGTTTTCCGACGCGAGTTTTTCTTTCGCGAAGTCATACACATTTTCATTTGATACGAACCCCTGATAACGATGTATTATCGGCACTCCAGACAACAAGGACTCAATCTCTCTTCGGGCATTGGAGTGAATCCATGCGTTATGTACATAGCGCATGCAGTTCGGCTTATTTTTTCTTCCATGAAGTATTAGTTTCCCAATTTCGATATCTTCTCCAACTAATGCGTGTTCGTTATATCCGCCGATGGCAGCGTATATACCTGAACGCATCGCGCTGTTGCGTCCGTTCAACATAGGACCTCCCTGCATGCGCCGTTGAATCATTCTAAAATAATTGAGAAAACGAATCGTGGCATGCATGAGGGGAAAATGTGTGAACGATTCTATTGAGTGATCAGTGCCTCCACGAATAGCATCGATGTTCGGGTCGCTTTCAAATTTTTCGATGAGTATTTTTGCGTACCGCGGATTGATACCCTCAAGATCTGCGTCGTTACTTGCAATAAGTATTGAATCGTCACGACCACTCGCCCGTTTTCTTTCGAGAATCGCGTCTGTCAGGTATTTTCGCACCCCCCCAATGTGCTTTTCCTCAAACGTTTTGTACAGATGAATAACGTGCACATCAGGATGTTCTTTCTGAAAACGAGTTATGTTGGCGGCGGTGTCATCGCGAGCGACTGTGTTTGGATGATTCTCGAGAATGACAACCTCAAACTCAGAATGATTCGGCATCGTTGCGTACCACGACAGGGTATTGTATATATTTTTACCTTCTCTATACGCGGGTATCGCGATTGAAAGTTCGGTGGTTGGAGACAGTGGTGGTGCGTTCTCGATGAGTTTTTGAAGTTCTGCGCGATATTCAGGCGACTGTTGGTTAAGGTATTCTTCTATAATTTTTCCATCTGCGCGAGACACATCCAGTTCTGGGTTGTTTTTTAAACTCGCAAGAATGTGGTCGGTGTAGGAAGATGGATCGAGAAGACCTCGCGAGTTATACAATTTCATTTTTCCGTCAAAGCCGATTCTTCTCGTTAATTTCTCGGGAGCCTTTGCGTGCGGAGAAAGCTGTTCTCGTGATTTCATAATAAAACTATACCATGTTCACTTTTCGTTTTTGGTACTGGAGTTTATATGATTTTCATGCTTTTGTTGTGTGAATGTCTCTTAGTATAGGAATCGTAGGATTACCCAATGTCGGCAAATCGACGCTTTTTAATGCGCTTACCAAAAAAGGTGTGCCGGCGGAAAATTATCCTTTTTGCACCATTGACCCATCGGTGGGAGTGGTTGCGGTACCCGACGAACGATTGAGGAGGTTGAGTGCGATGTCGCACTCAATAAAAACAGTTCCTGCGGCGGTTGAGTTTGTGGATATCGCGGGGCTTGTAAAAGGCGCCTCCGAAGGGGAGGGACTTGGCAATCAGTTTCTTTCGCACATACGCGAAGTGGATGCGATCGCACAGGTGGTGCGTATGTTTGACGACCCGGACATCAGCCACGTTCACGGCACGGTTGACCCTCTGCACGACATTGAGGTCATCAATTTAGAGCTCGTGCTTGCTGACTCGGAGAGCGCGTCAAAACAGTTTGAACGCTTGGGACATGACGCAAAGGGCGGGGACAAAGATGCCATTGCCGAACGCGATGTTTTGACGAAACTTTCTGCCGCACTTGAAATGGGAAAAATGGCGCGCACCGTCCCACTCAACGAAAAAGAAGGTGTAATTGCAAAGAAGTTTCATTTACTCACGATGAAGCCGATGTTGTATGTGTTGAATAAAAAGAGTGGGACGGTGAATGTGGACGCGGAAAATGGGGAGCGGTTTCGCACCCTCAAGAATTTTTTGCAAGAACAGAAAGCCCCGTGGGTTATTGTTGACGCGGGAGTTGAGAAAGAGCTGTCTGACGTGGGGGATCTGGAACGGGACGACTTTAGGCGAGAACTCGGTGTTTCCGAAGACGGTTTGAATGCGTTGATAAAAAAAGGATACGAAACGCTGGATCTCATTTCATTTTTCACCACAGGAGAAAAAGAAAGCCGCGCGTGGACAATTGTCTATGGTTCGACCGCGCCCTCCGCTGGCGCCGCCATTCACAGTGATTTTCGAGATAAATTTATTCGAGCAGAAGTGATTCGGTACGATGCGCTTCTAACCGTTGGCTCATACGCAAAAGCTCGCGAGCAGGGAATTCTTCGCACAGAAGGAAAAGAATACATCGTGAAAGATGGTGATGTTATGGAATTCTTACACAGCTGATGCTATAGTATTCGTTACGTAACAATACTTATTAATAAAATATTTATACGATATGGACACACCAAAAGTTGGACCAAAAGATTTTTTTCTCTGGGCGGGAGCGATGGCGGCGTTCTACGGAAGCACAATCGCGCTTATCACATTACTATTTGAATACATAGAATATCTCTATCCGGATTCTCTTGAATATTACGTGGACCCGTTTTCTGGAGGAATTCGGTTTGCGATGGCATCCCTCATTGTATTGATGCCCGTTACGCTATTCTTGATGCGTGCCATTAGAAACGATATTGCTCGCGCCGCGCACAAGGCGGACTTGTGGGTGAGACGCTGGGCACTTGTTTTGACGGTGTTTGTCGCGGGGATTATGGTTGTCGGTGATTTAATCGCGCTCATCAATACATTTCTCGGCGGGGATTTGACCACGAGATTCATATTGAAAGTTGTTGTTGTTTTGGCAGTTGCGGGAATGGCGTTCTTCCACTTTCTTTTAGATTTGCGAGGATATTGGATGATACATCAGAAGCGCGCTCGCACAGTCGGATTTGGTGCGGCTGGGTTGGTGCTCGCGTCCATTGTGGCAGGATTCTTTATCATCGGAACTCCAGGTGAAGTACGCCTTCTGCGTTTTGACAGTCAGAAAGTTCAACATCTGCAAGAAATTCAATGGCAAGTAGTGCAGTATTGGCAACAAAAGCAGATTTTGCCGGCAACACTGGAAGATATGCGTGATTCGCTTGGTGGCTCCACTATTCCCGTTGACCCTCAAAGCGGGGAGTCATATGGTTACGCAGTAACGGGAGACAAAAAATTTCAGCTGTGCGCGACATTCAACAACGAGGACGCGAACACTTCGGCAATGGGTGCCGTAATAATTCGCGAGGAAGCCCCTCGTGTTAAAAATGTCGTAGATGATACCTGGGGGCATGTGGCAGGGGACGTGTGTTTTGACCGCACCATTGATCCAGAGAGATACCCGCCGTTTAAGCAGTAACAGTTGCAAAACAATGTTTGTTTGGAACGCGCGACCGATTCTCGGTC
>DATDXU010000019.1:0-47374 GCA_036517195.1 Minisyncoccota bacterium
TTCCGCGTCCTACTTCTAACGGGATGCGCACGATTGACGAATTACAAAAACAAAATCTGCAGGGGAAGCGTGTCCTTGTACGTGCAGGACTTGACGTTCCGCTCGCACATGGAGAAGTGTCGGATTTTTTTAGAGTTAAAAAAGCGCTACCGACTATACAGTTTCTAAAAAACGCCGGGGCTCGCACGATTATCCTATCGCACATCGGACGCGACCAGAATGGAACAAACCTGCCCGTCGCGCGGGCATTGCAGAAATATATTCCGCTCGTGTATGTACCCGACATCGTCGGCCGACAGGCGCGTGCCGCCGTATCTGAAATGAAGAAAGGTGATGTACTCCTGCTTGAAAACCTTCGTAGCGACCCTAGGGAAGTAGCTAACGACCCCATGTTCGCAAAAGAACTTGCTTCTCTTGGTGATATATATGTCAATGACGCATTTTCCAATTCACACAGAGAACACGCTTCCATGGTTGGAGTACCAAAAATCCTGCCCCCCTATGGAGGACTCTTGCTCCACAACGAAGTACACAACCTATCGGGAGCGCTGCACCCGCTAAAACCATCGCTCGCCATCATTGGTGGAGCGAAATTCGAGACAAAAGACCCAATTATTCGCCTGTTTTTGAAAGCATATAGCGACGTTAGCGTCGTTGGAGCAATCGCAAATGACATTTTAAAAGCACGCGGGTTTCCTGTCGGAAGGTCGCGCGTTTCCGAACATGCCCCCGAAGAGTCGGTCGCCAACCACCCGCGCCTTCTCGCCCCAGCAGATGTTGTTGTAGAAGAAATTGAGGGAGGCATATTCACAAAGGCACCAAAAGATGTCGCGTCGGGAGATCTCATCGCAGACATTGGACCAGACACCGTATTCGAACTTGCCCCCCTTATAGAAAAAGCGAGGTTTATTATCTGGAACGGACCCACGGGTGTATTTGAGCGGGGTCACATCGCGCAAACACAAACTATCGCAAAACTACTCTCAAAAAGTAAGGCTCGAAAAATCATTGGGGGAGGCGACACGCTTGCCGCCATACAAACAACAGATGTTCCGCTCGAAAACCTTGGGTTTCTTTCAACGGGAGGGGGAGCAATGCTCGAATACCTCTTACGGGGTTCTCTTCCTGCCATCGACGCTCTTGGATAAAAAGCATTAAACTACGAGGGCCAAGCCTCGCGATTTAATGCTTTTTTTCGCTCGCTCTACGTCGGCGATAACGTGTGCGCGTTGCGAATTTTTTCCGCAATCATGGCGGACTCATTCCCCACATAAGACCTACCGTGCCACGAAGTAAGCCCGTCTCCCTCAAAACGAGGAACAAGATGCATGTGCGCATGAAACACAAGCTGGGAAGCGGCGCCCCCATTGTTAACAATGAGGTTCAGACCGTGTGCCGATGTTCCTTCAACTACTTTTGGCGCGACACGACGCGCCGCACGTGCCATGTGCTCCCACGATTCCGCGTCTATGTCAAAAATATTCTCCGTGTGTTTTTTCGGAATGATAAGCGTGTGTCCCGGATTCGCTGGTTTCGCGTCGAGAAACGCAAGGGTATGTTCATCTTCATACACAATATCAGCGGGGACTTTTTTCGTCGCGATACTGCAAAAAATACACGTGCCCATTCCCCCAGCGTACAGAGAGTGGGAGTATAATGCAATCTCTATGTCTACACATCCAGATTTCATTCTGGCATTGCTTGCAAAGCGCGGCATCACGTCCGAATCAGATGTACAACAATTTCTCCATCCGGAATACGAACGGGATATTCACGACCCATTTTTGATTTCTGGAATGGATCGTGCGGTTACTCGAGTGTTGACTGCCATAACAGACAAAGAACACATCGCCGTGTATGCGGACTTTGATTGCGACGGGGTCCCGGGTGCCTCTCTCCTCCACGACTTTTTCCGAGCAATTACCTACCCGCACCTGTCGGTATATATTCCACACCGCGATCGCGAGGGGTATGGGTTTCACACAGGTGCCGTGGACACACTTTCACAAGGAAATGTTTCGTTGATCATCACTGTCGACGTCGGCATCACGGCGCACACGACAGTCGCCTACGCGAAACAAAAGGGAATTGATGTAATTGTGACAGACCACCATGAAATCATCGGTACTCCTCCTGGCGCGCACACAATACTCCACCCGCACATGGGCGAGTATCCGTTCCGACACCTCTGCGGAACTGCAGTGGCATTCAAGTTGGCGCACGCTCTACTACTGAAAGGCCGCGCGGCAGGATTACCTGAATTCATGAAACTTCCTTTCGGCTGGGAAAAGTGGCTTCTTGACCTTGTCGCACTCGCGACCGTGGCAGACATGGTACCCCTCCTTGGAGAAAATAGAGCACTTGTTTCATTTGGCCTCACAGTGCTTCGCAAAACAAAACGCAAGGGATTACAAGCGCTGTTCGCGCGCACTCGCCTCCACCAGGGCGAACTATCCGAAGACGATATTGGTTTTACGATTGGTCCACGGCTCAACGCCGCGTCCAGAATGGACTCCCCAATGCTCGCGTTCCGCCTCCTCACAACAGAAGACGAGGGAGAGGCGGAACATCTCGCGGGAGAACTGGAGCGTCTTAACACAAGCCGCAAAGGGGTTGTGGGGGTGATAGTCCGAGAAGCAAATAAAAAAACCGACGCGCGATTTTCAAAAGATGACTCTGTCGTTGTTGTCGGAGACCCAACCTGGAAACCTGCCCTTCTCGGACTCGCCGCAAACTCCGTACTCGGAAAACGCAGAGGAGTCGTGTGTTTGTGGGGAAAAGATATTAATGGCGACTTCAAGGGTTCGTGCAGGTCAGACGGCTCAGTCTCTATTCCGGAGTTGTTCACGGAAGCGCACACGTCCCTCAGCGCATACGGAGGACACAAAGCTGCCGGAGGTTTTTCTGTTTCCCATGAGAACATACACGCACTTCCGGAAGCGTTTCTTCAGGCCGCACAAAAAATAAAAAAATACGGCGTGTCGTCACGAGAACGCAACCACGACCTTTCCCTGCTACTTACAGAATGTTCGTGGCACCTGTTCCAAAATATTTCAAAGCTCTCCCCGTTCGGAATTGGAAATCCAAAACCGATGGTGCGCATTTCGGGAGCACAGGTATCATCGGTACGCAGATTCGGAAAAAGTAAAGAGCATGTGGAAATTTCATTCATCTGCACTATGTCGGGGGAAAAAATGCGCGGCTTTCAGTTTTTCACCGCTCCGGAGGGGTTTTCTATGGTGCCAACCGTAGGCACACACACAACAATTCTGGGAACTCTTGAACGCGACTCGTTTCACGGTCCCCGCTCACTCGCCGTGCGAGTGAGCGACATGCTTGCCGCATGAAATAGCGTTCGCTACAATGAACACTATGAAACTCTCCGTGCAGGAATGCATACAGTTCGGATGGGATACATTTGCAAAACGTCCGTTGTTTTTTGTTTCTCTCTACGGATCGTTTTTTGTGATTTTGCTTGCCGCTTCATACGTGCTGGGAGCGAATCCGGAAGCGACATTCGAGACGCGCGACATTGTATTTCTTGTCGCATGGACAATCGTCGGCACCGTGCTTGAAATTATGCTTACCAATCTCGCATTGAAAGCACACGAAAACACAGAAAATCTCACTATACACAGCCTGTTTTCTCCAATGCCATTTGCACAGTATATTCTCCTAAAAATCATCATGGGGCTAGCAATTTTTGCCGGACTGCTTTTATTTATTGTCCCGGGTGTCATTGTAAGCATTCTGTTCGTGTGCGCTCCATACATACTTATAGATCGAGCAATACATCCGATTGAAGCATTGAAAGAAAGCATTCGTATTACACGTGGACACTGGGGAGAATTTTTCCTGCTCATGGTTACACTCGCTGTCCTTAATATAGCCGGAGTGTTGCTATTTTTTATAGGCACCGTAGTGACAGCCCCACTATCTGCGTTTGCGCTTGTTCACGCGTATAGAACCCTTGAACATCGGGCAAGTGAGGTCGTCCCATCCGCGGCGTAACCGCTATGTCAGTGATTATCTACACCGATGGGGGAGCGCGAAACAACCCCGGTCCTGCGGGTGCTGGTGCGGTTTTGTATGAAGGTGAAAAGAAAATAGGAGAAATAAAAAAGTTTCTTGGAAACCAAACAAACAATTGGGCAGAATACGAAGCGCTCATACTTGCGCTTACTGAAGCGAAGCGTCGGGGGTTTGGAAAAAAAAGTATAGAAATTCGCATGGACAGCGAACTTATCGTAAAACAAATGACAAACGAATATCAGGTAAAGGTGGAAACGCTGTGGGGGCAGTACATGAAAGCACACAACTTGCTCGTCGCACACTTTCCACACTGTCGTTTCACTCACATACCGCGAGAAAAAAACACTGAGGCGGACGCACTTGTAAACAAGGCGATCGACGAGTCCCGTTAGAGATCGCGGAAGTTCGAACTCCTATATACCTTCCGTGTGTTCGCGCGTAACCAGCTAGTCACCAATCGTAGTATATGTTCTGGAAGCGCCAGCTTCCTATCTCTAACGGGATGGGGCATACTGGGAACATATGGTCAGAGAACAGATACGGGGACAACTTATCGGGTTTGTTGATTTTGTTCGTGAGCGGGGAGTCATGGGGCTCGCTATCGGTTTCATTATGGGAGGTGCTATTTCAAAAGTCACAACGGCGCTTTCAACAGACATCATAAACCCAATTGTTGCGCTTCTCTTTGGTTCCATACAACAACTATCCGACATCGCGATTGGCACAATCACATTCGGACACTTCCTAGCAACACTCTTGGACTTTCTTGTGCTCGCGATTGTTGTCTACCTTATGTTTAAAGTGCTTGGGTTAGATCGTCTTGATAAACCAAAGGAGTAACTCCACACAATCCGCTTGCCCTATGCATATTCAGTACTTCTGGGCAGGAGTCATTGGTTTCCTGATAGGTATTTATGTAGCCTCAATCACCCATACTGGGTGGATACTGCTTGGACTCCTGGTGGTAACCTCACTCGGGATCGTATTCTCCATCGCAAAAAATAAACGAATGCACCCGTATGTCGCGTGTGTTGTTCTTGTTGCCGCAGCATTCGGAGTCGCGCGGATGGAATACGCGCAAAACTTTCATGACAAACACCCATGGTTTGTTGTGGACTCATCCGTACTACTTGAGGGTGTGGTGGTTGATGAACCAGATACACGAGAAAACAGTACGCGCTTTACGGTACGCCCCACACACATAAACGGTGTGAGTCTTAAAACATCTCCGTACATTCTCGTCGCGGGGCCCCTCCACGCAGACATTTCATACGGCGACCGCGTACGCGCAGAAGGAACACTGCGCCTTCCTAAACCTTTTAAAACAGAGGGTGGACGCATGTTTAACTATCCCGCATTCCTCGCGAAAGAAGGTATTCTCTACGAACTTGTGTTCGCTGAGATACAGCCAATACAAAAACCTGACGCGCCATATTGGGGAGAAGGAAATATCATAAAATCCTACGCTTTGTGGTTAAAACAGTCCTACGTACGTGGCCTTACGTATGCTCTACCTGAGCCGCACGCAAGTCTCGCGGGGGGCATAACCGCAGGAGATAAGCGGGGTCTCGGGAAAGAACTTTCCGAGAACTTTCGGGATGTCGGACTAACACACATTGTTGTTTTGTCCGGATACAACATTATGATTGTTGTTTTTGGACTCTCGTGGGCCTTGCTGTACTTTCGGGCACGACCCATCGTGAGACTTCTGCTCGGCATTTCAATTGCCATACTCTTTGCTCTCATAACAGGACTCGCGTCCTCATCACTCCGCGCCTCGGCGATGGCATCTCTTGCCATGGTTGGAACTTTTTCCGGGCGCACATATCTTGCGTCACGTGCGCTTGCCGCAGTCGCTTTCGCTATAGTGCTGTGGAATCCGTATGTACTCGCGTACGACCCAGGATTCCAACTTTCTATTCTCGCAACATGGGGCATTCTTTCTTTTTCTTCCGCTCTTTCGCGCCGCATGCAATGGATACCAAACACCCTTGGACTACGGGACATAGTCGCAACCACACTTAGTTCTCAAGTGGCCGTAACACCCCTTATTCTGTACCTGCAAGGAACACTCAGTGTCGTTTCCTTGCCGGCAAACCTTCTGGCTCTTGTCGTTATGCCACTTGCGATGTTCACATCGGCTCTATCCTCTTTTTTTGGGTTGGTGTTCGGTATATTCGCCCCGATTCTCGCCACACCGGCATACATACTCTTATCCTATATCATCTTCGTGGCACAAACACTTTCCTCTCTACCGTTCGCGACCATACACATTGGGACAATACCTGTACTATGGCTCCTCGTTTTTTATGGAACTCTTGTGTACGTCTCGTGGCGCGTTACGCGGAACGAAATCTCTCCTCGACAACACCCCAGTTGAGATTTTTGAAAAACGCGTCAATGTACTTTTCTTTTTCGGACGGCATGTAGTCAACCATGTACGCATGTTCCCACATGTCCAGCGCGAGTAGCACTGAAACATCAGTAAGAGTCCCGAGTTCGTGGTCAGCGACCCATGCAACGTGAGACGCGGATGTTTCTTTATCCCACACGAGCGTAGTCCAACCAGGACCGCGCGACATACCAACCTTTTTAAAACGCGCATACAAAACGTCCCACCCGCCCTGTTCTGCGAAAACACTTCCGAGAGCACCCTCTGTCGGAACAGCGCCGCCGCCCTCCCATTGAGAAAAATAGAGCTCATGCATTCGCATACCATTGAATTCGAAACCGAAACGGCGATTGAGAGATTCAACGGCGAACGAATATTTTTCTGAATCTTTTTCCAAGTCTGCAATCTGTTCCTGTAGCGTATTGAGATTTTTAACATACCCGCCGTAGAGTGCGACATGCACCTCCAGTTGTTTTTCAGAAATCCCGTCAAGTGTCGGAAAGTTAAATTTTTTTGCGGTATATGAATGCATAGATTATTTTGAACTCCCGGTTATCATCATTTTTTCTCCCTTCAATACAATGAGTGGCTTAATTGAAATAATGCAGTAGTATGGGCCACTCGTAAGCCCAAGAAACCATTGCCCCGCGCGCTTTGGTGGGCCAAACTGGTACGTACGAGTTGATTTTGACCAAATAATACTCCCTCCCCGAGGTGCCCCGAGACGCGTGAAAATCGCTTTGTTATAGCAGGGTTTCACCAAAGAAGCCCTGCCTCCGAACGGGCGCGCTTCGGCAAAAAGTGGGGCGGAAAATGCTACCACCAAAACACATACAACATACAACACGAGTGTCTTTTTTGCACGCAGTCTAAGCATGTGCATACTGTATCATGGAGTGAATTGTATCGTGGTACGCTTGGTGAATATGTGGTGGCATGGTCGTTCTCTTGTTTTCATAAGTGTCGCTCTCGCGGCAGTACTTCTCGTTGGATTTCTTATAGTCCGCTCTCGCACAGCGTACACCAACACAAACACCCCAGCATTTTGGGGAAGTGCTTATGGGACATTTGCCCCGAATACCTCAGAGCGCGCGGGTACCGAACCAACTATTCCAAAACAATACCAACCTTTTAAATACGTAACCCAGTTCGCGCTCCAGTTACCGGAAGATACAGACACAGTCGTTGAAGGGAGTGAGCCCGTTGAGTATACAGACACATTTGATTATGAGGCATTCTTAGCGTCCCTGAAACCAACGTCGTACCCCGTCTCTGAAACAGACGACCCGTCTTTTATTGCAGACGTATATGCCCTCTTGCCACAAGGACTCGTCAGCACCACAACGGCGCAGCGCAGAACAAGCATACAGCAAGCGCTCTATGAATACGGAAACGAAGTCGGGGGGTTTATAGATTCTTTTGATAGCGCGTACCAAGATCAACAGGTGGCTATTCTTGATGACTACCATGCAGATCCAGAAAATCCAGAAAAACAAGAACCCATGCGGCTCCTTGCACAATCAATTGCGCACATAGGGCTTGAGATGACTCGTATGGAGCCAGAGTTCATCCCAAAAACCATGTCCGCACCCCACGCGCTCCTCGCACAGCGCTACCAAGAAGCCGGACGTGCGCTTGAAGCTATTATCGGAACAAAAACGGACGAGGAGTTGTTGGCGCGTATTGAAGAATACAACGCCACAGCAGACGCCCTCGGGCTCGCACTGGTCAACCTGTTGATACTTTTTGAGAGCGCGGGAGTTGGGTTTGCATCCTACGACCCCGGAAGCGTGTTCACGTTCTCACCAATACTTGAGTTTTAAATAAACCCAAGAATAGCGGGGTGGTATCATTGAAATATATGGAATATTCACGCGTTCTTCCGCGCGGAGCCATGTCTGTTACCGCGTCATGTGCACTGGCACTTCTTTTGGGTGTATTCGGTTGGCAGTTAGCCGTGTGGAAAGGCCCATCGAAAACGGCCACACATGGTGCGCAAAAAATCATATATGCTCCTGTGTATGAAGAAAAAGATACGGACAGTAACGGTATTCCAGACTGGAAAGAGCTTTTTCCCGAATCGAAAGAAACCAACAACGCACAGCTCGCATCCATAGAATCATCTCAAGAAGAAAAATCTCCAGACGACACACTTCTTGAAGAAGCGGGGAGTATTATCGCAACACAACTTCTCGGACAGTATGTCGCACTGAAACAGGCGGGCACGTACACGCCAAGCGCAGGGGAGCGCATAGGAAAAAGTGTCGCCGGAAGTATGCGCTATGTGCCAACATTTGAAAAGTATACGCGAGAATCACTACAAGTGAGTGAAGACATCTCGTGGGAAAAAACCCTCGCCTATCGGGGAGAACTCAGAGAAGCGCTCGAGCCACTTCTACAAAACACAGCAGCAGAATTCGACACATTCGCACGCTATATTGCAACGGGAGACGATACGTACCTTAAAAGTTTTGTGCCCGTCGCGGAAAGATACAGAGAAGCGGCGAATGCCGCTGGGAGTGTTTTTGTTCCTGAAGATGCCGTGGACACGCACGTGCGCATGATAAACTCACTCCTCCAATTTGCTTCCGTACTCGATGGTATGACGAAGTGGGGAAACGATCCGTTTGCCTCTGCAGTTCTCTTACAAACCTACAACACAGCAGAACGTGAGGTATTTTACGCGTTTGACGCACTTGCCGCGTACTACGTGCAGAAAACAAGAACCATATGAGTACCGTGAATGTATCTATACGCTTAGTGGGAATTGCGATGCTGTTTCTTCTCTCGTGTACCATCGCAAAAGCCCAGACACCGCCACCTGCGTCAACATACCAATTTCAGCGCGAAGGTATTTTTGGATGCAGTTTAACCGGCTCGTACGCCATGAGTGTCGGAGCCCTCGCGTCCGTCGGGGGCGTATATGTTCCCGTCAATGACGCGGCAGTAACACTCAATACAGGGTATCTGGTGTACAAAGAGTGTGTTCTTGATGGGGTTGTAAAACGACAAGTAGAACAAATCACAACCGGGTTAGCAAAAAAGAGGGTACTGGAGGCAAACACCGCGCGAGATGGAAATCCTCAGTACGTGCGCAATATCAATCAAGACACTTTGGAGGAAACTAATAAAGCGTTTGTACAGCTTATACAAAACCAGGACTATTCCTCAACCTTATGTCCGGCATTTAAAAGTGAGGTGCGAGAAACACTCATTCGCAAGTACGCGATGACCACTCAAAAACCGAACGCCGCGTTTGCATGCACGCTGAATTGCTCTGAGGCAGACCGGAGAGCGTTTCTTGCCGGCGATTTTACAAAATGTGGCAGTTTTAAGGGTCTTATGGAACTCGTGTTAAATCCCGCAAACAACGCGACTGGAGCATATGTGTTTTATGAAGACACCACACAATCGCGCATTGACACGGTCGCCAGCGACTTCCTGGAAGAGCTTGGGTGGGGAAGAGGATATTACTCAACAAAAGACGATACTGGTAATCCGCTCACGGCACAAATAGTAACGCCAAGCATGCTTATCGCTGATTCCCTGAAAGACATTCTTGGGTCAGGTTTTCGACAATTGGAAAACGCAGACGAGGTTGACCAAATCATCAACTCGCTATTTTCTGGGCTTTTAACACAGGCGTCCACTGATGTGCGTGGATTGTTCGGTCTGACACAAGGCAATGGCGGCCAACAATCATACCTTGACCGAATGGCTGCGGAATCAGCGCGCGGCCTTCGAGAAGGAGCTCTAAACGCGGCACTGCAAATATTGAATGCGACCCGTCCCGTTGAAGCTGGTTTCTTAAGTGCGAAAACAAGCACCGCGAACACCCTAACACGCATGATACAAAAATTGCGCGCCGTGGAGGCGCAATGCTGGAATCTTATTGTTGAAAATAAAAACGGGCTTCATGTGTGCGCAACCTCGCTTACAAAAGACAACACCTGTACCTCGGTCCCGATCAAGTGTGTGAAAAACGCCACGGGAGATTCTGAAACATGCCAGGAGGGTATTTCTCTCAACGTTGCCACCTCCACTGTATTTTCTCAAGCTGTCATTGATGCAGTCATCGCGCCAGTCGCCACGCAAGTCGCCAGTGAGATAAAAGTTTCCGAAAAAGCGCTGAGTCGTCTCGACCAGTTGATTATTGGTATCACCAACAATGGCTCCATAACAAACCAACGCCTTGCACTCGAACAGCTAGATTCCCTTGTTGCCGAGCGAGCGCTTCATAATCAGTACGACTTACTGGCGGCAGAAAAACAAAAAGAGGACATTGAAACAACGGTGACACAGCTCGTAGACGAAACCATAACATCGTGGGCAGATTCACCGGACCCGAACACAGGCTGGTGTAATGTAAAAAATCAGGCAGTTATTGATAGGTGGATAGGGGAGTGGAAAAAGAAACTTCTAACCATATGAGTGCCTTAAAATTTTTATACCCGCGCAATGTTTTTATAGTCGCCCTCGCCTTGTGTATCCTGCTGACGCCGTTCCTGCTTTTCGCGCAAGCAGAATCTGAGGGGCCATTTGCATTTTTGTGGAAAAATACTCTTGGAGCTGGACTCAACGCAACGTTTAGTGTCATCGGCACACTTTTCATATCTCTCTCCGGACTATTCGCGCTCATTGCCGGAATGATTTTTGACGCGCTTATCCAATGGACTGTCGTTGACCTCATACAAAACCTTGAGGCATCTGGAATTATGCCGGCGGTACACATTGTGTGGACCGCGTTTCGCGATATAGCAAACATATTGATTATTGGGATGTTTGTATTCATTGCCATTTCAATCATTGTGGGATTAAAAAGGTTCGGGGAAAAGCAAATGATAGCGCGCGTACTCGTTGTCGCGGTACTCATAAACTTCAGTTTACTGTTTACAAACTTGATTGTTGGAAGTTCAAATTTTGTGTCCAGTGTTTTCTACAAAGAATCCCTCGCGGGTGTCGGCAGCACAGTCGGCACAGGACCAAAAGACATACTCACGAACCAGAACGCGCAGACGGCAAAAAACACGACGGGTATAGCGGGAGCGTTTTTGAGCCGTATGGGCTTCGCCAGTTTATGGAATACGCCAAAACTTTTGACTGACTTATTTAAAGTCGGATATAACAACAACAGCACCACACTCCTCATTGGCTTTTCGCTCATGGCAAGCGTGTTCCTTATAATGATTGCGCTTTTCTTTCTGTACGGGAGCTTCCTTGTTTTGTCTCGAGCGGTGCTCCTCATTTTTCTCATGATTACCTCATCGCTCGCATTCGCTTCGTACCTACTTCCGGATCAGATGAATAAAACGGGGTACGGATGGAGTAAGTGGTGGGAATCGTTAATCGGAGCCGCGCTTTTTGGGCCCCTCCTCATGATTCTTTTGTGGGCATCGTTGGTGTTACTGCAAGCGCCGGCGACAAAAAGAGGAAATGTAAGCCTCGTCGATTTCATCCAAAACCCTGGAGACCAAAACGGATGGATTGCAATCATTATGCTTCTCTTTACAACCGGATTTTTGTACGCCTCATTCAAAATCGCATCAAATGTCGCTGGAGGCATCGGCGGTTTCAACTACGCCGCAATGGGACCAGCCATGCTCGCCGGGTGGAGCGCGCGCCTCGCGGCATTCGGCGCCCAGCAGAGTCTTGGAAGGGGGGCGGCGGCACTCTCTAAAAAGCTTGGGTGGCAGGCAAAAATGGCAAACCTCCGCGGAAAAGCGGAGGGAATTGGAGAGGGTCGGCTCGGAAGAGCTGGCGGCTTTGGGGGGTTTGCCGCTCGTAGAGCAGTTGGAGCGTATGATCTCGCGGCACAAAAGATGAAAGGTGTTGCAAGTAGGGATCTTACCTTAGCAAACACAATGCTTGGAAAAGAGATAGCGAAAACAGCTTCTCTCCAGCAAAAAACACTCGCGGGAGAAAGCACCAAAGGATATCTCGGGGCAGAGGAACGTGCGAAGGAAAAATTCGCTCGCCAAGGAGAACGCGTTGCATTCTCAAAAGAAGAACAGGAGAAACTGCGTAAGGATGTGAGCGACGCTATTCTCAAAACAAATCCGGAGCTTGCAGAACGACACAGGTCAGCAGAAGAGCGAGAAAGTGGCGCCAAAAAAGATTTTGAAAAAGCACAAAAGACGCAGGTTGAGGCCCTCGAAAGACAAACAAAAGAAATGGAAACATTGACTGAAAAGATTTCTGGTGCAGGACAAGCATTAGAAAATGCGCAACAAAGGGGAGCGTCTGCCGACGAGTTGTGGGAGCTTCAAAATAAACGAGATATGAGGGAGACGGAAAAGGCAAGTGCAGAAATACGACATCAAACAGAGTTGGCCGAACATACAAATAAAATTAAAGAGGCTCGTCAAGCTTCGAAAACCGCAACGCAGATAAAAGGAAATGTCGCGCAAGACATTGCTACACAGGGGATGCGGGAAGGAAAACTGCCGGAGAAATTCGGAACCGCATCAGAAACCGCCTTTGACCTCGCGCGAGACAGATTCAGTAATACACTGCGGCAGGCAGCGAAAATCCCATTGTCAGACCAGAACGACACCATCGCGAAGGGGGCCGCGGAAAAAGTAAGAGAATCTGTAGACCAAAAGAGATACACGAGAATCGCGGACATCATACAAAAACGTTCGGGAGGACCGCCCCCGGGCCCAACCCAAACAGGTCATTAAAAGTAACGAGCGATATGGCACCAAAAGATACACAGCAGGATTTTGAAACGCTAATACAAGAGCGCTTTTCCAAGCTACCTCCCGTCGTACAAAACGCGATTACGTCAGGAAATCCCGAAAAACAACTCCGTGAATTATCAAAAAAACACCAGCTCCACCTCGACCAGTGGCAACAGCTGGAAAACCAGGTAATGCTCACCCTGCTCGGCGTGTACGAATCGGGAGAGTTGGAACAACACATAGAGCGCGACGTCGGCGTTTCTCCTGAAGTCGCCAACACTCTCGCGGTAGATGTAACGTCTTTCATTTTTGAACCAATACGAGAAGAGCTTGAGCGGCAATTGGAACACCCCCGGGCGCACGACATAGAACAAACGGCGGTTGAAACACTTCGTACGAAAACACTCCAACAACAAAGTACACCATCCGTTGTGCCGGCCACCCCACCCCCCCCGAAACCAACGACCATCACGCCAAGAGCGCCCATTTCAGAGACCTACAGAGCCCGAGAGCTAAGTTCTGAACGCAAAGATACGGAGGGCGACCCGTACCGAGAGCCGGCGCTCTAGCCCCATCCGGCGGATGGTATGATTAAAAAGGCTCGAACAGGAGCCACATACCATGCAATTTCAAGTTCCACAGTTTATAGAAGTAGAAGATAAAATATTCGGACCCCTTACATTCAAACAATTTATATATATCATCGGGGGTGCCGGATGTTCCTATATTCTCTGGAGAATATTCACCCCATACATCGCGGCCCCGCTCATTATTCTTGTCGGAGGAGGCGCAGCCGCCCTTGCGTTCCTGCAAGTCAATAAGAGGCCCTTCATTGTTGCTTTGGAGAACGGTTTTTTCTACTTTATGAAATCTAAACTATACCTCTGGAGTAACACACGAAAAACACGAGCGGCACAGGAAAATAAAAAACAGGAGGCGATCGCAGACACCTACATACCGCACCTCTCTGAAAGTAAACTTCACGACCTCGCGTGGTCTCTCGATATTCAAGAACGTATCCAGTCGGGGACCGCGTCGAATGAAGACCGCGATATGTATGCGGCGCGCTCTGGAACAAAAAATGTTGTCGCGCCGGTTCGAACCGCACGCGACGCAAGAATATAAACCACCATGCCTCCCCAGCTCCGCACACAAAATAAATCAACGCAGGACTTCGTCCCTATTAAAGAAGTGCGCGATGGAGTTGTCATATTGAAAGACGGAAGCATGCGCGCAATACTTCTCGCCTCATCCCTCAACTTTGCCCTGAAATCAGAAGATGAACAGACCGCCTTCATTTTACAATTCCAAAACTTTCTCAACTCTCTCGACTTTTCTGTTCAAATATTCGTGCAGTCGCGCCTTCTCGACATTCGCCCCTACATTGCAACACTCGAGGAAGCATACAAAACACAGCTTGATGATTTGATGCGTATCCAGATTCGAGAATACATTGCGTTCATTAAAAGTTTCACCGAGGCTGCAAATATTATGACGAAAAACTTCTTCGTCATCGTACCGTATTCTCCAGCCGCCATTGTCACAAAACGGGGGCTTATATCCATCCTTCCGTTTTCAAAAAAAACAAAGGAGGATATAAACAAGTCTTTCGAGGAGCAAGTGAGCCAGCTCGAACAAAGAATTTCAATTGTGCAACAGGGGCTTGTGCGCACGGGAGTGCGCACGGTACAGCTCGGCACCGAAGAGGCAATCGAACTTCTCTATAAGTTATTCAACCCCGGTGAAGAGGGGAAGCCAATGTCGATCAATAATCAATAAGTATGGCGCTGCTTGATATATTCAAAAAGAAACAACAACCCGCACGGGTTCTGCCTGTCTTGCCTGCAGAAATTTATCGCACTGGTGTTTTGGACCTGCAAGACGTTATTGCCCCCCATGCCCTCAAAATTAGCCCACGTGAACTGGATCTTGGAGAAAAAATTGCACGCACCTTTTTTGTTATTTCGTATCCGCGCTTTTTAACAACGGGGTGGTTTTCACCGATTATCAACATGGACAAGGTGTTGGATATTTCAATTTTCATTCATCCCATGGACACAACAGAGATGTTGCGTAAATTTCAGAAAAAAGTAGCAGAGGTACAGAGCCAAATCTCAACTCGAGAAGATAAAGGAATGGTACGCGACCCACTTCTGGACACCGCCTATGCCGACCTAGAAAATCTGCGCGACTCTCTTCAGCAAGCACAGGAGCGCATATTTGACGTCGGTTTGTACCTTACAATTTACGGAGCAACACGTGAAGAGGTGGATAAAATTGAGTCCGAAATACGCTCCATCCTTGAATCCCGCCTTGTGTATATCCGTCCAGCCCTCTTCCAGCAAGAGCAGGGATTCAGAAGCACACTCCCCATATCCTCGGACGAACTCGACGTACACACAAAACTAAACTCCGCCCCGCTGTCATCCGTATTTCCATTTATCTCATTCGACCTGACATCAAACAAAGGGATCCTCTTCGGTATTAACCGCCACAATTCTTCTTTGATACTCTTCGATCGCTTTTCGCTTGAAAATTATAACTCTGTCACATTCGCGAAGTCGGGCGCAGGAAAAAGTTATGCAACAAAACTTGAAATCTTGCGCTCACTCATGTTCGACACTGAAGTTATTGTCATCGACCCGGAACGTGAGTACGAGTACCTCGCTGAAACGGTCGGAGGACGCTACTTCAATATCTCCCTGTCCTCCGAGCACCACATCAACCCATTTGACCTTCCTGTTCCGCGAGAAGACGAAAACCCCGCCGATGTCCTGCGCAACAACATCATCACTCTCGTCGGGCTATTCCGCATCATGTTGGGGGGTCTAACACCCGAAGAAGATGCGGTTGTGGACAAAGCAATAACAGAAACGTACGCCCTTAAAGACATTTCACCAGAAGCAAATTTTGCCGCTGTTGAGCCACCACTACTGTCTGACTTCGAGCTCGTACTCTCTGGAATGGAGGGGTCTGAGTCGTTAGTACAACGGCTTTCTAAGTACACGAAAGGGACGTGGTCCGGATTCATGAACCGTCCAACCAATGTGGATATGAACAAACGGCTCGTGGTCTTTTCTGTCAGAGACATGGAAGATGACCTGAAGCCGGTCGCGATGTACATCATCACACACCACATCTGGAACACCGTCCGTAAGGAGTTACGCAAGCGCCTCCTTGTGATCGACGAGGCGTGGTGGATGATGCGTTCACAAGATACCGCATCCTTCTTGTTTTCAATCGCAAAACGGGGAAGAAAATACTATCTCGGCATTTCCACAATTACTCAGGATGTGTCCGACTTCCTCAACTCTCCGTACGGAATTCCCATGATCACCAACTCGTCAATTCAGATGCTCCTGCGGCAATCGCCAACCTCCGTTGACTTGGTACAACAAACATTCAAACTTTCGGATGAAGAAAAATATCTGCTTCTAGAGTCCGATGTGGGGGAGGGGATATTTTTCGCGGGACTCAAGCACGTGGCAATCAAGATTATTGCTTCCTACACCGAGGACCAGATCATTACCTCCGACCCATCACAAATTCTCGCTATCAAAAAAGCGAAACGTGACCTCGCGGCGACCCAAGAGCCAGAGGTAGTACAAACACGCACGGCGTCGAATAAAGCTGAAACACAAAAAACACTCGAGTCAGCGGCCGCCAAAAATGTGTCTGAAACAGTCCAAGAAAAAAATAGTTAAACACTAGAGTACCCGCATGTCAGATTCTAAAGAACAGCGAATCAGCCATGGGGGTATATTTATGATGCTTGGAATTGCAGTGGTGTTTGATGGATTACAGATGCTCATCACGGCGATAACAACAGGATTAGCCACTGCCACAGCGGCGGCACTTGCCGCAACTATCGTCGGAATACCAGCAGCCCCGGTTGTTGGTATTTCAATTACAGCTATCGGAGCCATCGCCTCATGGCTTCTTGGTGCAACCGCAGGTATGACGTTTTTATTGTGGTTTTCGCACTACCACATACATTTTTCAACCGTACGAGTCATTTCATATGCCGCCGGAGGTATTGTTGAACTAGTTCCATACGCGAACATGATACCGGCCTGGACCATGACAGTTGGGTACTTTGTACTCTCAAATTACTTACAAACCGCACCCTCAAGCCACACACAAACCGAGGTATAATGAGAAAAATGACTAGGCAGACAACGCTCTCTATTGGAGTTTTTGTTCTCTTTTTCCTTGTGTGTGCGCCTCTTATACACGCCCAACCCCTCTCCCAAGAAACAAAAACACTTTCTATTGTTGTCACACCTCAGTATTATGAGCCACACACCACGGTTGTTGTGCGCGCAGAAGGAGATGATATTACGCGCAGTGAAATAGTGTGGTTTGCGAATGGGGCTCGCCTTGAGGAAACGGGGAGAACGGCATCCATAACACTTGGGAGGCTGGGAACAGAAACCCCGCTTGAGGTCGTGCGCATCACGCCAGACGGTTCGGAAACACGAGAGGGTGTTATCCTACGCCCAACAGAAGTGGATATCCTGTGGGCGGCAGATTCCTACACTCCACCCTTCTTTCGTGGGAGACCGCTCCCAACACCCGGCACAACACTCATCGTTGAGGCACTTGCTCGCTTCAAACGTAAGGACGGTACGTTTATACCAAAAAAAGACCTCGTATACACATGGAGAATGGGAAACACCGTCTTTGGTAATGTTTCAGGAAGAGGAAACAACATCGCGCGTATTCCGTCTCCCCTCACACTCGAAACAAGCACCCTTTCTGTTGAGGTTCGATCCATTGATGGCGCGATGGGGGGTAGAGCAGCAACGCGCGTCTCTTCACACACCGTAACACCAGTCCTCTACCACGACCACCCACTGTTTGGTGTGTTGAGAAACGCGGCCATTCCAGAGAGTGTTGTTTTTAGTGACACCGAAGCAACGCTTGCAATTCTGCCGTATTATGCAAAAACGCGAACTGCCGTCAGTCCAGATCTCGAGTATTCTTGGTCTGTGAACGGAGATGTACTTGAAACCGGCGAAAGTAATGCCAATAAAATTATCGTGCGCACAGATGGGGGGTCTGGCCTTGCACACATAGAACTTACGCTGCGCAACATCGCTTCTGTAATGCAAGATGTGCGTAAGGCGTGGAAGATATTCCTCGAAACCGAGCCCAAGAATGGCTTTTTTGACCAATAAACACCATGAATAAACTTCGCGCCACAGTACGATATACACTCATTGGAATTATAGTGATTCTGCTTTGTATTTTAACGTGGTGGTACTTTTTTTTGGAAACAAAACAGAACGCTGTGGTAGAAACCGAAAGGGGACGTGGTTTACGTCTGGAAACACCACAATTTTCTTCTCCAGCAGGAAACACATACTTAAATCTTGTGCGATCGATTCCATCAACCCCCCTGTGGCGCGAAGCACACGATACCGCAATAGCGGTTGTTGATTTATTTACAGATAAAAAGCAGGGCTCTAAAGATGCGGCGGTAAAACAGGCGACACTGTGGCATGTCAGTGAACTTCCTGTTGCCGGTATGGCGTTTGGAGCACACGATACCACGCTTCGATTTATTGAGCGGGCGACTGGACATGTTCTAGAAGCACACCTTGAAACAAAAACACTTTCTCGAATAACAAATACAACCGTGCCTCACGTTGAGGAAGCATATATAGTAAAAGATAGGGTATTTATCAGAACAGAAGAGGGGGGGGTAGTAACAACGGTAACCGCGCTCGTTGAACCCGCGCTTGGAACTACACTGGAACAAAAAAGAAAACTTGAAGACTACATTACATCCGTCGCGCAACACCCGGACGACTCTATTACATACATTATTGAACAGCCCGGAAAAAAGCCTGTCGTAGTTTCGGCAAAGCCAGACGGCACACAACCAAAAAATGTTACAACGCTTGGCACCAACGGGTGGGATGCACGCTCATTTAACAAAAACCATATACTTTTAGTAGAGCGCCCCGCAGATGATGTGTCTGGATACGCCATCGAAGTAACACCTTCGGGCGTGTCCCCGCTTCTACGGAATCTCCCGGGCCTTACGGTACAAACACACGCGTCTAGCACCTCTCTCTTATATGGAACGTCAGCAAGAGGAGTGTTGTCATTATTTTCACAAAAAAACAGCATCACTTCGCCCCTCAAGCTCCCACTGCATACACTGGCGGATAAGTGTGTATTTGCGCCAAATGGAATAACCGCATACTGCGCACAACCAAAAAAACTCCCAGAAAAAGGCTTTCTCAACGCCTGGTATCGCGGAGAAACACACACGAGCGACTCGTGGTGGAGCGTTGACACGGCGCGAGGCACCGCAGAACTTTTCTTTGATCCGGAACTGGAAGATGGTGTTTCTCTTGATGTTGAAACGCCGGTTATGAGTGAAGGAGGAGCATACATTGCGTTTCGCAACGCGCAAGATTGGTCATTGTGGTTACTTTCGTTACCATAGAGATATATGATTACCGTTCTATATACAAAAATAAAGATGTGTGCAAAAGTATCTCTCGCCGGAATGTATCAAGGGGTTGCAATCATTTCTGGCTCTACCGTTGAAAGCTCTCCCTTGTTTTCGCCGCTGTTTGACCAAAACCAAAACCTCACAGGATTTCTGAATAATTTTTTCAACATTGCCATAAGTGTTGGGGCAATCCTCGCTGTTATGCGTATCGCGTGGGCAGGATACTTGTACATTGGGAGTGACTTATGGACAAAAAAAGAGCAGGGAAGAGAAATACTACAGGATGTCGCTCTTGGGCTCCTGCTCCTGCTCGCGATATTTATTATCTTGAAACAAATTAACCCGGATATACTAAAACTAAACGCTTTTTACGACTCCGTGAAAGAGGGACAGATTGCCAGATGAATCAGGGTGTGTAACGAATGACTACTCTGCGCGCCCTACCCTCACCCTGAGACTCCGTCTTTATATTCGGAGCGCCGGCAAGAGCGGAGTGTATAATGAGGCGCTCATATGCGCTCATGGGGGTCAATTCGACGTCATATTGAAAAGACCGCGCGCGTTCTGCTAAAACAAGCGCCTTCGTTTGTAAGTCAAGAATTTTCCTTGAACGGTACCCGTTCACGTCAACCAGAAAAAGTGACCTCTCTCCACCAGCCTCCGCAACTCCGGCCCTTTTTTCTATAATCCTTTTAACAAGGTAGTCGATCGCGTGCACCGTATCTCCATACATACCAACAAGAACAGACCCGTCTGTTTCAATGTTGTATATTTTTTGCCCGGCGATATCCTTTTCCACAACATCTTTATGGGAAGCGCCTAAAGCACTCAAAAATTCCCGTACCGTTTCTTGAACATCAGACATGCTGTCCCTTGTACCACAAAACACAGTCGTCTTCCAGTTTTTTTGTACCAGACCAAAAATGGGTGGCGTTGGGGGTTCCCATCACTTACTTGTTTCCCGATGCGCGCCATGAAATCTCTTGCCTGTGTAATATTCTTGTATGATGAGAAACGTGTTGCTTGTCGCCCAGTAGAGAGGCGCCGCGGCAACTACCGTGTAGGAAATGACACCAATGAGGACTGGAAACACGAAGCGCATTTGAAGATCAAAGCTGCGCGCCATATCAGATGAGAAGGAATCTCCCATTGGTTTTTTCGGTTTTGTGCGGGGGCCCATTGAAAGGCGCGTGTACACCAACTGTGTAATAGAAGCAAAAAGCGCAAGAATGATGCTGTGTCCATCCATTGGTATTATTCCTAAAAACTCCATGTGCACTGCGCTTGGGACTGTAATAAAAGAATATAGAAGGGACGTATCAACGGTTGGAAAACCACCAAGAGCAAATACCCAGTACAACCCCAAAAGAACAGGGAGCTGTACAAGCATAAGTAGTATGCTTGAAAAAGGACGAATGTTGTTTTCTCTATACAGCGCCAACGTTGCACGAGCGTGTTCTTCTCTATTGTCTTTAAACTTCTCTTTGAGCGCCTCAACCTCCGGCGCTATACGTTTCATACCCTCCTGTGTAAGCACCGCTCGCTTTGAGAGTGGAAAAAAAATAATACGCACCACAACCGTAAGGATGATGACTGCAAGTCCCATGTCATGGAGTGGAATACTGTCAACCAAAAAAACCAACGCGTTATAGAGTGGGTCAAAAATTATTGCATGGAATACAGTCGATATCATACGAAACAGTGTACCCCGTCAGCTCTTGGTATGAAAGTTCACCTACATATCTACCGCGCTCCCGCCGTGTGTACACGCTCCATAAGAGACGTGACCTCTTTTTTCATAGACGCATAGGTGGCAAGAACTGCATCCTGTTTTGCATAGAGGATAACTACAAAATGTGCCGGAAAAAGAGTATAGGGACGCAGAATATCCCGAAAACGACGCTTCACGCGATTGCGCTCCACGGCGCTCTTCGACACAGTGGTTGAAACAACACACCCCACCCTCGTGTGTTCATTTTTTGTAAGAGGAAAAAAAGAAATTGAGCATAAAGCCCCAGATACCCGTTTGGGGTTACGAAGGTGTGCAAAAGTTGCACTGGAAACTCTGCTTTTTTTTGGTATCACAGTTTTCTACAGACCCAAACGAGCCCTTCCTTTGCGCCTTCGGCGCATAAGAATACGCCTCCCTGTAGAGCTTTTGAGACGAATCCGAAATCCGTGAGTCTTCATGCGTTTACGCTTTTTGGGCTGATAGTTTCTTTTCATACGAGCATAGTACGTAGAAAGTGAGAGAATAGCAACTAACAAAACACGAAACCGAGTCATCGTGTTTTTTTGTACACACTCTATACACACCTTATAAACAGACTGAAGGGGGGTTACGTCAATAGCCCCACACACTATCGCACGTATACTTTATATGTATGATTACAAACCGAGAACTATGGCAAAGCGCTTTGGTACAAATAGAGCTCGGTACATCTCAAACAAGTTTCAGAACCTGGTTTAGAAACACAGACATTGTTCACCGAGAAGGATCGTCGGTGCACGTCGCCGTTCCTTCAAAAATAGTAAAAGAGTGGTTAAAAAATAAACACCACAAATTAATACTGAAAGCATTGCGTGGACTGGACTCTTCGATTCGAACCGTAGAATATACAATTCACAGAACTCAAAATATACAGGACAGAAAACCAGAACGAGTGCAGGAAAACGCGTCTTTTGACCTCGGAAGTCTTTATATAGATAAGAGAGACAATCTAAACCCTCGATACACTTTTGAAACATTTGTTGTTGGTCCCTTCAATCAGATCGCGCACGCGGCAGCAAGGACTGTCGTCGAAAAACCAGGGCTCACCTACAACCCTCTTTTCATCTATGGCTCAACAGGAAGAGGAAAAACCCACCTCATTCAAGCAATTGGAAATTATTTTAAAAAAACACACTCAAATAAAAAGGTTTTTTACGTTACATCAGAAAGATTCGCTGTTGACTACATGAACGCGGTAAGTTCTGGACGAGCGAACAGTTTTAAAGATCAATACCGCCAGTATGACGTGCTGATCATGGACGATATTCAGTTTTTTGCAAAAACAGAAAAAACACAAGAGGAACTCTTTCATTTATTTAATGCTCTATACGACAATAACAAGCAAATTGTATTTTCTTCTGACAAACATCCAAACCTTCTTCCGGGATTCGAAGACCGATTGAAGGGCCGGTTTAGTGCTGGAATGGTCGCAGAGATTCCTGAGCCAGACATTGAATCAAGGATAGCAATAATAAAAGCAAAGCTTGAACAACATGGGTTTTCAATACCAGATGATATAACTTCTTATATTGCAGAACATATACGGGGGAACATACGCGAACTTGAGGGGGTTATAAATATGCTTGTGTGTAAATCCCAGCTTAAAGGAAAAATAGTTACACTCGCTGATGTACAAACCCTAATAAAACACAGTATAAAGCCACCAAAGGGTGTTTCCGTCGAGGAAGTTGTCCGTAAAATAGCAGGATATTATGGTATACCAGAAAAAAGTATTTATGAGAAAACGAGAAAAAAAGAAGTCGTAAAACCACGCCAGATTGTTATGTATATTTTGAGAGAAGAATATAGTATGTCCTATCCGTCCATAGGGGAAAAAATTGGAGGAAGAGACCATACAACAGTTATTCATTCGTGCGAAAAAATAAAAGAAGAAATAAAACAAAATATTGTCTTAAAACAAGAGATAACTCATTTATGTTCACTAACCGATGTATAACGTGTGTATGTGTGTCGAATAAAAAAATAATACAAAAAAAGAGATACCTATACACACCATATACACACATTTCAACATACTGTATACAAAAATAATCACAAAAAAATGTCTACAATGAAGAATAAAGCGCAGTTGTGCACCTACACACACCACTAATAGTAATAGTATTCTATATGAAAATAAAAGTATTAAGAGAATCTCTCGTAACAGCGGTTACCGTCGCGGAACGCATAACTGGAAAAAAAGAAACACTTCCTATTTTATCGTGTGTTGTTATTTCAGTGGGGTCTTCTATTACTGTAGCGTCTACAAATCTTGAGTCTGGTATAAAAACAACACTTGTTGGAGAAATAATTGAAAAAGGAATAGTTGCGGTATCTGCTTCCATACTTTCTCAAACTATTCGCTCTATTCGCTCTGAATACATACTACTTAAAACTGAAGATTCAAATCTCGTCATTGAATCAAAAGGAACAAAAACGCTCTTGAAGGCTTTTCCTCATGAAGAATTTCCTAATATACAGGCTCCAAAAAAAAATAATATTCACGTTGAAACAATAAAATTTTTGAAAAGTATCCAGTCTGTTATATATGCGGTTTCCTCATCAATGATACGACCGGAAATAGGAAGTATTTATTTTGTTGCAAAAGGAAAAATAATAACAACTGTTGCGACGGATTCTTTTCGTCTTGCGGAAAAAACAACACAAAAAGCAATTACAGAAGGAGGGGGGGAATTTCTTATACCTCTTAAACATGCGCTTGAGCTCGTTTTTGTTGTTGAAAAAATAGGAGCACACTATTTGGATATTTCATGCGAAGATTCGCAATTAACGGTATCTGGAGAGGAAACAACGTATACGTCCCGTGTTGTTGATGGTACCTTTCCAAACTACAAAGAAATTATTCCAACATCTTTAAAAACCGAAGCGATTATTTTAAAGAGTGATTTGGTTGACATCCTAAAAAAAGCTCGGATATTTTCTGGGGCGGATAAATCTATAGGATTTCACCTATATCCAAAAAGAAAGATTTTTTCCATTACGGCACGCTTTTCTGATGTTGGAGAAATGTCGGATACTCTCGACGCCGCTCTTTCAGGAGATGACCTCGATATCAATTTTCATATTGATTACGTGGCGGACTGTTTACAAACAATTGATTCTGACAGTGTTTCTTTGTCGTTTGCGGGTGTTGGTAAACCACTCGTTGTCAGAGGAGTCTCAGATTCTTCGTTTTTATACCTCGTGATGCCATTAAACAGGTGAGGACACGTATCGTTACTACCGAACGCTGAACTGAACAGACGTTTCTTCTGCACCACTTGAACTTTCTGCAACAGCGCGCAGGGTCATACTCCCAACATCTGTTGGTGTCACAGACAGTATATAGGGCTGTTTTCCCACCGATCCAACATATTGTCCGTTGAGGTATAGTGCGATTCTTGTTACATTGTTTGGATTTTTGTGGTCAACAATAACAGCGAACGGAGTTCCTCTCTGGAGCACCGCTCCTTGTTTGGGTTGTACTATGAAAAGCGAAGACCCTCCCTGTGTGACTGGTGCCGCGGAAAGTAAAGGAAGTGAGGATGTTCCCTGTAGCCAGCGTTGAACAGAATATTCCCAAAGCGGAAGTTGAGGATCACCCGCACTACCCGGTTTTCCCGATCGTGGGTTGTCTTTTTCTACCCAGTATAGGAGGTCGTGAACTTCCCCAGAAGGAGAGGCGTTCCATACACCCCTAAGCATCGGATGAAGATCATCAAGCTGGGTCTCCGGCGGAGGCGGAGCAAATCTCTCGGATGGATACTTTTGGACTGCGTAACGCATAAATTCATTCCACAGCGGGGCGACAATAAATCCAGCAACCCGTTTTTCCATTGCTGAGTTATCGTTATTCCCAGCCCACGCTCCGGCGCTTATTGTTTTTGTATATCCAATGATCCACGCGTCTCGATAATCGTTTGTTGTTCCAGTTTTCGCCGCGACGGACGATCCGGGTATGTATAGGGAGGACGCTTCTCCAAATGCAGGCGAACGCGCCTTGTCATCTGAAAGAATGTCAGAAATCGTGCGCGCGATAGAAATGGGGATGACCCTTTCCGACTTCTGGGTGTATTCTTCCAGAACTGTTCCATCCGCGTCTTCCACTTTAAGAATTGCGACGGGTGTATTTTTGACGCCGTCGTTTGCGAAAACTCCATAGGCACTGACCATGTCTAGGAGATACACTTCCCCCCCTCCAAGGACAAGCGTTAATCCGTATTGGTCACGATTTCCTAGTGTTGTAACTCCCAGGGACGTTGCATAACGGAGTGCGTTTTCTACCCCAGTCATGTACAAAACCTTAACGGCGGGAATGTTTATTGATTGTGCCAATGCACTTCGGAGTGTAATTGGGCCACGAAACACACCATCGTAGTTTTCTGGTGAATAACAATCTTCATGAGTTTCCATATCGTCTGGCTTGCAATCTGCCGCAAATTGCGTTTTTACATCAAACACAATAGTTTCCGGTGTATATCCTTTTTCAAAAGCAGCGGCGTAGACGAATGGTTTGAACGCTGATCCCGGTTGTTGCGGCGTTACGGTTACATTCACCATTCCATCTATATCCGTATCAAAGTACCCACGTGAGCCGACCATAGTTAAAATTTGCCCGGTTGACGGGTCTATCGCTAGGAGTCCGGCGTTTTCTGCGTTGAAGTTTTTTTCATTTGAGAGCGCGTATGACAGGACAACATCCTCTGCTTTTTTCTGCAGGTCGTAGTCAAGGGTAGTAATTATTTTTAATCCACCGTTTGCCACGGCCTCAACCCCATACTTTTTTTCTACGTATTCGCGAACAAAAAACACAAAGTGTGGCGCTTTGATTCCAGCAGTCGCCTCGCTCTTAAACTCAATATTCTCTTTTTTCGCGTTGTCGTATTCCTCTTGTTCAATAAACCCATTTTCAAACATTCGTTGGAGAACAAGGTCTTTTCTCTTTTCAAGTTCGTCTCTATGGGTACCGTACGGAGAGTATCGCGTTGGTGCTTGGGGGAGAGATGCCATGTATGCCGCTTGTGCCAACGTCGCCTCTTTCGCGGAAACGCCAAAAAAGTACTGACTTGCCTCCTCTACCCCGTAGAGTGTGCCCCCATAAGGAGTTTCGTTCAGATATGCGGAAAGAATTTGATCTTTTGTATATATGTGTTCCAATTTTATTGCAAGCAATATCTCTTTCAATTTTCTTGTCAACTTTTTTTCCTGCGTCAGAAGCGTGTTTTTGACCACCTGTTGAGTGATTGTAGACCCACCCTGACTGTAGGATCCACTGAGCACGTTTACCGCCATGGCACGGAAAAAAGAGAAGGGACGGAACCCGTAGTGTGAATAAAACGTTGTATCCTCAATTGCGATAGTCGCGTTACGGAGGTGGCGGGAGATGTCTTCTAGCGGTACGGCAGTTCTGCGCACTGCGCCATGGACGTCGTACAGTAAGACATTTCCCGTTCGATCATATATTTTTGTTGATTCTGCGATGCGTCGCGTATCAAAATTGTCTATGGACGGAATTGAAAGTATTGATGACCACGCGAAAAGAATGCCTCCCCAAAAAAGCACCGTGGCGGCACTTCCCACCACGAACAGTCTGATTGTATGGCCGATTGTGCGTCGGATTGAGCGAGACATGACTATATGGACGATTGTACCTCTCTATCGCTCTGTGGCAACGGTGTGCGAGAGACATGTGAGTCCGAGCGCGACCGCGTCGTATTCATCGTCGTATTTAATTTTTTTACGTATGGTGATAAGCGCATGCACCATCTGTGCTACCTGGCGCTTATCTGCGTTTCCAGAGCTGGTTATTGCGACCTTCACTTCACTTGGCGAGTATTCACGTACCGGTATATGTGCCGCCGTTGCTATGTACATGAGCGCCCCACGAATTTCAGCAATCTTAAGCGCAGTTTTTTGATTTTTGGAGAAATAAACTTTTTCGAGCGCGACAACATCTGGTGTGTATTGTTCTATCAAATCTTTACACGTGTGTCCGACAGTGAAAAGGCGCTTTTCGAACACATCACTTTTTTTTGTTGTGATACACCCAGAATACAGAAGGAGTTCCTTTTTTTGTAACTCGCGAGTGTTTTTTTCAATAACCGCGACCCCGCACCTGTCGTACCCGGGGTCAATCGCAAGAACTTTCATATCTATACCGTACGCTTGTACGGCAGCCAACGCAACGGGGGGACACCCCGCAGTAGATGGTGGCGAATGAATATGCTCACCGGTGGTGACATGAAAGGAGGTCGTACTAGAAATACGAAGATACGTATAATCAACCGTACTGTTTTTCACATATTCAAGTTATTCCAGTTGTTGTACAAAATAGTCACTGACGTACGAAGGTGGGGGCGTATGTCTTTCGTGTGAGAAACGTCGCCACCATTCACTGACGGGGTATACTTATACACATGAAGATTTCAAGAGTCGCATCCGCCATGTATTTCAGAAACTTTGTTTTTGGCGTCGAAGATGGGCTTGTATCAACGGTTGGGTTACTCTCTGGTATAGCAATCGCGGGCGTTGCCCGCGAGACTATCATACTAACGGGCATCGTTCTCATCCTGGTTGAGGGGTTTTCTATGGCCATAGGAAGCTTTCTTTCCGAAAGTTCAGAGGAGGACTACCGCGCGCAAGCAGAGGTGGCCCACACAAAGGCGGTTACTTCTGCTGTGGTTATGTTCTTTTCATATAGTGCCGCGGGTTTCGTTCCGCTTGCCCCATATCTTGTTTTCTCTGGGACACAGGCCTTCGCGACATCTGTTGTGTGCTCTCTTGTCGCCCTGTTCGCACTCGGAAGTTTCGGTGGAAGGGTATCGCACACAGGACTTGTACGGGGGGCAGTGCGAATGACAATAATTGGCGGACTGGCTGTTGTGCTCGGAGTTTTGGTCGGGTCGATGTTCACGTAGTTATATCAGTGTTCGTGTAGAAATTCTCAACATCCCCATGTTCATCCAACACGTCTAAAATATGTGTTAGTTGTGCACTGTCTGCCTCAGAGAGATGCATGACAGTCTTTGGTACATAGTCGGTATTTTTTTTATCAAACGCCCACAAGGCACTTCCCGGATGTGCAAGAGTGAGTCCGTTTTTTGAAAGTGTGTGTTTTATTTCTGCAGACGTTCTGTTTTTGTTGTCAGTGAGTGCCTCAATGATGATGGCGGCTCCTCCCGGGCCGTATGTTTCATACACTACGGACTCAAGGGACGATGCCTCAGGCGATGTGCCTTTGGCAATGGCGCGTTCAATATTTTCTTTTGGCATGTTTGCTTCACGAGCTTTTTCAACCGCTGCCCTCAAAGAAGGGGAAGTGATGTCTCCTTCCGCTTTCTTGCTTTCAACGGTGATGCGTCGAGCCATTTTTCCGAACACGGCGCTTCGTGCCGCGTCGTTTGCCCCCTTCTGCCTCTTGATTTGTGACCATTTACTGTGTCCAGACATTGTGAGTATCAGAGTATCCGAAGGTCTAAAAACAAACAACCCCGCTCTTTCTAAACCCGAAGAAAGAGCTGGGTTGTTTGCGCATGGTTTTATCTCTTTTAATTTTTAATCCCAAACAGCTGTTGTAGCGCAGCGAATACTGCTGCCACCAAGTTTGAGGTTGTGGGTGGTTGGGGCATACTACCTCCGCTTGGCGGTGGCATCATGGTTTCTCCCCCAGATGGTGGAGGTGGTGACATGGTCCCACTTCCTCCTGGTGGCGGCGGGGACATCATCGTGCTGTCTCCGCTGGTGCCACTTTGTGGCGTGTATGACCCCGCAGGAGGCGTGTACGTGGACCCTGGGGGTGGTTGGTGGTTACTGTCCCCAGTTGGATACGTGCCGGTAGTTCCTTGGTATTGCCCGGACTGCTGTTGATACTGCTGGTTATATTGTTGCTGGTATTGCTGGTTGTATTGTTGTTGATACTGCTGATTGTATTGGTCACCACTCGTTTGTGTTTGATATTGCTGACCACCTTGCTGATTGGTTCCATTCTGTTGGAAATTAGACCCATCCATTTGAAAGTTCGCGCCATCTTGCTGAAAGCTCATTCCATCCCTCTGAAAATTCGCTCCATCCATCTGGAAGCTAGCGCCATCCTGTTGGAAGTTAATTCCGTCCCTCTGAAAGTTTGTCCCATCTTGTTGATAGTTCGCACCGTCTTTTTGGAAGTTCGTCCCATCTTTTTGGTACTGCTCGTACTGCTTTTGCATTTCAGAGGTCATATCTTGGAAGTCGTAACCCCGTTCTCCTTCTTGAAAGTCCGCGCCACCTTGTTGATAATTCATTCCGTCTTGTTGGAAATCCATTCCATCTCTCTGGAAGTTCGTTCCATCAGGACCAAACCCTTGCGATTGATCAAGTCCCGGAGGGGGACCAAAGCCACGGCGGTCCATGGCGCGCTCTTGTCCAAATCCGTTTCCTTCTCCCGTCCCCGGAGGAGGACCAAAACCTTGTTCCTGTGCGAACGACATACACTGTTCCGTATTCTCTGGGTTGTCACAGAATGTTCTACACTCTTGTCCGCGGCACCCACCAGGGCCCGTCATTTCTTGAAATCTACGTCCTTCATGTGCTTCTTCGGGAGAGATCATTCCGTTTTGTTCTGCAAACGCGAAACACTCCTCGTGGTGTGTTTGGTCATCACAATACGTGCGACACTCTTGTCCGCGGCACCCACCGGGGCCCGTCTGATTCATCATTTTTTTCGCCATCTCCATTTCTTCTGGCTTCATCATTCCGTTTTCAACAGCGAATGTCATACACGCATCAGAGTGTTCAGGGTTTTCGCAGTATGTTTGGCACTCTCTCCCTTTACACCCACCGGGGCCCGTCTGATTCATCATTTTTTTCGCCATCTCTACTTCTTCCGGTTTCATCATTCCGTTTTCAACAGCGAAGGTCATACACTCATCGGTGTGTTCTGGACTCTCGCAATACGTGCGACATGCCTCTCCTCGGCATCCGCCTGGACCTGCCTTATTGCCCATTTTGCGCGCCATTTGTGCTTCTTCGGCAGACATCATTCCGTTTTCTTCAGCGAAGGCGACGCACTCGTCCATATGTTCTCCTGATTCACAGTAAGTGCGACACTCCTGTCCGCGGCATCCGCCAGGACCAGTTTTGTTTCCCATTTTTTTTGCCATTGCGAGCTCTTCTGGGGGAATCAAATTATTTTCTTCGGCAAACGCGATACATTCTTCAAAGTGTTCTCCCGACTCGCAGTACGCGCGACACTGTACTTCACTACGACATCCTCCCGGACCCCCCTTCGTAAGAACCTGTCTGGCGACACGGATTTCTTCTGGTGGGATAAGTCCTCTCTCTTCCGCGAACGCGAGACACTCTTCTCCGTGGTCGAGGTCTTCACAATACGTTTTGCACTGCTGTCCGCGGCACCCGCCAGGGCCAGCATCAGATCCAACTTTTCTTGCAATGTTCGCGTCTTCTTGCGACATGAGTCCGTGCGATTCTGCGAAAGCGATGCATTGCTCCACATGGTCCGGATTATCACAATACGCGAAACATTGTTCTTTTGATTCGCAGTTACCGAGCTCAGAAACCGGGAAGACAACCGTGTCTTCTTGAGCAACAGCGTATCCGGCGAATGTAAACATACCTCCCGCCACAAGGAAGAACAGAATCGCAAGTGGCACGAGCGCTATTTTTTTACTCATAGTAGATTTGTGCGTGGTATCCACGCCCTATTCAAATGGATTAAGCTTTACTTTTTCTAGAGGATTTGTTGTTACGTCCTCGAGTGGATTTGTCACCACATCCTCAAAAGGATTTAACGATTCTTCTGCCGCAGGAGCTCCACTTTCGAAACCCTTGTCGTATCCAATATAATATCCACCAAGTGCACCTATAACGAGACCGACGACGACGCCAATAATTAATTTTCCCTGCTCCATAAATATGGTTAGTGTTTATGTTTTATAATAGTAAGCCGTGTGTCCATTATAGTAACGAAAGGAGAAAGTGCCTTGTGTGTGGATGTTCACAAGATGTGGATAATGTATAGGACAAAGGTGTCCTATAGAAGCGTTTGTTTTTGTTTCTTTGTATGTTCGCCCACGTGTGCATGTCCTTTTGAAGTTACAGTTCTTCCGCGTGGTGTGCGTTCTAAAAAGCCGAGCTGCATAAGGTATGGCTCATTCACTTCTTCAATTGTTGCTTCTTCTTCAGACAAAGATGCGGCTATGGTCTTGAGTCCCACGGGTCCTCCGTTAAACTTTTCAATAACAATCGAGAGAATGTCACGGTCTGTTTGGTTTAGGCCCGCCGTATCTATCTCAAGAAGAAGAAGTGCTTTCCTAACCGTGTCTACCACAAGGTTCGTTCCAGACACTTCGGCAAAGTCACGGGCGCGTTTTAAAAGATAGTTTGCTGTTCGTGGTGTGGAGCGGCTCCTGCGCGCTATTTCTAGTATGGATTCTTTATCTGCCTGTATACCCAAAATACGCGCGGAGCGTGTCAGAATTTCTGCTACTTCATCATCTGTATAGTACGTTAATCGAAATGTTCCTCCGGAAAAACGGCTCCGTAGGGGTCCCGAAAGCATAGAAATTCTAGTTGTTGCCGCGATGAGTGTAAATGGCGGAAGTTCCAACTGCACGGTGCGTGCCGAAGGCCCTTTTCCTATCACAATATCCAAGACGCCTGATTCCATCGCGGGATACAACACTTCTTCAATGGTGCGGTTGAGACGATGTGCTTCATCTATAAACAAAACATCTCCAGGCGAAAGGTTTGTGAGAATTGAGGCGAGGTCGCCAACGCGCTCTATAGCTGGTCCGGACGTTCCGCGAAGAGACGTCCCGATTTCTCTTGCTATGAGGTGGGCGAGTGTTGTTTTTCCCAAACCGGGAGGTCCATAGAGAAGAATGTGTTCTGGTTGGTGTTTTCTTCCCTTTGCCGCCGTGAGTAAAATACGCAGGTTTTCTTTTGTTGTTTCCTGTCCGACATATTCATCCCACGAAGATGGTCGCAGTGTATTGTCTAATGACCGCGCTGTTTTTTCCTGAGGTTTAGCCATAAATACTTGACAATGTTATAATCCATGATATACTTTCAATTGGTTCGCTTCGGACGCGAGATTCTCTCAGCAATTAGTGGTTGTATCGAGGACGGATTAGTTCCGTCCTTCGGGGCGGGGTGCTACCCCTATCCTCAGATGTATATTGCTACTTTCCATGTGAAAGCTTTGCTGAGAGAATCTTGAGCCCGAACTAGTCCAGCACTCGGTGTCGCCTGCGCCAACCATAGCACTCTCTTTCGTGCACGCAATAAATTTTTGTGGTGTGTTGTGCTTCACGCTATTGTCTCCAACATAATCTCATCATTCAGATCAACAACGCGGCCGAGTTCTTCAAGGGACGTTACGCCTTTTAAAACCTTAACCGCTCCGTCTTGCGCCATGCGGCGGATTTGTTGGTGGCGCGCCGCGTGCCAGATTTCTCGTTCACTTGATGTTTTGCGCACCGTTTCTTCAATTTGTTTGTCCATAAGAATAACCTCAACAACGGCGATGCGTCCCTTGTAACCAATTCCTCCACACGCGTCGCATCCTTTAGGAATCCACATAACATCGGTGTTCTTTGGCATATCCTCCGGGTGCGGGATGTTCTTTAGAAGCGGAGCCATGAGCTTTGCGTCGTCTCCCGCAATCGGTTTTGCCTCGCGGCATTTCTCGCATAATTTTCGAACAAGGCGTTGCGCCATGGCGGTTGTGATGGCGGCACCGAGAATGTCGGCAGACACGCCCATGTCAATGAGGCGTGGAAATGTTCCGCCAGCGTCATTTGTGTGAAGTGTTGAGAAAACGAGGTGGCCTGTTAGGGAGGCGTGTACCGCGGTTGAAGCAACCTCGGCATCACGAATCTCACCAACCATGATGACATCAGGGTCTTGTCGCAGGGTTGAGCGAAGCCCAAGCGCGAATGTATAGTCGCGCGACACTTGTGTTTGGACTATCCCATCGAGGTGGTACTCAATTGGGTCTTCGATGGTGACGATTTTGATACCCGGATTATGCACTTTTCGTAAGAACGCATAGAGTGTGGTTGTTTTGCCGGACCCCGTTGGGCCCGTATTGAGAAGCATGCCGTTTGGTTTTTTAATTTCAGCATCCAAAATTTTCATAAGGTAGGTGTCGAACCCAAGGGATTCCATGGGGAGCGCGATTGTTGACGGATCGAGAAGACGCATAACTATCGTTTCTGCATATGCTCCGGGAAGCATTGAGGTACGGATCTCGATTTCTTTTTGGTTGACGACAATGGAGAATCGTCCGTCTTGGGCGGCGTGTTTTATGTTGAGTTTTAATCCCGAGAGGAGTTTTATACGCGACACAATGAGTGCATACGTTGGAAAGTCAAACGTAAGTACTTCTATAAGGACGCCGTCAAGACGGTAGCGCATACGCACGCTTTCTTGTTCTGGTTCAAGGTGTATATCTGACGCACTGAGCGACAGGGCTCCTGCCATAATAATTTCAAGTACACGCGAAATACGATGGACATCTTTACTGCCGATACTTTCTTCAACGTGTTGTTTTATGTCGCCAAGCACTTTTAATTCGGCGAGCATTTTTTGTATCGTTTGGTTTGATAGTGTGAGTACCCCCGCTTCCGTTTCCGTTGCGTATGAGAGGTCGCGATAGCGGTCCCACGCGCGCTCAAGGGACGCCCGCGAAACCATAAATCTCTGAATCTCATATCCGAGTCGCTCAAGATTTTCCACTGCTCGCAGGGCGTCCAATCGTTCTGGTGCTCGCATAGCAACCATAATTTTTTTATTAACTTTTCGGAATGCTGCAACTTCCGTTTCGCGAGCGTCTTTTTCCGGAATGAGTCGTAGGGCGTCCGTGTCTATGGATTTTGAAGACAAATCAACGTACTCAACGCCGTACTTGCCGGATAGCATCTCGGCGAGCTGCTCTTCCTCTTTTTTTCGCAACTCCAATACGCGCTCATCGCGTTTTTTTTCATCAGTGAATTGAACCATTACTACTATTGTATCGTACCTGGGGGAGTGGGGCGGAGGCTTTTTGTGTCTTAAATGTTAGAATCTTTTGATGCATAAAGTGGTCAATGGGGACAGCGACATGGAGCGTTTTGCGAGAGAGTATAGCGCGTCTCTCGCGTCGGGTGACAGGGCGACAATTTTGACCTTGTCGGGGGATCTTGGTTCTGGGAAAACCTCGTTCGCGAGAGGGATTCTTCGCGCGTATGGAGTTATAGAGGTGGTGACGAGCCCAACATTTGTGATTGAGAAGATATATACCCCGAGCCACGGGGCATTTAAAACTATCGTGCATATGGACGCGTATCGTTTGAAGAACTCAAAGGAAGCAGAGGCGCTTGGATTTGCCGAATTGGTGGCGCGCCCGCGCACTCTCATACTTATAGAGTGGCCAGAACACATAGAATCCGCTATACCGAAGGGAGCGAGAAAAATTTCTTTTGTAATCGGAGAGGGGGCGGAAAGGACACTACTGTATGACAACTGAAAAGCGCACACGGCTCGTGTTACTTGATACACACGCGATTATTCATCGCGCGTATCACGCGATACCGGATTTTTCTTCTTCAAAAGGGGAGCCAACGGGGGCTTTATACGGACTGCTTTCAATACTGTTTAAAATAATTGAAACTCTAAAGCCAAATTATATTGTCGCGACACAAGACCTTGAAGGTCCCACAGAGCGACACAAACAATTTGCAGAGTATAAGGGGACGAGGAAAAAAGTAGATGACGAACTCGTTGTTCAGATTAAGCACATCCCAAGTGTGTTTGAGGCACTCGGCATTCCGCTCTACTCACATAAGGGGTTTGAGGCAGATGACATGCTGGGCACGATAGTAAAGCAAGTAGAAAAAATAAAAAATCTTGAGGTTATTATCGCGTCAGGCGACATGGATACGCTCCAGCTCGTGTCCGAGACGCGTGTTCGGGTATTTACTCCAAAGAAAGGACTTTCCGACACCATGCTCTACGACGAAGACGCGGTTAAAGAACGTTTTGGGTTTCCGCCGAGCCTTATGACTGATTACAAGGGATTGCGTGGTGACCCATCAGACAATATTCCTGGCATTCGGGGCATTGGGGAGAAAACAGCGACGACACTCATTTCTCACTTTGGTTCGCTTTCCCATATGTACGAGGCGCTTGAGAAAAGTGACGCGCCGTTTCTGAGGGCAGGAATAACAAAGCGCGTTGTAGGCTTGCTTTCTGAGGGCAAAAAAGAGGCGCTGTTTTCCAAGTCGCTTGCGACAATTTTGGTTGATGCCCCCATTGTATTTTCGCTTCCCAAAAAAGAGTGGCATGTTGAAGACCACACGGAATCCGTCTCTGCTCTATGTGATAGATTTGATTTTCCATCGCTCAAGGTGCGATTATCCGCACTCACAAAGCGTCAACAAACGATAGAACCAGAGGTGAAAAAGAAAAACGAAGATTCGGGGTTTCAGGCGGAGTCAGCAGTCGCGTTGTGGCTTTTGAAGTCCGACATAACAAATCCGACAGCGGAAGACGTTCTTGCACACACACGCGCCACGAACATGAACGAGGCGCACACGGCACTCATGAAACAGTTGAAAGAAACGGGTCGCCTATATGAAGTGTTCACCACGATAGAGCGTCCGTTGGTTGCGATTACCAAGCGCATGCATGAGGTTGGAATCGGGGTTGATGTGCCGTATTTGAAGGCGCTCGCGCGGGAGTATAAAAAAGAACTCGCGATAATTTCAGAAAAAATTTTTAAGCACGCTGGGCGTGAATTTAATATAAACTCCCCAAAACAGTTGGGCGGGGTTTTGTTTGACGAGTTGAAGTTGCTGTTGCCTCGACAAAAGAAAACAGCCGGCGGTGCGCGGACGACGAAAGAAAGTGAACTGGTGAAAATGAAAGAACTTCACCCGATTGTGGGTGAAGTTCTTGCATATCGCGAATTGTATAAGTTACTATCAACCTACATAGAAAAAATTCCCGCTCTTGTATCAGACGACGGTCGCCTGCATGCGCGCTTTATGCAAGCGGGGACGACGACGGGACGCATGAGTTCGCAAGACCCAAATCTTCAGAACATTCCCACACAAGCTCCCTATGGAAGTCGGGTTCGGGAGGCGTTTCGCGCAAAAAACGGCTTTATTCTTGCCTCTTTTGATTACTCTCAGATTGAGCTTCGTATTGCCTCTGCGCTTTCCAAAGACAAGACGTTTATGGATGCGTTTAAGGCGGGGAGGGATATTCACACTGAAGTTGCCTCCGCGGTGTTTGGTGTCGCTCCAGACAAGGTGGACAAAGAAATGCGCCGCCGCGCGAAGGTTATTAACTTTGGCATTTTGTATGGCATGGGAGTCAATGCTCTGCGGGAGGCGCTTGGTGTGGGTGTGTCTCGAGACGAGGCGGCAGAGTTTTTGTCGCAGTACTTTAAAAACTTTTCAGGACTTGCGCGGTACTTGGAAGAAACGAAGGCGACTGCCGCGCGCCTCGGGTATACGGAGACATTTTTTGGAAGGCGCAGATATTTTGCGGGAATACAATCTCTTATGCCGAATATTAAAGCGCAGGCAGAGCGTATGGCGATAAATGCGCCTGTGCAGGGAACTGCGGCAGACATCATAAAACTCGCGATGATAGAAACCGAGCGAATTATTGCAGAAAAGAAGTGGGGTGACAGGGCTCACCTTTTGCTTCAGGTGCATGATGAGTTGGTGTATGAATTAAAGGAAGAGAAAGCGGAGGAAGTTGCGCGTGAAATAAAAAAGTGTATGGAGGGTGTTGTGCCACCTTCAAAATTGTCTGGCGTTCCACTTATTGTAGATGTTGCGTTTGGAAAAACATGGGGCACCATGAAAGCAAGGGGGTAGAAGTTTACAGTTTACGGCTTACAGTTAACGGCATGGCGCGGTTTGTTTTGTCTTCTATAACTTCTGTCAACTGTCATCTGTCAACTGCATTCTGTATACTTCCCCCATGTGTTTGTTCTGTCTTTTGTAAACTGTTATCTGTAAACTATTCCCCATGTTGTACATATATTTTGGTTCAGACAGAGAAAAAGTGCGCCTTGAGGTGGGGGAGGCGCTTATGCGATACGCAAAGACAGATGTTGTCCGAATTACAGACGTGCATGCGCTGGGGGATGTGCAGTCTGTGTGTGGTGGAAGTAATTTGTTCGGCGACGCGCGAACGGTTGTGTTGGACGGACTGTTTTCAAATATAGAATCGTGGGGTGTCGTTGAGCGCGCGCTACCCTACATGCAAAAAGCGCAGGATACGTTTTTTATTGTTGAAGAAAAGTTGAACGCGGCGACTCTGCGGACCCTGAAAGAGCATGCGAAAGATGTCGTGCGGTTTGACGTGAAAAAAGAAGAGCGGGGTGGAGAAATTTTCGCGCTCGCAAACACCCTAAAGCGGAAAGATAAAAAGATGCTTTGGATTGAGTACCAAAAGGCGCTCGCGAGGGGCGAGGCGCCCGAGGCAATTCACGGCGTTTTGTTTTGGGGAGCGAAAGATATGGTACTGAGGGCACGTGATGTGCAAGGTACATCACGCGCGCAGTCTCTCATAATAAAACTCACAGAACTTCCTCACGAAGCGCGGAGAAAAGGGGTGGAACTTGAATACGCGCTGGAACAATTCCTTCTTTCTGGAGTGTGATAGAGTTTTTGTATGAGTAAGCGGAACTTTCTATTGGGCGAAGTATTTTTTCTGAACTTTTTTTTACTCTGTGTTGTGATTTTTCTTTTGGTGCCACAAGTAACGAAGGCGGTTCAGGGGGTTGTAGATTCGGCTAATAAAGACTGTGCTAATTGGGATGCCAACACATGTGGATGTAAGATGACACTTGTTCAGAATAAATGTGTGCAGACCGGAAACACAAATTTATGTCCTCCTGGTATATGTACAGTTACGGTTGCGGGAATAAAAATTGATGGAATATGTGTGCAGAAAATGGTGTGTTTGGGTGTTAAAGCTGCCGATGTCGGAAAACTTAAACTTGAAACAGGAAAAACAGAACAGGCTGCTGTAGACGCAAAAGCCGCTGAGGCGGCGAAAGCGGCACAGATGCAAAAGGCGGCGATGATGCAACAAATGGGAGGTATGTTGCAACAGGCGGGGGGAAAAATTGGAGAAATGCTTGAGAAGTTAATGGGTGGAGGGGGCGGCGGCGGGAAGGGTGGCGGAGGAGACCAAAATTCGCAGTCGTGCGCCGGCGGGCAGTATCAAGTTTCAACACCTTCCACAGACCCATGCGCCGTGTATACCCCAGGGGCGAGTGGTCTTTTGAATCCGCAGCTCGGACTTCAGGGGAATGGAGGTCAAAATGTGTCCGATAGTTTACTCGGCGCTCTTTCAGGAAACGGTTCATCTGAAGATGGAAGCGGGGGAGATGAGACCCCCGTGAGTGAACAGCTCTTATCTGGCGCGGAAGAGGATGTTCCTTCTGACTACTCCGAAGACCCGAATGCGGAAAAAGAAGAGTCGTTACTTGAAAAAGTGGTGCGTTTGGGAGGCGGACTTTTTGGGCGCATTGAGGAGAGGGGGGACGGATCAACGGCAGTTGCAAGTGAGCGAGATGAAGATGATGGGAGTGAGGTGGCTGGGTTTTATGGACAGGGCGGACTCGCGTCGCGCTTATGCAAAGCGCGTCCATGGAGCGGGTCGCTCGTTTCGTATGTTATCCCGAGCGGTTTCTTTGATGGTTTATGCAGGGACCGCGGATTTGAGATTCCGGAAGAAGTAACGGTGGACGAGACAGACCTTGAACATTACAGCGAAGACCCGTCCCTTCTCCAGACCACACCAAAAAAGGTGGGAAAGAAAACGTCCGGCGTGCGTCCACAAGCCTCTATTTGGGCAGTGCCGGAACGAGTGCAGGTGGGCGCGCGCACACTCATCTTTTGGAACACCAAAAACGCGGAGGAGTGTGAAATTACAAGTTCGGGAGGGAGTTTTTATGAAACAGAGCTTTCGGGTGGCGCCTCTACCGTGCCCTTGTCTGGCCCCACGGTGTTCACTATTTCCTGCACAACAGGAGACGAAGTCGCGGAGGACTCTGTCATAGTTGAAATGGCGATTTGAGTGTGTCCCCTCACACTAACTTTTTCAAAAAGTTAGTGTGAGGATATACTTGTTTTGTATGGAAGAGAAAATTCGTTTGCACCAAACCTCAGCGAGAGATGGAAATGATATATACGCAGAGAGGGTGCGCAAAATTAAATTTTTGACGGCGAACGAAGAACGTCGACTCGGAGAGCGGATTTTAACAGGCGACAGCGCAGCGCAACAGGAGCTCGTTCTTGCGTATACGCGTCTCGCTCAATCGGAAGCGCGCAAGGTGTGGTCCAAGTACGGTAAAGGTAAAGTTCAACTTGAGGACCTTATTCAGGGAGCAAATATGGGACTCGTCCGGGCCGCGCAAAGTTTTGACTATAGAAAGGCGAGGTTTGCAACATGCGCGCTGCCGTGGATAAAGGAATTTCTGATGAAGTCATTCTCTGGTTCCGGTGTAGTGCGCATTCCTGACAAGGTGCAAAAGGACATAGTAAGAATTACGCGCGCCTCGAAGTTTCTTGCTGAAAAACTGAAACGGTCTCCCACGACGGAAGAGTTGATGTCCGAAACAGGGCTTTCTAAAGGAGGTGTTGAAAATGCGTTGTATGCCCTGCAGTTTAGAGTTTTTTCTCTCGATCAGCTCGCGGTTACCTCTACGGACGATACAACAGATGCACCGGTTGGTGATTTTGTACCAGACAGGAGAACACTTACTGCAGAACAAATACTTATCGCGCGCGAAGAGCTCGCTGAAGCGAAGAAAAGAGTGCAAGAAATTTTCAAAAAAGCGGAGGGGGGTGGAACCCCGAGACATTTCGAAGTTTTCAAAGAAGCGTATGGGTCACCAGAACATCCACGAGAGAGAAATGAAACAGAGGTTGCTCATACCGTGGGGCTTACTAGGCAGAGAATACATCAGATTTTAGGGAGTGTATGGAAACGTCTTGGGTACGAGGGCCCACTTGATGTTGGAAAGGTGCCACTTTCTCAAGAGTGTGCTCGGATAGAGGAGCTAGAGGCACTTCTTGAAGCGGTTGAGTAACCTACAAAAATCCGAAGGTTAAACCTTCGGATTTTTGTGGTGTCAAAAAGTGTACGTATCCCCCCGGGAGGAATCGGACCTCCATCAACGGATTAAAAGTCCGCTGCTCTACCACTGAGCTACAGGGGGTTGCCTTCACAATACTATAGGCTACTTCTGAAGCCAACGAATCATTTTTTATAGTGGCAAGTCAAACGCAAGTGCACCTGCGCCTGTTACAAGAAGAGACACACACAACACAAGTGCGAGGTACGCGGTGCCGCGCGCGACAGGGCGCGTGCGTTTTGATACGAGCCATTCAATAGCTATAACTCCGCCCACGATGGACGCAAGTTGGACGTATGCGCCGCCCGCGAGGAATAGCGCGAGCACGGCTTCAATAACCCAGAGAATTTTGAATGCCATGCGCCCGGCAGACGCTCCGATATCTCCGTCGGGTTGTATCCAGAGTGCGGGAATCCACCCCGCGGCGAATCCAATCGTGCGCACCCCCTCTTCTCGCTTACTCACAAAGTGTCTGAGTGATGCATAGGCGAACAGTGATGCGAGCGCAAGACGAATAAGGAATGGCGAGAGGGGGGCCAAGAAAAGAAGCTCTGGGAATGTGGACAACATGGGGGAAGTATACAGGTAACAGTTTACGGTGAACAGTTGGGCGTGTGGGGTTGGTTGTTCTGTTTACTGTACACTGTCATCTGTAACCTATGATTTCTGTGTTACTTCATAACATACGGAGCGCTTACAATGTCGGCTCTATTTTCAGGACCGCGGATGCATCCGGAGTTTTCTCTCTATATCTGTCTGGGTACACACCGCTTCCAAAAGATCGTTTTGGAAAAGTAAATGAAAAGATTGCAAAAACGGCGCTTGGCGCCGAAAACTCTGTTTCGTGGGAGCGTGTGTCTCTATCTTCATTTTTAAAATCAGCGCGCGCGGGAGGGTGGAGTGTTGTCGGAGTTGAACAAGACGCGCGGGCGGTTGACTACCGAAAGTACAAAGCGAAAAAGAAAACACTTCTCGTGTTCGGTAATGAGGTCCGCGGACTTTCCAAGTCACTGCGAGATGAGTGCGACGCGCTTATAGAAATCCCCATGCGCGGGGCAATGGTTCGACACGCCGATCACCCTCGCCATTCTGGGCGGGGGAAAGAATCACTCAATGTGTCTGTCGCAGTGGGAATTATTTTGTTTCACGCGTGCGGTCGCTAGTATGACGCCTATTGTTGGGAGGTTGCACCTCCCAACAACATTTTCGGGGCTTTTAATACGACGCTTGCAGGAGTTCTGGTTTTACGTGTGCGGGTGGATTTTGTAGAGACGAAAGGTCCTGCTCAACAGAACGGAACTCGTCTTCAAGGTCTGCAATACGGTCTTCAATGGGGCGTGATTCTTCCCATTTTTCTATTTGTGTTTGTATGTCCGTGCCCTGTGTGAATGGGACTTGCCATGGGAGTGGGGGCGCGGACCAGTCGGAGCTACCTGGTCGGAGGCCGAAAAAGTTACTAAAACCACTCGCCCGCTCTCCAATCCTAGAAAACCCGCCAGAGAGAATCCACATGACGACGAATGCGAGTGCTATAAAAATCGCGAGCACGATAAGGATTTGTTTTATCATACGCTTTTATTGTAAACCATTTTCTTCAACTCTTCGCGTGTCACTTCTGCATCACTCCACGTCGTACTGTTTCCCCGCGGTCCCTCAATCGTCGGGTCTGTTCCTTTGCCGGTAATCAAAACCGCGCACTCTTTGCCTGTGTTGTTTGCGAGTGAAAGCGCCCGCGCGATTGCCGCTCTACGGTCCAGAATAATTTCCGGCTGTTTTTTCATTCCCGCGGCGATATTTTTAATAATTGCGTCCGGGCTCTCGTCGTACGGGTCTTCATTGGTGAGGATGACATGTTCGCATGATGCACTTGCAATGGAACCCATGACGGGGCGTTTCCAGTGATCGCGTCCACCCCCCGTCGCCCCGAGGACGCAGATTTTCTTGCGATTCGGATAGGTGTCGTAGAGCGCGGAGAGTGAGTCTGGTGTGTGTGCGTAATCAACGACGACGAGAAACGGCTGTCCCTCGTGTATTCTTTCCGCGCGCCCCGGGATTTTTTTGAGCGCGTCAAACCCGAGGCGAATGGCGTCTGTTCGTATATCAAAAGCGCGCGCAAGAAGCGCGGCGGCAATCGCGTTTTGAAGAGAAAACGTTCCGGGCAAGTGTATGGTTATGTTTGTGTCGTCCATACGAAAGGTGCCGCCGCCCTCGTTCGCGCGTGCGTCAAACGCGGATGGGGAAAACGGAATTGCGTGTTCTACGGGGAGCGTGAGGTAGCGTGCGCTCTCACGGTCGTCCGCATTTGCAATTATGATGCGCGGGCGTTTGGAAGAAGAAACCAACGCCTTTCCCAGTGAAAACTTTGCGTTCGCGTATGCCTCATACGAGCCATGGGACTCTATGTGCTCGGGTGCCAAGTTGGTGAACACGAGCGCGTCAAGCGCAATGAAGCGGTGGCGATGTTGTCGCGCCCCCTCCGATGTCATTTCAATAAAAGCGACAGCGCACTTCGCGTCAATCGCGCACTTCAGGAAATCTTGGAGAAAAAATCTTCCCGGCATGGTCATACGTCTCGTGTTCGCTTTTGATTGCGAGGCGATTTTTGTGCGTATGGTGCTTGCGAGTGCCGTTGTGTAACCTGCCGCCTCAAATGCGGCGTTCGCAAATTCAATGGTGCTTGATTTTCCTTTTGTGCCCGTTACTCCAACGACGATAAGCCGACGGGAGGGGAATCCAAAGTAGAGTGCGGACAAGAAAGCGAGGCAAAAATGATATAGTGAATAGGGTGGCGCAAGAAAAAAACGAGACACCGCAGTTTTCAGTGTCTGTTCCATACATTGTTATGAGCCCAAAACCCGAAGCGCTTCGCGCAGTCGCGCACTACTCCCAGCGACGGCGGGTGGGACTTTGCGTAATGCATCGCGGGATTCTCCCGCTGAATACCCGAGTGCCTGTAGGGCCTCAAGCGCCTCTTCATCTCCCTTCATGGCGCCTTTTACTTTTTCATTTCCCACACCAACTTTGTCTTTTAATTCAAGTACTATTTTTTCCGATGTTTTTTTACCGATACCGGATACTTTTGTCAGGTACTGCGCATTTCCGCTCGCGATTGCGGATTGTAGTGTTTCAATAGATGCGATATCAAGGACGGCGAGTGCGGACTTTGGGCCAATCCCTGGCACAGTGAGGAGGAGTTCAAAAAAACGCAGTTCTTCCTCTGTTCTGAAACCATACAAATCAAGGGCGTTTTCACGCACGGCAAGGTATGTCCACAAAGAGGCTAGAGTACCTTGTTTCAAGTGTTTTAGGGTGTCTTTTGTTGTAGCAATTTTGTAGCCCACACCGCTCGCTTCGAGTAGTGCGTATCCGCTTCGTAGTGCCTCTATGGTGCCTTTCAGGTGACCAATCATAAAAGAAGTATACAGTTTACGGTGGACAGTGAACAGGAAAACAAATGCGGACTTGTGTTTTTATGTTTTGTCGTTTATTATCCCCCCACAATGGCAAAGATTCGTTCAGCAAAGAAAGCCAATCGAGTCGCGAAGAGGCGCGCGATTTTTAATGCCCGCAGGAAACGCTCTATGAAAGGGTCAGTGCGTGCAGTTGCCGACGCCACGAAAGTTCGCCAAGGAGACACGGCAGCGCTCCTTTCAAAAACATATTCGGAAATTGATAAGGCAGTGAAGCGCGGGATTATAAAAAAGAACACCGCGGCTCGTATGAAATCTCGCCTCACAAAGCAGATCTCGAAAGTTTCCTAAAGGTTTTATTTCGGCTAGCGAGGAGCGAAATGAGAATCGCAATTCTCATTTCGTCCGAGCGAAGACGAAACACAGGTTAATACCTCGGGGCTTGCCCCGAGGAACCTTTATATAAGTGGTATTGGGGGTTATTATGGAGAGACATGCTCTCCTCTTTACGAATACCCATGTTTTCAATTTTCGTAGTTTTTGTCGCATCTGTTTTTTTAACGTTTTTGCCACACACTGTTTTAGCGCAAGAAAGTCCTTCGGAAATGAGAAAGTTTTTGCTCACCATGCCGCGTTTACTTCTTTCACAAGTTTCGGTTGGAGTTGTTTCACTCGGCTCTTCTGGAGCGGGAGGGAAGGTGACAGTAACAGGACCAAAGAGGTGTAAAGAGCCCCCTAAGGGTAAGGTACAGAAAGTTTCTGGTGTTCAGTCAGGAGAGGTTGAGTGTGTAAATGGTTGTAGATATGAAGTGAAGGTGCAGAAGGCGAATGTGTTGGTGAAAGCGGAAGATCCTTGTGAGAAGTTGCAAGGTGAAGCAAAAAAACAGTGCGAGAAAAAACCCGGTGAAGTTAAAACTGGTGTGAGTGTGGAAAAGTGTCCTGGCGGAAAGGTGCCCAGCGTTGGTTCTGGGGGAGGAGGGAAATCGGGTGGTTCTGAAAGTTTACTCAAACCGGTGTCTGCCACTAAACCTACAAAACCTCAAAGTGAATTGAAATCATCGGGTTCTTTTTACAATGGGTTTCCCAAGAATGAACATGGCCCCGAAACTATAGATATTTTTCTTTGGGAATATATGACAGAAAAGAAGCCTCCAGACGCTGTTATAAGGAACTTTGATCCTGGTGGTTCTTTCGATTCTTATGGAAGAGAAAAAGAACCGTGGCAGAAAATAAAATCTCCCCCAACTCAAAAACCAAAGCCCACACTTCAACCTTCTCCCAAGAACAGAAAATGTAACCCGATGTTTACTTTTCTTTGTTCCTCGTGACTTTTCCGAAACACGAGTTAGGGGGTTGTGCCCCCAACGTTTTCCCATTCTAGCTTTTTGCAAAAAGCTAGAATGGTGTATTCTCATACTTTCTAAATCCAAAGGTTCAGCCTTCGGATTTTAGCTGGAGTTGAACATATGTAGGTACGGGGCGAACTGTGCTACATTATTGAGCATTGCTCTCATAAGCAACAGCTTGCGAGAGCATCATTCGGGAAGAACGAAAGTACACTTTCGCTCTGTCCCTCATTTGCTCTCGTAGTTCAACGGATAGAACGCGAGCTTGCGGAGCTCGTAATCTGGGTTCGATTCCCGGCGAGGGCATAATCGAGTGAGTGTAGATCATACGTGACCATTGAACGAAGTTACGTCCACACGTGTTGTTGGGCGTGTGATTTTGTGGTGCATAATGAGACGATGTATACGGAGCGAGGTTTCGCATTATTTCCTACAGTTTTTGTTCTCGGCGCTATTGGGTTATTCGCTCTCGCTCTCCAGGGTCCGTTTGTTGACCAAGTCATTTCCTCCGTTGCGCAAGTATTCCCGCAGTCGCAAGTCGCGGCGGCGGCAGTGCAAAGTACCATTGAATTTCCGGGCGGGAAACTTGTCGGACCAGAGAGGTGTAATAAGCCAACTGAGGATGCATTTAAAAAAAGTGATATTGCATTGATAGGTACGATTTGTGTGAATGGATGCACGTACGTAATGCACGAGGGATCAGAAGAAGTGAGGGTGGATTCTGGAGACACTTGTCATAGTGGAAGTAACGCGGGACTTAGTGCCACGGCAGCAAAACAGTGTGAATTGACAAAGCCGTGCTCTGTTACCAACTGTGTTAAAGATAAAAATGGGAAAACGATGTGCAATATTCAGGGAACTGAATCTGGGGCAAAAAAATCACTTGGAGCTAGGGTTTTGAAAGGTCATACAGCAATAACTGGGTTAGCTTTCGACGCGAGAACAAAAGCAGGTGCTTTTACTGGTGTGATTGGCGCAAGTGAGGAGACCCTGGCAGCGTTTGAGGTCGGGGTTAAAAACGAACTCGCTGAACAGGCAAACGCAACTAGTCGAATACGTACTCTCGGTCAATCAGATGTAAATCGGTATGACGATGAGGCATTGGAGTATGCTGAACGTATCGAAAAAAATTTGGAGACGAATCTGAAAATGCTTGAAGATTCGAGAAGGATTCAGGTACCAGATTTGCCAGAAGTACCAACTCCAGTTGACACAAAGACACCGTCAGAATTTGGAAGGTCAGCCGTGGGAAATGATACGTTTGACTTTGATAGTAACTATCTACCTACTGGCTCTGCAGATCAAACACCAAAAAAAGCAGAAGATTTTAAACCTGCGTGGGGTGGTATTTGTGCGTCTTTCCCTTCTGCATGTGAGGTTTCCAGGGAAATTGGAGAAGCTGTTAGAGACTTCCTTGGTTTACCACCTTACGGGGGCGAACTGCCGGCTCAAGGTCCAATATCACCACCTGCCGAAGAAGACACTGGATCGGCAGATGTGTTGGACGCAAGTTTAAAAACTACTACAGGTGAAGCGCAGGCGACGGGGGGTTCTGCAGAAAAAGTTCAGCGTGCGCTTGATGCATATATCGGATGTATGGAAGGCGCAATGACTGTGGACGGCGGTTGTCAGGATTTATATGAAGAGTGGCAAAAACAAAAATTACCACATGGTGGAAGTGGACAACAGGCGCCGCCCGCGGGTTCTGGAACTCCGCCGGGTGTGGGTACTGCTCAACCACCAGTGTGTGACACGGTTTGCAAAGAAAATCAGGCACTGAAAGAGAAGCTCAAGAAACAACAAGAAGAATTTGCAAAAGCACTTAAGGGCGCGAGTGGCGGTGGTGGAATGCCGTCGTTGCCATCTATGGGTGGCGGGGGTTCTGGGGGAGGAAGTGGGGGTGGCTCAGGTGGAGGGCAAAATCAGCAACAGGCGTGCTCAACCCTCAACTCGTTTTTTGGAAATTGTCCAAAACCCGCGTGCCAGTTAATTGCAACTCCAACATCGGTGCAATCTGGTATCGTGTCTACTATTTCTTGGCAAGCGCAGAACACATACACGGCATACATAAGCAACGTCGGGGCCGTGTCTCCGAACGGCGGCTCTATGCAGGTGTATCCGACACAGACCACA
>DATDXU010000020.1:0-39076 GCA_036517195.1 Minisyncoccota bacterium
GGCGTTGAGCACGATTTGCTCGGCCTCTTCGTAGCTCATGTCGCGGATTGCCTTTTTCGCCGCCGGCGCTTTTTGCGGCGCCGCCTTCTTCTCGACTTTCGCGGGCGCGGGACTTTTCGCGTCCACGGGTTTGAACTTTTCCTTTCGACGCTTCGGGTCAGCGAAATCCCTGAACACTTTCGTGTCCCGCGGGATCTCTTGTCCCGTTTTTTCATTGACGAGGAGGACGGTCCCCTCGCTTAGAATTGTTGCCAGATAGGTGTTCGTCCCACGCTGGAACTTTTGCGCCATAGCGCTTCTCCTTCGATGGTTCGGGGTCGACCACTCGACCCACTGCAAAGCATTGTATCACTTATATACAAATTTGTCAACTTTATTTTAGAAAAAGTGCGCCCCCAATCGCGCTACGATTGGGGGCTAAAAATCAGGGTTTTTCGCGGGACGATTCAATGGCACACGCGGGGTCATGCCACATTCCGCGCTTCATTGCTTTTGCATCTGCCTGTGCATCTTTCAGGCGCTTGCGGTGTTCGTACGGGCCCTTGAATGTATATTCACGCGCCAGACCATCGCGGATGAGTTTCTCGTTGTAGAGGTCTCCTTTTTCGTCGTACACATACACGAGCGCGCGCTCATAGCGGTCGCGTTTTACCGGAGGCCAGTCGGGCGCGATGAACTGAACGCGCACCGTTTTTCCTTGGAGTTTTTTTGTTTCCGCGCTCGCCTTGTCACCGAAGCACTGGGCGCTTTTGCGTTTGTCCACGGTTTCAGGAGTGTCTACTCCCATGAGCCGTACCTTCACGCGCTTGCCTTCCAATACGACAAACATCGTGTCGCCGTCCGTTACTTCATCAACGAGGAGGCGCGCGTCGTATGGCGTTATCTGTTGTTTCTCGTTCTTGCCTTGCATTCCATATGCAAAACCAAGTCCAAGTCCCACTAGTCCCACAAGAACATAGGGGATTGCGCCCAAAGCTTTACTTGTCATTTCTCACTCCCACCTTCTCCAATGTTCCACACGCATAATGCCACAAAAAAAGAAAACAGCAACTAATGGGCGAAACATAAAGGACTGTCCTTTATGTTTTTTGAGCCACGGCAGAGAGGAAAAGAGGGAACTCTTTTCGGGCATGGTCTTCAGCTGACGCTCGCCCTCCCGCCTTACTTTTTTTGTGTGAACTCCATTCCTCAAGGCGCGTCAATACAAACCCGGTGTTGCCCAAGAGCTTCATATATACCTGGAGAGGATGATGGAACGAATAGGTTAGCACTCTTTTTTCTCCTTTGGCGGATTCTCCGGGGTGCATATCTATACCGTCTTTACTTTCGGTTAGGTATCCATCGAGTCGGCGATACTGCGTCTGTGTTGGTTCATCAAATCCCCACGACGAGCGTTTTGGTATGCGGAAACAAGGATGATTGATGACGAAAATGAACGTTCCTCCCGGTTTCAAAATTCGGTGTACTTCTCGCATTCCGTGTTCCAAGTGTTCTATATTTTGCAACGCTAATACAGAAAACGCTTTGTCGCACGACGCTGTTTTTGCGAAAGAGAGATTTTCAATGGGAGCGACAACAAATCTTGTGTCTGGAGATAGATTTTGTGCGATTTCAATAAGCTCTGGCGAAATGTCTGCTCCGGCAATGTCTGCGCCCGTATCTTTGAGGGCTCGTGTAAAAAATCCCTCCCCGCAGGCGACATCAAGCACACGCTCTCCCTTTTGTAGATTGAGGAGCCGTTTCAGGTTCGGAAGGATGACCTGTTCGTGGTATGTATTTCCTGATGAAAGGTGCTCGTGGTACCAATCAGAAACCTTGCCCCACGATGTTGTTTTCTTCTGCATGCGCCTGTAGCGTAGCATATGAATATAAAAAAGGAGAGGCCGTTCCGCGAGCTTTGCGGGAACGGCCTCAATTTCGTGGGCGTCATTTGTCGAATAGCCCCACTGCGGTTATTCCTGTAAATATGACGGTACATAGCAACACGTTGAACCAGAACCTACCCGCATATCCCGGTAAGATTTTGGTACACTTGCCTGTGTCTAAGTAATTCAACGTTGCGCCGAAAGTCATGAAAGCTCCAATGGCGACCAGCGCGAGAATTAATTCATTGTTCATCCTCGTTCTCCTTTCAGGATTTCGTCGAAGCGGTTGACGCAAGTGCAATGGCAACATTTGCCGCATGCATCTTGAGCAATGCAAGGTCGACTCGTCCCGTTTTGGGGTCTGTCGATTCTGCAACTGCCGCTCGCGCATAGGCAAGGGGAGGTGTTTGCATGCAGAGCTCAAGCGCTCGTGCTTCCGTGATGCCTTCCTCAACCACTTCCTCGCCGTTGTTTTCGCCGGCTTTCATCCATGTATTGAAGTAGGCCCTTGAGGGGAAGTTTGTCCACGTGACGATGCCAGCGTGACTGCCGGCTACTTGTCGTAACGCTACAATATAAGTCATCGGTTCCTCCTTAAGCCGTTTTGGTTGTTACGCGATTCTGATCGCGTCGCGTGCGACGTTCTGCATGAACATTGGATCTCGATTCGGAAGGGCTTTCTGCATGTCCTCGAGTTTTGTCCGCCAATCCGGCGGAAACAAGAACAGGTCGAGGGCATTGTGTCCCACGAGCGCTTGTGCCGAGTGGTACAGAGATAGGAAGTTGTTGGGAGAATCATCGGTGTAGGCCTCGAGGGTTTCCTCGATTGCTTCCAAGCGCAAGCGCTTGTGATGATAGACCTCAGCGAACGGGTCTCGTTGTGCTGAATGTTCAGCCACTCTCCGCATTCTATTTTCGAACTCCTCAATCAACCGATTTAAACACTGGACGAAGTCGTTCGCGCGTGTCTCGTCGGTGATGAGGATGAGGTCGAGATCGTTGCCAAGGCCACATCGTGCGACGCTTCCAAACAGAAGCACTTCCTGCACGTGTGGGTGGCGACGAAAGATGTGCGCGATGTTGTGCGCTTTCGCGCTATCCACGCAGGATAGTACAGTTGTGGGGTACACGACCCCTCGTTTTTGTGTCAGCATCGATTCCTCCTTCGGATTTTTGAATTTCCAATGCCTGATTGACCAATGACCTTATATCACAGCATAAACAATATGTCAAGTGTACAAAAAGAAACCGCCGACCTTTTTGGTCTGGCGGTGGGGATTCTTTCACGCACCTCTTTGTCGGCGCGCTCCTTGTAAACGTTCTATTAGTTCTGCTTTGCTGAAGCTCAATTCATCCCAGGTTGCCTCGCCACTTTTGACCAAACTGAGAATATTGTCAGCGAACACCTCAATTTCATCAATGGAGTAGATGGGTCTCAGTATGCGACTGAAATCTATGATTGCCGCACGCTTTTTCTCCTGACGCTCTGTTTCCGTACCCATGGGTGTATCCTCCTTGCGCACGACCATTGGTATGCTAGGCATACTCTATAACGGAGTGAAGAGAATATCAATTTGTTCTACCAAGGTGTCACCTTGGTAGAACGGGGGGCGGCCGAGGAGGGTTCTTGGTTTGTGGACGTCCAACGTCCAAAGAGGCTGTCACCGGATTATTAGAAAAGTGGGTGGCAAGGATTTGAACTCAGGCGTATGTACAAAAAGAAGTCGCCATCCCCTAATCTGGAGTGGCGACACATTGTTTAGGTTTTTGAGAACACGACACCGAGCTCGTCTTCCATTCTCCGTACGAATTCTTGTCGTTTTTCTTTGCTCCACGAAGAGCCGTAGAAACCGGACACGGTTTGCATTGAGCCAAAAAGAGCGAGCGCGGCTTTGCCCTTGATGCCCGAGGGCGATGACGCTGAACGTAAGCCACCGAAGCATTCGCTTTCAACCAAGGCGCCCGTGCACTTACGATTGTGATACAAGTTGCCCGCCGGAATAATGCGAGTCATGGCAATCAGCACATCCATATCCTCTGTAAAGCAACTTCCCGTTAGCGCGAAGTTTGAAAGTTTGCACAATCGCTTCACGGCGGCCATGTCTGGAACCGAGACCATGGTTGTTACCGGTCCGAAAATTTCTGTGTTCATTAGTTTGACTGCCAGAGATTCTGATTCGTGAACCTCTTTTTCGGCGAACAGGATTCTGGGCAGTATGGCGTCCATCGTTTCGGAATGTTCAAACGTGAGTTTCGTGTATGATTGCGGGGACACCACTTTGGAGTCGGTGAGCTCCACGATGGTTTTCAAGATGCGTTCACCTGCCTCCATCGTGATGACGGGACCGAGGTCTGCTCCCTCAAGAACATTCCCGAACCGCACATTGCTAACCTCTCGCTTCATGTGTTCCATGAACGTATCTTTTGCCTGCTCATGCACCATGATGACGCGGGCAGAGGAGCATTTTTGTCCGCTTCGCCCAACGAAACTCTTTACGCATTCTTTTGCGGCATAGGCGAGGTCGGTGTCTTTCCATACGACGACGATATTCACTCCGCTTGTTTCCTCAGAGCCGAATCGAAGCGGCGCTTTCCCAACGAATCCATTCCGAAGCACACACCTGTGTTTTTCTTTGATTTGTCGAAGGGCTTCCGAGCTACCGGTAAATGAAACGCCGGCAATGTCGGGGGAGGCAAGAAGCCTATCCACTATTTCTGCTCCACCGGGCGCGTAGTTCACGACACCCCTGTGGTCAATACCCATCCTTTCAAAAGCGATTTTGATGCTTTCGTATACGAGATATCCGCAGAGCGAAGATTTGTCTGACGATTTTTCAATGAACGCGTTGCCCATGGCGAGTGCCTTGCACGCCATGTCCATAGGGATTGCTCCGGGGAAGTTGAACGGGCAGATGTTGAGGAAGATACCGTGTGGTACGTATGACTTTCCGTTGTGCTGTCCTGACCCCGAGGAAGACGGAGAGAGTTTTTCTCCATGAAGTTCTTCTAAGTACATGGCGACTGCAAGCGGAAAATCAACTTCCTCGTCAGTTTCGCCAACTGCCTCCGCCAAGCTTTGTCCCGTTTCGTATTGCTTTGCCGCGACCAGAAGCCAGAATCTTTCTTCAACTACTTCCGATATGGTGCGCAACAACTGTACACGCTTCCTCCACGATGTGATTTCCGCGAAACGAAGTCCCGCTTTGCGCACGTCTTTCAAGATGGGGGGCAGGTTAATTTCACCCACACGAAACAGGGGGAACCGCCCCACGGTCATCTCTCTATTGAATGGGGCGTGTGTTGCATAGTACGTTGAGCCCGCGGGATGAAGATTGTGTCCATTGAAGACCCACGGGAAACATCTACCAAGATACAATTTCAAGAAATCATCTCTGCCTCTGTGCACCATTTCTTGCACGTTCGGGTCAGCGATATTCGGGTATACTTTGCTGCTGAAGCGTTTGTTCAATTCCACTCGCAATGTCATTCTCATTCTCCTTTTCCAGAGTCCGAAGTAAAAGTATCATAGTTCCCCAGTTGAAACAAATACACGAATGCGATTTTGTATTAAAAATTCCCCCCTGTTTAATGGAGGGGGTGAAACAGATTAGTGCCAGTATTTCTCCTGTGGTACTAAAGGGCACCGGATTAATCTTTGCCTTTCGAGCCGCGCTTTTTCTGCCCTAAGGCACTTGAAGCATAGGCCAAAAAGTCTGCCACCATGTCCTTCACCGCCCAGGAGTGCTGGGCATGCAAAACATATTTCTTTGCGTGGGTATGCCGTTGGCGTGTGATTTCGTTCAAATTTTTCCATTCTCTCTTCGAGTGTTCCCGTGTTTCCGAGCAGTTGCTGTGTCTTGCTTTTACGCACGACGAGCGTAGGGAACGTGAAGTATGTGGTCGGACCCGGCGGGGTATAGTATATTGCCGGAACACGGTATTGTTTTGGCGCAGTTTTTGTTTCGTGTATGCTTACTGCGTGCATTTCATGCGTCATGGCCTACTCCTTTCTTGTAGTTGTTGATACCGAAGTAACTGTATTCCCCCCAAAGGATACTTGTCAAGACCCCAGGCACAAATACAAGTTTTTTCATAAGAAAAGTCGCCCGAGGATATCGGGCGAGTAACGAAATGTTTTAGTGCTTTTTAGATTCAGCCAGAGTTATTGTGATGGTGCACGCGAGCGTTTCTACGTCTGTGCTGGAATCCCAGGTTACAATGAACCCAAGTTTTTCAATCTCGGTTCGCAACGCCACCATTTCCGCAATTCGTGCGTCCTCTGGCGGTTCAGGAAAATACAACTCCATCTTTTTTTTCAGTTGAACCGCAAGTTTTTCCGCTTGTGTTTTGCGTTCTGCAAAGCTTTGTCTGTTCATACAACCCTCCGAAGCTGCATCCCCAGTAACACTATCATAAAAAGTGCCCCGCACAGATGTGCGGGGCGATTCATGCATCTATTAATCGTTGCGGAGTTGTTGGCGATGTTGTATGGCAAAACGAAGGAGATTCAATGCCTGAACCCACGCCACCCACCACGGAACGAAATCATGTCTCTCGTCGCAGTGCGAACACAGTAGGTATTGTCGTTCAATGTGGCCGTGCGGATAATCTTTTGCATAGTGGCTACACGCATCACACCAAAATAGGTAGAAGGGGAGTTTTCCGCTCCAACCCTCCCGCTGTTCATGACCGATGTATACTTTCTTTCCCCTGCGTCGCATCAGAAATGTCTGGACGGGGTTTATTTTCTTGGCAGCTTCTCGTGCTTCGGTCGCGAAAGCGAAATTCATCGGATATCTCCCATGTTTCAACTGCAACACCAAAAATAACACAAAGCATCGTTTTGTAAAGGTTTTGCATAAAAAGAAAAGCCGCCCCCTCGTGTTTAGATGAAAGTTTGGCTTTCTGTCTCGGGCGGGAGCGGGTTAATCAAATGTATTGTCGCACTCATAGCAGTAGAACGTATTGCCGATGTGGCTGGAAGCCACGCTGTCGTTCACCCCACAGCAAGGACAGTCTGGGTATTCCTTGAACTCTAAATCTTGCTCGGGTTGTAGTTCCCGAAGCACCTCTTGCTCGGTGGTCGCGCGGGCACTAGCCCACCGAGAGAAATCTCTCGTTTTCTGCCAAATGGGCCCTGCTTCTCTGTCTGCGATATCGAGTGCTCGTGTGCCAAGATCGTTTGTGTGATGAAGTGGCATCACCATTTGCGTCCTTCGGCGCTCAATTTAACCGCAATAATTATACGCAAGATGCATCCTTTTGTCAAGCATTCTCCCAATCGGCTACTACTGTTCGCGTTTTGCTCGAGCCCTGTCGATGTCGGTCAAATACTGTTTGCGAAGGCGCACGGAGCTTGGCGTTATTTCCAAATATTCGTCTTTTGCCATAACCTCAAGCCCGCTTTCAATCGTGAGTTCGTGTATTGGCACAAGGTGGATTGCCTCATCTGAAGAAGATGCGCGCACATTCGTGAGATTTTTATTTTTTGTTGGATTGACGGTCATTTCTTCGCCTTTGGATGTGTCGCCAATCACCATTCCTTCATACACCTCGGTACCGGGTTTGATGTAGAGTACTCCACGTTCCTGCAGATTCCACAATGAGTATCCGAGCGCCTTGCCAGCCATCATAGATATCATGGAACCGGTTGGGCGTTTTCTAATGTCTCCCGCATACGATTTGAATCCTATGACGCGCGCGGCGATGATGCCTTCGCCTTTCGTGTCTATGACGAATTGGTTGCGATATCCGAGGAGTCCACGTGTCGGGCCTTCAAAGATGAGTCGCAAAATGTCAGCGTGTGGAATGACATTCATCATCACAAATCCGCGTGTACCGAGTCGTTCAATAACCACGCCCTGATACTCGTTTGGAATATCAATGACGACTTCTTCAAACGGCTCAACGAGCTCTCCCTGTTCATTTTTTCGCACGATAACTTGCGGTTGAGAGACCTGCATTTCATATCCTTCGCGGCGCATATTTTCAAGAAGTATTGCGATGTGCAGTTCGCCTCTGCCGGAAACCTTGAATCCATCAGTCGCGGATTCGCTTCCGGAAAAATCTACGCGCAACCCCACATTTACTTCAAGTTCGCGCTCCAATCGCTCGCGGATTTGGCGTGAGGTAACGAATTTTCCTTCTCGTCCGCCGAACGGGGAATTATTTACAAGAAAATTGAGAGTGATAGTTGGCTCATCAATTGCAATTTCTGGGAGTGACTCGGCGCCCTCTTCGCTTGAGACTGTCTCACCTATGTCAATGTCTGGCAGACCCGCGATGAGCGCGATATCTCCGGCGCCTGCTTCTGTGGCTTCTTTTCTTCGCAATCCCTCAAACGTAAACACTTTCGTTATTTTTCCAGCGCGCGACTTTCCCTCCGATTTTTTTACAAAAACGGACATACCGGGCTTCACGGAGCCCTCGTATATGCGCACGACAGCGAGACGGCCGAGGAAATTATCGTATGCCAAATTGAATGGCTGTAGTCGGAGCGGAGAGTCAGAGGGCGCGCGAGAGGCGACAGGCACCTTTTCAAGTATCACATCAAGAAGGGGACTAAGGTTTGTGGATTCGTCAGAGAGATTCCGTTTAGCGATTCCTTGTTTCCCGATTGTGTAGACGACAGGGAAGTCGGATTGCTCTTTTGAAGCACCAAGTTCAAGAAAAAGTTCTAATACTTGTTCCTCGCATTTTGCAGGGTCTGCCGCCGGCTTGTCTATTTTATTAATGACGACGATTGGTCGGAGGCCGAGCTCCAGAGATTTTTTGAGAACGAAACGCGTTTGTGGCATGGGACCTTCTTGCGCGTCCACCACAAGGAGCACCGAATCAATAGAACGAAGCACGCGTTCCACCTCACTTCCGAAATCCGCGTGTCCGGGAGTGTCAACGATATTTATTTTCGTTCCTTTGTATACTACTGCCGCATTTTTGGCGTAGATGGTAATACCACGCTCTAGTTCAAGCGCGTTTGAATCCATAGAAACCCCCTCTTCCGCCGCCCCCGTCTCGCGGAGTATGGCGTCAGTAAGCGTAGTTTTCCCATGATCTACATGGGCTATGATGGCTATGTTTCTAATCTCCATACGTATAGTGTGCGACCTGCCCCGTTAGAACGCGTACTCGCGTTTCTAATGGGGTTATTGCGATGTTTCTGATTTCCATATAATTACAATGCAAAAGCCGGGCCTTTCCCGACTCAACGTCTGTACAGTACCACAAGAAAGCCATTTTTACAAAAAGTATTGCCAAATATATAAATATGTAGTATAATTTTACTAGTTATTGTGAGGTAATTCCGAAGACACGGGAGGGGCTAATGACACTCAATCGGGTTCAATCACTCGCCAGGCTTTCTTGGCTCTTTGATGAATTGGTAAAGACGGAACATCTGATTCTTTCCAAAGAAGGAATTGAGAGTGCGAGTTTGAGTCCGAGCGACAGGTGGGCTAGGGGAAAGTGTATTCCGGAAATTTCCACCTTGCTCTATGAGGAAATGGCGAGTACTGGAATTCCGTATGACGCGCTTGCGAGCATACCGGCTGGTGGGGATAGATATGTGGACCATATCGCCGACCTTGTATTAGAGCGAGAAGGAAAGCGTGTGCCACGCATCGTACTGAAGAAGGGGTACGATGGCCCATACAATGGAATTTCTATTGGTGGTGGAACGAAGCGCGCTGGTCTTCGCGTCATGGTGGTTGATGATTCCATATACACTGGGGCGATGTGCAGAAAAGTTGCCGCTGTGCTCGCGTCTCAAGGACACACAGTCTCTGCGTTTTTGTGCGCCGCTGACTTGGAGTACGAATATGCGAGAGGGATTTCTTCTCCAGTGGTGAGCGTGTTTAATACCGCGTCGCTCGCGCGAGTGCGGAGGATGAAATCCTAGGCACCTGTGGCGCAATCAGAAGAGAGTGCGGGTGAAAAAGAAATGTTCGGCTCTTCGCGCAAATTCGGCACGCATTGGTAATTGCTGTAACGACCCCGCGGGTGACTGTGGGGTTTTTCTTTTTTGTGTGTTCTCTATACTAGTGTTTTGCAAAACACTAGTATAGAAAATAAGGAGATGTCGTGAGGTGAGGCAAAAACGAAAAACCCTGCCATGGGCAGAGTTGTTCGAGTGAGACCTAGATTCTCTATCAATGATTGTTACGATTGCTCGTAGCATTCATCGAATTACTTTTTCCTTGCGGTAAAGCGTTCGATTATTAAGATCTCATTCATTACTATATGGCTCGTATTTTGTTCTTGCAACAGGGGGCTGTGGATAAAATTAAACAGAACGGCGTGTGGTTATGGTAGCAATTTTACCATCACGAATTCGATAGGATTACCACAATGACCAAAATTTCTTAAAAATCTTTGACAACCAACCAGTCCTCTCTTTTTTAAATGGCGCATTTTCTGCGCTTTCTTGATACGTGGAATACAGTAGGGGGTACGGTGAAGATGTCGCTGTTCGTGGCACAATTTTGGAGACGGCGCGTGTTTCTTTTGTCGTTTCTTGTTGTACATTTGTTACTTTTGCGGGGATGGGTAAGGGCTGGTTTATTTTGATTATTTTTGTCGGCAAGGATGGTGGATCATTATTTGGAAGAACGGTTGAAGAGTTTTTATCCTGATTCGTCTGATTAGCTTGAGGTTGTATCACATTCGGTATCGCAATAGTTACTGTTGGTGATACATCAACCGTTGTGGGTGTAATGATTGGTGGCGGGGGGGCATCAGTTACCGGGGGAGTAATGGTTACAGATGTAATTGGTGTTGGTACTATCACCTGGATTTCTTTTTGTGGTGGAGCCTGCACGTGCACTGTTGTGTTGCAATTTGAATTACCGCCAGGGCCCTCAACGAGAAGAGACACAGGTGTGTCTCCTAAAACTCCAGCAGTAACGGTCAGGGAGTTCGTACTTTGGTATACCCAATTTGTTGTTTTTGTCAGGGCTGTTTCACCGAACGTTGAAGCATTTGCATTTTGGCTAGTCCAAAAAAACGTCACCAATTCTCCGAGTGTGTATGCGGTTTTGTTAGTTGTAAGGGTGCACGTCGGAGGGGGCGAGGGGATGTACGGGGGGATTATTTTCAGTGTAATCGAGTTACTTCTAGGGCGGATGCCACTTTCAATCGCGTCACTTTCAACTTGAATGGAATGTGATCCAATGTCTGATTGAAATATAAAAGCTACGTCATTGTCCGCGCTGGACACTGGTGTTACGGTATTATTATCTACGACGACTGTCGGTATTGAACCAAATCCGAAGCCGTACAAATGAACAGTACTGCCATTTTCGAATTCAGTCGGATCTGCAAATAATGATGAACCGTAGGATGTTATATATGGTCCCGATGCCTTCACCGAAGAGACAAAAAGGGTGAAAGTTGAAAAAATAACCAGTGAAAGCAAAAGAAAAGATCGTGTTCCGCTCATCATTTCTATAGTATATACGATTGTGAGGGATGGCGAAAGTTTCAAAGCGCGGACACGTAATTGTTGTAAAAAATCACCCCCAACCTTATGGTGGGGGGTGATTGATGTTACTGTGTGAGGATAGAGCGCAAGAGTGGTATGTTTATTCCTGCGATGACCGTGAGCGCCAGAAGGACTCCTTGTATGTGTGCGAGTTCGCGATGACTGAAGAACATATCGCGGCCGTACATTCGGCGTGAGTAGCCGGCGACGACCGTGAAGCCCCAGAATATGATGAAGGCGACCCCGAACCCGATGTGAAGCACGAACGGGAAATCCCAGGTGAGGCCCCTCGTCTCCATAACCCACACGGTGTTGATGATGACGCTAAGGATGGCGAACACGCCGACACTCACGCCTTTCAGTATGTGCAGTGTTGTTCCTTTCGGACCAACGAATTGCCACAGGAAGAGGAAAACCGTACAAAGTGTTAGGCCTCGCACCAGTGTGTTCATTATTTTGTTACTCCAGTTTCGTACAATGCTGGATTAGCGCGAAGTTCATCACGCAATTTCATCCAGAGGCGACCCAGATGATTCTCGCCTTTCCAATCGGGACCTCGTCCCCAGAAATTGTCTTTTTGTGAGTCCTCGATGAGGAGAGCACTACCCGATTCCAACAATTTTCGTTGAATGTATGGGTGTTGCGTTAGTTTGGCACGCAAAATATTTTCCATATTGTCTAATCTGAAGACTTCCCAGTTGGCCATGAGTTTTGGAGCGCTAGCCCTCGCTAGCTTTTTTGCTTCGTGGGCCGAAGAGGTTGTTCGAATGGCGAACCGCATTTCCTTGTCCTTGAATTTTGCAGTTTGATATGCATGCTCGGCAGTTGGGTAGTGTTCACCGAACACATACACTGCAAACGAGGAAAAGTTGGATAAGAAATACCACGGTCCCTCGTAAAAGAGAACATCTTCTTCACAGGAGAGAAGTTTCAGCATCGTTGTTACTCCCTTTTTGTCCGTCCGCACCATACCACACATGTAAGGAAAGTTGAAGTTGTGGCAATTAAAATAAAGGGTATTAAACCCTGTGTTGGCTCCTCGCCTGCCTGCCGGCAAGAAAATGAGTGAAACGGAAAAATTCATTTTTCCATTTCCAAATGAACGCTGCCGGAAAGCTTTGCTTACATCGACGATAAAAACTCCACAGAGTGAATCTTGCGAGGTTTCGGAACTCTCTGATTTTGGTAAAGCCGTTGCACGTTGTCTCATTTTGGCGGATACTTACTAAATCGTAGTCGGTATCGGTGTAGTACTGTTTCGCGAGATGGGGAATTAACAGAGGACGAGTAGCACTATGATGTATAAGCACACGCTATGAATTTAAAGTCTACCAAGGGCGGCAAGCGAAACATTCGGCAAGAAACGCGTCTTACACGTCCTCCTCGTTTGGAGAGTAAGGTGAAGGAGGCTATGATGCAGCCCGTGCGGAAAAAGAAGCGGTTGCACACGGAGGTGTCGGGCGGCGTAAAGAAAATACAAGGGTACACTGAGAAACAGCGGAAGGATTATCACCTGAAAAGTAAGCGAAGATAAAACAATATAATATGATGAGCGGATTTTCTATGACTGGGGGAGGGTTTGGTGTTTTGATGGGGTTGATCATCTTTATCGACCTTGTTCTTGTTGGTGTGTGGTTGTGGCAACAAATTTCCAAAAAGTAACAGAGATGAAAAAGAGAGTGTGAAAAAACACAAACACCCGCTTAACGCGGGTGTTTGTGTTTCGCGTACAATTTACGCGCGGCTGACCTTGACCGCGTTCGGCCCCTTCGGGCTGTCCGCGACTTCAAAAGTCACTTTGTCTCCTTCGTGAAGCTCGGCAAACGTTACGCCGACGAGCTCGTTGGAGTGGAAAAAGAGGTCTTTTTCCTGCCCCTCTCGCTTGATAAAGCCGAAGCCTTTCTCAGTGAGACGAGCGATTGTTCCTTCTTGCATGATGTAAGAGGATAAGCGATTAAATCAATTACAGGATGCTGAGGATGGAGTTCGAACCGTTTCTCCCGGTTCAGCGCTGGATTGATGTCGTAAGAGTAGCATACCCATTATTTTTTGTCAACTGTTCGTTTCCGGGTAATGTCCGTACCCAAAACACTGATTACTTAATGGTCCAAAATTGGACGTCCGACGTCCAATTTTGGACCTGTTCGTAATACATATGAGAATTAAAAAAAGAAGCTACCCTGTGGTAGCTTCCAGCGTTTCGATTGCGCGACGGTATCTTTCTTGGCGCGCATTATTGTGTTCGTTTGGTGGCATCATTCTGGAAGGGTTCGTGTTGTCCCTCAAATCCGCTAGCTTCACTTTGCGGGCGAGCGGGGGACCTCGACGAATCCTTTGAATGAAAGCCGCGTAGTCAACTTCTTCGTGTGGAAGTTTTGTGAGGAACCCTAAGGCTTCCAGGACCTTTTCGCTGTATCCGAGTCTGCGCAGTTGTCCAAACGTGATACCGCAATCTTCCACGGTGTCATGTAGGACAGCAGTGATTCGTTCCTCATCCGTCTGTAGAGACGGATCGAGCATTACGCGCAAGGGATGTAAAAGGTAGCACACCCCGATCTTGTCGACCTGTCCTCTGTGAAGCGCTGCCGCCAATGCGACGGCATCTTCCAGTTTTGGTTTCCGCATCGGCCTCTCCCTCTCGTTTTGTTGATTTTATCCAATCGAAACAATACACCACGATATAAAAATGTCAAGTTTTTTCAGCGGAACTTTTATTTTTTTATCCAAAAATAATTTTCAGCACTTGTGTTTCGAGAAAAGTACGCGTCTGGTCCTCCAAAGTTTATGGTCGGATCAATTTGGCAGGCAACAGTGTCCCGCTCTTCTTCAGAAATGAGCAAGTCACTGGCAGTGATTCCATATTTTTTGTATTCATCTAAAACACTCTGCGTTGCGTGATTGAATGGGGCGTCAAGCGCTGGACGGTGTAACGGTCGCGTAAATTTTATAGCTATATCAAAGTTGCCGGTGGTGCCGTCGGGGCCGCGTTTTAGATTTGCAGTTCCAATCACATCACCAGCTTTGACACTCGAACCTTTTTTCAATCCCTGTTTCACATTAATGTGAAAGAACACAAAATGCCACTGGCGCGGGCTGATACTGTGCGGCGTGAGCCAAATTTGCTGGTCGCCTGGTCCACCCAAGTCGTCATCAATAACAGAAATGGTGCCGTCAAAAGGCGCAAAGGCAGACACCTGATCATCGGTGCCCTGAAATTTCTGTTTTACCATCACGTAGTGCTTCATGGAACGGGGAGTTTTTTCTTTTTCTCCGGACATGGTCGGGGCGCGAAAATCATGTCCCATGCAGCTACGGTACTTAGAAAACCCCTCAATTTGTGTGAGGTCAAGCGGGTTTGTGGTAATGAAGGGGCGAGTGGCTTCTTCGCCGTTCACCTCGCCCGCAAACCAAACCGACATCCCGCCAAAACCGAGCACGGCTACACCGACAAGCGTGAGGATTATTTTTTTAGCCCTGACCATGCATCAGATCATACCACCATTATCGTGGGAGAATTTCGTATCTAGTTTCTCGGTTCTCCTGGTTTGGCGCCTTTAAAGCAGTGGACTGAAAGGCATTGGAGCGGGGGCTTCGGTCGCTACAGACAGCAGTGCCGTCTTTGCAACTATAAAGAAAAGAGCGCCCGCCGGTCGAAAACCGGGGGCGCCGTATTACAGTATTGCGAATAGCCTATGGCAGAACTTTCGTGATCTTATTGGCGAGATCGACCGCCTTCTGCTGCTGGTCTGGCTGCCAGATTGGCAAACTGCCGCGCCAACCGTTCTTCTGCGAAGAGCAGATCACGATGAGGAACGTGGGCGTCGCCCTGGCGTTCTCGTCGCCGTCCCAGTCGCGCTGTAGTTCGCCGGAGAACATGCTGCCCTTGGAAGACCATGTGTCCCGCGGTTTGCCCTGCGTGTACTTCATGCGGCGTTCAACACGTCCGGGTTGGATCCGAACCTCGAGCCCATCCTTGTTCTGCAGAACGAAAGTCGGGTTACTGTCGTCGTCTTTGACCAACATGGCCGCGGCGACTTCCTTGCCGGTGATCTTCTTCGTGTCCAGCACCATGTCCAACTTGCGAAGCACCGGCTCAAAGTCAAACTCGAAACGGTTGCCCGACAAGGGCTTTGCCTCGACCTCGACAGAACATGACTGCAACGTGCGGGGAATGCCGAAGTGTTCGGCAAGTTCTTGCTCCGGTTTGTTGCCGACGTAGGCGGCGTTGAGACCGATGCCGTACATGTCCTGCTCACGATCGAGCACTTCGATGTAGACGCTCGTCTTGAAGAACGGGGTGCCCATGCCGTCGTAGTCGTAGTCCTTGCTGAACTTCGTCCGTGTCTTGAGACTTTCTTTGGCCTCTTTCAGCAGGTTGTCGACCAGTTTGCTACGACCGCCGACCATTGCGCCACCAAGAAGAAACATGCCAACAGCCAGTCCACCGTTGGAGCCATGGCTCTTGCCGAGGGCGTCGGCGGTCACTTGCTCGGTCGCTTTCGCGCCTCGCGTGAAGCCGTTGGCAAACGCATTCAATGCTTTGGTGACGCTGTCCCACCCCTTCAAGGGGATGAGGCGCCGGTTTTCTTGCGTCAAAATCTGAACGATCTTCATTTGCTCAGTCCTTCCCGTTGCCGTTGCCACCTAAATTAACTTGAACCATAATACAGATAATACTAAAAAAGTCAAGCTCCTGGGGTAATGTTTCAGGCGCGCCCCATAGGGTTCCCCTTGAGAGTTTTTCGCTTGCCTATTCGAAGCCGAAAGGCGAAGGGGGTTTTTTCGTTTTCTATCCTCGTTTCTCCGCGTTTCATGCGTTGGTCTAACAAAGAGAAGACCGCCCGAGGGAGGTCTTCCTTGGGGCGGTGTTATGCCACCTCTTCATAGTGGTAGACATAGTGGGCGACATCGTTCATGTCGTCGTAGTTGCAATAACCATTGCGACCGAGGGCGTCGATGATGTTTGTTCCCTCAATCGTTTGCGGTTCTTTTTGGTATTGACGGTAGATCCTAAATTTCTTCATTTCAGTACCTCGCTGTTTATGCTTCGGAAAGAGTCCATACGTGACCGGGGTCCGCGATGAAGGTCTGGACCACACACGTTCCTGCATCGTTTCCATTTCCAGTTATTGTTCGTACGATCCAACCCCCATGTACTCTGAGGCGGTCAGACCTGTAGAGGTGTGTCGGCGCCTCTCCAGCGATGGAAATTTTTTGCCACATTGCCTTACTCCGTCTTTGTTCGTTTCCTGTTTCCAACGTCACTATATATTAATATATAAAAAAGTCAAGGCATCCCGTAATGGTTCAATAGCTTGGCATCACCCTGTATGAAATACTATTTTTTTAGCTTTTACCACGAATGTAAGTATATCAGCCCTACAATACAACGACCGTGTTGTGTACCAGTCATTTGAGAGTATAGAAACAAAAAGTGCGACAATGCGTCGCACTTACTGTGGTTATGGTTAAACAAGACTAGTCCTCAGTGTCCGCAACTGTTCTTTCCATTGTCTGAAGAGTTGTGGCTGGTAATCTTCCGGAACAAAAATCCTGTCTTTTGGATTAATAATTGAAGCTTGTTGTTGTGGGTCTGGTTCAAACGGGGACAAAGCTGAATGAGCAAGCTCAATTACTTTCTTGTTTTTTTCGAATAATTCATCAAAGAGCCGTCCAACAGATTTTATACCGCCTAATCCAATTTCGCTCCAATAGATTATCGGCGGTGTTTCTACATCTGTTGCCCTTGTAATTAGAGGGTGCAGATCCGAAAAGTGTTCGGAAACGACCTTCATAAACTTGTCTATTGTGGGTTGATGGCACGCACCACCTGCGCAATTGCCCCACACGTGAGGTTCACAAACAATTCCTCTTTTCTCTTCACTCACGCGCAGACGGAAACGCACGTCAAGCTGTGGGTAAGTCTCGGTTCTTTTCCACGCCCAACAATCGGACTCAAACATTTCAGCTCCCTGTTGGTCTGAATGTCCATTCAAATACTGCATCTCATCGTGAGGCGGTTTTGTTCCTGTATCGAACGTGAATCCATGCCTGTTAAGTGCAATAATGAAAGCCGTGTCCAAATTGAATGTTCCCACGGGTTCAGAATCAAACTGGGGGTAACACGTGTCCATTCTCGGCTTGTTTGAAAGAGTCAGCTTTCTTAATTTTGCTGCTTTCCTGATGAGAAGTGACTCCTCGATAGAAGTAATGGGAGATTGAGAATTCATCACGTATTCCTTTTCGGTAGTGAAGAACTGACAGTACTGTAAACTTGACGATATCGCCTTGTCAAGCTCTCGCAATGTTTCAGGCGCGCCCCATAGGGTTCCCCTTGAGAGTTTTTCTTAATGTAATGCAAGTTATAATAAAAGATAACAAATGAGTAAATTATTTATTGCTTCGTTGATTGTGGTGGCCGTCACGGCTGGGCTTTTGTTCGGCCGGTTTGAGGAAAAAATCCCCTGCGTTCTTACTCAAAAGCCACCGGAATTTAAACATGAAAAATATTATACTGGAGTGCTTTTGGACGCGCATGTGCATATGCCAGTTTCTTCAGGTATCGTAAGTGCCATTGGAAAAAGGATAGGATTCCCGGGCATGACGTCTTTTGGTGGAAAACTAACGGTAGATAGCCTCAACTGTCTTTTAAAGAGCGAGGGCATTACTAAAACCATCGGTTTTTTCATGCCCACTACATTTTCTTTGGGAGCGGAAATTTCAACTGTTAAGAAGGCGGAAAAAAAGTATCCCGGAGCATTCGCACCATTTTTGATGCCAGCGCCCTATCAAGCACTTCGCATTTCGTTACAAGATGTTCGTAACACGTTGGATAACAATAAAGATCTTTTTAGGGGCATTGGAGAGATTAAGGTGATGGATGGGACTCGTCTGGATAACCCCTATTTTTTAGAAATGTTTGAGCTTGCAAGCGAGTATGACCTCCTGCTCATGATGCATCCGTTTCCTGGTGATGCAGCGCTGGTTAAAAAAATAGTGGGACAGTATCCGCATGTTAGATTTTTATTACATGGGGGCCACGACAGCGAATGGATAACAGACGTGATGCGGGAGCACGACAATGTCTATTATTCACTCGATGGAGACATTGCTTCATTGTATGGTTGGAATCGCCAACACGATACCAAAGAGCCAACCAAGGAGGAGTGGCTTTCTCACGTGAGGGAGAACTTTGACTCTATGCTTGCTGAAGAACTGCGTTTTTGGAAACCGCGCATTGAGGCGTATCCGAATCGGTTTATGTGGGGGACTGACCGCTGGTATGCGTGGCATTTTGATCGCGAAGTCGGAGACTTGTTGGAAGAATACGGCAGGAGCTTTATTGTAAGACTATCACCATCTGTTCAGGAAAGATTCGCTCACGAAAACGCGGAAAAGTTTTTGAAAAATTAATTCTGGCTCCGCGGCCTGGACTCGAGGAAAGGGTACCTGACACCATTTCACCCCATTCTTAAGGTACAATTCATACATGTCATTTTTTGAAACGATGGTTGCAAAAATATTCTCGCTTGTTTCCGGAGTCATTCTCGCTATCACCGGGAGTTTTGGTATGCAGCAAACGATAAACGTGGATACGGCGGCACAGGTGCAAGTAACACCCATGGAAATACCTGAGCTTCAAATTGGAAATAATCTCGAACCCGCAACGAAAACACCAAAATCGAGAACAAAAGAAAAAATTAGTGCACGTGATGCCGAGCGTGGGATGGATGCGCCGTTTGACATACCCTTTGCAGATTCTTCATCTGCTGCACAAAATCGACCGGGGTGGGAGATACTTAGCGAAAAGGAACAGGCGCAGCTCCCAGAGTGTAGGGGTGATCTTATGACTGTCTCGCCTGTCCCCCTCGATTCCATCGTGGCAATAGAGCCTATTGGGTCGACAAATCCTCCCGAACACACACTTGCAAGCATCAGCTCCGATACCTACATCGCCGTGCCGGGACAGGGGACAACTGCCACAACGCCGCTCGTTGCACCGGGCGACATGTGGATAATATTGCTGCACCCACGCTATGGCGTGACACAAGATCCCGAAGATCACGTTATCAAGTATGCGTTCTGCAAAGACATATATGGTGTTGTGGATCATGTAAAGAGCTTTTCACCAGAGATGCAGCGGATCGTCGAGACGCATGAATGCTCCTATCCGAGCAATACATCAGAGGAGAAGAACTGCCCCATACTCCTTCTCGAGCGTGTGGTGGCAGGGACGCCACTCGGCACGGTTGGGAGGATGCAGGGTAATTTCAATTTCGGCACCTGGGATCTGCGCGTGACGCACAAATTCATCAGCTCCTGGCGGCATGGCCATCTTACGAAACATTCAACATGCCCCTTTGATTACTTTTCTTCTCCGCTCAAGGAGCAACTGATGGCGAAACTGGAAAAAACGGCTGCTGGCGCGTGTGGTACTGTCGAGCACGACGTTGCCGGTACTTTAGCGGGTGATTGGTTTGTTGGCGATGCAACACCCATGAGACATGAAGATTGGGGTAAGATGCTGCACTTCGGCTCGAGCAATATGCTGTCGGGCCAATCTGTGATCTCGATAAGCGGTATGTTCGTGGAACAACCCACGAAATGGGTATTTACCGCGAATGCCTTCGGGGATATCAATAGAGAATTTAAAGAAGTCACCCCGGGTTCGATATATTGCTATGACAATGACGGCAATCACCAGCATAGGAACTATGAGAGAGGAGTGCGCAGCGGAAAGATCATCGTGCAGATGACAAGCGCCACAGAGCTTCAAATAGAGCATCAGGATGGTCTTTGCCAAGGCACGAATTGGGGATTCAAGAAATCGACGCGCTATCAGCGGTAAGGAAAGTGGAAGCGACAATACACCACTGATGAGTGTTTGTTTATTTCACTCGACTATAGTGTCCCATGTCCGAGCCCTGCCTGCGGGTAGGTAGGCGAGGAGAGCGAACCCTCTCATCTTCAAAAAATGAGTTCGTATTATCTTCTCTGGCTCCCCGAAATGGACGAGTTTAGAACCGCAGATTGGAAGCGTATTCAGGATGAGTTTCGGCTTCTATGCACATCTCATCCAGCGTTCACCCTCTTACTTTAACGGTTGAAGTTTAGCAACTCGTTTGTACCAGCCATGCAACTCTTCTTTATATTCGGAAGTAAAGGGATTATTTTCCGCTACCTCGATAATTTTCTCCAGATATTCTTTTTGCTTTTGAGGAGAACGAGGATTGTTAGTATTGTCAGTAGCGACATATGTAAATGCATCTAGTGCAAGAATGTCTTGCTTTGTGTAATACTTCGGGACCCCCTCTCTCTTGTCTAACTTTTTTTCGTCCGTCTCGGAAATCTCGTACACTATTCCTTGAACGAACTTGCTCGGCTTTTCGCTGATGGAAGCGACACCGCGGGCGTTTATGAAAAACTCGTAGTTTGAAAGTACCGCTACCCCTATCTTTTTCGCATCAGGTGCACGCTCTGGTTCAGCCATTTGTTCCTCACTCATATTGGAGCCGTAAGCAAAGTACCGTTTCATTTTACTGTTGAATTGAACGAGACGTCAGATACCCTCCTCCCTTCGATGGAAGGCATAAAGTTGAAGTGTAACACATTGTAAAGTATTGTATTGCTCAATGAATGGGCACAATTCTAAGGAAGAGCAGAAAATGCGTCGATATCTTGAGGACCTAATCCGTAATAGGAATTTCTTGAGACTTATAAAAAAGATGCGTAGAACGGATAAGCACAGACCATCCACAGGTGGATACTATACATGGACCACCGAAGAGCAGAAGTACCACGATTACGTTAATCGTGAGCTCTCAGACATCATCGGAGGCTATGAAAGACTTCGGAGACGATGTTTAAGATTATATAAGAAGGAGAGGCATTTTAAGTACAAAGAAATTATTGCAGAATTATTTGGGCTGGATTTATATCTTATAGCACTTACTGAGGCCAAGGTTAGTGGTGATTCAAAAAAGTTAGAACACGCAGAATTGTTTGCAGACATGTATATGTGCAGGATTGAAAGCACTTACGAGGAACTACATCCATTCAACCGAGGAGAAGAAATCATTTACTTAAATATAAGAAGACAAATAGCTCGCATGGCGTTCCCTGTGGCTGTATACATTCATCCTAGGGCCTCAAAACGCGATGTTTTACACTTTATTGAAAAAAGATGGCCATGGATAGAAAGCGAATTACGGTCGCCCGATGCACCAAAAGCGTTACGGGTTCGCGCAAGAAAGCATAAACAGGAAGTACTTGATTTTATATGGCTCAATAGAGACTTGCCAGCAAAAGAAATAAAAAAGAGACTGGACGGTGTATTTCCAGAAAATGGCTTAGTTTACTATGAATTTTCAAAAATTATTCAGCAAGAATCTAAGCGCAGATTTGGATATTTAACGTAGTACGTTTGTTTCCTATTTTGAATTAGCGCATACACGTAACCTGATGCTTATACCATCAGGTTTTTTTATGTTGTCAGAACAGGATACAAGTGAAGAGAAAAAGTTTAACCGTAAAAGTTACGAGGAGATTTTCGGTGACTTTGAGGCTCGGAGCAACCTTGTTGGATTGTATGACCTGGCGCTGAAAGTCGCCAAACGAAACCCAGAGCTGTGGGCGAAGATAAACGGCACAAACATATGATTGATACCGTTATACTTTGTATTCCGAAAAATAAGGTGCACATGACTGACATGAGTGCTCATGGTGTGTCTGGATGGGACTTGCAGTCTCGTACCAGCGTATATAGCAAATTTGTAAAAAATCCGTCGCGCAAAGACACGGAAAGTGGTTTGTATTTTCCGCGGCTCACAGGGTTTAGACGCAAGAACGGAACACTTGAATGGGACGCTACTGTAAAGATTGAATTTTCTGCTCCGAAACTTATTTATCAAAACAACGTTGATGAGCTTACGGACGAGCAGTTTGGGGCAGTCGCCAGAGCGTTGCAGGACCGAATGGGAAAAATGGGTGTGCGGGTTGCTATAGCGGACATTGAAGCGGCAGACGTTACGGCCGTGCACTACTCCAAAAATATACTGCTTGCTAACGGATTTACCTCGCAGTATGTGATTGGAGAGCTGAACAAGATAAATCTCAATAAGCGTTTTGACCTTACGCGAGCGCGGTATATCAATGACGGGCAGAGTTTGTACGCATATACCGAAATGCACTCGCTGGTGGTGTACGACAAGATTGCAGACCTCATTCGCGGCAAGAAGCGAGCCATAGATAGAGAGCAGACCGCGGAGCAGTTAAGCTTGTTTGGGCCGCTCGCAAAAAGACCAGAGCCGTTAGAGATTTTGCGCTTTGAAGTGCGACTATGTAAAAAACGAAAGCTCAACTCACTATTTAAGAAGCTCGGATTTGCGGAAAAACCTTCATTCAAAGATGTATTTGCAAGCCAGAAAAGCGAGGCAGTTCTCATGTATTATTGGGATACTATGCTAAACGGAAATATGTGTATGCTCTTTGCGCATTCACTCACACACAAGGAATTGCTAAAGCAGATACTCCTGACGAACAGGAAGATAAAAGCGAAAGATGCCGTTTATCTCACAGGACTTGTGATGCTTTTGCAAGACGGGAACGGTGCTCGCGAGCTTCGTACTGCACTGTCCAAACACGCAAACAGCAGAACATGGTATCGCATAGCCGCGGACGCAAGGGAAATAGGTGCGGCGTTGAGCAATCTAAAACCGAGGGAGTGGCACGGGCAGGTACAGCGAGCTCTCAAGAGTTATAAACCTCTCCACACCGCCGATTTGCCATGTAAAGAATTGTAAAGTATCATTATGAACATCATGCAAGACAGAGAGTTTTATACGGCACAGGAGCTGGCCGATAAGCTCCAAGTGAACATAATGACCATATACCGCTACATAAAAGCGAAGCGGCTCAAAGCATACAAAATCGGCAAAGAATTTCGGATAGACAAAGCCGAGTTCGGGGCGTTTCTAAAGAGAGTAAGCACTAAATAGCTATGACCGAAAAAGAACGACTACAACAAAAAGAAAATCACATTCTTAAACTTGAGAAAGAGGTTGAAAAGTGGAAAAAGGCTGTCAAAACTCAACGCTATGGTTTAGTGTGGCTTGATGTGCCTGAGGCATTTGAAGATGATGTTGAAAATAAGTTGCCAATACTTGAAGAGGTGCCTAAAAAGGCAATTAAAAATAAAGACGAAAAGCCAACTCATTTACTTATTGAGGGCGATAACTATCACGCCCTTACCTGTCTGAACTATACGCATAAAGAAAAGATTGATGTTATTTATATTGACCCCCCTTACAACACTGGTACCGATGGTTTTAGATATAAAGATAAAAGAATACTAGACCAATTCCCAGATGGTACTGAGGTGCCAAAAGACCACGCATTTAGGCACGGCTATTGGCTTTCTTTTATGAAAAAGAGATTGGAGCTTTCAAAAGATTTATTAAAGGATAAAGGAATTATATTTATAAGTATTGATGATAATGAACACGCCCAACTTAGGTTACTGTGCGACTCAATTTTCTACGAAACTAATTTCATCGGCACTATTACTTGGGAAAAAAGAACAAAGGCACAAAATACAGAAACAGCTAAAGAGATGCTTCAATCTAAAACGGAGTACATTTTGGTTTATAGGAAAGGTACAGATAAAGCAAAGTTTAATCTTGAAGTTGGAGGTGAAAAAATATACGACCAAGAAGATGAACAGGGCTTGTATAGATTAAAAAAAGTAGAGGAGATGTCTGCTCTAGGGATAAGAGGAAGAGAGACAATGATTTTTCCTATTGAAGGAGTAATGCCCCGAAAAGGTTTCCAGTGGAAAATCGGGAAAGACCAAATTGCGAAATATAAAAATAACGAAGGTTTGCTAATTATTGATGGAAAACCATACCTTAAAATAAGACCAGAAGAAGAAACCAGTGAAAAGTTCATTCCATTCTGGTCTCATTTTTTTGATAAGGATACTTACGGAACTTCAGAAAAAGGAAAGTCAGAATTAACTGACATTCTTGGTACAAATGAACACGAGTTTGAGACAGTAAAACCTGTAAATCTTATAAAAAAATTGCTCTTTCATATAAATAAAAAGGACTGCACAGTATTAGATTTTTTTGCAGGTTCTGGAACAACTGGACACGCGGTGATGGAATTGAACAAAAGAGATAAGGGTACTCGGCAAGTTATCCTTGTTACAAGCGATGAAAATAAAATAATGAAAGACATTTGTTATCCCAGAATAAAAAGGGTTATTTCTGGGTACGATGACGTTGAGGGTCTTGGTAACTCTTTCAAATACTACAAGACCTCATTTGTGGGTAAGCACAATATTCTTGATGCTGATGATAAAGACAAAATCCAACTCGCCCATCATGCAGGCGAAATGCTTGCAATAGCAGAGAACACCCTTGAGCAAGTAAAGAAGAATGACCATTGGCAGGTGTTTGAAAATAGGGACAGAATGACCGCTGTGTATTTCAGAGAAGAGCAAGACCAACTTGACGTGTTCGTTAAGGAGGTTTTGTCTCTAAAGAAACCAGTAACGGTATATATGTTCAGTTGGGAAGAAAAGATTGAAATTGCTGACTTTGAGGATGATAAAAATATCTCTCTTAAGACCATACCTCAACCAATACTTGAGATATACAAACAGATATACAACATTATTTAATTATGAGTACTTTTAATCCATCAAAGTTTCAAAAAGATGCCCTAGTCAATCTAACAGAAATGTTTGTTTCGGTATGGAAAAAAGAAGGTAGGCAATTGCCGATTGTATTCAAATCACCAACTGGAAGCGGTAAAACTTTTATGACATCACTTCTTATTCGTGGGCTTAATCATTTGCCACAATGGAAAGAAGACAAAGCATTCATTTGGATTACTTTCAGTGATGACTTGGCCATGCAAAGCAAGGATAAGTTTCTTGAGTACTTTGAGAATATGCTTGAAAACCGAACTTTGACAGTTGCCGATATAAATCAAGGCAAACTCAACCAAAATGATATTTTATTTTTGAACTGGCAAAAAATTACTGCAAAAAGTGCAGAAACAAGATTGCTTCGCCGTCCTAATGATGAGGAATGGCGAAAAGAACAAGGTAAATACTTTGAAGATGTAATCGAGCAAACTCACTCTGACGGCAGACAGATTATCTTGGTAATTGATGAGGCTCACAAAAACAAAGATACAAAACTCGCAAAAGATATTATTGATAAAATTGACCCTAAGATAATTCTTCATATTACCGCAACACCAAACGAAGCAGACGAATTAACCGCTCGTCGTCTTGGCAGTTACTATGAAGTCCCACGAAAAGAAGTTGTTGAGCAGGGCTTAATTAAGGAGGCGATAGTTACCCAAACAATAGAAGATTTTAAGGGTATGTCTGGTAAAGACCTTGATAAAGTTTTGCTTGAAAATGGAATAAAAAAACGAGAAGAATTAAAAGCAGAACTCAGAGCACTTGGAAAAGACATAAATCCTTTGATGTTAATACAGATACCGAATGACGATAATAAGTTAATTGAAAAAGGTGAACAGACAAAAGAAGTAATCGTTACAGATTATCTTCTTAGAATGAAAGTGCCTGAGGGTAAGATTGCAAAATGGTCTAAAGCCGAAGATAAGCCAAAAGGATTAGAAGATAATAACGATGACCACGATTTTCTAATTTTCAAACAAACCGCTGGTACTGGTTGGGATTGTCCTCGTGCATCAGTGCTCGTGATGTTTAGAGAAATACAATCAAACACTTTTTACACTCAAACAGTTGGGCGTATTTTAAGAATGCCTGAACCTCAAGCCAGAGAAGATTACAAAAATAATCCAAAACTTCGTCTTGGTTATCTATATACAAACCACAAACGTAAGGAAGTAGTAATACCAGACCAAAATCCTGCTAATAAACCCCTCACAGAGTTTGCCCACAGAAAGAAAGGTATAAAAAATATAGAGTTGCCGTCCGATTATATTTCACGCCTAGATTACGGCGACATTCGTGTGTCTTCAAAGTTTCAAGAGGTATTTAGAACAGAGTTAAATAAACATTTTGGAATTACAAATGGTGATATTCTCGGAAAAGCAGAAGCTAAGTTAGAAAAGGTAGGTTTAGACCTTAGTGATACTTTGGTAAATGAAGTTATTGCAAATGCTCGCTTTGAGGATTACGACAATCTAGCTTTTGATTTCAGGAAAAAGGGCAATGATTTCTCTCTTGAGATGTCAGTTAGTGATATTGAAAAGACCTTTAATTATCTCTGTTATCAACTCTTGAAAGAGCAAGAAGATGATAGAGCTAAATACTCAAATGTTGCTCGCTCTTGGTCGGTACTAAAGCAAGCACTCCGTGTCTGGTTTAAGATGGTTCTACCCGATGACCATATTCACTGGTACAAGGTATTTATTAAAGATGTCCGCAAGGGTACTGAAAGCAAGTTTCGTCCAGCGATAACCAAAGCACTTAGGGCTTATAAACCGATTTCAGACAAGTTGCTTACTGAAAAGAAAAAGAAGGTGGAAGAAAAAGAAGCATACACCTTTACGATACAAGAAGAGTATCAATATCCCGAAGATTACAAGGTCGTACCTCAAAAGCTAAACGTATTGGATAAGTTCTACCTGCCCGAAGATTACAATGGGCGCAAAAATGAAGTCGCTTTTGTTGAGTATTTGGAAAAAAAGAAAGGGGGGATTGATTGGTGGTTCAAAAATGGTAATCAGGGTAAGAGCTATCTTGGAATTAAATATACAAACTCGTCTACAAAAGATGATGACCTGTTTTATCCTGACTGGATTATTCGTTTCTCCAATGGTCGTATAGGCATTTTTGATACCAAAAAAGGTGATACTGCTACAAGCACTGAAACAGCAGACAAAGCTAGAGCATTGCAACAAAAACTGAAAGGTTTTGGTAAAAAGTTTATAGGCGGTATTGCCGTACAAGAAGCAGAGCTTTGGTATTACAACAATCGTCCTAAATACTCATTTAAGGACGGGCAATCGGTAAACGACAGCAAGGACTGGAAACCATTTGAAGATTTATTTTAAGAATTATGAAAGCAATAATCCTTGCCAGAGTGTCCACGGAAGAGCAGAGGGAAGCGGGAAACTCGCTTCCAGCGCAAATTGAACGGTTAAAACGATACTGCGAGCGCAAAGAGTTTCAAATTATTCACGAATACAGCTTTGATGAAAGTGCATACAAGACAAGGCGTGATGAGTTTGACGCATTGCTTGAGGAGGCAGAAAAAATGGCCCAAAAAGAGAAAGTTGCCGTTTGCTTTGATAAGGTAGACCGTCTCTCAAGAAGTGTATTTGATAAACGCGTTGCTCGGCTTTATGAGCTAGCGGTTGAGGACAAGATTGAACTCCACTTTGTGTCAGACGGGCAGGTAATCAGTAGCAAAATGTCGGCTGTTGAGAAGTTTCAGTTTGGCATGAGTTTGGGGCTTGCGAAGTACTATTCAGATGCCATAAGCGACAATACGCGCAGAGCTTTTGAGCAAAAACGTAGGGTTGGGGAGTGGACTGGACCCGTACGCATTGGTTACAAACACATTCCGCTTGATATAGAAAAAAGAACCAGAAAGGACATAGAGGTTGACCCAGAAAGGGCACCATTAGTTCAGAGACTGTTTGAACTTTATGCAACAAGTAACTACTCAATCACGAAGTTGTGGCGTGAAGCTAACAGGATGGGTTTGCGAGGACTGAAGGGACAGAAACTCTCGCGCAGTAACATTGAGCGTATTTTGAAAGATACATTTTATTATGGCGTAGCGTATTCTCCGAAGTACAATCTTCATTACCCACATCGCTACCAAGCTATCATTACAAAAGAGCTGTTTGACCGCTGTCAGGCAGTTCTCGCAGGTAGACGAAAGATGCCGTCGCAAGTGGATGCCAAACCGTTTATATTTCGTGGGCTTCTTCCTTGTAAGCGCTGTGGATGCCTATATTCATTTGAGCTCAAAAAGAAACCCAGCGGCAAGGTATATATTATCGGCTCCTGCACCAATGCTAAGGGTATATGCAAAAAGGAATATGTGAACGAGAACAACCTCCTGAAGCCCGTACAAGAGGTTTTTGAGGCATTTGAGAGCATCCCACGGGAAGTGCAGGACAGACTGGTAAATGAGCTCCGTGCGCTCAATGAAGGGCAAGCAGCGTTCCACGACAAAGCAATAGCTCGGATACGGGCTGAATACGATAGGGTAGAGACACGCAAGAGAAACCTTTTGGATATACGGTTGGACATGAGTATTACTAAGGACGAGTATGACAAAAAACTGCAAGAGCTATCTGACGAACAGCACCGCCTCAATATTGAATTGGAAGAGTACACGAAAGCTGACCACCAGTACCATATCCACGTAAATACAGTGTTAAATCTCTCTCGCAACATGCGCGAGATATTTGAGAGTTCTGAACCAGCCGAAAAACGGCAGTTTCTGGGATTGCTACTTCAGAACCCGACTGTATCTGGAAAAAAGCTACAGTTTACCTTGCGAAAACCGTTTGATACGGTACTCCAATTAGCACATCATCCCAACGAGCTCCCCGGGTAGGATTCGAACCTACGACCAACTCGTTACACATATCCCACAGTTGTCCTATGGGGGTGGACTATATCATCATCGGATCTCGATGCGAGGTGCTTCGTCCCGCCGCGGGCGGGGCTACTCCCTTACGGGATAGTCTCTGAACCTTTCCTTCGATTTCTCTCAGGACTCGGCTGCTGATTACCCTCGTCTGTATCGTTAGGGCTTCCAGTACCGCAAGTGCTCTCGCACTTAGGGCATTCACGATTTTGTGACCGTAAGGACAAAATCGGAAACAATTCTCCTCGTTTTCATTCCTGAATTCCTTCAGGATGCTGCAACGTATCACAGCGAGCTGCGCTACCACTGCGCCACCGGGGAATACTACCGTTGAAATTCAACGGCTCTAGGCAGTATATCTGAGGGAGAGATAATTTCCAGCGGTAGATGTTAGCTACTCCACACAGGTATTGCGTCTCATTTTTTTATAATTTGTTTCGGAATTTTCACAATTCCACCATGTACTTCCCTGTGACAAGTCGCACACAACAAAACACATTTGTCCGCTTCATTTTTTGTTTTTTCCCACGACCGAGTAAGGCCTCTTGTGGAAAGTCCAAACGATTTTGGAGAATCACCCGTGTGATGCAAATCAAATGCACCAAAGTAACGCGCGTAACCGCATACAATACACTTGCCGCCTTTATACTCAATGACCATTGCTTTTAGTTTCCGTCGTCTTTTGGTGACAGCTTGTATCATATATGCCGCCCTGTCGGCATATGTTCTTTTTTCTTTACGTTTTGTTGTGGTAGACACACAAGTATTATACCATCAGGTAAAGGTACGCGAGAGGCTTGCCCCAGCGCTTTAGATGAACTCGCTTTGCTCGTACTCAATACGGGGCAAGCCCCGTAGCTTTTACCCTTCTCGCTCCTCGGCTCGGAAATGAAAGAGCAAAGCCCTTTCATTTCGCTCGCTCTACGTCGCGAGTAAAAAAAGAAAGAACCGGTTGGTGCTGTCGCGATTTCGCGCCATACACCAACCGGCCTTGTCGCGCAACGTAGCGGATCGCGCGTTCGGGATGTTGTCCGTGTCACGTACCCATGATCGGGCGCCTGCAGGCGTTTGTGACATCGGGAACTTCCCAAGGATTCGACCTGTAGTTGACCTGTCAAGGGTCAGTCAAATCCTTCTGTCGGTACAAGAACACGTGGTGTTATGAGCACCAGGTCACACTGCGCCGAGACAGACAAAACTAACTGACTTGAATTATATACCACCAACAACAAAAAGTCAACCCCCCGCATATAGTGAGCGGGGGGCACCGTATTTTCACACTTTCTTTTTCGGGGGTGTGGGTAGGGGGGCAAGCTTTTTCAGTTTTCCCTTTCTTACACGTTCCTCGAGAGACAGGAAGAAATCTTTTATCAAGGGCGGTGTCGCTATTTTTGGTGAGTGCATGTTTAAACGCCACACTGTTTTCCAATCAACATCGTATATATCTGACTCAACGACAACCATGTCGCCATCCATATCAAGAATTTTTGTCAGTTCCTCGTACCATTTTCTAGCATCTCCCTCAGTTCTGAAAGGACCGACAACCATTGCTTTTTCTCGGTACGTCTTTGCTGTTTCCCACTTCCTGAACTTAAGTCTGAGACACTTCGATGCGATTGCTACCACGTCTCCCATGGAACCCTCTGCTGTGCGTGTATAGAAATTCTGAATCCAGTATATGCCACAGGCGGGTAGTGTGGTACTACTTAATACACATATGGGTATGGTCTTATACGTTAGAACTGGCTGTCCGTATTGTGCGAAGGTGCTCGCCGTTTCAGGTGGGCTTGGGCTGGAGCTCACTGTGCGGAATATCGCGGATCCTGAGGTTGAAAAAGAGCTCGTGGTTAGGGGCGGAAAGCGGCAAGCGCCGTATCTGTGGAACGAAGCGACGAGCTCTGGTATGTATGAATCGGATGCGATAGTCGCTCATCTCAAAGCCGTGTATGGTTGAAGGAAAACTCATTCATGTGCGTGTTGTTCCTGACGCAAAGAAGGAATCGTTGGTTGAAAGTATGCCGAGTGTGTTTGAAATATCCGTGCGAGAAAAGCCAGAGAGGAATGCGGCAAACATGCGCGTTCGAGAACTCATCGCGCGTCAATTTGGTGTCTCCGTGAAGTCTGTCTCAATTCGCACGGGTCATCGCAGTTCCAATAAAATGCTCAAAGTGGTACAGTAAGGAATTATGCAACTCCGCATTAAGGCAACTGACTACCAATTGACCCCAGAGACCGAGGCGTATGTGAATACGCGCGCGCAAACGCTTGAGCGTTTGCTCGGCGAACATGCCGCAGTAACACGCATTGAAATTGAGGTGGGGAAGGACGCGGGAAAATCTCGACACGGGGCGAACATGTATTTTGCTGAAATCCGTGTTCTGTCTCCTGGGGGGACGGCAGTGTACGCGCGCAATAATTCTGAAAGTATCAATGGCGCCATAGACGATGTAAAAGAAGAAGTGGAGCGTCAGCTTCGCAAGCAAAAATCTTTTTCAATGCATTACCTCCGCAAAAGCGGAGCACTCCTGAAGCGCCTCATGCGTTTTGGCGATGAGGAGGTATGACAAGCGTGTCGGACAAATTTGAAGAGTACAGTATAAAACGGTATCGGTTTTGGACTGTATACGTTGCTGAAAACCAGCAGTACCTTGGTCGTGCGGTTATCTGGCTTACTCGTGAGGGGGATATGCAGAGACTCTCAAGTTTGACCTCCGAAGAGCGCGCGGAGTTGTGGGATATTGTGTTGCCAGAATATGAAAGTGCGGTGGCAAAACTGTGGGCGCCAGATCATATGAATTACGCGTGGCTTGGAAATTATTTTCCCGCACACAAAGGACATGGGCACATGCATGTAATTCCACGGTATGCCTCGTCTCGCGTATTTCAAGGGAATACGTTTGTTGATGCGGAGTGGGGGAATATGTATGGACGAACGCCAGGGGATTCTCCAAAAGAAGTTGTTGTCGCGGTGCGTGATGCTCTTAGGGCAGAGATGAATTAAAGCAGGGGGATGGCGCCGGAGCGTACGAATTCCGCGTAACCCATTTCCTTTTTCCCCTCCGGTATGATGCGGTCAATTTCAAAAGAGCCATCTTGTGCTATGTGTGCCTCAAGAATATTCACTCGTATTTTTTTGCCTCCACGTTCAAAAAACACATACGTTCCCGGCCACCCCTCATACGCGCGTACTTTTCTAAGATTGAGCTCTGGATTTCCAGAGAGAGAGAGGAGCCCGTCTTCTTTTTTTATTTTCTCGCAGTATGTGGCGATATTGTGATTTTGCACTTGTGGCTCAATGTCACCCCCGATCCATGCGGGAATAATTTCTGCTAAAAGTTTGCCCCCTTCGCGCGCAAGCGTTTCTTCAAGAACACGCGAGCGCGGAGGAAACTCGCCTTTTGGCGCACGAATTTTTCTTTGCGCGATAATGGGGCCGTGGTCCACATGCTCATCCATGAGCATGATGGTAACTCCGTATTCTGTGTCACCGCGGAGGATTGTGGTTCTAATAGGGGACGCGCCCCGCAGGCGCGGCAGGAGCGATGGGTGCACATTCAATGTGCCGTGCTTTGGCATATCCAAAAGTTCTTTTGGAAGGATTTTCCCATAGGAAGCAACAACGAATAGTTTATAGCTTTTAGCTTTTAGCTTAGAGTAAAATTCAGAGTCAAGTGCGGTTGGTTGAAGACAGCGGGTGTGGTGTGTGTCGGCCCACATTTTTTCTGGCGGAGGCACTTTTTTTCCGCGCTCAATCTTGTCTCGCCCCGCAACAATCAAGGATGGAGTATATCCAGCGCTATGTAGTGCTTCAAGCACAGGGAGAGCGAGCGGGGCAGTGCCAAAAAAGGCGATGTTCAGATCATTCTTGTCTGTTTTTATTTTTATCTTTTTCATGCAATCGTACAATGAGCGACCTACGAGGTCGCTCATTTGGCGTTTCCGTCTGTGTTTTCATGGCGGGGCTTATCTTCAAATAGTTTGACGGCTTTGTCTATATAGAGAATGCCGTCAAGGTGATCCATTTCGTGTTGAAAAATATGTGCGAGAAAACCAGATGCGCCACGGGTGAATTTTTTTCCGTGCTCGTCGTATGCTTCTATGGTTGCTTTTTCTGCCCGAGGAACCTCTCCCCACAGTGTGCGTATTGAAAGACACCCTTCGTGCTTGTTCTTTTTTCCACGGGAGAGCTTTTTTAATTTTGGATTGATGTATATCTGGTCTGGAGGCAGAGGTTTTTCTTTGGTGTCTTCTGTCGCATCCGCTTCACCTTCTTTTTTTTCTCGGTTTAAAAACACGCGCCCGGAGACGATAAAAAGACGGAGTGATTCACCCACTTGTGGAGATGCAAGCGCCACGCCATAGGGCTCACGCGCGAGGAGTCTTTTCATATCAGATATGAGTGTGCGCACGGAAGAGCCCCCGATGTTTTTGAGGGGGATGTTCTTGGCGACGAGGCGCAAGGTCGGGTTATTTTTGTCTATAATAGAACGCATAGGGACTAGTATACTATTCTGTATGAATCCCGTTAGAGGCTACAAAAGTTGGTATACCTATGTTCTCCAGAGTCTCAAAGACGGAAGACATATACAGGGTCTACGAATGACTTACGGAAGTGTTTCAGGCAACACAACTATGGCAAAACGAGCTCTACCAAGGGGCGTCGGCCATTGGAATTGATATACTATGAAATGTGTAAGAACGAAGGTGACGCACGGTCGAGAGAATTATTTCTTAAATCTGGCATGGGTAAGCGCTATCTCAAGAATCGCCTGAAACGCTTCCTGCCTCTAACGGGATGAAACATATAAGCAAAGAGCTTTTTCGGACACTTTCAAGAACAAAAGCCACGGAGAGGGGAGAGCTTATGAAATACTTTTGTGAACGATTGAATGGTGCGAGGCGCACAGACGGATTTCCGCCACTTGGGCTTCCTCGCATGGGGCACATGCTCGCGAGTATCCCGACAAAAGATCTTTACTATATAAAAAGTGAATGTGATCACGCGGATAATTTTTCCAAACGATTCTGGTATCTATTAGACCCAAAGAAGTATGAAGACAAAAATAAAGCACGCACTGCGAAGAAATCAAAATTGAAATGAGTCCCGCCCCAAAAAAGAAACGTCCGCTTGGCGCGGACGCTTGATCCAACTTTCTTTTTCTACTTGCCATCCCCGCTCATGAGAGCGATGGCTTCTTCCCGAGAAAACCCGGCGCCGACTAGGGCGTCATGGGTTTCCTTCACTTTTTGTGCCCGCAGGTGGGCACGTGTGTCCTCTGGTTGCTCGGAATCCAATCCGAGCATTCGCACGATACGGTTTGCCATCCTGTTGTATCCTTTTAAAAAGAGGATGCCGGCAGGCACGTCACGATCGGGGGGACAATCGCAACGCACCTGCCGGCCGCTGGGCGCCATGTCCGCGCTAGCACGGGGCCACTTTGGCCGCCAGCGCGACAATCCACCGGGAGGTCGTGGTGGTTGGCGCCACTTCACTGTTTAGTATCATATACTTAACTCTTGCATAAGTCAAGTGGGTAGCGTAGCATTGGCTTATATATGGCAGAAACTCGGCTTATTGATACTGTCGCACACTTAAAGCGCTCCCGCGTGCTTGTTGTCGGTGATCTACTGCTAGATCAGTACCTTTTTGGAGCAGTACATCGCATTTCACCCGAAGCACCGATTCCTGTGCTCCATGTCGGGCATGAGGAGTATCGGGCCGGAGGCGCGGCTAATGTCGCATGGAACTTGTCGGCGCTTCGCGCTCGCGTGTCGTGCTTTGGAACAGTGGGGCGAGATGAGCACGGTGTCATTCTCAAGAAACTTATGCGCAAGGTGGGAGTGGACGCGACGCGTATTATTGTGGATTCAAAAAAACCAACGAGTACGAAAACCAGAGTCATCGCACAACATCAGCATGTCGTTCGTGTAGATAGAGAGCACGCGGACCCAATCGGCATACAGGTTGAGCGCACACTTGCCACAAAAATTCGCGTGGCGAGCAAGAAGGCAGACATCATTGTTATGTCTGATTATCAAAAAGGAACACTCACGCCTGGTGTATGTCGCGCGACAATTAAAACAGGACTTCCCGTCATTGTGGGATTGAAGGGCGGAGACATGATGAAATTTAAAGGTGCCACAGGCGCCTCCCTCAATCAATCCGAGCTGTATGCGTTCTCTGGACATACAAATCTCAAGCGATCAGCGCGAGATATTGTTCGAACATTAAAACTAAAATTTCTCATCGTTACCTTGGGGGAAAAGGGACTTGCCGTTTTTCCAAGTGAAGGCGAGGAGATTCATTTACCGACACAAGCACAGGCTGTGTATGACGTTGTCGGCGCGGGAGACACTGTGCTTTCTGCGTTCGCGCTCGCGTACGCATCTGGCGTTTCTCTTTCTGATTGCGCGCGTATTGCAAATAGTGCCGCCGGAATTGTCGTTGGAAAAATTGGCACGGCCAGCGCCACGAGACAAGAAATTATAGAACACATTCGCAAGGAAGAATTTTCTCACGTGCAAAAAATTATGAGTGAGCGGGAGTTGTTGCGGAGGGTCCGAGCGGCGCGCGCGCGCGGAGGTACAATCGTGTTTACCAATGGGTGTTTTGATGTCGTGCACCTCGGGCATATCAAACTTCTTCAGTTTGCAAAAACACAAGGCGACATGCTCATTGTCGGCCTCAATGGAGACGCGTCAATTCGCAGATTGAAGGGGGCGAAACGTCCGATCGTGGATTATACGGGGCGCGCGCACGTGCTTTCCGCGCTTGAGGCGGTGGATGCCGTCGTGCGTTTTGATTCAGATACTCCGCTCGCGCTCATTAAGAAAATTCGCCCCGATGTATTGGTAAAGGGTGGGGATTGGACAAAGAAATCTGTTGTTGGGCGGGCATACGCGAAGCGCGTTGTTCTTGTTCCTTTGGCAGACGGACATTCAACCACGAATATCATACAACGTATTGTGGAACGACATACGAAGTAGCCGTTTCCTTCTTTTGATTTGCCTCTCGGCGGGCATTGTATACAATGCGTGGGCTACCCCAGTTTCATTTTTACAAAACATATGCAGAGTATTGTATTGTACGAAAAGTGTACCTATGGCAATGGCAACGCGCTTCGCCCTACAAGGGATGTGCTATTCGCACACGCACGTTGCGTGTTATCAATGGCGGTAAAAATGCAACGGGGTATAAGAATTTTTAATTCGCTTCGCGCTCATAAAAACTTCTAATATGTCATGGTTCTCACCAAAACTCGGTATTGATCTCGGCACGACGACGGTTCTTGTATTTGTGCCGGGGAAGGGGATTGTTCTGAACGAGCCGTCTGTCGTTGCGGTGTCGCAAGGGGATAATCGCGTACTTGCCGTCGGGAATGAAGCGAAAGAAATGATTGGCAGGACGCCGGATGAAATCATCGCGTACCGCCCGATGAAAGACGGGGTTATTGCGGATTATCGCGTGACCGAAGCGATGTTGCGGTACTACATCAAGAAAGCTCTCGGCACGTGGAATGTATTTCGCCCCGAAGTTATGATATCCGTTCCCGCGGGAGTAAGTTCCGTGGAACGCAGGGCGGTTGTTGAGGCGGCGACGAAAGCCGGCGCGCGCGATGCCTATGTTGTGAAAGAGCCGATTCTTGCCGCGATTGGAGCCGGTATTCCTATTCACGAAGCGCGCGGACACATGGTGGTAGACATCGGTGGCGGTACCACGGACATCGCGGTTATTTCACTCGGCGGCATTGTGGCATCAAAGTCCGTGAAGTGCGCGGGGAACGCGATGGACTATGCCATTGTTGATTACATAAAAAGAACAGCGAATCTCATCGTCGGCGACAATATGGCGGAGGTGGTGAAAATTACCATTGGCTCCGCGGTGCCCATCGATGAAGAGTTAACCATGTCTGTGAATGGACGCGATTATCTGACGGGGCTTCCGCGATCAATTGAACTCGGTACGAATGAAATTGTCCGCGCTATTTCAAAAGAGCTGCGGACGATGGTGGGTGCCATCAAAGACGTACTGCAACAAACTCCCCCCGAGCTTGCGTCTGACATTATCGATAACGGTATCATCATGACAGGGGGTTCATCGCAGTTGCGTAATCTGCCGGAACTCATTTTTCGCCGCACGGGAGTCAAGGCGCGACTTGCAAAAGATGCTCAGTTTTGTGTTGCAAAAGGTACGGGTGAGGCGATAAAACACCTCAGTGTCTATAAGAAGGCAGTTTTGAGCAAACCTCACTAGAGCGGGACAGTCCTTACACAGCAGGAGAGTGGGGGGGCGGGTGCTTTTCTTCCGAGAGGATTCTGTGCGCTTCCGCAAGCTCCTCAAAACTCATTTCTGAAACATCTTCCTGTAGGATATCTACGTTTTCGTGCAATTCCTCAATATCTTCCTGCATCTCTTCAATGTCGCGTCCCACATCCTCAACTTCCTGTGTCGTGTAATTGATGGTCATTTGAATAAAAATCGCGAGATAAATCGCCTCCAGTGATACTATGGTCGTCAATATGAGCAACATGCGGTCAAATTCGATTACATCAAACAGCACGGATGCAAAACTTCCGAGAAACAAAAGAGTGTGCACGAACGCGGAGGCGGGTGAGCCGACCCATCTGGTGATTGCGAGTGCCTTATTTTTTATTTTTTCCGATCCATTCATATTTTTAATGTCCGTCTTCCATGCACACATAGTAAACCGAAATGATAGTATACCTGTATGAACACTGGTTGTGTATATCTCATACGAGGAGATGCATCCATGCTCCCCACTCTTTGCGAGGACTTAAAACGCGAAGGCATTACGGTTTCTGGAGTGGACTCCTACGTGCGTGCCTACAAGCGATTTGGCATTACGGAAGCGCATGAATTGCGCGAGCGAACTGCACTCCGCTCCATATTTTCTTCGTGTAGGGTGTTTGTCCTCTCGGTGCCATCAATGACAAGCGAGGCACAGAATGCATTACTCAAAACATTTGAAGAAACCCCAGCGGGGGCGATGTTCTTTTTACTTACACCATCTCCCGACACACTTCTTCCGACCCTGCGTTCGCGGGCGAGAGTGTATGACATGACGACTAAAAAGAACAGTGGAGGTGTGTCTTCTCGTGCCAAGCAGTTTATTGATGCTTCAGTCCAAAAGAGATTGGATATGGTGAGATTGTTGCTTGAGAAAGACGGTGAGGATCAGCATGATGTGGGGGCGATGGCAGAATTTTTGGCGTCTCTCGAACACGCTCTCTCTCAGCGCCGTGCGCACCCTGCGCTTAGGGCTGTGTACCGCGCGCGTCGATACTTGAATGACACAGGCTCCCTCAAAAAGGTGTTGTTGGAACAGGTGGCGTTGCTTCTTCCTGTCAGGGTATAAAAATGCCCCCGACTACAGGTCGGGGGCACAGCGTTTTCATTCTTTGATTTCAAGACCGAGCACGCGAAGCATATACTTTGCCGCCTCTTTGTGTTCCGCTGGAACAGTGAATGGGTAGCGGCAGTTTGCATTTGAGATGGTGCTTGGATCGAGCGAGCCGGGGAGCGACTCTTCGCGACGCCTCGGCTCCTCATCATCGGGACCACGCTTTAGGAAAATGTCGGGCGTGATTCCAATTTCTTGCACGGGCCTTTCACAACTTGTGGGGCCGACGAGATATTGAGACGTGGTCAGGGCGAGCTCTCCACCAGTCGGCAGTTGCATGACGGTCTGGACGGTTCCCTTGCCGAAGGTTTTTTCCACTCCGGCGACAGTTGCACGTCCGTGAGTTTGGAGAACGCCGGGCACGAGTTCTGATGCTGACGCGGAGTTGCCGTTTACGAGCACAAGAAGTGGCACTCCGCCGATGACGTCTTGCTGTCCGCCGGCCGATAGATGTTTCGAAATTTCTCCTCTGATTTCTTCGGACACCGTGACCCTCGCATCGTTATCTGGGTATGAACTCCACACTAAGAACAAATCAAGTATTTCGTCCGCGACGTGCAAAAGTCCGCCTGAATTGTCTCGCAGATCAAGCACCAGTCCCTTGAGGGGGCCGCGGTTTTTTTCGATGAGGGCGAGAATGGCTTGGCGCGTTTTTGTTCCAGCAATTTCGCTGAAACTGGTAACCTTAATATACCCGAC
>DATDXU010000021.1:0-12144 GCA_036517195.1 Minisyncoccota bacterium
AAGCGCTTTTGCTTTCTCCTGTGCCTCTCCGATCGCCTTCGCACGCGCCTCCGCTTTAAGTGTGTCCTCATCTTCTATGGTGAACGACAAGCCAGAAACATCGGACGCTCCTTTTTCACCAACACCAGACAATAATTCACCCGCCACTTTCGTGTCTTTCACTTTCACCGAGAGAGTCTGCGAAACTTCGAAGCCGACAAGTTCTTGTTTGCCAGATGGACAAGGATAGGTAACACATTTGATTTCTTGCCACTCATACTTCGGATACACATTGTATGAAGTTGTTTTAATATCTTTCTCTTCAACACCCGCACCCCTGAGGTACACAATAATGTCGTTGTTCTTTTTTGTCGCCACCTCCTGTGCCTCTCCCACCGTTTTTGCTTCCTCTCGCACAGTTACAGAAAACTCCGCGCGATCAGGGACCGCAAATACTTCTCCCTCGCCTGATACTGTAATGGTGTTGCTCGATGGAACACCCGCCCCTATATACCGAAATCCCTTGAGTTCTCCGAGTGCCGCAATAAAGAGAAACAAGGTTCCGGCAGAAAGCGCCCCGATAAGCGCCTTGCGCGCCCACCCCGTCATTTTCATATACACCTCCGCTGTTGGTTCGTTCATACTGTGTAAATACTATTTATAATAAAATAATGCGTGCAGTATAACGCACCATGAACAAAACGCCACGTGCGAATTAAAACATCTTGGGTGCCTAGAGAGAATCGAACTCTCGCGACCAGCTCCACAAGCTGGAGTTCTACCACTAAACTATAGGCACCATGTATGATGCTGTTATAACAGAAAAATGCCAAAACAGCGAGGTGTCTTTTCAGAAAACTTTCTCTATAAGAGGTGGAGAAACTTTCACATTTTCTATATAGAACGAAACCTTGCCAACGCGCGCGCCGCCTGGACCAAGCACATACACGCGCCATTTGCCTTCGGTAATATTCGTTTTAATGGAGTACCCCCTGTACCCCTCGTTTCTTCCGCCGAATATTGGGAAGGTGAATGACCCTTCCCTATCCCACTCACCAGTCGTTTCGTTAAAATGTTCCCACTCGTGAGTTACTGTCGTAGAAAATCGAATCGGAGCGAAAACCGCGCTGTATACATACACGAATTCATTCGGAGCCCTGTGGTACACATTCTTAAACGGCCAATATTTTCTATACCACGGCGTGCTTTCTGATAGAGCGCGGTACGTTGCGCCGTCGCGCTCTATATAATGGAGCACCTCCGCCTCGCGCAGCGCAAGCGGAAGCGGCGGGATTGCGTGCGTAAAGTACAGAACAACAAAAATCAGAAAAATCGCACCGACCCTCTTGAGCGCCTGTACATATTCTCGTTCCACGAGCTCATGAAAAACATTTCGCAGTACGTACAAAAACGTTGAAACAACGAGAACGCTCACAACACCGCTTATGAGGAAAATGTCGGCACCAATTCTGCCGAACACGAGCGGTAAGACAAATACAAGATATGCAAACAGTGACGTGAACAAAATACTTATTTGAAACGGGAACTGTACATATTTTGCGCGGAACCGTTCATTGCCAATCAGGAGTGCCGCGAGAATGATTACGAAAACCCAACTCGCCGCGAGTGCCGCGCTCCCCGCATACACGATGACGAAGGAGCCGAACAAACCACCGAATGAAAACTGAACAACAACCGGAAGAAACGGCGCAACACTTTTGAGTATGCGATGTGTGATGTTTCCTGTTTGGAAAAAGTTAAGCAGGGTCATTCCAAAAACAGCGAGCCCAAGGTACACGAGTAGTGCCAAGCTCACAGACGCAAGGTCAAGATTCCGAAACGCTATATAGTCCGTGGCAAAACCAAACGCAAGCGCAAACGGCGCCGCGTACTGCTCATACCAACCAATAAGCTCCTCTGTGTTTTTCGGAAGGTACCGCCTCATGGAGTCATTATAGCGAACAAGTTACTACTGGTGCGCAGGGGGAGACTCGAACTCCCATGCCCTTGCGGGCGCTACCACCTCAAGGTAGTACGTCTACCAGTTTCGCCACCTGCGCAGTGGTCTCATTATTACTCGTTTTTTGTTTCAACTCCACCCACCGCCGCTTCTATCGGGGTCTCTGGAACTACTGGTGCAATTTCTGCTCCAGTCGCCTTCTCTCCCTGTGTTAGTACTCTAGTGCGGCGGAGTTGTCTGCGCGCTTCGCGGGCAACCTTGTCTCTAATGTAGTAGAGCTTCGCGCGACGCACGCGCGTGCGTTTTACAAGTTCTATGTGATCAATCATCGGAGAGAACAGCGGAAATATGCGCTCCACCCCCACCCCGCTTGAAACACGGCGCACAGTGAATGTGGCACCTGCCTCAACCCCATGTTTTCGCGCAAGCACGAGCCCTTCAAATGCCTGAAGCCGCACCTTGCCCTTCTCAGCATCTTCGACAATTTTCTGCCATACACGCACCGTATCCCCCGCTCGAAGGTCGAGGTTTTTTCTAGATTCTAGGTCTCCCGAAGAAACATTTTTTGCCATGGTCAGAGCACTGTATCATGACATTTTGTCTCATGCAAAAAGAAAAGGCGACGCATGGCGTCGCCAATCAATACCGCAGTCAAACCAGTATTACCTTCCAAATCTCCGTTCTCGTTTCGCATATTCTACCAAAACGGAATCGAGCATCTGTTCGTCAAAATCCGGCCAAAGCGTATCGAGAAAGAAAAGTTCGGCATAGACACTTTTCCATGTGAGAAATCCCGAGAGACGTTTTTGCCCACTGGTCCGTATAATGAGGTCGCAGTCAGGCATCTCCGCGCTCCAGAGGTTCCGCCCAATCGTTTCTTCCGTCACTTCACCATGCCGCGCCGCGCTCCGCGCCGCCTCTGCTATCTCCGCGCGTCCGCCGTAGGAAACACACATCCAGAGCGTGAGGCGTATGTTGCGAGCGGTCTCAAGTTCAAGCTCACGCATGGTATCTTGTATGTCTTCTGGGAAACGTCCGCGCTGCCCGACGAACCGCAACCGAATACCTTCTTTGGAAAGTTTTCTCAATTCCATTTTCGCGCTTTCGCGGAACAAGCCCATCATGTAGGAAACTTCTTCCGCTTTGCGAGCCCAGTTTTCAGTTGAGAACGCGAACACCGCCAGGTGCGGTATTCCACGGTCAAGAAGAGCGCGAGCACATTCAACAACACGGTCGCGACCTCGCCTGTGTCCCTCAAGGTGCGGAAGCCGACGATTTTTCGCCCACGTTCTGTTTCCATCAAGAATGATGCCGACACAGGTTGGGTTACCTTTGGTATCCATACACACCTCACACTGCCAATAACTTCGGGCACTATAGGCTCATATGTACTTCAGGTCAAACATTGATATATGTCAAGAAAAGTACCGCGTATGATATGCTCTTGGGTACGGGCGCTTAGCTCAGTTGGTAGAGCAACACTTTTACACAGTGAAGGTCACAGGTTCGAGTCCTGTAGCGCCCATAACAAACAAGTAACACTCCGCCCTTGGGTGTTACTTGTTTTTATAGCAAGGACTCGAAAGCCGGAGCGAGCGCGGGCGAGTGAGGCGGGGTCGCAGGTTTTGCCAGTAGGTGAAAACCTGTGACCGAGTCCTGTAGCGCCCACCAAACGACAGGAAAACATAGTGGTACAATTCAACAACCGCAAAAGAACCTGGAAAAACATCGGCTCGAACCATGTGGCATGAGGGAAAGGAAAATTTTTATTCATACAATACAAAATGCAGAATTTTATGAGTCGCGGATTTGCAAACATCACCTTAATTGTCGTTCTTGTCGTCGCCATAGCCGGTGGGGGTTGGTGGTATTTGAACAAATCGAACACTCCCGCGACTTCCGGGGCAACAGAATTTCCAACAAGGCAACAGAGCACGAATAGCGAGACGCAGCCGATTGTGAACAATCAGCTGACACAAACCAATGCACCACCAAAAACTACGTCAACACAACCGAGCGGTGCGGCTTCCGTTTGGCAGACATATCGGAGTAGCTACGGTTTTGAAATCCAATACCCGCCAGCATGGAAAATTGTCAGCGAGGCCGGAGACGGAAAAGCAGGATATCCGGGCTGGGTCGTTTCTTTCGGCACAGGGACTTTTGGAAATCAAGGATACGATGGTGAATTGTTTGTTTTCGCTTACGAGAAGTCGTCCACAAATGTTGAGCAGTACATCAAGGACATGGGCAAACAATTTAGTGACCGGCAAGAAAAAAGGGGGAATATTACAATCAATGGAATTTCTGCAGTCAAAGTTGTGGTAACCACTCCCTCTGTGCCAACCTGGGACTATGAGGCGGTTATAATCGAGCAACAGAATCGTTTTTACGTTATGCATAACGGTGCAGTAAAGCGGGACTCGTTCACTGATTTTTATAAGAGTTTCAAGCTCATACCGAACTCGGTTGTACTACCGAACCAGCTTCCCGCATCGAAAACATCCGGTCCCGCACCGCTAGAAGTGAGATTTTCTACAGCTGGCGCAATTCCGGCCGGAGAAGAAGTAGAATCTTTCAACATTGACTTTGGAGATTCACAAACAGAACGTGGTGCTTCATTTTTCTGCTTCGAATCACAATGCATTATTGACCACACGTACGTTTCGCCCGGCACCTACATGGCGGAACTGTATAAGCCGGGGCCGGTTGCAAGCACTCCCCGCTCCGGCGCTCTCATCTACGGCACCGTGACGATAGTCGGGACTCAATAGGAGCTAATACCAAAGAACATCAGATGTTTCGGTTGATGGATTAGCCGACCAAAAAATATGTGTGGTCACCTGTCGTTTCCTGCTGGAAACGCACGCGATTCTTACAGAATCAGTACACCTTTTGGTTATTTTTTTCGCACGCTCGAAAATACCTCAAAAGGTCTTGCGGATGCTTTTTAAACCGCATCCTCACCCGCCTCGTCCCGCTATAGCGGGACTCCGGCCGGCATGAGTGGCCCACAACTCTCGCTTGCACCGTCGCACAAGCGAGGTCGCAGGCCCCGCCTCGGTCGTTTTGCGTACTCGCAAAACATACCTGCGGCCGGCACACATGTACGAAAAAGCAAAGCAGTTTGCTTTTTCTACCGTGTGCCCCCACCAGGAGTCGAACCTAGATCAACGCCTTAGAAGAGCGTTGCTTTATCCATTAAGCTATGGGGGCTAACGAGTGAATAAAATGAAAATAGTACATTTTCATTTTTTCCGAGCGACGCCCACAAAAGCTTTGCTTATGGGGCATAATCCTTATCCTATACCGTTTGGCCCACAATTTCCACGCGCCATACTCGCACTGTCTACAAAGATGGGTCTTTTATACTCGGTGGATTCTTTTCCAAAAAATCATACCGCTCTTCACGAGCTTGAAAACTTTCCAGCACATTTTTTAGTTGAGGACGATCAAGGGGGCTCTGAGATGCACCGATTTTTGGAATGAGATTGGCAAGTTCAGACAGCAATGTTACTTGCCACACACCGTACATTGAAAATCCAACAACGAGCATGAAGGAAGTGGCGAGAAGCGCTCTCCAGTACACGCGCACGAGTTTTGACATGCGCTCCGGCTCGTCGATGGTGGACCAAAAATCTCGTGGGTTCGGTGTGTGAAATATCATAGGCCGTTGATGTTTGTTGTTGTAACACGAACGCGCGCCGAAAGAGTCCAGTCGGACGTACTTCCAGAAACTTTTTTCAGTTCAACGTGCAAAATCTCAGACGGAATCGACACTGTTTCAAGAAGCGCCACCATATGCACGAGACGTGGAAAAGTGCTCTGCGCTCGCACGACGAGAGCAAGCGTGCGTGTTTGAGAGACACGACCAAATACCGTGTCATCTGCAACCGCGCCCCCGATGTCAAGTGTTACACCGGAAGCAAGACCCGCATCTTCAATAACATCTATCGCATGTATGACATCAACAGATGCAAGATTCATAAGCGCCTCACGCTCACCTTTTGTCTCTCGCACAAGTGTGCGCAGTTGCGCCAGCATCATTTCACGCGCCGCCACCTGTTCACTATCAACCGCCTTCAGTGCCCACACATCTTCGACTCCCTGTAATTGCCACACGAGAAACAGCACGCCCACCCACAATACACAGGCGAGGATGGCTACTCCCCATGCACGTGGACGTATGTTGCGTGTATGCATACATTCAAAATCCACCAGAGAGAGTAATGCTAAAAGCTCCCAACGAACTTCCGACAAGAGCGTCAACGGGAAGCGACACGCGCCCGAACACGTTCGTATTCACAAGCGCGTTTCTATATGTATTCAGAGCATCGCGTCCACTTGAAACTCCAGACACGGTGAGGGTACGCCCCTTGTCTGAGGAAAAAGAAATTGATTCAACGCGTACACCGGAAGGTTTGAATGAAAGAACTTTATTGAACATCGCAACAATCGACGGGGATGACGTGGCGAGTGGAAGAACATCCGCAAGGAGTGTCTGGGCGCGCGCAATGTCCTCCCTGTCTTTTTTTGACTGTTCACCCAAAACTTCAAGCGTGGAGCGCTCTTGTACATGGCCATTTTCAAAAGAAACAAACACTGCGGGCACGAGGGTGAGTAGCGCAACTCCCGCGACAGACGCCAAGGTCGAGGCACCAACAAACAGGGCTCGCATCCCGTATTCCAACTTCACTCTCTTTCGCGGCTGTTCAGGAAGTAAGTTCATGCGTGTATCCCGCGAAGCGAAAGTCCGATTGCTGTTGCGAACCCCAACGATGCACGACGCTGAATCGGCGGAATATAGTCATCATAAGAAAAAACGTTCTGCCACACATCGGCGCGCGAGACAGGAGCGTTCACCCGATGCGCAATATAATCCTCGAGACCTTTCAAGTTTGAACTTCCTCCGACGAGTATCATGTGAGACACGGGCGTTACACGCTCTCCCGTTTCATTTTTACGAGTATCCCAAAATGTAAAGTATCGAGTCACCTCGGCGGAAAGCGCCGACGCTACGCGCGTTGTGATTTCAAGCACCTTTGAGTCTTTTTTTGGATCTGTAAGGAGCCCACGTTCGTTCCGTATCTCTTCCGCCTCAGACTCCGACACCGAAAGCGCCCCCATAAGCTCGTGTGTTGCCAAATCCCCCCCAATCTCCGTAGTTGCTGTAAATATCGGAATGCCATTTTTTAAGACTGCAATACCTGACCGAGATCGTCCGAAATCAACTAAGAGCACTATAGAATCCACAGAAACGCCGCGCGCAATTACAGCACGCGCAATGGAACGCGCCTCCAATTCAAGAGAAAGCAAACGTATGCCCGCGCTTTCAAACGCGCGAACATACGCCTCTGCAAGCTCTCGCGGAAACACGACAACTCCGATCTCCCGCACGCCATTTTTTTTCGTTCCCGGGATATCCTCAAAATCATACACGGATGCCTCGGGTACAATAGGAACCCGACCTTCAAATTCAAACTCAATGAGATGCAGTATCTGCTCACGAGTAGAATCTTCCGGAACGGATATTGTAAATACATACGCCGCCTCTTCCGGAAGAGCGGCATGAGCCTCTGTAATTCCGCCTTGACGTAATGTCTGAAGCACCGTAACAAGCACGGATTGGTCTTTGATAACACCCGCAACGACAACACCTGGGGCAATTGGCATTTCCCCAAAAGAGTGAACGCGCACCGGATGTTTCTGCGATTCCAACGCCACCCACTTGACTGACGCGTCAGAAATATCAACCCCAACGGCGCTTGGTTGTAAAAAAAGAGGGGTCGGAAACCATTCGTCAAAAACCCTGGACAATGACACGCCACCGCCGAAAAACTCTCCAAAAAGAGCAGGTTTCATTGTTCAATTATATCACTGCGCTCACCTCATCACTGGACATGCGCACCGTTCACGACGGCTCGCTCTGGAGCAAGAAGCGCAACGCCCGCTTCATCACGAACCGCGAGAAGCATCCCCTGACTTTCCACTCCCCTGATAATTCGTGGAGCAAGATTTACAATGTATGGAAATTGTTTACCAATAATGTCTTCGGGCGCTTTCCACTCTGCAACACCAGACACAATGGTGCGTATTCCGATCCCTTCGGGCATGCCACCAAAATCAACAGTGCACTTCAGAAGTTTGTCTGTGTCTGGGACACGCTCCGCGGCAACTACCGTGCCGATGCGAATATCCAGTTTTGCAAAATCTTCAAACGATACTTCGTTCATATAAAAATAATACTACTTCGAGACCCCATCAAGAAACCTCTGCAAGATAATCGCCGCGGCAGACGCATCATTCGCGCGCGCCTCGCCTGAAAACCTACGCGCCTCAACTGAACTCCACGCTTCGGGCACCAGCACCACAGGAACACCCACCTCTTCTTTTAGAACCCGCACGAACTCTTCAACATCTTGTGTTATCTGATTACTGTCCCCAGAAAACGCGCGCGCATCCCCAACAACAATCGTCCCAATATCGTTTTCCCGCACAATCTCACCAATAACAGAGACGATGTCTTCGTTGTTAGGAACAACAGTGTGTGGAAAGGCAAATTTTCCTTCCGCATCAGACATGGAAATGCCTATGTGTTTCACTCCGTAATCTATTCCTACATGTCTCATTGGCACAGTGTACCGCATCTCTTGCGAAAAAGGAAACTTTGTGTCATTGTAGCGAAAGACAAAAACGAACACATTGTGGAGGTGTGCGGTGAGAAGAAAAATGATCGAGGAGTACATCAAAAAACTATCCGAGTATGTTGGTAACCCTCGCGCGCCCATTTCGTTCGAACAGTTAGAAAAAATGAAAAGATTCCATGTCGAGAAAAACTACAAGGACATCATTGTATGCATACACGACACGCTCAACCTACAACACCTGAATCTTGGAATATTCTTCACGGTCAGTGATCGTTCCCGTATGCGCTGTGCTTGCATGTCCATACAGACGTTGCACAACCCTCCGGAGGTAAGAATACGCGCAAAAGATTCTTTCGTTGCTGCGGCACCGCCCGAAACCTTCATACGTATTGCGGCGCACGAATTGTCTCACACAGTACTGAGTACACTGTATGCTGGCAAGCCGACCATTGACGAGCTCGAAGACACAGAGGTGGCAGTTGATTTATTGGCTATGATGCTTGGGTATAGAGAAATTTTTTGTATCGGGAATGGGTATCAGGAAAACGTCCCCCTTAGTTTCTCTACACTTCTCGAAAGATTGAGGTGCTCAGAAAAACCACGGGTCGCAATATTGGCGTGCTTGCGCTTCGTTGGTTTTTATCTCATGGGAAATAAAACAACCCTCGCGTATTGGCACGTTGGGTACCTTACACCCGAAGAGGTGCAGTTCGCAACAAATATACTGGACCGCATGTTCAGTGAGACAGAGTCGCTCAAGGCAAACCGATAGGTTTGCCTTGTCTTTTGTTGCATAAACTGGCGGACAGTTTAGAGTTTGCCATGGAGGGGTCGCATAGTCCTGTCTGCCGATAGGCAGGGGTCTAGTGCGGCGGTCTTGAAAACCGCTGTGCCGAAAGGCACCGTGAGTTCGAATCTCACCCCCTCCGCGCTGAAGCTGAACATGTGTGTAGACTATCTAACGGGGTGAAAATCTCACCCCCTCCGCCAAAATTGAAAATTACAAAAAGGCCTGGAAAAACATCTTGTGCACACCCCCTTGCGATATGTGTGAAGCGCGGGATAGAATGGGACGATGAAATACAAAACATCAGGATTTACCTTAATAGAATTACTCGTCGTCATAGCAATTATTGGCCTCTTGGCGTCAATAGTTATCGCCTCGTTCGGCACGGTGCAAGCAAAAGCGCGCGACGCACGAAGAATGGAGGATGTGCAAACACTTCAAAAGGCCCTCGCCCTATATCAAATTACAGGCGGTTCGTATCCAATTTCCGTCGCGACCACCACCTTAACTGGTACAGACAGTGTTTCGACTGGACTCACGGGCGCCGAAGCAATCAGCACAATTCCAAAAGACCCTCTCTCTCCGCAATACAATTATTCATACAGCTCAAACTCAATTGGGAACGATTATACTGTCGCGTTCTGCCTTGAAACAGATACGGTAAAGAATTTTGCGTCTGGATGTGTAAACTCAGTATCTCCATAGGTTTCTTACCTAGCCCAAAGTAACCCCAGAGAAGCATATATACTAGAGAGATGAAACCGCCCATTAGATGGCAGGCGTTTGAACACTCTCATATTGAACGAGGAAGTGACTGGTTCATCGCGCTCGGTGTAACAGCGCTCGCAATCGCCCTCACAAGCATCATTCTGGGCAACGTATTTTTTGCGCTTCTTATTATCGCCGCCTCCGTCGCGCTCGGATTGATTGCGTACAAACCGCCACAGTTGATTGATTTTGAAATTTCAGAATACGGCATTCGCGTCGGTGATATATTCCACAAATTTAATAACATCATTTCCTTTTGGGTTGAGGAAGAGGGAGCCCACCACCCCATTCTCCTTATTGATACAACAAAGTTTCTAACACCAAATCTCGCACTTCCACTTGAACATGTGGACCCTGCCCTTGTACGCGCGTTTCTTCTTGAGCACGTGAACGAAGTGCCGATGAAAGAGTCAAAGACACACAAAATCCTCGAGTTCTTCGGACTCTAGATAATTCATGACTACAGCGCGCGCTGTATATGCATGAGGCACCACGCATAGCGAGCAAAACCTCCCGCTCGAGAGCACGTAAACTCTCGCAGAGGCTCTGAACGCTCCACAAACACAACCTCTATCTCTTGTGGCGCAATGGGCACTTCAGGCACCGTGATATCTTCAAGTCCTGACACGCTAACAGACGAAAGGTAGACAGTCGCAAAAAGAGCGGCTGTTTGCATACTATTGTGTGTTGCCTCTACTGCGACGCGCACCCGCCCACCAACACTTTTTACAACACGTGAGAAAGCGCCCCGTGCGACGTGCGCCGCGGCAAGAAGACCATCGTTCAATTCACCAGGAAGCGCTCTCCATGCGTCTCTCGTTTCTCCCATTGCGCCGAGAACATCCGCCCGAATTGCGGTGCCGGCACCCATAAGATCGCGCCACGCAAACCACGCAGCACCCAGGAGACGCCCGCGAGACGCGTCCCACGTCTCGCGGGACATGGAGATAAAGTTTTTGGAGTCATCAATCGTGGCGAGTACGGTTGCGTCAAGAACACCAACAACTGCTCCCCCGACACTCTCAAGAGACCCAACCACATCCAACTCTGCGGGGACGGCAAACCGCAAAGGATTATCTACTCCCGTGCTACGCGTGTATTCTGCGGGAATTGAATACGCTGTCCGCCCAAGCACTCCTTCAAAAAACGGCTGGTCAAGCACATCAGCACCAATAAAAATCGGGGTCAAAAATACGCCTACCGTAAGTACCAAAAAACCGAGGCGATTCATATCTCTATTGTACAACCTTAAAAACACTCCCCCGTATCGTGTACCAAGGGTTCCCCTTGGGGACCTTGAAACAGTTCCATATATGGAACTGTTGCTTATGGCTATAAACCCAACCATTATAAAGGACTATCCTTTATATTTTTCCGCGCACACTGTACACCGTCATCTGTAAACTATTTAATAATGACTGTCGTCGTCGCGGAGCGCACACCGCCCGCGCTTGTGGCACACGTGAGATTAAAATCCGTGTTTTGCGTGAGAGAAGGCGTCTTTACCACTCCCGCGACTGCCGTTTTTGATTTATTCTCTTCGGTAAATGCAGACAACTGCACGCTTGATACCGCGCACGAGCTCATTCCCACCGTCGCCCACCCAATGTTTGATGTTGCGCCCGAGACAACTTCACGCGGATTCGCCACCAACACAATCGCCGACTGTCCGATATTCACACTGCATGTTTTTGTCGCCTGACCACCAGTGCCCGCACACGTGAGCGTGTAGGTTACAGATTTTCCTCCAGCGCTTGGTGCAACCACACCCACTGTCGCCTCCCCTTCAAGTTTCCCAGCCGTGTCGAATCCGCTTCCTGTAGCAGACGTCGCGTTCCTGCACGCATACGCAAGCGCCACCGCGCCACCCACTTCAGCACTCGCGGGCGCGCACGAAAGTTCCGCGGACAAGGAGCCAGGCGGAGGTGTTGGAGTAGTTACAGTAACCGTAACAGCGCACGAGCCTTTTTCTCCTGTTTGAGTAAACACATCCATCGCATAGTTTG
>DATDXU010000022.1:0-37706 GCA_036517195.1 Minisyncoccota bacterium
GGAGAGGCAGGAAGCTTTTTGTCCGGCATGTTGTATACATCTTTTTTAACGTCAGCTCCCGCGGCAGTCGCGCTGGTTAGTCTGGGGGCACACGTTGCGGTGTGGAAGATAGCTCTGATCGGCGCTCTCGGAGTTGTGTGCGGGGATTTAATTCTCTTCCGTTTTATACGGAGCAGATTGGCACAGGACGTCGTGGACACACTGGTGGGAGTGCGGGTTCGGAAGTTCGGGAGAATACTGAGCCGTAGGCCCTTTTCGTGGATTGTTCCGGCGCTTGGGGCCGTGGTCCTGGCGTCTCCCTTGCCGGATGAGCTTGGACTTTTGATGATCGGCGCGTCGAAACTTTCTCAATACTACTTCGTGTCCCTCGTATATACAGTAAACGTTATCGGCATTTTTCTTTTGGTTACTACCGCGCAGGCGTTTTAATTTTTTAGATGCGTGTTATGTTGCCGATATCACCCATACAAAATTTCAATCGAACTGTGGATGGCGTGGTTTGGGAGCCTGGGCGCATCTTACACTAAGCTCTCTCGACGTATTCCCCTGTTTCAGTATTGATGCGGATGGTGTCTCCTTCGTTTATGAACATAGGAACGAGGATGGTAGCTCCAGTTTCTAACGTTACAATCTTTGTTCCGCCCTGTACTGTGTTGCCGCGCACGGCAGGAGGGGCGTCAAGTACCTTGAGGTCCACTTTAATCGGGGTGCGTACCTGTATGGGAGCACCATCAAACCACACGACATCAATTTCTGTTCCGCTTTTTAAAAAGCGGCCAGCATCTCCGATTGCTCGTTCATCTATACAGAAACGTTTTGATTTGTCAGTACTTTCATGAAACCACCATTCATTCTTTTTGTTGTACACAAAAACCGCTTGGCGTGATTCGATGTCTGCCTCCTCAACTTTGTCTGCCTGGTGAAATGTATATTCGGTGACAGAGCCAGTTTTTAAGTTGCGCAGTTTTGTTTTGTTTACCGGCTTGCGCTGCTGCATGCGGAATACGTGATGGGTGAGCACCTCATACGGCTCACCATCGATTAGAATTATCCTCTTCGGTGTAACATCGTTATATGCCAGCATAGTTTTACGCGAGCTTTGTTTTTATTTCTTTAAGAAGAGTGTTCGTGATTGGTGTATTCTCTTGCAAGAATGTACGGGCGGCGTCATACCCACGACCGAGTGAATGTTCTCCGTATGTATATGATCCACTACTCGACTTTTCTACAAGTCCGTATTTTTCACCAAGGGCGAGAAGCTCTCCTTCGCGGGAGATACCTTCTCCGTAGAGCATATCGAATTCAACTTGTCTGAATGGTGCGGCAATTTTATTCTTTACAATTTTCACACGGTGTCGCCCGCCCATAGTTTCATCTCCTTTTTTTATTTGCGCGATACGACGGATGTCGATGCGCACGGAAGTGTAAAACTTGAGCGCCTTGCCCCCAGGTGTCGTTTCCGGATTACCAAACATGACACCGATTTGCATTCGTATCTGATTTATGAAAATGACTATTGTTTTTGATTTTGCGACAATCGCGGTTAGTTTTCTGAGTGCCTGCGACATGAGTCGCGCTTGCTTACCGATGTGTTGCGCGCCCATATCTCCCTCGATCTCGTCTTTTGGCGTGAGTGCCGCGACCGAGTCAATGACGATAACATCTATCTTTCCGCTTCGGACGAGGGACTCTACAATTTCAAGCGCCTGCTCTCCTGTGTCCGGTTGAGACACGAGGAGGTCTTCTATTTTTACGCCAACTTTTTTTGCATACTCTGGGTCGAGTGCGTGCTCGGCGTCAATGAATGCGCAGATGCCGTTCTTTTTTTGTGCCTCTGCGATTATGTGGAGGCAGAGTGTTGTTTTTCCTGATGATTCTGGACCGAATACTTCGATAATGCGTCCACGTGGCATACCACCGATTCCGAGTGCCCAGTCGACTCCGATTGAGCCAGTGGGGATGGCGTTTACATCTACTTTTGGCGCATCTCCCAGCTTCATGATCGCCTCGTCGCCGAATTTTGTTTTTATGTCTGATAGTGCGCGGTCAAGTTCTTTGTGCGACGTTGGGGGTGGTGCGTTTTTTATTTTTTTAGATGTACTCATAGATATGGTTTTTGAAAGTATATACACGGGTGGGGGTGGCTGAAAAGGGGAGTGTGTGTTCTGTTGTTTTTCTTTGAGGCACCCCTCATTGTTCTTGTTGTTCTTGCGCTGGTGTAATCGTAAGGGGTTCGTACATAATCTCAATAACTTTTTTGTCAGTGTCACCATAGGTGTCTTTTGCTTCAAGCACCAAGCGGTTGTATCCGGGGATGAGCACGTACGGCTCCTCGAATAATCCTTGCTCTGTGACCGCAACCACACTTCCATTAAGGCGCATTTCAACAATACGTTCTGCCGTTCCGCGCAGGGTAATAAACGGATCATGCACCAAGGGGGTGTCTGTGGGGATGGTTATTTTTGGGCCATACAGAATTCCCCGTGCCTCAAAGTATCCGTATCCGACAAGCAGTACAAAAAATAATGCGAGAATTACATTTGATATGTGGCTGTGGTATGGCAACATGAAAGTACTACAGGTCTTTCTGGTCGGGTTCGTCTGATGTTTCCTCGGTGTCGATTAGGGTTTCTGGGGTAGTTATTCCGATAACTTCTCGAGGCTTCGCACCGCTCCCCGGACCTATGACACCGCGTTCTTCTAGGAGGTCAATGAGTCGCGCGGCGCGTGAATAGCCCACGCGAAGTTTTCTTTGTAGGTACGACGTCGATGCTTTGCCAGCCTCAATGACGGATATTTTCGCCTCTTCGTATAGGTCATCCTCATCTTCCCCATCGTTCGATATTCCAATTATGGTTTCTCCTGTCTGCGACGCAAAATCCAACTCCATCGCGACCGTGTCTTTGTTGGCGTTCGCAATTGCTGCGACGACTCTCTTCACTTCATTCTCTGAAATAAATGGAGCTTGCAGGCGGCGAGGTTTTGACATTTCAGGAGAGAGAAACAGAAGATCACCCGCACCAAGAAGTTCTTCTGCGCCACCCATGTCTAAAATAGTGCGCGAGTCTATATTGGAGGCGACTTGGAACGCGGCGCGCGCCGGAATATTCGCTTTAATGAGGCCGGTGATTACTTTTACGGACGGACGCTGGGTAGAGAGTATAAGGTGAATGCCTACGGCCCGACTCATTTGGGCAAGGCGAACGATTCCGGCTTCAAGTTCTCGCGGATACATCGACATAATATCTGCGAGTTCATCAATAACGACTACAATGTAAGGCATTGCTTCCGGTAACCGTGTACCTTCCTCTGCCTGGGCAAGCGCAGGGGCAACGACATTTTCGTGATATGAAGCGATGTCTCGAACGGACTCTGCTTCAAGAATGTTGTACCTACGTTCCATTTCTTTCGCGAGCCACTTCATTGCAAGAATAGTTTTTTTCGCGTCTGTGATGACGGGGGTAAGGAGGTGGGGGATAGAGTTATACATAGTTAGTTCAACTCGTTTTGGGTCAACTAAAATGAGTCGCAATCTTTGTGGAGAACAGCGGTAGAGAAGAGAAACGATAAAACTGTGTATTGAAACAGATTTTCCAGCTCCCGTTGTACCGGCGACAAGCAAGTGCGGCATGCGCGCGAGATCCGCGAAGTGCGGCTGGCCTGTGATACTCCTGCCGAGTGCTATCATGAGCGGTTTCTCGCTTTGCGCGAATGTTGGGTCCCCCAGCATGGGAGCGAGTCCGAGCGTTGTTCGTGAAATGTTCGGAACTTCCATGCCAACGAGCGATTTGCCGGGAATCGGTGCTTCAATGCGTACCGGGGAGGCCGCGAGCGCGAGCTCGAGGTTACTTTGGAGAGCTACAATTTTTGCGAGTCGCACGCCTTCTGCCGGTTTCATCGCATAGCGTGTGACGGTGGGGCCGATAGACGCCTCGTCCATTTCTACCTGAATACCGAAATTTTGCAGCGTGCGTTTTATGAGGTTCATATTCGCCTTCACATCCCCGACTTCAGGCTTCCCTTTGTTTTTTCCGAGAAGGGAAATTGGGGGGGGTGTGTATGAGTCATCTGTTGCGAGAAGAATAGGGAAGCCGTGCGCGTAGTCCTGATTTTCAAACGTGCGAGTGACAGGCTCTTTTTCAAATTCCGTTTTTTTCTCTGCATGTTCAAGCGGCTGTTCTTCCTCGCGGTCTCGTTCATCTCTCTCTGTTTCAGTCTCTGTTTCCGGAAGAGTGGTTATGGGAACATCTTCGCTCGCGTCTTCTTCCGTTTCTCCATCGCTCCGAGAGCGCATACGTTCGTACAAAGAAGCAGCAACGGACGCAAGGTGGATGTCGAACGCAACAACGAGGGAGATGATGGTGAATGCTCCGAGAAATATGAGCGCGGCAACGGTATCCACCGCGGAGACAAGTGGATTCGAAACCATTGTTCCCAGAAGTCCTCCTCCGCCAGGAAATGCGAGATTTATAATACCGAGCGCAGAGAACAGGAAAACAGAGATACTTCCCATCTGTACAACCCCGAAATGTTTTTCAAACGATCGAATAATAATGATAGAAAGCATGAAAAGTGACAGGGGAAGGAGGGAGTATCCGATTCCAAGTATTGTGGTAAGTGTCTTGTGTAGGTATTCTCCGACAACTCCGGCGCTTCCTAACGAGGCAAGGACGAGAACCCCCGCAAGGGCCATAAGAAGGATCGCAAGAGAACCACGCAGGGCGCCAGAGCTTACGTGTGAACGACCCTCCTCCTCATTTTTTCTTTCTTTTTTGCTACGCTCTCCTTTTCTCATTCTGCAATGATAGCACGATGAGATTAGACGTCTCATTTTAATATATAAGTAGATTTCATGTCCAAGACAGAACACACCGGCTCGATTCCAATATCCACAGATTTGAACACACAAAGCACTTGCGTGATGCATCGTCCTTTATATAATGAACCAATTGATTTTATAAAAATACATGTAAAGGACAACTGTATATAAGATGAGATTTGTATGAGCGATATAAAGGACACACAAAAGACAAATGCATTATCGAGCTTTTTGGATGTCCAATTGATTAAAACTAGCCCATTTCTAAACAACACATCAGGAGAGCGGGCATATGTGAGGGCCGAACGCATAGTTGCGGCCATATTTTTATTAACGAACCACTTCAACTACACAGATCAAATACGCGAATCACTGAGGGGAAAAGGCATGGGGCTTCTATCTTCCATTCTCGGACTACGTTCTGGATTGCGTTCTTCTGGAGCAGACCTCGTTCAGTCTGTGCAAGCGACGGTCAGGGAGTTGATTTCTCTTATGCGGATGTCTGCGGTTGCTGGATACATATCAACTCAAAATGCGAGTGAGGTTATTCAGGCGCTTGATGACCTTGGGTCTCTTCTTGTTGCGTCACAACGGTCAGATCTTTCAGAGTCCGTTGTTTTGAGGCGCGAAGATCTCATACCGAAAATTCCAGAAATAAATCAACCTTTACAACAAAAGGAGCGCGTCAATGCTATTGAAGGACAGGAAAAGATAATTTCACCGATACAGACCGCAGAAACAAAAACAGAGATTTTATTACAAAATAAAGAAAAGGACTTACAAAAGACAGAAAGCAAAATTTCTTATAGGACGCAGTCAACAAAAGCCCGCTCACAAGAAGTGATGGAAATACTTAAGCTTAACGGGAGGTTGGGTATAAAGGACATATATTCAAACATGCCGGAGTGCAGTGAAAAAATGATTCAGCGCGAACTGGCACTTCTTGTTTCTAAAGGACAGGTAAAAAAATTTGGTGCAAAAAGGTGGAGTCTATATGAACTTGTTAAATAGTAGTTTTTTTAATGCCTAACTCTGAAGGTGTTTTTCTTCTTCGTACTTCGCTGATCAGGTTTGTTTTTTTTATCTATATTCTGGAACTTATACAAGGAAAGATGATTTTCCTTGATTTTTAGGAGGTTTTACATAGCAAAACAGTAATAGATTTGTGTCTAGTGGATATCTATTGACCTTATAACCCGAAACGTGTATTCTTGCCCTGTGGAAGTATCTGCGAAACGGTAGGCAAAAGCGCCTTTTTGGCGCTGTTACTGTTGCGTTAGTTATCCACAAAAACACAGTTTGCACATAAAAATCAAGCCCAGGGACACTATATAATTGTGTGTGATGCGGCCAGAGGGGGTTTCCCCTTAGGCGCATCCAGGGGTGTATGTGCACTTCTGCTTGTTCGTTGAAAATTTAATAGTGAAAGGAAATAAACGTAATTCTCAAAGGCGTAGATTTTTTCTACGTCACATGTTCTCTTATTTCTCTCAGAAAATCTGTTTGTCCCGAAATAATTTCAGTCACTCCGAATTGCTGTCTAACTTCTTGCTGCTACGTCCACCGCACACCACTTATTAATTAACGAGTGTGTGTGGAGGATTAGCAAACACGCTGTCTTCGTGCGGGGTAAAAATGTAAACGTAATTATTTTATTTTGCGTTTCATTTTTTCATTACATGCGCGGGGCGGTGATTATCAAGATTTGTTTTCACGGGCACACGCCTGTTGGAAACATCTACTACGCAAACGTATCTTCGTCGAAAGGATGCGCGCGCGGTCCCGGCTTGCCGGGATGAAAGGTCAAAATCAAAACTATGAGTAATACATTAGCAACAAAACACGTTGCGGCAGTCTTGATTGGTCTCGGCCTCGTTCTCTCTGTTTTTGCTTTCGCGACACCAGCGCAAGCGGCGACACTCGATGAACTTCAAGCACAGATCAACGCACTGCTCGCACAAATTGCCACTCTTCAAGCTGCTTCAGCTGGAGGTGGTACGGGCTTCACATTCACACGCAATCACTCTATGGGGGATTCCGGTGGTGAAGTCATGAATCTTCAGAAATTCTTGAACTCAATGTCAGACACGCAGGTAGCGTCGTCCGGCGCGGGCTCTCCTGGAAATGAATCATCGTACTTCGGTGCAAAGACGAAGGCGGCGGTTATGAAATTCCAGAACAAGTACGCGTCAGACATTCTCGCTCCTGTAGGTTTGTCAGCGGGTACAGGATACTGGGGTGCTTCTTCACGAACCAAGGCAAACGCCATGGGTGGTGGAGCTTCAACGGGGACAGGATCTGTTCCGGTAGTCGCGGGTGGTGGATTGACTGTGTCGGCTGGAGTCCAGGCGGCGAATCAACTCGCCCCTGAGGGCGCAAGTCAAATTCCGTTCACCGTATTCAAACTTACAAACAACAGCTCTTCAGAAGTAACAGTTGATACGGTTACAGTTGAGCGCGTCGGTTACGCGGCGAACGCGGTATTCGCGGGACTCATTCTCGTGGATGGCTCGACTCGCCTCGGAAGCACGAAGTCGCTTAACTCAAACAACCAAGCAACACTTACGGCTGGAGTAAAAGTTGGAGCAGGTCAGACAAAGACCCTCACCGTAGCTGGTGATATGGCAGTCGGCTCAACAGCACTCAACGACTACGCAGGTCAGCTTGTCCAAGTTTCAGTCGTTGGTGTAAACACATCAGCGACTGTTTCCGGCTCGCTTCCAATCACGGGTTCGACTCACACAATCAACTCGACACTCTCGATCGGTTCTCTTGCGATGACGCAAGGCGCATCTGATCCTGACGCGTCGGCGACAAAGGAAATCGGCATCACGAACTACACATTCGCATCTGTGCGCGCGACTGCGGGTTCTGCCGAAGACATCTGGGTCAAGTCAATCCGCTGGAATCAAGCTGGAGCGGCTGGCAAGACAGACATCGCGAACATCGTCGTTCGTGTTGATGGTACAGACTACCCAACGTCAGTGACTGACGACGGGAAGTACTACACAGCAACATTCGCTGGCAATGGTCTCGAGATTGTCAAAGGAGCTCAAAAAGAGTTCGAAGTTCGAGGTGATCTCATTTCGGGAACAAACCGAACGGTTCGCTTTGACTTGTACCGAGCAAACGACATTTACGCAGTTGGTGAAATTTATGGCTATGGTGTAACTCCGACCCAATCCGAAAGCGGAACGGCGGCAAACGCTACGTCAGAATTCACCTCCGGCACACCATTCTTCGATGGTTCACAGGTAACAATCAGCGCAGGAACAGTAAGCTCTGTTTCTCGCGCCAACGAAGTACCTGCACAGAATGTCGCAGAAAACACGCCAAACCAAGTATTGGGTGGATTCGTTATTGACCTCAAAGGTGAGGCAATTACGGTTGCACAACAGGTGTACCACTACCAAATCACGGGTTCAGGCGGACAGGGTAACGACCTAACGTCAGTCACATTGGTTGACGAGAACGGAAAGGTTGTTGCCGGCCCAGTAGATGGCGCAACGGCGGCGGCATACGGTTCTGCAACGTTCACCGACACAGTAACGTTCCCAACCGGTCGCCACGTGTACACATTGAAGGGTAAGTACGGCACGGACTTCACAAACGGCCAGACACTCATCGCTTCAACGACGGCATCATCTGACTGGACAACGGTGAAGGGCGTAGTAACGGGTGATACAATCTCCCTCTCTTCGCTCTCATCAGTAGTTACGGGTAACACCATGACACTGCGCGCCGGATCGGTTGCCCTCTCGGTCAACCCGATTCCTGCCGCGCAAAACATCGTTGCGGGTTCCGTAAACGTGCTTCTCGGTCAATACAACTTTGACGGCACACAATCAGGTGAGGACGTCAGGTTTACGACCGGTAAGTTCTATTACGACGAAGTAACGACTATGGCTATCGACCCAACAAACTGTTTCGCCTACGATGGCGCGACAAAGTTGAACGATACGGCAGTTAACCCAGACGCAGACGGAGATGACACCTACACATTCGACAGAAATCTTCTTATTCCGAAAGGAACGGTGAAGGTTATCGCTGTCAAGTGTGACATTCCTGGCAGCGCCTCAACCGGAACGTTCGCGTTTGACTTGAACACTTCAAGCGGAAACGGAACATTCGACGGTACGGGAGTTGATTCAGGAACAACGGTCACTCCGACAACGCCTTCTACCTCAATCACAGACGGTCAGACAATGACAGTCTCATCAGGTGGGGCGTTGACGGTCGCTCTTGATTCGTCTTCTCCTGCCTACGCAATCGCGGTAGCTGGCGCTTCAAACGTAACCTTGGGCACGTATCGCTTCACGGGTACGAACGAAGACCAGCGCCTCGATCGTATAGCGCTTGAGATGTCAAACGTTGCGGCATCATCTTCACCGGGTAACCTCACAAAGGTTTCTCTCTGGGATGGCGCAAACAAGGTTGGTGAGGCAACATTCGCGGCAACGCGCTTTGCCACGTCCACTCTTGTAACGACTGACTACGACGCTGACGGATTCGCGGGTGTTAAGGTTCCAAAAGATGGATACAGGGTAATCACTGTTAAAGGTGACCTTGCGAACATCGGAACTGGTCTCGCGGGTACGCAGGGCGCCTTCATTGAAGTGGACTACGATGGGAATGACACCACAGGTACACGTTCAATGGGTGTCGCATCTGGTACCACGATTAACCAAGGTTCAAGCTCTGACACAAACGTTCTCGGAGTACGTGTCTTCCGCACAGTGCCTACAGTGGCGCAAGTCACAGGTACGTGTGTAACGGGAGCTGGTACTCTCTCTACCGCAGCAGCGAAGGCGGTACACTGCTTCTCGATTGGCGCAAATGCGGCTCGAGATGTCGGGTTGTATAAGCTCGTGATTAACGTCGCGACGTCTTCAGCTGACGCTGTAACCGGTACGACAACCGTTGAAAACCTTGACATTTACGCCTACACCGACTCTGCGATGTCGCAGGTGGTGCCGGGCTACACAGATGGATTGGTCTACGACGGAACGGACGGTCAGATTATCTCTGGCGACAACGACGCAGCTCTCTCGTCTATCTTGCAGATTCCTGCAGGAAGTACGTACTACTTCAAGGTTCTCCTCGATGTTACTCGTACCAATGGTACGGGCACATACGCAGGATTCTTGACGACGAAACTTGCGGGTGACTCTGCCTATGTCATCGGAAACACTGTAAGCGGCCTCATGGCGCAAGCGGCAACCGTTGACTTGGCAGCAAACACAGATGACGACTTCATCTGGTCGCCAAACGCGACGACAACTGCAGTGGCAGCATCCCTTGACTGGACGAACGGGTATTCAATTCCTGGTCTTCCGTCATCTGGCTTGACTGGTCACACATTGTCACCGTAGTTCTAATTTTCACGGCGACAACGTGAAGCAAGAGTTGACTTGCTAAAAGACAACGCCAAAACTCCCCACATACAGTGGGGAGTTTTGCGTTTGTTGCATTCAGAAGTTTTATTTTGTACAATGCACACTCATGGAATTTTTGAGCATGTCAAAATTAAAAGGTGTCGGTATCGCGATTGTAGTTTTTCTTTTTTTACTACTCGCTCTTGCATATTCTGGGGTTTTTGATATTCGGAACCTCACATCTTCACTTGGGTTTAACCCGAATGCTCTTTTGGAGCGAAATATAGAATTTCCTGATGATTTCTCTGAAGAGGCTCGTACTTTTGCAGCTCAAAACATAAAAAACGCAAAAGAGATGATAGCGGCAAACCCGAAGAACGCAGAACCGTGGCTTGATTTGGCCATTTCTTATAAAACAATAGGGGATCTTGATGGGGCGATTCTTATTTGGCAATATCTCGAAAAAGAGGCTCAAAACCCTGTAGCAATTCAAAATCTTGCAAACACGTATCACCTTGACCTTAAAAAGTATGAAGAGTCAGAGCAGTACTATCTGAAATCTCTAGCATTAGAGCCAAAAAACACTTCTTCTTATGTGGGTTTACACGAACTATACAGGTATTCTTACAAGCAAGATACTACTAATGCTGTTGATATACTCACGAAAGGGCTCGAATATGTTGATGATAATGGAAAAATGGCGATATACTTTGCATTTGCTGGCTATTATAAAGAAAAGTTGGATACAGAAAATGCAGTTGCTTCATATGAAGAAGCGCGTGTCATCGCGCGCGAGTTAGGAGACACAAGAATTGTGCGTCAGATAGACGCGGAGCTTGTAACTTTGAGAAGATAAGATTTTTAGGGCTTAGTTGTCCACAGGTAGTCCACGTTCTCTCTTGTTGGAGGGGTATATAATGAGGGCGAAAGTTTTTTGTGCTCTTTTCGGGCACTCAAAATTTTCATTATTAAGTCGAAAATATTTTTAGTAACAATTGTTATTTATGCAACGATCTTTTTCGTTTATTAAAGACGGCGGGTGGCTCACAATGACGCTTGCTGTTCTTGTTTCTGTTTTCTTTGTTGTCATGGCAGTCGAAGCCGCGACCACTATTAGTACAAACGTAAACACGGGGGGCACTCTCACGGTTTCAGGTCATTCATCACTCGCGACTGCGTCAAGCACCATCACGTCCCAGACAGGAAACTTTATGGTGAATGGATTTGCAACAACCACGGCATCAAACGGTAACATTGCAACTGCCGGTACTCTTACCGTAACCGGTGCTTCTACCCTGACTGGCGCCCAGACACTTACTGGTCTTACGACCAATGTAGCTGGATTTGTATCTCAAGCATCTTCCACTGTAGTTGGTGCATTTACGGTAACGGGTGCCGCGTCAAGTTCCATCACCTCACAGACGGGCAACTTCATGGTGAATGGGTATGCAACAACAACTGCGTCAAACGGTAACATTGCAACGGAAGGTACGTTAAATGCGAAGGGTTCCGTAACACTTGGTGATGCGGTAACTGATTCTACGACGGCAAATGCGTACTTCACATTTTTGCGAATTGGTACCGGCAACACGTTTGACATTCTTGCTACGGTAGACGCAGATGAGCTCGGTGTTGAGGGGGCGGTTGAGTTTGACAGCACGTTTAACGTAGCTGCGACCTCCACAATGGCAACTACAACGATAGCGAACTTGCTTACTGTCGGTACAACGACTCCATGGCAGACAAATGCCGAAGTTATCGTTGATGGTTCCGGAACAACGACACTGTGGCTTACCTCATCATCAGCAGCTGCTGGTGGATGTATCCAAATGGAGAATGCGCTCGGCGTTCCTTCTAGAATTTGGATTAGTGGTACGAGTACAATCATGGTACAGGTTGGTTCTTGTAAGTAATGAGCTGACATAGAGTTCTCTTTATCAGCTCACTTAGTGGCAAACTGTATGAAATACGCACTTAAAATACTTGGCACTGCCGCAAGTGGCGCACTGTTGCTTCCTGTGTTGGCTTTTGCTCAAGCATCAAACGAATTGACATTGACCACTGATACCGTCATTACGGCGAATAGTGTCAGCGTCAACGTGTATACCGAGAGTGCTGTTATGGAAACGATGACAGTGGATGCCGGTGGTTTCACGGTCCGTCTTGCTCCAAACTCGCTCATTGAAATCAGAAATACAGACAAAAAGGCGCTTCTCACAGACGCGGCGAACTCACTCATTACGGTAAACGAATGTGAGGCGGCATCACGTCTTAGACTTGTAGGACTCTCAACTGCAACGACAACCGTGTCTATAACACCTTCATCCAACACTTGTTCTGGCTCTGCGACTGTCGCAGGCAGCTCAGGTTCAGGTAGCTCCGGCGGTTCCGGTAGCTCAGGTGGCGGAGGGGGAGGTGGTGGCTCATCTGTAGCCGCATCTCCTGCTCCTGTTACAACAGCAACGCCTGCGACTCCCGCAGTTCCTGCAACCCCAACAATAACTCCAGCAACTCCCGCGGTTCCTGCGACTCCTGCAAAAGCGTCCGCATTCACCACAAACCTTAAGGTGGGCGCGCGGGGGACGGACGTAACAGCACTGCAGACATTCCTTGAGAACAAAGGATTCCTCACAATGCCAAAGGGTGTTGCAAAGGGATACTTTGGAGGCGCGACCAAGAATGCTCTTGTTGCGTTCCAGAAGGCAAACAAGATTGACGCGACAGGATTCTTTGGACCTCTGACACGCGCGTTCGTTAGTACTCTAACTGCAGAAACGCCTGTTGTAACAGCGCCAGCGGTGGAACCAGCAATGATGAAGAGTAGTTTCACTCGCGACTTAGAGGTTGGTTCAACGGGAGCAGATGTGAAGGCTTTGCAAATATTCTTGAACATGAAGGGCTACACAATTGCTTCAAGTGGAGCAGGATCTTCAGGAAACGAAACAGAAAGATTCGGCGGACTCACGAAAGCGGCGCTTGCTAAATTCCAAGCAGCGAACGGAATTTCTCCGGCAGTCGGTTACTTCGGTCCAAAGACTCGCGCCCTCGTGAACGCTCAGTAGGAAAGGTTTAGAAAAAGATCACCAAAACCCCGCGCGTGCGGGAGTTTTGGTTTTCAAAACCCAAACCCCGAGGTCCGACCTCTGGAGTATTTTTGGATCATGGGATATAGTGACGGCATGTTACGTAACGCTTCTTTGATGGCAGGAGAAACGTATCACATTTTCAATCGCGGCGCCCACAAACAACCCCTGTTTACGTGTGCAGATGACTACAGTCGATTTCTAATACTTCTCCATCTCTCGAATAATAGTGAATCAATCTTACTCAGAGATACCTTGGCGAAATATAAATACAGAGGTCCGACCTCTGGAGATGGAGATGTTTTTTCTGAAAACGTTGATAAATCTCTCGTAGAAATACTGGGATATTCATTGATGTCGAATCATTTCCACCTCATTCTGCGTCAAAAAAGTGATAATGGAATAACAAATTTCATGCGCAAGGTTTGCACTGGATATGCAATGTATTTCAACCTTAAACACGAACACAGCGGTACCCTATTTCAAGGAAAATTTAAAAGCAATCATGTAAATACGGACCAATACTTCAATTGGATATTCGCGTATGTACACTTGAATCCAATTTCTCTCATTGAGTCACAGTGGGATGAAAAAATACTTATAAATCCCACGCGGGCACAGAAATTTCTTGATAGTTACAAATATTCCAGCTATTACGACTTCTACACTGATGAGCGACCGGAACGAGCTATTCTTGCATACGAAGAAGCAAAAAATTATATAGAGGATAAGTCTGATATACAGGCTTTACTTGCGAGTTTTGAGCAGGGTAGTGATTGGTTCACCGAAAAGTCACTTTCCAGAGGTCGGACCTCTGTGAAAACTTAAGATTAATTGTGATGTTGTGATGTAGAATATCTTGTTAATGAAGTCAATATACTGTAGAGAAAGTTGGGTGGTAGAATCGGGCGGATGTTGTGGCTCAAAAAATGGTGGGTGATTGCGATTTTAGCTGTTGTCGCGCTCTATGGGGCGCTTGTTATATATAGAGTGTTTGCGATAGGGGTTGAAGAAAAAACAGCGCGCGCGGTGGAGAGGATTCATGGGCAGAAATTGGTGATGGATGATGTGCTGGGGGTGAATATGCCCCCTGTGCCAGACCCGGCGTTGGTGGACGCGACCGTTGAGGGGGTGGATGCGAATGAAAATGGCATTCGTGATGATGTGGAACTTGCGATTTTTGAGAAGTATCCTGATTCAGCGCGTACTCGCGCTCCGATGTTGCAGTATGCAAGGGCGTTGCAGATGGAGTTTACGGAGGTATTTAATTCGGAGACCCTGGTTGCGGTGATACAAGAGGAGGATCGTGGATACTTTTGTGCGGGCGATGTATTCCAATCTACCCTGTTGGACGAAACAATAAAAAATGTCGAGAATTTGGTATTGAATACAGAGGCACGCGAAAAAAAATACAAAGAGTCACGTACAAAATATATGACGTCCTACGGTGATATAAAAGGAAAGTTCGATTGTGATCTCGACATCTTGCTCTAATATATTATATGAATAAGGTTGCGGTTGTGTTTGCGCTGCTGACGTTTTTACCCACAAGTATCTACGCTTTAGAGTGTCGTAAGGAAGGACATACGGTTGTATATGTAAATGGAATTCTCACCGAAGAGGGAGACGCTCAGAGAGACAGGCGTTCTCTTAGTCAAAAGTTTTCTAATATTTCAGAATTGCAGGGCGTAGATTTCATCAACGGCTATAATCAATCACATCTAGAGGGGCTTGGGGACTTGGTGCAATCGGCGGCGCAGACGTTTAACACGAGCGTTTCAGACTACGACCTCAAGACCATTCTTCTTCAGATTCATCCACAGGTAACAACTCGTAAGGTGCTTCTTGTGGGGCATTCGCAGGGAACGTTTTACACAAACGCACTTTACGATTATCTGACACAGCACGGTGTTCCGAACGAATCAATCGCCGTTTATAATCTCGCCACTCCGGCGAGTTTTGTTTCAGGGAGTGGCACTTATCTCACATCGGCGAATGACAAAGTAATAAATAAGATTAGAGAACTTGATGCGGCATCAGGTGCACCAGAACCACTTGTGGCAAATATTCTCATTCCGCTTCCGTCCGGAGAAGAAAACGACAGTTGGGGCGGACACCACTTTGGAAGCAGTTATTTAAATCTGAAACCCATACGCATTGTGTCTGATGTTGAAAACGCTCTTAAAAAACTTAAGGCGGGCGAAACGGCAGATGGAGCTTGTTTTACGGCTCCCAACGCAAGTTTTGGGTACAAAGTTATGAATGTTGCGTTTGCCGTAGCGGACCCCACTTCGTATGCGGTTCGCTCCGGTGTGGTGGCTGCAAACAATGTTGCGAAGTCGTTCGCGGGCGCCATTGAAAATGTCCTCACGTTCGTAGTCGGTAAAAATCAAGCCGGAGCGGTGGCGCTTTCAACAACTCCCGTTCCCTCCAATGTCGTACCCCAAGAGGTCGTTGTGCAAAAGGCACTGTCGGCTCCTGTTCCGCAATTCATGCCTCAACCTTCCCCAACAGAGCCCACTGTAATTGTTCCGCCTACTCTGGAGCCAGTGGTGCAACTCCAACCACAACCTACCTCACCCGATGTGCAGATTCTTGGTGTTAACTTTTTTCCTCAATCAAGCAGTGGTGCGTCCCCTGTTGCCGAAATTATAGAAGATGTTCCCGTGATTCCAGCACCAGACACAACACCACCTGACGCTCCAGTCGTGTCTGTCGTCGAATGTTCATATTCCCTCTCGTCTGATTTTTGTTTTATTCCAAGCACAAGCGCGACATTTTCGTGGTCAACAATTTCTGATGCAACGCAGTATGCACATGTTTTAAACGGCACCTTTGGTGCGACGACCACTGCTACAACAACCACACTCGCGCTTACCAATAACGCGACGAATACTCTTGCGGTGGTCGCATACGACAGCGCGGGGAATGCCGCGACGTCCACCAGTGTCAGTGTGTTTGTGTTTGTTCAGCCACTTATCATAAGTGAAATCGGGTGGGCGGGGACACAGGCGTCCTCGAGCGATCAGTGGCTTGAGGTGCGTAATCTTTCTTCCTACGCACTTGGCACATCACATTTTTCACTGCGCAACGCGAGCAGTTCAATCACGTTTCCATTTTCTGGCACGGTGTCGGCGCTCGGGTTTTTCCTCTTTGAGAAAAGAGAAGAGGCAACGTCGTATGCAAGTAACGCCACGTTTTCTGACTCACTCTCAACATCAGGAGAAGAACTTATACTCACGTGGAACTCTTCTGTGGTCGTTGATAGAACACCCGCGCTCGCGACATGTGCGGGGTGGTGCTTCGGAGTGCTTTCTGATTCAATCGTGAATACGTCTTCAATGGAGCGCTTATCTGGAGCGAGCGATGGAACTGCTTCTTCAAGTTGGAGAAGCGGTTTACCCGCGACAGCTCCGGCGACCGACGCTTCTCTAAACACTATATGCGGGACGCCCGGAGGAGGTTCTTCTAGTGGGACATGCGATCCTCTTGTCCCAGGGTTCGAGTTATAGCGGTCGTTTTAGTGCCCATTGAAAAAGGCTCCACAAGCCACCGATCATGACAGCGAGGAGGAGGGCGTAAAACAGTGCGGGAGTTTTAAATGTAAACAAAAGACCCGCAATTGCAGCTTGCGAGAGTGCTGACCATGTGTTTTTAAGTACGTTTGGCGTTTCTTCTGTGTTTGCAGTAAATCCTGATGTATTGTTGAGGTTGCTCTCTTCCCCTAAAGATGTAGTTTTTTTGTTTTCTTGTGCAGATTTCTTTTGAAAATTTTCTAAATACGCAACCGCACTTTCTCGGTACGGTTCTATTATTTTTTGTGCGCTCTCTGCAACTGATAGAACGGTGGGCAGTGTGGATGTTACTGCGTCAGACGCCACCGATACTGCTTGTGATACACCTTTTTGAATTGCCGAGGGTGGAGGAGGTTCGGAAACGACAAGTGTTACAGAACCGCTTGTTTGAGAGGCACCTTCACCAAGCAAGACACTTTGTATGTGTGCCGAAACTGTGTGCTGTCCTGCCGTTGTTTGCCAGCGTACCGATTCCAAAGATGTGGCACCTTTTTCAATTGAGAATATTTTTTCCCCGACCTGTTTTCCGTCTACCTTGAATACCAAAGTGCCGGCAAAAGGAGTTTCACTCGCGTTATACAGCGCCGTGAAAAGTTCTACAATTTCTCCTGCCACTGCGGTATACGAGGAGAGCCATACGTTGCCCGCGGGGAAGCCGACGCGCATATCTGCGGAAAGCGCAAGTGGGAAGAGAGACAGACAGACGAGGAGTAACGACACTGTGCGCGTCTTGAATATGTTGGAATAAGCCATCTATTTCATTGTACAATAAGAGGCACATGGCTCCCGTCGGCTCGTTCGTACGATTTTTCATTGGTTTTTGCACGTTCATCAGTGTCGGCTTTGGAGTTACTTATGTTGCAAATGTGTATGCTTCCGCGCAAGACGCGGCCCGACAACAGGCCGCCGCCGCGGCATTCATGCTCGGTACTGAGAGGTGATATATATGTAGATTGACAGTGTGGGCGACAGGGGATACTATCTTTGAACACCGGAGACATCAGGCGGCGCATACCCCAGTGAAATAGAAATACATTTCACGGGGCAGGCGCAGAAGTCCTGATTAGGGTCGATCCCGTTTTACGGGACCGTTTCCGGCCTCTACAGGGCCGTTAATTTTTTAGAGTAGTATGGCTGATAACACAAAACAAAAGAAAATAGAGACAGTCAGTAAACTGACTGATGCATTCAAAAAGGCATCATCGGTTGTGTTTGTTCATTTCAAAGGAATGAATGTGGCAGATGAGAGCGCGATGCGCTACGGACTTCGCGCTGAAGGAATTCTCTATACCATTGCAAAAAAGACACTTCTCAGGCGCGCGTTAGAGAATTTGGGGCACGCGCACAAAGAAGTGCCTCTCGAGGGGGAAATTGCAATTGCTCACGGCGGAACAGATGCTACGGCTGTTGCTCGCGCGGTCTACGGGTTCGCGAAAAAATTCACCGACAAGCTCGCAATAGTTGGGGGTATATTCGAAGGGCGATTAATTGGGCAGGCAAAAATGCAAGAGATTGCGCTCATTCCATCTCTTCAAATACTGCGAGGTATGCTCGCGCAGGTACTTAACTCGCCGCGCCAGCGTTTCGTAGTAGCGCTTAGCAAAGTAGCAGAGAAGAAGAATTAATTTAGAAATATAACAAAATCTAACATGACTCAAGAACAGATACTTGAAGCAGTTGAGAAAATGACAGTGATTGAACTCAATATGCTTGTGAAAGCGATAGAGGAGAAGTGGGGGGTCTCAGCGTCCGCGGTTGCGGTTGCGGGACCTGCGGCAGCTGTGGCTGAAGAAAAGACAGAGTTCAATGTAGAGCTCACATCAGCCGGCGCTCAGAAAATTGCCGTCATTAAGGTTGTAAAAGAGGTGCTTGTACTCGGACTCAAGGAGGCGAAGGATTTGGTGGAAGCCGCTCCTTCTATGCTAAAGACAGACATGAAGAAAGAGGACGCCGAAGCTCTTAAGAAAAAGGTAGAGGATGCTGGCGGCAAGGTTACGTTGAAGTAATCTTGAAATAAGGAGGATTCCAACCAAAACAACCCCGGCATGCCGGGGTTGTTTTGGTTTCTTACAGCTCTTTGCTCTCGCATATTCACTTGGTAGTATGTGGGTATCTATGTCCGATGATTTTCTATCAGAACTTATGAGAAATGCGCTACGTGCGAAATTACTTCGCATGTTTTTATTTAGCGATACGAAAGCGTTTACACTAGCAGATGTTGCAAAAAATGCATCAGTTACGCCGGGGGTGGCACGCAAAGAAATTAAAGTACTCGAAAAATTAGGTGTTCTTAAAAATGGTCATGTGTCCATTGTGCTTGCGAATGGCACGAACAGAGTTGTGCATGGGAAACAAAAGGCACCAGCATGGACTGTGAACTCTGGGTTTAAACATATACAAGCGCTCTCGAAGTTTGTACATGAAGTTGCCCCGACACCATATCGGAAGGTGGTGACGGCTCTCCGCGAAGCCGGGCGTCTCTCCGCCATTGTGTTGTCCGGCTCTTTTATGGGAGATCCATCTCGTCCCGTTGACTTGCTTCTTGCGGCAGACAACGTAAATGAAGACCGTCTAGAAGCGGCAGTACGGAGGCTGGAGCCGGTGTTCGGGAGAGAAATTCGTTATGCTGTTTTCACAACGCCAGAGTTTCGCTATCGACTGACGATTCAGGACAGACTTATTCGCGACACTCTTGACTATCCCCACATCGCGCTTCTTGACCGCACAAACTTACTTTGATAAAAAGCCACACTTTCCTGCCTTTTTAAGGGGTATAGGTCTCTATCCACACGGAAGGATGTGTAGACATTTTTAGACAGTAATGATGGTACTATTAAACAAATAAGGGGTCGAAATGTTCGTTTTTTATTAATAGCTCTATTTTTGCAAATTCTATGATAGTTGCAGAATCAGCAACAGTTATTCAGTCGTCGTTTGCCGATTTGTGGTACACGGTGATGCAGCACTTGCCTATCATTCTCGCAGCAGTCGTTATCTTCATAATCGGCTGGGTCGTGGGAATGATTCTTGGGCGCGTTGTCGAACAAATCGTGCAGGTGTTACGAGTGGATGACGCACTTCGCGCAACAGGGTTGCATGAGGTGGCAAAAGGGGCCGGTTTTACACTTAATGTCGGGCGTTTCCTCGGGGAACTCGTAAAATGGTTCTTGATCGTCGTATTCCTCGTCGCGTCACTCGAAGTGTTAGGTTTAACTCAGGTCAACGTCTTCTTGCAGCAAGCAGTGCTTCTCTACCTTCCTCAGGTGATTGTCGCGGCCTTGATCATTATCTTGGCAGCGATTGTAGCTGAGATGGCGAAGAACCTTGTTGCCGGATCGGCGCGTGCCGCAGGAGCGCATTCAGCAAATCTTGCCGGCGCGGTTACGAAGTGGTCTATCTGGCTCTTCGGAGTTTTGGCAGCGTTGTCGCAACTTGGTGTTGCGGCTGCGTTTGTGCAGACGCTCTTTACGGGTCTTATAGTGGCACTTTCGCTCGCGTTTGGTTTGGCATTTGGTCTGGGTGGAAAAGATGCTGCGGCTCGTACTATTGAGCGCGTGCGTTCAGAAATTTCGCACGACTAACGACCCCGTCTTTTTTGGTTAACCAACAAAATGCTCCGGCGTATGCCGGGGTATTTTGTTTTTTGGGGAGTACAGACTACAATTTACTGACAGGGTATGCCCCGCAGTAGATGATGGCGAATGAACTTGGCCCACATCACAAACACCATGACTACAACCACACGATACGACAGCAGAAACTCCAGTGACATTTTTTCTATTTCTCGCATGTTCAATCGAAATAGTTTCATGCGTGCATCAATTGCACATCGCCGCATGTCGGACGGCGCACTCTCTGTGGCGGGAAATGTCGCCATCATTCACTGACGGGGTATGCAGGCAGTCATCTTAGCGGCGGGGCGGGGTACGCGCATGAGGAATTTAACGGAACATACTCCGAAGATACTTCTTGAGGTTGGCGGGAAAACACTTCTCGAACATAAATTTGACGCAATGCCAGAAGAGGTTGATGAAGTTATTATTGTTATTTGTTATTTAGGGAATCAGATACAGGAAAGGTTTGGCACTTTTTATAAGAACAAAAATATTACCTATGTCACTCAAGATGAATGCACGGGTGGCACGGCAGATGCTCTTTGGAAAGCGAAGCCATTTGTTAGGAATAAATTTCTCGTGATGAACGGAGATAATATATATACAAAAAAAGATGTGGAGCGGTGTGTGGGGTATGAGTGGGCAGCTCTTGTGCAAAAGAAAAAAGAGATAGGGTCTGCGTCGCGAGTTGTTGTTGATGGGCACATGCGCATTCTGGACATCATAGAGAGTAGTGGAAACTCAAGCGGGTCTGGATATGCGGGTACAGGATTATATATTCTCGATACGCGAATTTTTGATTACACACTAACTCCGAAAGCTCTCGGCTCACACGAACTTGGACTCCCGCAGACCATGATGCAGGCCGCTAAAGATATTCCTATTCAAGCCGTAGAAGCGACACTATGGATAGAGATAAAAACACCGGCCGATATTGAAAAAGCAGAGGAACTATTGAATACGTCTTGAAGGGCAATGTGTATCGTGTGGTAGATTTGTACGGGGCGTTGACAAGAAAAGTCGTTGGGTATATACTCATCCCCACATATGGTAATCATTACAAGCGGAAGAAGCAGGCTGATGTAGCCGTATTTTTTTACGCGCTACGTGACGCCGCTTCAGAGCGGCTTTTTTGATACCCATATGGTACTGAATGGCTCGTTGAAATTTTAATACTGATACGAAGTCGCTGTGCCACTCTGGCATGGCGAACAACGAAAAGAATCATATTGGTGTCGGGTTGTATAAGTCTTTACCCCGCACCAATGCAGGAGTTCGTCGTCGCTTGCTGTGGCGGCGGACAAAATAAAATGAAGAAATAAAAGAAAGTGATACTCTCACATTGCCGTTGTAGCGGGGTGTGGGATAACACGCGGTTCTCAGAATTCCTAATGGGAGTTCTGATTAAGGGCGTGCGGTGGATGCCTAGACTGGAAAAGACGATGAAGGACGCGGCCTAGCTGCGATACGCTTCGGGGAGCTGCTAAGCAAGCTTTGATCCGGAGATTTCCGAATGGGGAAACCCCATCCCGTACATCGGGATGATCTCATCAATAACATGATGAGAAGTGCACCTTGGGAAGTGAAACATCTCAGTACCAAGAGGAAAAGAAAATAATAATTATTCCCTTAGTAGCGGCGAGCGAAACGGGAGGAGTCCAAACTCAGCCACTTAGATAGCTTCTAGTTTCTAGTAGCTGTCTAAGCGGATGGGGGTTAATAAGATTACAGCGTTCCTTGAGCAATCAAGGGGGTGGAGTAAAAAAATGCGACGTTAGAGGAACCTGCTGGGAAGCAGGACCCTAGGGGGTAATAGTCCCGTACTCGAAAACAACGCATCTCTATGGCTGTAGTCTTGAGTAACTCGAGACACGAATGGCTCGAGTGAATTCGCCAGAACTAACTGGTAAGACTACATACTTTTCCAGATCGATAGTGAACAAGTACCGTGAGGGAAAGGTGAAAAGAACCCCGATAAGGGGAGTGAAATAGATCTGAAACCGCATGTCTACAAGGAGTCGAAGAGGTCGCAAGACCTCGACGGCGTGCCTATTGAAGAATGAGCCAACGAGTTAAAGCATACGGCTTGAATAAATCCTTTCGGATGAATTCGAAGCGAAAGCAAGTGTGAATAGCGCGTATATTGCAGACTTCACAGGGAACTCAAGCAATTGATTTCCCCGCGAAGTTTGTAGTCGTCGTATGTTTTAGACCCGAAGCGAGGTGAGCTACCCATGAGCAGGCTGAACGTCGCAGAAATGCGGCGGGAGGGCCGAACCCGTAGATCGTGCAACATCTTGGGATGACTTGTGGGTTGGAGTGAAAAGCTTATCGAACCTCGTAATAGCTGGTTCTCTCCGAAAGAGCTTTTGGGTTCGCGTCGCGAATTGTATATGGGGGTAGAGCACTGGAAGGTTCGGACAGGTCGAAAGACCGCTGATCCTATCAAACTCCGAATACCATATATGTATCGCGGCAGTTAGACGATGGGGGCGAAGCTCCATTCGTCAAAAGGGAAACAGCCCAGATCGCTAGTTAAGGTCCCTAAATTTATGCTAAGTGCAAGGAAGGAAGTGAGACTTCACAGACAGTGAGGATGTTGGCTTAGAAGCAGCCACCATTTAAAGAAAGCGTAACAGCTCACTCACTCAGAGGTCTTGCGCCAAAAATAATCGGGGCTAAGCATAGTACCGAAACTGCGGATTTTGTCCCGCCTTAGGCGGGATAAAGTGGTAGGAGAGCGTTCCAATCTGCGATGAAGGCGAAGGGGTGACCCACGCTGGAGCGATTGGAAGTGAAAATGTTGGCACGAGTAACCGCAATGGCAGTGAGATTCTGCCACGCCGAAAGATCAAGGTTTCCTTCGCAATGGAGATCAGCGAAGGGTTAGTCGGTCCTAAGCCGATGGCGAACGCCGCAGGCGATGGATGCACGGTTAATATTCCGTGACTTGAATATTGAGTGATGGAGGGACGGAGTGCTGTAGTGTATGCCCATTATTGGATTTGGGTCTGTGCCACGAGTGTGCCGTATAGGTAAATCCGTACGGTAAATGCGAGTGGTATGGAGAACCGGAGATTCGTCAAAGGGAATGTACACGAGCGCGCTTCCAAGAAAAACTTCTAAACTCATCAATGTTCAAACCGTACCGCAAACCGACACAGGTGATCAGGTCGAGTAGACCAAGGCGAACGGGTGAAAGATCCTCAAGGAACTCGGCAAAAAAGCGGGCGTACGTTAGCAATAAGCCCTGCCTCTCGCAAGAGAGGTTGCAAATAATTATTCCCAGGCGACTGTTTATCAAAAACACAGCTCCCCGCGAACTCGTAAGAGGATGTATGGGGGGTGATGCCTGACCAATGCCGGAAGGTCAAATGTGGTCGGTATTTTTGCCGCAAGGTAGAAGTGCTGGCACTACATAAGCCCCGGTCAATGTCGGCGATAACTATAATCGTCCTAAGGTAGCGAAATTCCTTGTCTGGTAACTGGATTGCCAGCGTGCGCGGTGACGCGCATGAAAGATTTCGCACATCAGCTATGATGTGAGTTACATTCGGCTTATAACGGTGAAGTCTTAACTGGAGCGCTTCAGACGAGGTGCGATGATGGAAAGATAATACCGTGGGAAGTCGTCCCGAAAGGGGTTGACCCCGTAACGACTTAGTGCCTCGCGCACTAGAGTGTTTGCTTCGAGCAAACGCTAACACGCCGGCTCATGTTCGACCTACGAGGTCGAACATGAAGAAGATATAGTCTAATGCCCGTAGTAATACGGGGGGAGTGAAATATCGCGCGAATATTTCGATCAAACTCAAATGAAGTTCAGACGCGCACGAATGGTACAACGACTTGGGAACTGTCTCGAGGATTTGCCCGGTGAAAATACAAGGTCGGTGAAGATGCCGACTACCTGCAGCAAGACGAAAAGACCCCAGAAGCTTTACTGCAATTTGGCATTGTGAATACGGTTTTTCTGCGTAGCGTAAGTGGGAGAGGTTGAAGAGACGGTCTCGGCTGTCTTGGACTCGCCAATGCAACACCACTCTTAAAAACTTTATTTTCTAACCGCGTAGGATAAACCTACGCGAGACAGTACCTGATGGGCAGTTTCGGTGGGGCGCTGTCCTCCTAAAAAGTATCGGAGGAGCCTATTATGGTCAGCTAGGTGCGAATGGAAACCGTACCGATAGTGCATTGGCAAAAGCTGGCTTGACTGCAAGGCGTACATGCCAAGCAGGCGCGAAAGCGGAGCAAAGTGAACCGCTGGCTCGCATTAGAAGCGACCAAAGATTAACGGATAAAAGTTACTCTGGGGATAACAGGCTGGTACTACCTAAGAGTCCAAATCGACGGTAGTGTTCGGCACCTCGATGTCGGCTCATCTCATCCTGGGGCTGGAGCAGGTCCCAAGGGTATGGCTGTTCGCCATTTAAAGAGGTACGTGAGCTGGGTTCAGACCGTTCAGATGCTGTAAGTATATGCGGCACATGAACAGTCTGAATCCCGAGGTATATAAATGACTGAATTCACGGCGGCCTTTGATTGAAAGATCAGAGTGCATCGCTGACTCATATCGGTGAAGTCCCTATGACGCCAACCCGTCATATGTTAGGATAATACCGAGGGAAGTTATGAAACTTTCTACAACACAACGTGCGTACATCGCTGGTTTCCTAGATGGAGACGGAAGTGTATATGTGCGTGTAAAACCAAACGATACGTATCGTTACAAATTTCAGATTGTTGGAACAATTGCATTTTTTCAGTCAGCGAAATCTGCTGATACATTTACGCAATTTCATCAACTACTTGGGGTAGGAACAATGCGTAAACGGAAGGATGGCATACTGGAAATAACGGTCTGTCGTACTGACGATATCAATGCGTTTGTAAAAAGTGTTGGTCCATACGTGCGTGCTAAACGCAAACAAATTGAACTTTTGGTAAAAGTTCTTGATTTGAAGCGCGATATGCGAAACGTGCAGGACTTTGAGAAGTTAATGCAGCTTGTCGATACGTATCGAGAGCTGAATTACTCAAAAAATAGAAAACATAGAATAACCCCGTAGAGACTACACGTCAGCCACCCCCCGGATGATCAATCATCATGGGGTGAAGGTATAGTCCGATGCGCACAGTAATGTGCGAAAAACATGCGTGAGACAGGTTGGGCTTAATCTGCTGTAGGCGTTGATTCTTGAGGAGACTCGTTTCTAGTACGAGAGGACCGAAACGAACTGACCTCTGGTCTAGGGGCTGTACCGCCAGGTGCATCGCCCCGTAGCTATGTCGGGAACGGATAACCGCTGAAAGCATCTAAGCGGGAAACCAACTCCAAGATTAGGAATCGTTATAGACTCGTGGGAGACGACCACGTTGATAGGCGCTAGGTGGAAGGGGAGTAATCTCTTGAGCCGAGGCGTACTAATATGTCAAAAGAACTCTCATGAGGAATTTTGCGAATCGCGTTAGTATACTTTCTTTCATTCCTTCTTTTATTTTTTCGTTGTACTTCAAATTAAATTGAAAATTGTGTTCTGGTGATTTGTCGCTGGGGTCACACCCGTTCTCATTCCGAACACGGCAGTTAAGCCCAGTTGAGGCGATGGTAGTCTTTTTGGCGAGAGTAGCTAGTCGCCAGAACACAATTTTCAATTGCAAAAACCCCAGATCGAATGATGTGGGGTATTTTGATATACTGTACCTATGGAAGTTTCCAAAGGTTCTGAGTATATACACACACCAGCTTTACAAAAGCTTCTCTGGGAGTATGTTCCGACAGACGCAACAGAAAAGGTGGCACGCGCCAAAATACTTGATTTTATAGAACATTCACGTCAGTTTCCTTGGGACAGGGAAAATTTTTCTCCAGGACACATCACTGCTTCGGCGTGGGTTGTGGATGAGGAAGGCAAGCGTGTGCTTCTTGTTAATCACAAAACACTGGGGAAGTGGCTTCAGCCAGGCGGGCACATAGAGGCGGGCGAAGATATATTTGGGGCGGCCTTGAGAGAAGTCAAAGAAGAGACTGGGTTGTCCGGTACATGTGAAAAAAACATTTTTGATATTGATGTTCATCCAATTCCTTCTCGCTCTGGCGAAGCTGGGCACACTCACTTTGATATACGTGTACTCGTTCGTGTGAAATCAAAAGTATCTCCAAAAGGGCAAGTGGGTGAGGGAGATGTGAAGTGGGTGGACATTGATTCTGTTTCAAAACTTACGAAAGAGGAATCTATCGCGCGGATGGTTCGTAAAACGAAAACAACACACATATGACATGGGCTTCTCGTCGCCGCGTTTTGTATGTACTCGGAGTTGCCGCTTTTTTCGGAATATTTATTGGAATACCGACTGCCCTTTTTCTGTACGAGCCTCCGACATGCTTTGACGGAAAACAAAATCAAGAAGAAGTCGCGCCAGACGTCGGGGGTCCGTGTCCTCTTCTCGACACACAAGCAGTAACGGCGCCTCTCATTATGTGGTCGCGTGCGTTCATTGTGCGCGATGGTATATATAACGCGGTTGCGTACATTGAAAATCCAAACGAAGATGCCGGAGTTCTTCGTGCGCCCTATCACTTCAAACTGTACGATGAGGCTGGTATTCTTGTTGCTGAACGAACCAATGTCGCTTCAATTGCTCCCGCGTCCATTACTCCAATTTTTGAAGGAAATATTGAAACGGGGTTTCGTCCTGCTGCACACGCCTTTTTTGAGTTTACGGGACCGTTAACATGGGAGCGCTTGAGGAATGTGGCGAAAGATATAGATATTAAAAATACGGCAGTTACATCACTCGATGGTTCTCCGCGCGTTTCGGCATCGGTCATCAACACGTCAGTTGCTCCGGTGCGTGAGCTCATTATCATGGCCGTGGTTTTTGACCCAGCTGGAAATGCTTTTGCCGCTTCCCATACTGCCGTGGCGCGGCTTGAGGGAGGCACACAGGAAGATGTGGTGCTTTCATGGCCGAAGCCATTCCACGCGCAGGTTGGTCGTGTTGATGTGCTTCCACTTCTAGAACCAGAGCGTATATAGTGGATGGTATGATGTTTCCTCCCACGCGATTCAGTGCTATTTCGTGGGGTACGCGGAGCATACTCCCTAATGTAGACTGGGTTTTGTTGACTGCGGCGGTTGCTTTATCCTTGCTCGGTCTTGTAACCATGCACTCGTTTTCTGGGGACAATATTTTTTTTGAACGTCAGGCGATGTGGATTGGTATTGCGCTTATGGTATTTATGTTTGCGAGTATTCCGGAATATAGATTTTTACGACGCACGCAAGTAGTTGTCGCATTATACGGTGTCGCGGTGGTGGTGTTGGCACTCGTTTTCATTTTTGGAGATATAACAAAAGGGGCGCAGAATCGTTTTGATGTTGGTTTGTTTGCCATACAGCCGACCGACCTCGCAACATTGGCGCTCATTGTTTTGCTAGCAAAGTATTTTACACGTCGTCATATTGAGATAGCACACATTCGGCACGTGTTGGTGTCGGGCGCGTACACGTTTGTGTTATGTGCGCTCATTTTTTTTCAACCCGATTTTGGATCAGCGATTATTGTTGCTGCTGTATGGCTCGGCATGGTTCTTATCGCAGGTATCTCATGGAGACATCTTCTTGGGCTGTTTCTCGTCAGTGCCATCGTGGGGGTTGGGTTATGGACGTATGGATTTGCTGATTACCAGAAACAAAGAATTGTAACGTTCTTACATCCCCTGACGGATATTCGGGGGAGCGGTTACAATGCGTACCAATCAACGGTTGCCGTCGGGTCGGGAGAAGTTTTTGGTAAAGGTGTCGGGTATGGCACTCAATCAAAGTTGAGATTTTTACCAGAATACCAGAGCGATTTTATTTTCGCCGCATACGCAGAGGAATGGGGGTTTGTGGGGGTGTTATTTTTATTCGGTCTCTACGCGATTGTTATTATACGAATTCTTTTAATAGCGGCGCACAGCGTTGATACATTTGACACGCTACTCGGTGTTGGTATAGCAATTTTGTTTCTTGCTCACCTCATTGTACACGTGGGTATGAACATTGGTTTGTTGCCGGTTACCGGCACAACCATTCCCTTTATGAGTTATGGCGGCTCACATTTACTGACTGAGTATGTGGCGCTCGGTATGTTAATGGGCATTAGGAGACAGGGCCGTCCCGTGGCTCAAATCAAAGATAAAACAGAGTTTCTTGGTGGGTATCAGTTGTCGTAGAGCGCATTTGTTTTTTCTAGCATTACTGAAAGTGAAAAACGCTTAAGTGTACGGTCAATTTGTTCTAGATCTGCAATGGATGTCTGATTTTCCATTTCTATTATTGCGTTCGCTAGCGCAGACGGATTTTTAGATGTAACCATCATACCCTTTTCATAGTCCTTGAGTATTTCAGGAATACCCCCTACGTCTGTAGCCACAATGGGACGAGCTGTTACGCTTGCCTCAAGAAGTACGTAAGGGAGTCCTTCTTTAACGGATGGGAGTAAAAAGTAGTCGAATGCGTTCAAATATTTTTCAGCATTCGCTATGAATCCTGCAAAAAACACGACATTCTCCAATCCAAGGCGTTGTACCTTTTCTTCCAGTTCACCTCGTAACTCTCCGTCCCCAACAATAATATAGAGAAACATTTTGTGTTTTTTTCTTAGCTCCAACACCGCCTCAATACCGTATTCCAGACCTTTGTTTTTTGTTAACTCGGCAACAGTGCCGATGACTGGGGTGCGTGCACTCATGGTTTTATGTATCTTGTCTGACAAAAACGCACACGCCTCGTCTTTTTTGAGGGTGTTGATAGTAGCGATTCCGAGTGGAATATATTTTATTTTTTTTCCGACGATCCACATTCGTTTACCGAGCGTTTCGTCTGTCTTCGACACTACGATGGTGGCGGTGCTAAAAAAAGCGGTGAGCCAACTGGCGGCATATATGCACGCGCGAGCAACCGTGTTCCTGTCCTCTTTGAATGGCCACCCATGTACGGTAAAAATTATTTTTGGAACTCTCGCGATGCGTGCGGCAAGCGCGCCAAGTCCTGCGGCTTTAGAGCTGTTGAGGTGAACGGCGTCAGGTTTTTCTTTTCTGAACAACACCACAAGGAACCAAAGTGCCTTTAGTTCTTTGAATACGGAAACATCTCGCTGTAAGTCAGGAATGGCAAGGACTCTAACCTTATGCGTTTCCAGTTTTTCTTTTAGAATCCCATTTCCGCCGAGCGCAACGATTGGTGTTACGTCTTTCGGTAGATTTGTTGCGAGGTCGTAGACATACTTTTGCGCCCCGCCCCATGTTGCCTTCGTTATGACGTACAACACCTTTTTTGGCTTAACAGCTTGATTCATATGGACACTAGTGTCATGATGTTACCATCTAATGACCCCGCAGTAGATGATGGCGAACGAATATGCACATACCATAACTATATGACTATACAATATAAAGAAATATGCGGAAACTCACGGATACCAACTCTATCGTTTCTCGCATATTCGCACATTGGGATAACGAACACTTTACAATTACTACGCGCTGTATGTCGGATGGCGCGCACCGCTGGGCGAGAAGCCCCGAAGCAGAGCAAGCACGCTACGGGGCAGGCATCGCCATCATTCACTGACGGGGTATGACTCTTGTACCCAAAAGGGAGTATGTCCTCTTATTTCTTGGGGATATTGCTATTTTCATAGCCTCGCTGTGGATTACGCTCTATCTTCGGTATCTGGAAGTTCCATCACAAGTTCTATTGTATGAACACTTTGTTGGGTTCTCTATGTTATTTATTGCATGGATATGGGTGTTCTTTCTTTCTGGGTTATATGGAAAACACACACGTCTTTTTCGCAGACACTTATCGATGAAAATTGTGTACGCCCAGACCATCAATGTCGTATTAGCAGCTCTCTTTTTCTTTTTCGTCCCACTATTTGGACTTGCGCCGAAAACAATTCTTCTCTTGTATCTTATCGTGTCGTGCGTTCTTATTTTTATGTGGCGTGCTGTTGTGGTGCCGCAGATGCGCGGAACCCATAAGCGTCTCCATGGAGTGCTTATTGCCTCAGGTCAAGACGCGTCGGCACTAGCAGACGAAGTTGCAAACGACAGACGATACCAATTTTCATTCAAGCACGTTATTGATACTGGTCGCGCCCCGACGCATGAGGTTATTCAACAGGCGTGTCGGGTCGCGGAAGAGGACGGTGTGACATTTGTTGTCATAGATTTTAACGATAGTGTTATTGGTGCGGCGCTTCCGATTATGTATGATGCCGCGTTTCATAAGCGACGCTTCGCGCTTGTTGATGTTGTCGAGTTGTATCAAGAGGTATTCGATAAAGTTCCTCTTTCTCTTGTGAATTATAAATGGATATTGGCACACATCGGTTCGTCTTCCGGGTATGATTTTTTGAAGCGATGGTTTGATATTGCTGGAGCTTTTATTGTAGGAATATTTGCGATTCTTTTATTTCCGTTCATTATGCTCGCGATAAAACTTGACGATGGCGGGGTTATTTTTGTTACACAGGAGCGGGTTGGACGGTATCAAAAACCAATACGGGTGTTTAAGTTTAGGAGCATGACTGGAAACGACATGGGGCAGTATGGCATGGGTGGCAAAACAAAATTAAACGTAACACGTGTTGGAAAGTGGTTGCGTATTTTGCGACTTGATGAATTGCCACAGTTGTGGAACGTTTTTCGTGGGGATTTGTCTTTGGTTGGTCCTCGGCCAGAACTTATTCCACTTGTATCACAATACAGTTCACGAATTTCGCACTACAGCGCGCGGCATCTTATCCCGCCTGGGCTTATGGGTTGGGCGCAATTGAAACACGACAGGCACCCGCACCACGGAGCAGACGTCGCAGAAACAAAGGAGAAACTGTCATATGATCTGTATTATCTAAAACACCGCTCAATTTTTCTTGATGTGTACATTATTTTGCAAACGGTTCGTATTATTGTAACGGCACGAGGAACATAGATATGAAAAAGAAACAAAACACAAAGCGTAAAAAATTGCGCGCGCGCCACGCGAAGGCTGTAGTGACAGGGGGTGCTGGATTCATTGGCTCACACATAGTTGATGCTCTCGTTTCCCGTGGGTTTGAGGTACATGTGGTGGATAATTATGCCGGAGGTAAGCGAAAAGACAGAATCAATGAGGGAGCGATATATCACGATATGGATGTGCGTGATGATGGGGCGTTACTCTCCGTTATGCGTGGTGCCTCATATGTATTTCACGAAGCGGCATTGCCGAGAGTGCAGTATTCGGTTGAGCATCCGACAGAAACATTCTCGGTCAATGTTGGTGGAACTGTGTCCGCTCTAAATGCGGCCCACAAAGCAGGTGTTGAACGATTTGTGTATGCCGCCTCGAGTTCGGTATACGGGGATCACGATGTGCCTTTGTTGCATGAAGATCTTCCTGCTCGACCACAAAGTCCTTATGGATTGCAGAAGTACAAGGGAGAGCTCGCGTGTCGGATGTGGCACGAGGTGTATGGTCTCCCAACAGTTTCGCTCCGGTACTTTAATGTATATGGTCCGCGCCTTGACCCAAACGGCGCCTACGCGCTTGTTATAGGAAAATTCCTCAAGCAACGTGCAGCTGGTAAGCCACTTACGATTTGGGGGAAGGGTACACACACGCGAGATTTTACGCATGTTCGCGATATAGTTACTGCAAACATGCTTGCGATGGATTCAAAAAAAGTTGGTTCTGGTGAAGTTATAAATATCGGCGCCGGCAGAGACATTTCTGTTAAAGAACTCGCGTCAATGATTGGGGGCGCGGTTGTGCACGAGAAAGAGCGACGAGAACCAGCATTTACAAAAGCAGATATTAGGCTGGCAAAAAAACTTCTTGGGTGGGTGCCGTCTGTTTCTTTTGAAGATGGTATTAAAGAACTTAAAAAAATGTTCAACGTTGACCTATGATTATTAAAGGGAGTGCTATAGCGGAAGAGATTTATCAGGGTCTCGCGCCAAGGTTTATTGGCGTAGAAGCAAAACTTGGATTGATTACTGCGGGCACCAATCCTGCCTCTGAGTCTTTTATCGCAATTAAACAGCGTGCGGCAACAAGGTTGGGCGTTTCAATTCAACGCATCACGTTGTCGTCCCACACCACCACGGGGGAAGTCATAGACGCGGTCGCAAAACTTTCTCAAGAAACCGACGGGATTATTGTGCAACTTCCCTTGCCGGATTCTGTGCACACCGACGGGGTTCTTATGGCACTACCCGCGGAGAGGGACGTTGACGCTCTCAACCTTGGAATTGATGATGCCGATAAGATCGTGCGAGCTCCAATCGTTGGGGCACTGGAGGAAATATTTACCAGAACTAATGTTTCGGTTGGTGGAAAAAATGCCACAGTCATTGGAGCGGGAAGACTCGTGGGTTCTCCCGCGTCTTCAATGTTGCGTCGCGGTGGAGCTCTTGTTTCGGTTGTGACCACAACCACGGGGACTCTCGAAAAGTTGCAAGACGCAGACATAATTGTGTCTGGGGCAGGGAGTTTTTCTCTCGTTCAGCCCCATATGATTAAAGGGGGGGTTGTATTGATTGATGCTGGGGTGAGTGAGGTTGGAGGGCATATCAAGGGAGATATTGACATGTTATGTGCTCCAAAAGCATCTGTTTTTGCGTCCGTTCCTGGTGGGATTGGTCCCATTGCAGTTTCTATGATATTCAAAAATCTCCTGATTTTGCTGGAAAAAAACAAAAAATAAGCCCAGCGCGAATGCGCCGGGCAGGCATGTGTACATAACGTTTGGGCTCGGATACTTTTAAGAGCGTAATCGCCAGCTCGAAAATCTCTCAATTTCACCGCGCTGTCCGCTGTGTAATCGATACTCTACACCGTAGCCGTGCCAGTCGCTGGACTGCAAGGACAGTGCGGAGAACAAAACCTACCATAAGTATATAGTCACTCTGTGCTCGTCAAGCGAATGCGCGTTGGATGTGTGTATAAAAGAAAACGACCCAACGTACCCGTCGGGTCGCTCATGATTCTTCATTCGAACTTGTTTCCAATTTTCGGACGGCTCGATTTACCGTCGCTTCTCACACTCTCCGTTTCCTTGTAACGCTTCAGTGCGTTGTCGATTATATCCACATCTTCTTCCGTTGCGGCCACTGGCCCCTGTCCCAAGACACGGAGAAGCGCCGGAAGATTTCCGCCGATGAATGCGGAAAGTGGTGTGTGTAGTGCCTGTTGCCGCACCCTACTTAGGCGCGCTAACATTCTTTTGTTCATGCTGTTTCTCCTCTCATTCCTTCCGTCTGTTTCGCCACTATTTCTATACCACATCGATGAAAATGACGCAAATTTCACCCATTTCACAAAACTTCGACGCTGTATGGATAGCGGATACCAAACTTTTTTTCCTATAAATTATTTTTTGAGTGATTGGAGTCACTATTCCCAATCATATAGTGAGTGTCACTAAAGGTGCTCTAAACAAGGTCGAGGTTGCAGAGCGTGTGCCTCATGCATATACTGGACAACATGTTGATAACTCGCATTGTGGCGGCAGTCATTCTTCTGGTCGGCTTTTCAATTGGATGGTGGGTATACTCTTCAGAAGTTGGCGGCACAAGGCAGTTTCGCCTCGGTCTTGACCTTTCTGGAGGCACTCAATTGACATATAGGGCTGACCTTTCTTCCATACAAGAAAGTGAAGTCGCGGATTCAATGGCGGCCTTGCGTGACACAATTGAACGCAGGGTGAATTTATTTGGTGTTGCCGAGCCGATAGTACAAACAGAAAAAAGCGGAGTGTTTGCCGAGACTCGTGAAGAGCGGCTCATTGTTGAGTTGCCCGGAGTGACCGAAACGGAAGAGGCGATTCGTTTGCTCGGCGAAACGCCGGTATTGGAGTTTCGTATGATGAAAGAGAATGCCGAACGGGGGGTTGAAATTACACCAGAAACAATCCCCCTATTGTTTGAATCGGCCGCCATAACCGGAAGACACTTGAAGAGTTCCCAACTTCAGTTTGATCAGGGTACGGCGGCGATAGGGGAGCCGGTGGTTGTCCTTAACTTTAACGGAGAAGGAAAGAGGGTGTTTGCCGAACTTACGCGAGAAAACGTGGGTCGCATATTTGGTATTTTTCTTGACGGTGTTCCCATCTCTACTCCCGTTATTCGTGAAGCGATTCCCGACGGCACCGCGGTCATTTCTGGAAGTTTTACTCCAGAGAGCGCGCGAGAGTTGGCACGCAATCTTAATTTCGGTGCTCTTCCTGTTCCTATTCAACTTATCGGCACACAAACAGTGTCGGGGACTTTGGGAGCGGAGGCGGTCTCGCGCGGGCTTGAGGCGGGGAGTATTGGTATTATTGCCGTCGCTATATTTATGGTTGTATGGTACCGTCTTCCCGGCGTTTTAGCGACGTTCGCACTTCTTCTCTACGTTATTGCCATTCTCGCTCTTTTCAAACTGATTCCTGTAACTCTTACGGCCGCTGGTATTGCCGCCTTCATTCTTTCAATTGGTATGGCCGTGGACGCGAACGTGCTTATTTTTGAGCGTATGAAAGAAGAATTAGAGAGCGGGAAAGAAGCGACGGACGCAATTCACAACGGGTTTGCGCGCGCGTGGGCGTCTATTCGAGATTCAAACATTTCTTCGATTATTACGGCCGTCATTCTTTTCTGGTTTGGCACATCTCTTGTTAAAGGGTTTGCGCTTGTCTTCGGGCTTGGGGTTATCGTTTCGATGCTGACGGCAATTAGTGTTTCAAGAACCCTTCTTTTTGCACTTGGTATTGGGGGCGGAAATAGAGTAGCGCGATTTTTGCTCGGGTGCGGGTTTCGCATTTAAAACATCTATGTTCATCATTAAAAACAGAAATATATTTTTTACTCTTACGGGGTTAGTTATTTTTGTCTCCCTTGCGTCACTTTTATTTTTTGGACTACCATTGGGGACTGATTTTACAGGAGGTATTCTTGTGGAAGTTCGGTATGATGCTGTGCGGCCAGACGCATCTCTTGTCATGTCTTCGCTCGATACTCGCATTACCGAGTATTCTCTGCGCGATATTGGGGGGAACGGATATATGCTTCGGGCAGGGAATCTTACGCCCGAAAGTCGGGCTGCTTTACAAAATGTGTTTTCTCTTGACGGGGCGTATGGCGCCACGATTGTGAAGTTGACCGAGGTTGGTCCGACCATTGGCGCAGAATTACGCAACAAAGCTATAGTTGCGCTCGCACTGGTTCTTTGTGCAATTCTTTTGTTCATAGCGTTTGCGTTTCGTAAGGTGTCAGAGCCGGTATCGTCGTGGATGTATGGGTTCATTGCACTCATTGCGTTACTCCACGATGTTATTGTGCCGGTTGGATTGTACGCGGCGTTCGCACATTTTTTCGGAGCGCAAGTAGACACGCTATTTGTAACAGCAGTACTCACGATTCTTGGTTTTTCTGTGCATGACACCATTGTTGTGTTTGATCGTATTCGTGAAAACTTGCGCCGTAATCGTGAGGGTGGGAAGCGGGAGGATTTTGAGATGACGGCGGGCAAAAGTATTGGACAAACATTTGTGCGTTCCATTAATACAACGGTCACGGTACTCGTCGCTCTCATCACCCTCTTCTTTTTTGGCCCAGAGTCTACTCAAAACTTTTCACTCACACTCATTGTTGGTGTTGTTGCGGGAACGTATTCATCAATTGCCCTCGCAACCCCGCTTCTTGTTGTGTGGGAGAAGTACCGAGCGCGACGTTCGTAAACTAGGATACGTGTGGCACACACTTGACTCCGCAATAGTGTTTGCTATACTCACCCAACTCCGCCCCAAGCGGTTTTCTTTTAGGAAGGGGTGAGGGCACGAACTTTGAAAATATAATATAGATATATAAGCGCACATAAAATACGTAAGGTTTAAAAGAACCGCAAGAAACAAGAAAACATAAGAAAAAACAGTAAGTGGATCAAGAGAGTGTTCAGAACAATGTACATTCTTTTGTTCCGTCCAAGGGTTTTTGCTCGCAAGAGCAGAAATCCAAACCTAGAGTAAATCAACTCTTTTACGGCGACTAGCGAGAATCCGAAATGAAAATTTATTTTCATTTCGTTCGAGTGAAGGCGCCGCAAAGAATGTAAAGAAAACTCTTTACTTAGAGTTTGATCCTAGCTCAGGGTGAACGCTGGCGGTATGGATAAGGCATGCAAGTCAAGGGCGCCGCAAGGCGACCGGCAGACGAGGCAGTAATAGGTAGGAACGTACCCAGAAGTCGTGCACAGCTCGTCGAAAGACGGGGTAATTCACGATGGTCCCGAACATCAACTTTGTAATTGTCAGAGCAAGAGTAAACCCGCACACCAACTTTGGCATAGCGCCAAAGGCGGTCGCGGAGTTACCGGCTTGTCCTGCGTCCGCAACAAAATCCGAGATAATACATACATCGGATGCGGCGCAAAAAGAGACGATGCCAAAGTTGGTGTCCGGGTAAAGATTTTTCGCTTCTGGAGCGGCCTGCCATGTATCAGCTTGACGGTGGGGTAACGGCCCACCGTGGCTATGACGCATAGGGGACCTGAGAGGGTGACCCCCGCCGATCGGACTGAGACACGGCCGATACCCCTACGGGGGGCTGCAGCCGAGAATATTCGACAATGGGCGAAAGCCTGATCGAGCGATACCGCGTGGTGGATGAAGTCCTTCGGGACGTAAACATCTTTTATGAGGGAAAAAGTTATTGATTGTACCTCGTGAATAAGGGGCTCCTAACTCTGTGCCAGCAGGAGCGGTAATACAGAGGCCCCGAGCGTTACCCGGAATTACTGGGCGTAAAGCGTATGTAGGTGGTCGTATTAGTCGTTTGTTAAAAACCCGGGCTCAACCTGGGGAATGCGAGCGAAACGGTACGACTTGAGGGTGTGAGAGGTGAATGGAACTCATGGTGTAGGGGTGAAATCCGTTGATATCATGGGGAACACCGAAAGCGAAGGCAATTCACTGGCGCATTCCTGACACTCAAATACGAAAGCGTGGGTAGCGAACGGGATTAGATACCCCGGTAGTCCACGCCCTAAACGATGTCAACTGGCTTTCCGGAGTATCGACCCTCTGGGAGGCGAAGCTAACGCGTTAAGTTGACCGCCTGGGTAGTACGGCCGCAAGGCTAAAACTCAAAGGAATAGACGGGAGCTTGCACAAGCGGTGGAGCGTGTGGCTCAATTCGTCGCTAAGCGAAGAACCTTACCAGGACTAGA
>DATDXU010000023.1:0-10127 GCA_036517195.1 Minisyncoccota bacterium
AAAGGCCGGTTCGCCTCTTCGTGTGTACGGTACGCCATCGTATGCTCCTTCCTGGACCGAAGTGGTATTCCACTCCGAAAGCGAACCTCGCGCCCCCCGTCACGCACAGTTTGCAGGAGAGCTTAGGAAGCTCAAGCGGTATCTGGAACAGGGGAGCCATATGTCCCCTGGAGAAGTGTTGGACTACTTGAATCTAAGGGACATGTAATCTCGTGTGAGGCGCGCTGTTATGGCGCGCCTCTTTTTATTTGAAGAAAACCTCGAACGAGAGTAATCTAGGGTAATGCAGAAGAAAATTATTCTTGTCACCCCCGTAGCACAATGCTACGCATTGGCTACGGGGCAGGCGGGTGGATCATACATATGAGTAACCAAAAGATAATTCTTGTGACCGGTGGAGCGGGATTTATAGGGTCTCATCTTTGTCGGCGCCTTCTTGAAGACGGGCACAGGGTTATTTCTCTAGACAATTATTTTACGGGCTCAAAAGATAATCACGTTTCTGGTGTTGAATATCGTGAGGGGCACACGAAAAACATTGCGACACTTGTGAAAGAGAGCCCTGACGTTATTTATCACTTGGGTGAATACGCGCGCGTTGAAGAAAGTTTAAAAGAGCCGGATATTGTGTGGGATCTCAATTCGGTTGGGACCTTTGCCGTTCTTGAGTTTTGGAGGAAGCTGAAATGTAAACTCATCTATGCCGGTTCATCCACCAAATTTGGCGACGGCGGGCTCGCGCGTGTTGCGACTCCCTACGCGTGGACGAAGGCGGCAAACACTGAGCTCGTAAAAAATTATGGCGCGTGGTACGCGCTTCCGTACGCGGTTACCTATTTTTATAATGTGTATGGCGAGGGTGAGCGCGCGGGGAAGTATGGCACCGTTGTTGAAATATTCCGCCAGAAGTATGTAAAGAAAGAGCCTCTTACGGTTGTCTCCCCCGGGACGCAAAAGCGTAACTTCACTCATGTAGACGATATTATGGACGGGCTCGTGCTTGTTGGGGAGAAGGGGTTGGGGGATGAATTTGGGCTTGGAGACGAACGCGAATATTCTATTTTGGAACTCGCAAAACTTTTTCATACAGATATCACGATGCTCCCTGTGCGAGCAGGTAATCGCACGGGCTCTTCCATTGATACATCAAAAGCTCGCGCGCTCGGATGGTCTCCCAAGAAGCGAATTGAGACCTATATTTCGGAGATTACGAAATACCAATAGAAACAGGGGAGCCATTGTTCAAAATAGATTTTTCTGCTGACTCAAGAATGTGTACTACATCCAAGCCGTTCTGAATGCCTGTCTTTGGTTGCGTTTTCGTTCGTACGGAGTGTAAGAATGCTTTAAGTTCTAGAGTAAGTGGCAGTGCCTTCGCGTATGAAGGATATGAAATTTTCAGTTTTCCGCTTGTTTTTGAGTTTCTGTATAGCGTTACTTTTTTATCTTGAATATCGTCAAACACTATGGAGCCACGCGCCCCGTTAATAACTACTCGCCTGCGTTTTTCTCCGAATTCCCACGAATTCATGGTGAAAATTGTTGTGTGTTTGAAGGCGAGACGCATACATACCGTTTTATCTTTTTGAATACTCCATGCCTGCACATGGCGTGGCTTGGACCCAAAAAGATCGAGTGCCACATACACTTCGTGCGGTCCCCATTCCCACAATACAGAGACGTCTTTTTCGGGAGAGTGATTTCCCCCCTCGGTTGTAACGGAGTGTATATTCCCCAGTGTTTTGAGTAGTCTTTTTGTCGTCTGGTATGCGGGATTGTAGAGTTGCGTATGCCCGACAAAAACTATTGTTTTATTTTTGCGTGTTGCTCGGAGTAGGCGCAGGGCGTTTTTCATGCTTGTCGCGAGTGGTTTTTCAATGAATGTTGGAATGTTTTTTTGTATGAACGGTAGCGCAATTGTGGCGTGTGTTTTAGAAGGAGTTGCGACGATGACTGCATCGATGTCTTTTTTTTTGAGAAGTTTTTTGTAATCGCGGCTTACGATGTACGAAACAGCGCACTCTGGAAGTGTTTGGAGGGTTGCGGCGATACGTTTTCCCCACCTTCCTTTTCCGATGACAGCGACACGGGTCCCTTTCATACCCCGTCAGTGAATAGTGGCGATACTTCTCGCCACAGGTACTGCGCCGTCCGACATACGGCGATGCTTGATTGACACACCTACGGAATTATTTTGATTGAACATGCGAGAAGTAGAAAATGAACCACTGCCACCTCTAACATCATCATATAGTATGTTGGTCATATTGTTGTTTCGCGAGCATGTTCACTCGCCACTATCTACTGCGGGGCATACAGTGTCGTGTTTTTTGTAGTTCGATTCATTTTTACACCACTCGATGAAACGCTCCAGTCCTTCTTTGAGAGATACGTGTGGAGTAAAGTCGAGGTGGCTTTTTGCTTTCGTAATGTCCGGGCATCTTCGTTGTGGTTCACCCGCAGGATAGTGTTCCGGATAGGGGGTGAGCTGGTGTGTGCCGCTTTTTTCCAAAGAAGCGAAGAGTGAGGCGAGATCTTTCATTGATATTTCGTTCATATCGTTTCCAATGTTGTATGGGTGGCCCGGAGTTCCTCGCACAAGCACCTTAAGGAAGCCCGTAATGGCGTCTGTGATGTAGCAAAATGTTCGTGTTTGGTGTCCGTCTCCGTGGACGGGGATTGGCTCTTTATTCAGGAGTTTATACGCGAACATAGGTACGACACGGCGGTCGTTGTGCCCCATGCCGGGGCCGAACACATTGAATGGCCGCACGATGGTTGCGGGGACACCGAACCGTTCCTGATAGATGGTTGTTATGGTTTCTCCAAGGCGTTTTGATTCGTCATAACATGCGCGTGGCCCGACGGAGGACACATACCCGTGGTATGTTTCTGGTGTTGGAATGGCATCCGGACTCGGGTCGCCGTATATTTCACTTGAACTGAAGAAGAGAAACCCTTTCAGATTTTTATTTTTTCTCGCGAATTCCAACAGGTTTTTGACACCGGTGATCGCGCTCTCTATTGTTTCAAGAGGAAATTTTTTGTAGTACACGGGAGATGCCAGCCCCGCTGCGTGAAGAATATAGTGAACCTCTTCTTCGACCGGGAGCGGCTTTGTCACATCCGCTTGGATCTCAAGAACGTCCGGGCGGTTTTTATAGTTGAAGTGCGGATGTGGGCTTCCTGTTATGTTGTTATCAATTGAGATAATGCGGCATGGGCGTTTGAGTACCGTGTCGTTCAGTTGGCACAGGGTGCCGATAATGTATTTGCCCAAAAATCCCCCCCCTCCGCTTATAAGCACGGTTGTACCTTCAAACTCAAGTGCCTCCCGGGCCAGGTTTCTGGCGATGGTTTTGATGTCTTCCTGTACTATACTCTGCGACATTGGTGCGATAGTATCACACGATTTCTCGCGGCGGTATAGGGATGAGGTATCTGTACGCCCCGCCAGTTTTTTTCTTTATATCTTCGAAATATTCATACGCAAAGACAACGAGCACATCCACCTTTGGTTTTTGGGCATCCAGGTGGCTTTTTGGGACAATCGGGATGTGGGTGCCAGGACTATGTTTGTTTTGCTTAAGGGGACTGTCATCAACAAGAAATTCTATTAAGGAAGGTCCAATGTGTGCGAAGTTGCAAATGGTTGATACGCGCGCGGGCGCTCCGTATCCGGCAACTCGCAAACCCTCCTGTTTGTACTTCTCAAGTATTTCGCGAAGCGCGGACACATTTTTTTCTACAAGCTCCCTGAATTCTTTGAGTTTTTCTATGTTCAAGCTTGTTTCCTCTTCTTTTAGGAGGCACTCCACACGCTCCGAGGAGGAACCGTGTCCGCGATTGCGCACGACAACTCGCAGGGACCCCCCGTGCGGTTCTATGTCAAAAACGTCCGCAATATACATATCGTGCATTTCAAATAGACGTGAGAGGGAGGTGAGTGAGTAATAAAATATTCTATCCAAGTAGAACCGTTCAAACTGAATCAGGCGAAGAATATTTCCTATGTACTCAACCTCAATAATAAACTCCCCGTCGTCTTTCATGAGTTTTTTTACGTCACTCGCACACTGGTGCGGGTCGTCAAGGTGCGTGAAGACACTGCTCGCGACCACAGTGTCAGGCACCCCATGTGACTCATGTATTTTTTTAACCATCGCAGAATCAAAAAACCCAACGAGGGTCGGTAGCCCCGCGTCGTTTGCAATTTTTGAAACATTCACTGACGGGTCAACGCCGAGGCATCTGACCCCGAGCGCTTTCAGAGGCTTCAGAAGTATTCCGTCATTTGAGCCGATGTCTACTACAAATTTTCCGCGAGAAAGTGTGTGCGCGAGTTGTTCAAAATGTCGCACGAGCCCCTGATTTACCGAAGACAGGTAGTAGTAATCTTCAAACATTCTATCTCTTGGAACTTGAGTTCCAAGCTGTACGTTTTTACAGTTCGTACAGAACAAAGCTGCGAGTGGAAAGAAATCTTCAGCTGCGAATTGTTCTTTTTTTGGATACTTGTTGGCAAGCGGTTGACGCCCGAGATTGAGAAATTCAATGCTCGAATCGGTGTGACAAAGCAAACAGTTCATAGTGTTCTGTAATCCTAGTTGATTGGGGAGAGATTACAACGTACCTTTCGCGTTGTTTCTGTCTTCATATATTGCTACAGTGTTTGCATATACGAGCTGGTGTCCAGAATATGGCTAAAAAAATACTCATTTTTTCGCATGCGTATTATCCGAAACATGTCGGCGGGGCGGAAGTTGCGGTCAAGGAAATAACGGACCGCATTTCTCCAAACGACGTTACATTCCACATGGTAACGCTTTCTTTGGCTCCCAACCTCGCGCGAGTTGAGAAAATAGGCAACGTACTTGTGCATCGGGTTGGGTTTGGAAACTCACATATATGGAATAAGTTTTGGTTTCAGTTCGCGGCTGCTTATCGGGCGCTCGTGCTTCACAGGATGCACGGGTATGACGCTACGTGGGCAATGATGGCACACTCGTCGGGTGTGCCTGCCGCTATCTTCAAACTTTTTCATCCGAGCGTACCGTATGTACTGACGCTTCAGGAGGGGGATCCGCCGGAATATATAGAGCGTCGCATGCTTCCCCTGTGGCCGTTTTTTTCTCGCGGGTTTACGTCTGCGAATGGTGTGACGGCGATCTCAACATTTCTGGGTAGGTGGGCGAGACGAAGAGGTTTTAAGGGCACACTTTCCATTGTTCCAAACGGCGTTGACGCGGAGAGTTTTTCGGGGGTGCCAATAGCGCACGATGGCGTTGTTTTGATTACAACATCTCGTCTCGTACATAAAAACGCTATCGATGATGTTATTAAGGCACTCCCGCTACTTCCGGAGAATGTTCGTTTTTTGATTCTTGGTACGGGGACAGACGAAGCAATGTTAAAAAATCTCGCGCGCGCATTGCGCGTAGAACACCGCGTGGAATTCGTCGGGTATGTAGACAGGGTCGCCATGCCTGCATACATGCACAATGCGGATATATTTATCAGGGCCTCGCGCTCGGAGGGTATGGGAATTTCTTTTGTTGAAGCGATGGCCGCCGGGATTCCCGTGATTGCAACTCAAGAGGGGGGCATATCAGATTTTCTTTTTGACGCAAAGCGGAATCCTGATAAACCAACAACCGGGTGGGCAGTTGACCGTGATTCTCCAGAACAAATTGCTCGCGCGGTTAAGGATATTCTCGCCCACCCAGAACAGGTTAAAAAGGTTGTTGAAACGGCACGTACACTTGCCCGCAAGGATTACAGTTGGGACACTATCGCGCGCGATATGTATCGGGCTTTTACGGTTGCTTGTCAAAAATAACCGACTATGGAAGGAGAACCAATAAAACTTTTTGTGGCACCTCCATTTGATGCATCACCACCTGTTTTGTTTATACGTCTCCTCGCGTCTTTTAAAGAACAGTTGCCTCCGTCGCTTCATGCGCGAAAAGAACAGTTGCGATTTAATGCTTCTATTGTTTCGCGTGCGGAGGATGCTGATTTTGTGGTTATTTCTCAAGCGGTAAAGCACACAACGCCCGCGTATGCATCGTATGTGGCGGAGGTTGCTCGTGAGGCAAAAAAATACAACACACCAGTCCTGTCGTTTTTTAAGGGAGATTTGAGTTACAAAGAACATGTTGAGGGGTCGTGGGCTTTCAAAATATCCGCGTTTCGTTCCGCCGATTGGCGGACGAGACGGAATAGTGAAGTAATCAATGTGCCGTATGCGGAAGATGTGTCGCGCACCATTCCTTTTACACCGAGACACAAGAGTGCGCGCCCAAGCGTTTCTTTTTGTGGGTTTGCGGGCTTTGACTCACGTACAACCAGATTGAAGTATGTGGGGAAAAACATGTTTCTTGATGGCGTGTCTTTTGTGACTGGGAAACTTCACCTTTCTGCGTATAAGAGGGGCATATATTTTAGGCGCGCAGCTATTCGCGCGCTACAGGGAGATTCAAGAATTGATTCACATATCATACTGCGCGATTCATTTGTTGCGCAGGCTGCGCCCTCAAAAGAGAAACGGATGGAACTGTGGAAGGAGTATATAGACAATCTCGTGTCTGCTGATTTTGCACTCGCGCCCCGTGGAGACGCAAACATATCCATTCGTTTTTACGAAGCGCTTTCGGCGGGGCGCATCCCGATCCTCATTGATACGGACTGTGTGTTACCGCTTGAAAGTGTTGTTGAGTATGACACATTTATTTTGCGTGTACCGCACACTAAGATGCATGAATTGGGAGAGCGGATTCTTGCGTTTTACGAGACGCTTTCTGACGAAGAGTTTGTGGCAATGCAATACAGAGCTCGCGAAGCATTTGAAAAGTATGTGCGGTACGACTCATTCTTTAACGTAGCGCTTCCGCTATTAAAAAAACACGGACCAATGGCACTATGCCCCGTTAGAAGTCACGGAAGTTTAAAGTAATCATTATACGCATACTATGTCTCAAAAGGTCAATGTATTACTAGCCATACTTATTGAGTCGGAAGCGCAAGCTTCCTACTTCTAACGGGGTATGAAGGTCGCAATTATAGGAGGGGGAATATTTGGCGCAACAGCAGCGATACACACGGCGCGCGCTGGACACGAGACACACCTCTTTGAAAAATTGGGAGGATTGTTGCAGGCGGCTTCCGGCATAAATCAGTACCGTTTACATCGCGGGTATCACTATCCGCGCAGTCCAGAGACTGTTGTTTCGGCGATGAATGCCGAAGCGTCGTTTAGAAAAGAGTATGGCGGGGCAGTTATAGATGATGGGACGAACCTGTACGCCATTGCGCGCGAGGGAAGTGCTGTTTCCGCAGATCAGTTTTTAGCATCGTGCGACAAGCACGGCCTCGCGTGGCGTGTTGTTGAGCCGGATGGCCTCGTCAGTCCTGAAAAAATCGAATGCTGTATTGAAGCAACGGAAGCGTGGTTTGATCCGACCATTCTGCGAAATCTTGTGGAAGATAAGGTGCGAGACAGCGGTGTTGTCGTGCATGTGAACACGGAGGCGCGCGCTGAAGACCTTGAGAATTTCGACCGCATTGTGGTTGCCACATACGCACACACGAATTCTGCGTTGCCTGGTTCTCACGCGCACATGCGCGAAGCGTACCAATTTGAATTGTGTGAAAAGCCGGTGGTTACTATGCCGTCTTCATTTGGTCTGCGAGGCATTGTAGTTATCGATGGGCCGTTTATGTGTGTGGACCCCATGGGGAGGACGGGACAGTATGTACTCGGCAATGTTGTTCACGCCATTCACGCGTCATCTGTTGGTCATGCGCCAGATATTCCGCCCGAGTTTCTCCCACTCATGAATCGGGGTGTTATTCGGAATCCTCCGAAGAGCGCGTTTCAGAAGTTTATAGAACACGGAAGTGCGTACATTCCGTCTCTTCGGGAAGCGAAACATATCGGTTCTATGTTTACAATTCGCACAGTGCTTCCTCATGTGGAAGAGACTGATGCGCGCCCAACTATTGTGAAGAAGCTCGATGACCGCCACATCCGCATTTTTTCCGGCAAAATAGGCAATTGTGTTGAGGCGGCACAACAAGTTCTCACACTCCTGTAAGTTGCCATTTTTGCTAGCGTTGTAGCCATTTCTGTACTATGCTGTAATCGCGGTCAAGGCAGACGGCATATATGAAAGTCCTACTTGTAAGCGGTATATTTTTTCCCGATGTTGGGGGACCTGCCACCCATGTGCGCAACATTGCAGAGCACTTTTCTTCTATTGGATGGAAAGTGACCGTTGTCGCATTCGGGGACTATTCCGAGGTTGAAAAAGGGTATCGCGTTATACGGGTGAGTCGGCGGATGCCACGTATTGTGTCGTGGAAAATGTATGCGTTGACTATTTTTATTCAGGCACTGCGACACAATGTGTTGTATGCGTTTGATCTGACAAGCGGCGGGTTGCCTGCCGCCCTCGCCTCTCTTATATTTCGAAAACCGCTACTGCTTCGGATTGGCGGAGACCCAATTTGGGAGCGCGTTGTTGAACGAGGGGAGCGACACCTGTCGTTCGTTGAATATTACAGACACAATTTTTATCGGACGGACCGCCCGTTTCTTTTTTGGGCACAGCGTTTTGTTGTGGGACGAGCGAGCCGTATCGTGACGTACACAGATATGATTAAAGATGTGTACGTCGCGCACTATGGAGCAGATTCACGCCTTATGACCAGTATTAAAAATCCTTTTGGCGTTGTGCGAGAACATGTGACGCGGGAGGTGGGAACATTCACGTTTCTTTTTGCCGGCAGGTTCGTGTTGTATAAAAATCTCATCCGCGTCATTCGTGCGTTCGCGCGCGTACAAGGGCGTCATCCCACGGCGCGCCTCATGTTTGCGGGAGAAGGACCTGAAGAGAGAGTATTGCGGAAAGAGGCGAATGCGCTTCATGTCCCACTCACTATTATTCCGAAAGTTGATAAGGAACATTTGTATACACTGATTCGCCAGTCGTCTGTATCGCTTGCGCCGGCGCTCACTGAATTCAATCCCAATTTTATTATGGAGACACTCGCGCTCGGCAAGCCCGCGCTCATCAGTCGCGGTAACGGACTTTCTGTGCGACTGCCGAACTATATGCAATTTGATTCTGAAAGCGACAACGATTTGGAATCGGCACTTCTTCGCATGCTTGAGCACGACACGTATGAGCAGGCGCTCGCGTATGTCGCCTCTCTCGGAGTGGAGTATCGGTGGGAGGATGTTCTCGCGGCGCACGAATCACTCGTTAGGCAAGTATTAAAAGCATGACCAAGGTACTTTTCATATCCAATGACCCCCTTATGTTTGACGCAGGAAGCGCGGTGCGTTCACGCATGCGCGCGTACAAGGGTCTTTTTGACGAATTACACGTGATTTCGCGGTCTCCACTGCATGTTTCTGGAATCGTGCGTGACGGCAATCTCATACTGTATCCACTTCCGTATGGGCGAATGATGGCGCGCATTATGATGGTGTCTCGCGCACGGGCCATTCTTCGCCACGTGCGGGGCATTACTGTTGTGTCGGCACAAGACCCGTTTGAGTTCGGACTCATCGGGTTTCTTGCGCGCCTCGGGGCGTCAGCAAAACTTCACATACAGATACATACGGACATATACTCCCCGCATTTCATGTTTCATCCGCCCCTCAACATACTGCGACTTCTTGTGGCGAGTTTTGTCATACGGCGCGCCGATGGCATTCGGGTGATTACGGAGCGTCTCAGGGAGAAGATTATACAGAAGTACAATTCGCGCGCTCACATTTCCGTGTTGCCCATTTTCACGGATATACAAACATTTGCGCACATGGCGCGACTCAAACATCCGCGATTTAAAATTGCGCTCTTGACCGTGTCTCGTCTTGAGAGCGAAAAAAATATCGCACTTGCGATTCATGCGTTAAGAATGGCGCGCGAAGGGGGGCATGACGCTGGGCTCACAATCGTGGGTGACGGGCGAGAACGAGAAAATCTCCTTGCCCTTGCGCGTTCGTGCGGCCTTGAACGATACGTTGATTGTGTTGGGTGGAAGGATGATGTGCGGCCGTACCTTAGAGCGGCGGACATTCTTTTATTTCCATCGCACTATGATGGGTATGGGGTTGC
>DATDXU010000024.1:0-8483 GCA_036517195.1 Minisyncoccota bacterium
AGTCCTTCGTTCATCTGTGTTCTATGCGCCGCCAAATACCTGCAATCCGCGATGCCATCGATAGCTTGAAAGAATTGAACTTGCGGCAATGTGTATTGCTTTGCCCGATGCCCACCATCGTACTGCTACGAGCTGATCGTACATAATGGAGTGTTTGTAACAAAAATTAGATCTGCCATCGAAAAAACCAAAACCGGCTTTTTCCCCCAGCTCCATGGTTTGAAACAGGTGCGCTAAATTGATTTTTGCATTTCCGGTTTCTTCTTCATCCAACGCTTCAATGACAGAAAAATCGTCCGCGTCATTCTTCAAGAGCCATCCCTGCACCCTGCGTTTCGGGACAGACCGTTCCGTGTGGTGTCCAAAACATTTTAAAAAATGCGGACCAACCCAGACAATGGTGTATGTGCCGACTGTTGTTCCGATTCTGAAATTATCAGTGACAACGAATTTTTGAATTGGCTGTAGGGTAATCGGTTTTCCGTGCGGTTTTAGTAGTATTTCACTTTTCGTCACGGAGACACCTCTCTCTCATGTCTGGCGGGTACTATACCACATCTCGCAATCTCGGTGTAGTATGATTGTTCCGTTTCTTTCAACATATCGGGCCGTAGTATATCCCAGTAGCACAACGTTCCACGTTGGCTACGGGACAGGCCGGTAGTACGTGCGTTTGCCCCGTTAGAAATAAGTCGGGCTGTCGTATAGTGGTAATATACACGCTTCGGGTGCGTGAGCCCTGGGTTCAATTCCCAGCAGCCCGAAATCGAAAGTAATAATTTCTAACGGGACAAGGGCGCGTTCGTCTATTGGCAGGCGGGTGTAAATATTGAGGTGGGTGACGGGCTGTCGTATAGTGGTAGTACGCATGGCTGGGGGTCATGCAGTTCGGGTTCGATTCCCGACAGCCCGAACAAGCAAAAGTTAATTTTGATTTTTGTTCTAAGAGCTATAAGCTATCAGCTACAAACTATTTCAAGGGCCCATAGTTAAGTGGCATAACGGCGCATTCGCATTGCGCAAGCGGGAGTTCGATTCTCCCTGGGTCCACAAGTTTGTTTTCGGGGTTGCCGAGGCTCGGGTCCGATTCCCGGTGAGTCCATTGGTAAGGTGTGCATAAAAAAGCCGCAAGCTTTTTAGGGCTTGCGGGCGGGGAGTAACTCTGCAGGGTACTCTTTGAGAAAATAGGTAGCCCACTCATTTCTGGTGACGCCACTCTGGTCCGCGTGAATCCAAAGTCCAAACGCGTCTTCAGAAAAAAGCGAATGCTGACGCAGATGAATCGTGCCAGACCAAACAACTTGTGTAGGATTGTCGGGCGAAAAAATAGTCAGATGGTCCCCGTTTTTAAGGATGTGTAGCCCTGCGTATGACCACACATCGCTAATCTCACGTTCATGCTGTCCATCCGGACACATAGGGAGCCGTGTTGCTTCCAACGCTTCTCCTGCGCGCGGCATCTTGACGACCATTATTTTTAAAGAACCTTCTCTGTCAAGGTATTTTCCACATTTTTTGCAATAATCTCTCGGCACGTTTTTGGTGATGAACGTTTCATCTTGAAACGCCCAATAGCCGCCCTCCGTACCCGTTTCAGAATGAAAGCAACACACCCCCCTTAACGGTTGAAGTACTATCCTCGTATTGACCATCGCGCCATGTCCTCCGTATCCCGTGATGACTCTCTGTATCGTAAGATATGTCGCGCACGACCACAACTGATCTTTCTTGACTTGCCGATTTATTATGTGTGTTATATATTTATGCTGGAAATAAAAAATACACTAGAGAGGGAAAAGAAATGGGCATTAGCATTGGTGACTTTGAACCAACTCGCGAAGAGTTGATTCGGAGGGTTGCGCCATATGACGAGATAGGGGTGCGCATGTTTATGGAACGTGAAGCCGCAAAATATCAACCCAATCTAAGCTGGAAGTTTCAACAGTTGGTATCTCGGCACGCGTGGCTGTTCTTTGGAATTTTTCTGGCGCTCGTGGGTGTGTTCGCGTTCACGTCGGGTAAACCATTTGGGCTCGGTGCAGTGGTGGAAGGGATTCTTTTCAGTTCCGTCGTCTTTTTTGTCCCGATAATGATTACGGGAGATCTTCAAAAAGGTCCTGCTGAGTGGCGGATAACCGATGTTGAACTGTTGGCATTCATTCCAATACTAGTTCCGAATTTTTCGGTGAGGGTGCAAAAGCTGTACCGAACAACCCATGGGCGCCACTCCCTCGCAACTATTGTGTGGCTTATAGAGAAAATGGGTGATGGTGAGATTTTGCGCGGGATATCTATGCGAAGTAAGGCGTAATACAGTGCCCCGTACCACAGGTACGGGGCACTTTTTTAAACACGAATATACATAGCGCGGGAGGGGAATTTTTGGCACAATTACTCGTGTCATGAACGACTCAAAGTTACAGCTCGGACTTTCCTTTGACGATGTGCTCTTGGTTCCGCATTATTCTGATATTCCATCACGCAAAGACATATCACTGCGCGCGCAATTTTCAAGGCGTATCACACTCAATATTCCGATTGTGAGCGCGAATATGGATACAGTAACGGAGTCCGGCATGGCGGTGGCACTTGCTCGCGCGGGTGGTATTGGAGTCATTCATCGTTTTCTGTCAATTGATGAACAGGTGCGGGAAGTGAAAAAAGTAAAACGCTCTGAAAACATCATCATTGAAGACCCGGTGACTATTCATAAAGAAGCGACTCTTAAAGAGGCCTACGTTGTGATGAAAGCGCAGGGGGTTTCAAGTTTGTTGGTAACAAGTAAAAACAACATGCTTGAGGGTATTCTTACGGCGCGTGATGTGCGTTTTAAGACAGACATGAGCGCGCGGGTGTCCGACCTTATGACACCACGCGAGCGTTTATGGGTTGGAAAAAAAGGAATTTCACAAACGGGCGCCATGCGTATTATTGACCAGCACAAAATAGAAAAACTCCCAATTGTGTCTGGCAAACGACTGGTCGGTCTTATGACCGCTTCCGATTTCATAAAAATACGCGAGCACGCAAGTGCCGCGAAAGACAAGTCAGGGAAACTTATTGTGGGGGCGGCGGTTGGAGTGAAAGATGGGCTTGAGCGGGCGGAAGCGCTCGTGAAAGCTGGTGTGAACGCGCTTGTTATAGATATTGCGCACGGGCACCACGCGCGTAGTATAGAGCTTTTGCGCGCGCTCAAACGGAAATTCAAACACACTGATGTGGTTGCCGGAAACGTCGTTACTGTGCGGGCAGTATCCGATTTAATACGTGCTGGAGCGGACGCAATTAAAGTCGGCATTGGACCAGGCGCGGCGTGTTCCACAAGAATTGTCGCAGGAGCCGGCGTGCCGCAGATAACTGCCGTTATGGAATGCAGTGAAGCGGCCCGGAAGCACAAGATTCCAGTGATTGCAGACGGAGGCATTAAAAATTCAGGAGATGTTGCGAAAGCGATTGGTGCTGGCGCCTCTTCGGTCATGATTGGGAATTTATTTTCAGGAAGTTTTGAGTCCCCCGGAGAATATTACATAGAGGATGGTGGGGCGTACAAAATGTATCGGGGGTTGGCTTCACGTGACGCCTCCATTGATAGGAGTGTTCGAGAGGGAAGTGGTGAACGCGAGAACAGAACACCGGAAGGTGTTGGGTACCGCGTGACGTACAAGGGTGAGGTGAAGCGCATCGTACAAAATCTTGTTGATGGACTGCAATCGGGTATGAGTTATTCCGGCGCGCGCACCATCTCAGAATTTTGGAAAAAAGCGGAGTTTGTGAGAATCACCGAAGCGGGTATGAAAGAAAGCGTGCCGAGGAGTAGTCAGCAGTAAGGGTACTCTATTTCCCCGCGGCAGGAATCGAACCTACATCGCCTCCTTCGGAGGGAGACATCCTATCCATTGAACGACGCGGGGGTATCCGTGTAGTATATAAGTGTGAAAGTGTTTTGTGCATGTTGGGGCCCATGTCTTTGATATGCGCCCGTTGCTCGGAAAAAATATGAATATGTTGTAGTATTCCTATTTTGTTCCTCGCTAGGGCCCATAGTTCAGCGGTAGAACGCGTCCATGGCATGGACGAGGTCGGGGTTCGACTCCCCGTGGGTCCAAAAAACAGGAGTGGCAACGCGAAGCGTTGGCCGACTATGTTTTTTGAGACACAAAGGGGAGTCGAAAGGCGGAGTCCCGCGGAGCGGGATGAGCCCGGGCAGGAGCCACTTATGAGCGTAGCGAATTAGTGAGCTGGCGCCGACTCCCCGTGGGTCCACCAATGTCTTTACACGAAGTCAAGTTTGTTTTTTAATACGAAAAAATATTGACACGAGCCACGCAAATGTATCATAGTCCGACTCGGATGGTGGGCATCAGGCCTACCGCGACCGTGCATCCGCATGGTTGTGTTGTTTGACAACGAATGTGGAAGGAAAAAACCAATGCCCCTCAACACCATTGAGGTCAGACTACTCGTAGCGGCTCTTTTCCTTGCTCTCTTGTTTTGGCTCATTCGGACGATTGTCAAAAATCGTCCCGTATCAAAGGTTGAGTCGGAACTTGAGCGTGCGGAAACGGAAGGAGAGGCCATTGAACTCCAAGAGAGACTCAGGCGACAAAGGGAAGAGAATCTCCAACGGCAAAACGCCGGCACCGAAAAAGACGCTCCGAAAGACCAAGGAGAAGGTGGCGCAACCACCCAACCCTCACGAAAACATTGTCAGTAATCCTACTGACGCTCAAACCCCAAGAAGGAGACGGACAATGGAACGATTCTTAAACTGGAGAGTTGCCAGCATCGTTGTTTTGATGCTCGGACTTGTGTTTGTGACACCGATGGTGTTCGGCATCAATTATGCCGGCTACCGGACGGTTATTCAGTATCCGTCAGGGACGCTGGAGGTGAAGTTTTCTCCAGGTCTGTACATGCAATGGTTTGGACACGTGGAGGAATATCCAGATATCCTTACGTTTGATTTCGACAAGAAACAAACCAAGGAAGCTACCATCGGCCAGCCGGGAATCGCAGTGCGATATCAGGATGGCGGCACAGGCACCATCTTTGGGCAGGCGCGTTTTAATCTGCCGAATGACGTTGTGTCCATGGTGGCGCTCCACAAAGCATTCCGAAATTCAACTGGTGTTGCCTACAAGCTCATCAAGCCGGAGACGGAGCAATCGGCGAATTTGACCGCCGGTCTTATGTCATCCGAAGAGGCGTATACGGAAAAGCGCGGCACCTACATTGAGTGGGCGCGTTCGCAAGTCCAGACGGGTCGGTATCGAACCAAATTGGAACAACGCTTCGACGAGGAGCAGGGCACGGGTCGGCGCGTTATTCGCAATGTTCCCGTGATTGACTACGGCAAGGATGGCTTGCCACAGCATTTGGACAACGACCTCAAGGTGTACAACGTAACCGTTTCCGGTTTTCAGGTGACGGACTGGAACTTTGAACAGAAGACCCTTGATCAGATAGCAGCGAAGCGCGAAGCCACGATGGGCATCATCACGGCAAAAGCGAATGCCGAGCGCGCAAAGCAAGACGCTATCACCGCAGAAGAACAGGGCAAGAAAGATGTTACCGTTGCCCAGTACATCAAGGAGCAGGAAAAAATCAAGGCGGTTGTTGACGCGCAAAAGACGAAAGAAGTTGCGGTCATTGGGGCCGAGCAGTTGGTGAGAGTTGCCGAGCAAGCGAAACTTGAAGCGGAGCAGAAGAAATTTGCCGCTGTGCAATACAGGGAGGAGCAGATTCTGATCGGCGAAGGCGATGCGGCCCGCAAAAAACTCGTTATTGAGGCGGACGGCGCTCTCGCACAGAAATTGGCGACGTACGAAGTCACCATGAAGAACTTTGCCGTTGAGTTTGGCAAGCAGAAGTGGGTGCCTGATTTTCAGATCAATAATTCAGGGACATCATCTGGTATGTCACCCGTTGGCGGTGCTAGCAATTCCAGCGCGGTTGCGAATTTCATCGACTTGCTCACGGCAAAAACGCTCAAGGATCTCGGCCTCGACATGTCGATGCCGAAGGGTGGCATGAGCCCGAGCGTGAAAAAGTAATCCACATCGTTTGTTCTCTTATTCTCCGCCCAAGGCAACTTGGGCGGGATTTTTTATACATAAAAAAACGCACCCCGCGAACTTGTTCGCGGGGCGTTTTCTGGTGAAGTGAGAATCCTCAATGCGTCCTGGCCTAAGTCAGCCGCCGGATATGTGACTGTTTTCGATCCGCAAAACCATATCGGAAATCGGAAAGGCCTTTATGCCTATTTTTCCGTTCGAGCTTACATCGTCCCAGCAAATAGCGAACAGCACATCGTCCAAGGGTGAGCGTTTGTAACTCACGTACTCATTAGGGCAGATACCCTTTAGCATTTTTTGACTTTTCGGCGCGCACTTTATGGTTTCAAATACGTGCGCAAAGGCAGTTTGTACTTTTTCGCACACGTCTCCGCCAAGAGCACCCACAATATTTGGGTCGTGTGTCCATCTCGTCGGTGCCCAGGTGTAGAGTTCTCTGGAAGGAGTATTCGTCTCTATGGTATCGATGAAATGTTTGCAAAAATTATTCCCGAGCCACTCAATGGTGAAGTTGCCGATTCTGGCGCCTGCGAAAAATTTCTCTCTTGTGATGAAGTGCTCCACAGCAGGAAGTAGTAGGGGTTTCCCGCACATCCGAAGCAGTGATGGTTCGGTCTGGGTGCACTCTTTTGAAATTCCCGTATTGTCAGCCATCGGATACCTCTCATCGTATATTCAACACTGTGTTCACGATAGAACACAAAACAAGATCAGTCAATGTGTGTCGCGTGGTATATTTTTCTTAGTTTATTACTCACACGTGCGGAGGGATTGATGCGACGCAGTACAAAAAAGGAACTAGAAGCGGTAGAAAATTTAGTATCTGCCACGAAGGCAAAAATAGACGAGCTCATACGAAACGGCAAAAAGGTCCACATTATCTGGGATTTTGATGGAGTGTTGGCGGATAGCAGGAGTGAAGATGTGTTTGCGCTCACTGGATTTAATCTTGAAAAATATTTCGCGCACGAAGAGCGATTATTGCTCGACACTCCCAACGGGGGTGCCTGGCTTCTTCCTGTAGCACACAACGGTGGTGGATTAAAACGGTATCCAGAAGGGACGTTCACACAAGATATCGTTACTGCTCGCTCAAGCACTCTTGCAATACGGGTACACATGTTTTGTTTTGCGTGGAGTTTAGAGATGCGCTGGATGCTTTTCTTGGGTCATCAGCCGAAACAAGAGTCCTATCGCATAATTCTTGAATCGCTTAAGAGTGACCCAGAATACAGAGTTTTTTGTATTGACGATAACGCTAAGCATATTGAGGCGTTTCAACATGCAAGTAAGGCACTGGGTATGGACGATCGGACATTCGGGATTGTGTCACCTGTTACTAGGACATATACGAAACGTGAGTTGAAAATATATGTTGACCGTGTTGTGGGTGTGTCGGGTGATGGCCCAATTCGTGTAAGAGATCCCTCGGATGAATTCAATGGTTTTATTGTGCTTCCCGAAGGGCTACAACAATTCAAAAAGCACACACTTGCCATGGTTGCAAAAGAGTCAAGTGGCGCTGGCCACAATGAATTACGACAGGTGTTCGTGAATGTGCACGGTGAGGTGGGCAAGGGAACGTTCAAGACCGAAAAAGAACTTGAACAGGCGATGCGCGACTTCATCGTCGGACGACATTGTCCGTAACGATTATGTTTGTGAGTGAAAGCTAAAAGCAGGAAATGTATTCCTGCTTTTCTTTTTTCATCCTTTTGCTACCCATGGAGGCATATATGCTTTGAGGTGTATGAACGTTTTTTTGGAGAATACATCCTTACCTTCTATGGGTGAGTGATGAATTTCGAGAGACGCCGGCATGTCATTTATAAATCGCAATGAGGCGTCGCAGGATTATATCCGTAGGTTTTGAAATCGTAGGACCTTCAAAATCAAACCATACTCGCAAAAAATCTTTTCGCGGGATAGTACGCAAGGCGGCTATTTCAGGGTCCATGATGTAGATGTATTTTTTATCGAGCCCGACGACGGGGGAGTAATGGCCATCCACCATCTTCACATTTTCATCATTTTCACCGGGTGAAATCCAACCCACGATAACCGGCACACCCCGCGCCAACCAATCTTGTATGTCTTCAAAAGAAGCGAGATCTTTTATTTTTACTTTGAATCCGAGTGTGCGCGCAGCGTTGGCGAGGTTGTGTGCGCTTGTGCCACGGGTTGGATTGCATTGTGTAAGTTCGGCCAACTTTTTCTCGCTTCTCTTGAGCCCGTAGTACGCAAGGACCATCTTTAAGCTCGCTGGTCCGCACAACCCTGGAGTTTCTTTGAATGGCAGAACAGGGAGAAGGTTTTTCATACACACAGTGTAGTATAGTTCCTACAAATCATTGTGGTCATTGTATCAAAAAGTCAGAACCCACTTCCAGCAGAACCCCTGATTTCGCA
>DATDXU010000025.1:0-3043 GCA_036517195.1 Minisyncoccota bacterium
CGAGCCGAGGGGCGAAGCCCCGAGGCAATCCTCTCTGAAAAACGCGGAAGTATTGTTTTATGGACCAGCATGGAATCGAACCCCGGACCTCCTCATTGTCCCGATAAATAATGACGGGACACGTGTGGACTCCGGGGTTTAATTTTGGAACAGCATTGCATAGGAAATAGTCCAGCTTTCGAATATCTTGGAAAAGTAGCACCGCGAAGAGTTTGTATGGATATCACTTTTCGTTTTCTAACCTTCTTCGAATCATCGTCTATGGCTGAAGGTTGGCATAAATTGACCTACCAGAGCTCAAGTGCACCTCAACGTTTGAAAAATCTGGAAATACAAATACAGGTGTCTCTTCTTCTGGTGCCAGTGGAATACCTTCTGCGTGAAGTTCTTTATAAAGTTTGCGTGACATCTCTTGTGCGGATTCACCCACGACTCTCCCAAACAATGCTCTTTTAAGACGCCTTTTAATTGCGTCATCAAAATTTGGAATACGCTCGCGCTCCATAGTTACAGTATGGTTGAAACCTAACTAAAAGTAAATTGCTATTTTCTCAGTGGACCCTAGCGGACTCGAACCGCTGACATCCTCATTGTCCCGAAAACAAAGGTGGACCCTAGCGGACTCGAACCGCTTACCTCCGCATTGCAAATGCGGCGCTCTACCAGATGAGCTAAGGGCCCACCTTTGTTTTCGAGGACACTTCATATTGTATAAAATTCTACGAATTTTAACAGTATAGGGACAAATGAGGCGCTCTATATGGTGTGCGTGCGTAGCACGCGCACTAAACCGAGCAGGCGGCCTGCACTTCTCCAAAAAGATTCGCCTGGTTCGCGCGAAGCGCGACGAATCTTACCAGATGAGCTAAGGGCCCAGTTGACAATAATAGTAATACAAAGCGTGTTGTTTGTATATAAAAAATTGCCCAGCCGTAGTTTTGCTTTTGAAGGCAAAACTGGGGCTGGACTATGCACTCACGGGCAGTGAAGCCCGACAACGAATTCCCTCATGGCTTGTTCCAGCTCTTCCTCCGTCTTGAAGCGGCCGGTGCCAACTTCGCCATTCACGCGCACGAATATCTGTCGCAATTCCTCGTCATAGCCCCTACTGTGTTGCTCATTCTCCACCGAGCCCATTATTTTTCGGTATTGCTCCAATCCTTTCGGGAGTACGAGAAATCCTTTGAAATCATCTGACGGATCGCGCACGCGTATCGGGCTATCTCCGACTGCGCCCATAACGCGCGCATAATATTCACGCAACTCGTCCTCGGTGTATGCGCGTATAGCGGGAGACACAATACCAAATGCGCGATCTTCCATTCCAAGTTCTCGCGCCACGTCTTGAAACGCCTCCACATGTTTTGCATTATCGTCCACGCAGAAAATCCGGTAATCGGGGTCGTTTTTTAGGGACTCAAGAATAATGCGGTACGACTCTTGTTTTGGTTGATGACCCAAACACAGCATCCAACGAACTGGCAATGCCCAACTTGTACAGAAGTTGTATGCGCGCAAGGCAAGTGTGCTTGAGCGTGCCGTAACGATGTCTTGCGTGAAGCGTTCCTGCGGAAAATGCGGAAGTGAGCCGCAATTATGCGCGATGGGCAGAAGCCACGAACCTTTTCCAGGGCTCTCAAACAGCAAACGCTCTTCGTACTCAAAGTATGCTTTGATGTCACTCCCGGTGAGTTTGAATATATCATCGCTTCTACTGTCTGCGAGAACGCCATCAAAGTCCCAAATCACATGTACCCTTTTACCACTTTGTATAAGCTTCTGCATCTGGGCGCGCGCGGAGCGCACAAGAACGTTCACCTCCTCAATTTCTTTGGTTGTGCTTTTTTGCATCCCACACTCCTTGGACCTCTATGACGCTGATATCTTATTAACATACGCTTGACTGTTTGTGAACATTTTCTATAATGCCCAGTGAATGTAAGGTTCCGCTTTTCTAGGGTTTCAAGCCAGAGAAAGAGGAGGGTTGGTTTACATTAATGATTATTAAGAAGAATTGAGTTTTGATGAAAATTGACTAAGTGCACGACGTGGAATTTTTCGCGAGAAAGCAGTTCGCAATTTTCACAAAACGTTACAATACAATGGCTAAGAAACTCTACGTTGGTGGGTTGCCTTATTCAACCACTGACAGCGAATTGAAAGACGCATTTGCACAAGCCGGGACCGTTGAGTCCGCCGTCGTCATCGTTGACAAGATGAGCGGCCGCTCAAAGGGCTTCGGTTTCGTGGAAATGACGAGCGACGAGGAAGCGCAAGCGGCGATTGATCTGTGGAACGGCAAGGACTTCGGTGGTCGAACGCTTACAGTGAACGAGGCGCGCCCTCTCGAGGAACGCCCTCGCCGTGATTTCCGAGGAGGGGATCGCGGTGATCGCGGAGGCGGAGGCGGAGGTGGACGTTGGTAAAGGACGCTTCGGTGGCGCGCCCTCTCGGAAGGGCGCTCACGTACAGCCCGGTTTTGCATACGCAAAACCGGGCTGTACTCCACTACGGTTAACCCTTCCGAGAGGGCGCGCCGCCTCCGCTGGAGGTGGGGGATGCAAATGCATTTCTCTCACTCTTCGTTCCCAGATTGAATCATTAAAACATTGATTGCCTGCCCCGTACCAAAATCAGCACGTTTCCGAACACGGACATATAACATGTACCCATGTGTGGTACACGATAGAACATAAGAAGTTTTGCGGTGAGATTTTTGGTGTGGGGAAAATTGGCCATTGAAAATTGAAAATTCGGTATACACACCAGAGCACCACGTTCGTCATATGTGTGATGTATACTTACCATACATGAGGTACTCTCAACTAGTCGGGTGGGGGATAGTTATTTATGCCGTTGCGTTTTTGGCGTGGACTGGTTTTCTTACATACGGGATTGTGGAAGGGTATCTTCCCATCGGTCTCAATATTGCCGTGCTCGTAGCCGTTGCTTCTATCGCAGGTAGAGCGCTCCGTCTGCCGCGCTGGTCTGATATTGTGCCATACTCTATCGGCTGGGCAATCATAGTTCTACTCCTGGATGC
>DATDXU010000026.1:0-18184 GCA_036517195.1 Minisyncoccota bacterium
CACATAGTGCGGCCGCGGGGTTGTGAATTAGCGATGCGTGGTGCATAGGGCGGTGGCTTGCTCAACGCTCATCGTACTCATTGTGTTATAGGGGATATGTCCCACAATACGCACTGATTGTGGATCCATATTTACTGATACGACACCACCAGGAATTTCGAGTCTCGCTTCCATGCTCGCTGACAGTTCCCCGGATATTTCAATGCAGGGGAGGAGATGGCGTGCGGTTCTACTTTCAGACAGTGCCGCACGGGCAATGGTCGTGAAGTATTCTAGGTTTCTAGACTGCATTTCGTTAACATGTGTGCCAATGGTTAGTGCGATTGGGGCATCTCGAGTGGGAATTGTAAGTGCGTTGAAAAAACTAGCCCGAAAGACTCCGTACACCTCACGTACCTCAAGCTTGATAGCAGCCAGTCCCCAAAATCGTTTTGATAGATGATCGTTATCGGTTCTCCAGAATCCCGGAAGTAGCAGGACGCGGGCTGATTTTCCACTGACGATTAACCTGTCCTCTCCTTTTTTTGGTTCCTGCATTTTTTGCAGTAATTCTTCTGGTGTGTACCACGCCCCACCTATCTCAATTTGTCCGGCGTGTGTCGGATTGACCATACCAAGAGCCATGGTTGCCAAAAAGCCGAGGACGTATTTCATTCCGTTGTTCCTTCGTTTGTGCGTTGTTGTTTCCACAGGCACTCTACTTTCTCTTGTCGCATGGTGCAACCTTGAGCGCTATCACCATGCCGAAAAATAATTGATAATGCGGGCTATATACTAGAGAGATGCAGAAGTCGGAACATTCGGCGTCTTTCTCCACAAATCATTTTGTACATCCAGAGCGCAGTGTCGTCGCGTTTGGTATTGAGCACGGAATGCGCGTTGCGGACTTTGGGTCTGGAAGCGGTGCCTATGTTTTGGCTATTGCGCAGCACCTTTCTCACAGTGGACATGTGGTTGCCGTTGATATACAGCGAGACCTTTTACAGCGTACGAAAAATGAAGCGGCGCGACATGGGTACAAAAATGTAGATATTGTGTGGGGGGACTTGGAAGTTCCCGGCTCCTCAAAAATTGCGGACACTAACTTTGACCGTGTTCTCATTTCAAATCTCTTGTTTCAAGTGGAAGAAAAATCTCGCGTGCTAGAAGAGGCGCGAAGAGTGTTGAAGAAGAATGGACGGCTCATCATTATTGATTGGACAGAGTCCTTCGGTGGCATGGGTCCGCACAAGCGTTCTGTATTGGTGAAAAGTGCCGCACGTGAATTGGCAGAAAAAGCAGGGTTCGTGTTTGAGAGGGAATTTTCTCCAGGGGCTCACCATTATGGGCTTATATTTACTGTACAATAGATAGTATATGAATCCCGTTAGAGGCCGCGGAAGTTTCAGACAAGTATATGCAACGGTATATTTCTCAAGACGTCGAACGTTTACAAGAATTAACGTACGCATTGGAAGCGGAAGCTTCCTGCTTCTAACGGGATGAAACAACTATCCATGTTCCAGATTGTGCTTCTCGCTGTTTTTGGGGCGCTTGGTGTTGCTGGGGTTTTGGTATTTGCCCTCGCCGTTGGGCGGAACTCAGGGGACCAGGTGGGGGTTGTTTCTATTTGGGGTACCTTGGATGAGCGGGCGTTTTCCGCTGTGATACGGCACATGACCGATAACGACCAGCGTCTAAGTCAGGTAACCTATACAGAAAAAGATCCCACAAAATATCGCGAACAACTTACGGAGGCGCTTGCCGCGGGAAGCGGGCCAGAATTATTTTTACTTGAACAATCGTACACACTGAGGGACGCCGGAAAGGTTGTTGTGATTCCGGAGGCATCACTGCCGAGCGAAGAGTTTAAAGATACATTCGTTGAAGCCGCAAATTCTTTTCTTATCCCGGGCGGGACTGTTGCGGTTCCGATTCTTGTTGACCCGCTTGTTCTCTATTGGAACCGCGACGTGTTTGCAACGAACGGACTTGCGGAGCCGCCGGTTTTTTGGAGTGAGCTTTTCACTCTTGCTGAGCGCATGAGCAAAAAAACTCCTTCGGGCACGTTGACGAAAAGCACAATTGCGTTTGGAGAATATCAAAACGTTGAAAACGCGAAAGCAATTCTCGCGACTTTGATACTGCAGGCTGGCGGCACCGTTACCGCGCGTGACTCCGCGGGGATTCTTGCGCCGGCGCTTGTGCCGAGAAACCCGGGGGCGGAACGCGCGGCGGAAAGCGCCCTGCGCTTCTATACTGAATTTTCAAATCCGGCGAAAGATGTGTACTCGTGGAATCGCGCGTTGCGCAATTCTCGCGTCGCGTTTTCTTCTGGCGACCTTGCGCTCTATGTGGGGTACGCGAGCGAGGCGTCTCTCATTAATTCCATGAATCCCAACCTAAATTATGGGGTTGCGCTTTTGCCACAGACAAAAGATGATCGGACGATAACCTCGGCAAGGGTGTATGGCCTCGCGGTGTCTCGGCAAAGTAAAAATCCGGGTGGAGCCATGACAGCGGCGTTTCTCCTCGGGTCAAAAGAGCCAGAGCGCCTTCTGTCTGACGCCCTGGGAATCCCTGCTGCTCGTCGGGACGTGCTCTCGGGTAGTGATGGTGTTGCTGCGCACTCCGCGCTTATTGCCAATTCGTGGCTTGATCCTGATCCGGAACGGACAGCAATTTTGTTTCGTGCTATGATTGAAAACGTAACATCGGGGGTTTCTCGTTTGACGGAAGCGGTACAGCGCGCCGACCAAGAGCTCGGTCAAATTATAGGTCTATGACCATACGCACAATCGCAACAACCGTTCTATTTTGGTGTTTTGGTATTTTATTTTTCACACTGTCTGTTGTTCATGCGCAAGGCGGTGCCGGATTGCTGCAAAATCCTCTCAATCAGACATTTAGTTCTATTCCAAGTTTTATTGCAGGCGTCCTTCGCGTCATAGTCATGGTTGCGCTCCCTTTGATTACGCTCGCGTTTGTATATGCGGGATTTTTGTTCGTGAAAGCACAGGGCAATTCTGGAAAACTTGACGATGCAAAAAGGAATTTTCTCTACGTTGTTATGGGAGCGATTCTCATTCTTGGGGCATGGGTTTTGGCGACACTAATCGGTGGAACTGTATCCCAATTAGTCCGATGATGCATATGCCCCTAGCCTTATTTAGTTTTTTTCTTCTGTTTTTGCCGTCCACCGCGAGTGCCGCTCCGCGTACGTTTAGTGAGCTTGTAAATCTTCTCGTGGACATTATGAATAATGGCATTCTTGCGCTTGTTATTCTTGCGATCGCGGCCTATTTTTTCGGCATCTCAACAAATATTTTGAGCATGGGGGAGGATGTAGAAACAAGGAAGCGTTTTTTCCTGTGGGGAATCGGCGTACTCTTCGTCATGGTTTCCATTTGGGGAATACTCGAAATGGTGCAGGGAGCTTTGTTTGGGGGCGATGGGTTTAACCCCGAAAGTGCGAGTGGGGGCATTATATGCGATTCGTTTGGACAATGTTCTTACGAATAGCGCGTATGTACCTTGTACCTCTTCTCATACTCGCAACCCCGCTGTCCGCAGAAGCGCAAACACTATTTCAGGTTGTTGGTCTCCTTAACATTTTTGTCGGGCTTCTTGTTGTTGCCGCGTTTGTGACGTTTGGGACAGGATTAGTCTATTACCTGGCGCACATAGAGCTTGAGAAGAGAATTTACGGTATTTACATCATGGAGTGGGGTGTTTCCATTGTATTTGTGACCATCGTTCTGCTCGCGATCGCCAAGTTTGTGCGCGACTACACGGGTGTGGTTATAGGGGTGGCAAGCGTTGTGACGTTTTTGTTGTTCATGCTGGCTGTGGCGTATGTACTCAGTACTTCCGGACACGCAAAAGAGAAGAGGGGGTAAGTGGAAACCCGCTTATCCACATGGTCAGATGCTCATAAGGTTGTGTTTTTTCAAGGGAGAGCTATCATGAAAACACCTTAGAATAATTGTCAATAATCTTTTTTATGAGCACACGATTTATTGGTCCTTCGACGGTTGCCTTTGTGGCGACTGCGCTTCCCGTTTTGGCAAGTGCAGCAACTTTAACTGACACGATTGCGCTTGCAAGTTCATTTCTTAACGCAACAATTGGCTTGTTTATAACACTTGCAATTGTGGTGTTCTTTTGGGGTATTATTCAATATCTCATCGGGGATGGTGCGGAAGGTAAAAGCAACGGCATCAAAATCATGTTTTGGGGTGTACTTTCAATTTTCGTCATGGTTTCAATCTGGGGCATTATCCGCCTTCTCCAAGCAACATTCAAGGTAACATCTACTGATCCGGTGGTTCCAAAGGGAATTCAAATCAACACGAGGGGCTTTTAATTTTGAACCCGATGCCTCACAATTGAGAGATGCCAGCTCTCTCAAACATTCTTGAGCGTTTCGTTGACCTCATAATCAATCCGGCAATTCTTCTGGTGTTTTCTGCCGCCTTCTTTCTCTTCATGTGGGGGTTGGTTATGTTTATGATTCACCTCAATTCCGGTGAACCGAAACAGGAAGACAAAGATCACATGCTGTGGGGGATTGTCGGCATGTTCGTCATGGTGTCGGTGTGGGGGATTATCGGACTGATAGAGAATACATTTGGTATTGGGCGTGCCGGCGGTTTTGACGCGAGTAGGATAGAAAATGTGTCACCTGTTCCGGGATTCTTTAAAAAGTAAAAAATGGCCGCGCAAGACGAATCTTGCGCGGAATAGTGGTGCGTTTTTAGACGAGGCGACTCAAGAGAAATGCGACGACAATGGCGAGCGCGGATATGCTTCCATTGTTTCGCATTCGTTTGTTGAACTCGCAGATGCTCTGAACCCGTGTGTTCACTTCGCGTTGACGAAGTGTTGCGTGGCGGGTGCCGAGAAACACCTGTGTTTTTGCGGCATATGCTTTGTTGCGGGGAGCAAGCATGGCTTTTTTCTCCGTTTTTCCGTACTGCTTTCAGGATTATAGCATGAAATTTTGACAATGCAACAAAGATGTACTACTATTATGCGGGTTGTGTGATCTTTGAAACATACACGGGAGGAACCTGATGAGCCTTTGGGATTCGCTTACATTCAACGGCCTTCTCGCATTTTTTGGCAACAAAGAAAATGCAATTATCGCTTCCGGACTTCGGGAGCTTATGGGCGCGGCACAAACGTGTTCCTCAAAGCTTGGGCTCGAAGGAAAGTTGCGCGAGAGTGACATGATTGAGGATGAGCACAGGGGAGATGCGGCACTAAAAAAAATAGGAGAAGCGATTGAGCGTGGATTCAGTATTCGTTTTGGAAAAAGTGATCCGACGAAACTTGCTCATGAGCTTGATGATGTGATTGACGGTATGCGGGATGTCGCGCGCCATATAGAAACCAACAAAATGTTTCTTGACCCATTTCCTGTCTCAAGCGGGAGACTCGTGCACATTGTTATAGAGAGTGTCGCGTACCTCGGCAAAGTCATTGACGAAATTGTGAGTGACAGTGCCAACAGAGATCGGCTCAATGTTTTCTCAATCGAAATCAGCGACTTAGAACATGAGGCTGATGTCATTCGGGCACAGGCGGAGAAGGAATTGGCCTTGTCTCCACTATCGTCCATTCCAGATTTTCGGGCGTTTCTTGCGGTTAAGGGTCTCAATGATATTCTTGAAAAAATTACTGACCACACAAAGCACTGTGCTGTTGTGGCGGTATCAATGGCACGGCAGGAGGCATAAATGTCTTGGGTTTTGGTTGCGCTTCTCCTCGTTCTTCTTCTCGTACTCATAGCAGAGATGATTAATGGTTGGACCGATGCGCCGAACGCGATTGTAACGGTGGTTTCAACTGGCGTATTGCCGGTACGAACGGCGATTGCGATGGCGGTTGTGTTCAACATTATCGGTGCCGCGTCTGGCACTGCCGTTGCCTCAACGATAGGCAAGGGTATTGTCGCCTCGTCTGCGCTTACGTTGCCGGCAATTGCCGCCGCGATGATAAGTGTGATCGCGTGGGGATCGTTTGCTGGGCACAACGGTATCCCTGTCAGCAAATCGCATGCGCTTGTCGCGGGTCTCGCTGGAGCAGGTCTTGCAACTGCAGGGCCCGACGCTCTTCTGTGGTCGGGCTGGAAACTTGTTCTGATTGGGCTCGTGTTTTCATCGTTCATTGGGTTCACTCTTTCGTGGGTTATCACCAAGGTTGTGATGATAGTCGCCATAGGGATGGCGTCGAGAGGAATACATCCTGCTCGTCTGAAGCGGATGTTCGATCGCCTGCAGGTATGTTCGGCGACCGCGATGGCGTGGAATCACGGGTTGAATGATGGGCAAAAATTCATCGGAATATTCGCCCTCGTACTTCTTCTTGGCGGATTTTCAGATACGTTCGTTATTCCGTGGTGGGTGATTGTTATCTGCTCGGTGACGATGGGTCTTGGCACCATGTTCGGCGGCTTGCCCATTATTCGGACAGTTGGAATGAGAATGACGAAGCTGATGTCGTGGCAGGGATTTGCCGCGGAATTGACCGCGTCTTGCATCATTTTCGGTGTGTCGCAGTTCGGAATTCCGCTTTCAACGACACACTCCATTAATTCTTCAATTGTGGGCGCTGCCGCGGCAAAAAATAATCGCAGTGTGCAGTGGGTGGTACTCGGGCGGATTATCATTGCGTGGATCTCCACGTTTCCGGTGTGTGGTGGGCTTGCGTTTGCGTCAGCGCTTCTCGCAAACCGCATGTTCTTGTAATCGTGTGACGATTGTGGCCGCTCTTGGGTTTGACCCAGGGGCGGTTTTTTCTCTAGTGTGGACTACAGCGTACGGTTTTGGAACAGGTTTGCATCGGAAATAATTCAACTTTCAGACATACTCAGAGATTTGCACCACGAGGTGCTCATGGGGAATTAGTTTCTCACTCCTCGCTCCCTAGCCTTCTTCGGATCATCGTGTCTGGTTGAAGATTGGCATAAATTGACCTGCCAGAACTCAAGTGCGCCTCGGCGTTTGAAAAATCCGGAAATACAAATACGGGCGTCTCCTCTTCTGGTGCTAATGGAAGGCCTTCGGCGTGAAGTTCTTTATAAAGTCTGTCTGACATATCTCGTGCGGATTCACCCGCAACCCTCTCCATCAATGCTTTTTTAAGACGCTTTTGAATTGCACCATCAAAACTTTGAATACGTTCTCGCTCCATGGCTACAGTATTACCAAAATCTAACCAAAAGCAAGTTGTGCTTTTCTGTCGTGTGGGTAGGGCGAGACTCGAACTCGCAACCCTTGCGGGACTAGGTCCTAAGCCTAGCGCGTATACCAATTCCGCCACCTACCCAAAATCTCTTCATGCATAAACACTCGCAAACAAACGGGATCACTAAACATATCATAGCGCTTCGCGCTCTGTATGTTTCGGGACATTTCGCCACTCGCCCCCTATTGTGCAATTCTATAGTACCTGTATCTTTTTCAAAAGAAATGGCCCGACGCGTAGGTCGGGCCATTGTGTTGGGGATATATTTACGCCGTAGCGGCGTTCTGAAGCCGGTGGTCGATTTCTTTTTTCCATGCACGATTCAGATAGCGAGCGCCGAAGAGGGCATATGCAAGGAGTGACGGATTGAAGCCGTACCTGATTCTGTCCATCTGTCGCTCTTCGCCATCGATGTTTAACTTTTTGCAGCCGTCACTGTATTCACCGAAGAGCTGACCGAGAATGCAATTGTCGGTGGTTGCAATGCTGAGTTTGCCCGTATCGATGTGATTGAACCAGCCGGGATTTTTTCTGTCCATGAGCGCAGCGCCTTGTGCAGCGTTTTGAGCGAAGATTCCTTCGAACATCTCACTTCTCCTTTGAGGTTGTTGTTTAGTTGCCTACGCAACTCTTCCTATACAATAGTAAAACTGTTCGGTGGATGGACAACATGTTCCTGTGGATTACTTTATGTCCATCAAGTTGGATTCTCCCGCACCTCTCACCTCGCCCTGCCTGCCGGCAGGCAGGCGTCGCTCGGTTCGGATTATGTGTCGTCACGGATAGTCCGTTTACCGTCGCAAACGAATTTCCGCGACCCCGTCTCGCGGTTCCGTGTGCTCACGGAACATCGCTCCGACCCGGACAAAAGCACAAAATCCCGCGCAGGCGGGATATATGTGTCTTTTGTCCGCCCAGTTGGATTCGAACCAACGACCCACTGCTTAAGAGGCAGTTGCTCTACCAGCTGAGCTATGGGCGGAAATGAGGAGCACTATGAAAGCTAGCTTTCATATTCTCCGAATGTCCCGCCCGTATGAACATATGGGCGGAACCCGTGTGTATTCTAGCCATGTTTTTGCAAGTCGTCCACATATTTTTTCATGTTCGTGAATTGATTGACTGTGAAGTGGCCTCACTATATGGTTGGCGCAGGTGCATATAAGGAGAGCCATGATGATACGGGTTCGCTGGCTCGGGAAGCAGTCGGTTAAGGATATTGAGGCGCGTACGGATATCGCGGTTGCGCGCGGAGAAGAACAGGTGTTCGTCTTTGAGCCGTTGCCGACGTTTCGTTTCAGTCACGACCACGATATGAATTTTCTGCGTGTACAGCGGAAATATTTTGAGGAGTATCGCGCGGAACAGGGGATTGACCTTACGCGAACGCGCGACGGCGGAGGGCTCCTGTATCAAGGGCCCGGACAATTAATTGTGTGGCCGATTATACGCATACAGCGTGATTTTTGGCCATCCCACGCACGCAGTATTTTCGAGGAAACAATGGTTCGTTTTCTGCGGTCTTACGGCGTCTATGCGTTTCGGCACGAACCCACATTCATCTCGAGCGGGGTATGGGTTGATGACCACAATGAGTTGCGAAAAATCGGCTTTTTCGCCTCCCGTTTTTCTAAAATCAACAACGGCATGACTATTCTTTCTCGTGGGTGTGCCGTGAACATCTCTCCCGACCTTCGTCCGTTTGAGCTCATCAATCCGTGCAACATTCCTGGCGCGCATGTGTCGTCTGTCGCGCGTCTCACGGGTTCGAGTCCAGATATTGATGAGGCACTTGGAAGCGAATTAGTTGTAACGTTTTCACAGGTTGTTCGAGAGTGGACTGACGGAAAAATATCCATTCCGCACATGATGCTCGTATAATCCCCCGTCGTCTTTGGTGGGGGTTTTTGTTTTATGGGTAGGGCGAGAATCGAACTCGCCCTCCTTACAGGAGCGGTACACTTTTCTCATTTTGGTTACAAAATATCAAAAGTCTTGCGAAGCTCCACATATTCGCTTCTCACCTTGCGGGACATATCTCCGGCTTTCGACTCCCCCCGCCAGCAAAAACAGTAATCGCCGAAAGCTTTCGCTCTCGGCTCAACTGTTTTAATGCCGGGGGAGGGAGTCGAACCCTCATTCCTTTCGGAATTCGATCTTAAGTCGAACGTGGCTACCAGTTACACCACCCCGGCCTGACTTCGTGCGAATTTACCTCGCAGTATAAGAATAGTAACAGTTGCATCGAAACACAAGATGTACACGGGAAACAGCAGATTGTGCGCGTCAAATGTTGTGAGTGCCGCTAGCGCAAACGTCGTGCCAATCGTAATCGTAAGCCACGGGAAGAGAGTTTCTGAAGCGGGGTCTTTATACGATTTTACCAATGTTGGAACTCCAACTATAAGATCAGCAAGGATTGCAAATAGAATTGCAACGATTGGCTCTTGGGTTATGAACCAGCCCAAAAGTGCCACAATCCCAAGAGCGATACAGGTTTTGTCAAGCGTTGTGAATTGTATATAGCCAGTTCGTACTGCCACTAGTGCTATAGCGGTGCAACCAAGCGCGGAGGCGAGCGGTACTGCGACCGACCAATCGGCGCCTTTCGCAATTTGCGCCGCGGAAGCTATGGCTGTTAAAAATCCCCACCCGCCCCACGAGACGACACTTGGCCTCGCGTGTCCTTTCTGTGTATCGCGTATGTAATATGTGTATCCTCCCAACAGAAACAGTACGGAAAGTATACCAAGTATCATATGCACATCTTCCATGGAGGCCCGAGTGGGAGTTGCACCCACCCATAACGGTTTTGCAGACCGTCGCGTTGCTACTTCGCCATCGGGCCTATTTAAAAACAAAATCTACACAGGGTCCCGCGCATAGCGCAAAGATATCGATTGCGCAGACCCGCCCCCCCCCTATTACCCCTTCACCATCGGGCCAACGAAAGAACTATAGCATTCGTCTACCTCCTCGTTAATTCATCTATGCGCTGGCGATTTTTTTCTCCCGCGTCAATCGTGAAGTCAATTGTCGGTATTGGGCGGACGGCTGTTTGTTCGGCGATGTACGCACGGAACGCGCTTCGTTGTCGTTTCAGGGATATAAGCACCTGCTCCTCATCGTTGTCTGGAAAGATAGAGAGAAAAACAAGGGCTTTTTTTGAATCAGGAGATATCATTGTACGCGTCACGGTAACGAGTGCGCGTCCCTTGTACCCAAGTGGAGCCTCTCTGGTGAAATATTCTCCCGCCGCGTGTGTGATTGCTTCTTTTATTTTTTCTTGTCGATGTTTCATACAGTTCACTTCAAAATGGGGGTAAAGGATTCTATACTGTCTCCTTGCGTAAGCTCAAAGTCAGATGTAATTTGAGCGCCGAACTCACTGCCGCTTTCTACTCGCTCCACATTTTGTTTGTGTGACTGGAGGTTTGTTATTTTTCCGACTCCGATGATATGGGCACGTCGCACCACGCGAACTGAAGATTTTTTTGCAATATATCCTTCCACAACGGAACCTCCGATGACGTGCACCTCTTTCCTGCTCGAGAAGCACTTGAGCACCTTAGCTTTGCCGTGCACTTCTTCCACCATGCGTTTGGGAGAGGCGTGTTTCAAGAGCTCCGTCAAGCGCTCGGTGAGTTTGTAGATAATGTCGAATGTTTCTATTTTTATATCGTGTTGTCTGGCATATTCAATTGCGCGCACGTCTGCTTCTACATTGAATCCGATAACTGTGGCGCGATCGTCCCCAGTCATAGCCGCTTTTGCATCTCCTTCGGAAATGTTTCCAATACCGGATTGTACAATGCGCACTCGTGCGTGTTCGTCCCCAAGATGAGATGCTTCTTTTACGATTGCCTCAATTGACCCGGCCGTATCTCCACGCACAATGATGGGCATGTAAAAAATATCTCCAGTGTCTTTTGTGGTTTCTGCAGTTTTGAATACGCTCGATGTTCGTGCGAGCTCGGCTTCTTTTTTCTTTTCGAACGAATGGAACGTTGATCCGACATCGGGCAAATCGTCGAATCCGACAAGCAGAATGGGGGTTGAAAAAGACGCCTCTTGCAGTGCGCGCCCAGCATGGTTTTCCATAATGCGAACGGGTGAAATAGCGCGTCCCGCGCATACCGCCATACCGTTTTTTAGTGTGCCATTGGTGATGATGAGGGTTGCCGCGATGCCACGTTTTTGGTCCCGATGTGCTTCTATGACAAATCCTTCCGCTCGACGCGACGCGTCTCCTTTCAATTCTTTCATTTCAGCGACCAGTAAAATAAGGTCGAGCAATTCATTGACTCCAGCGCCTGTTTTTGCAGATACCGCTACCCACGGCACGTCGCCTCCGAGTTTTTCCAAATATACCTGTTTTTCAAGCAACGTCCTCTGTGTGCGCTCTATGTCTGCGGTTGGTTTGTCTGTTTTGTTAATGGCAACGATGAAGGGAATGTTTGCCGTTTTAATACTTTCAAGCGCCTCGAGCGTTTGTTCTTTTACTCCATCATCTGCCGCAACGACGAGAACGGCAATATCAGCGACGGTGGCGCCACGTGCGCGCATGGCGGAAAATGCCGCGTGACCAGGAGTATCAATGAAGGTGATGTGCTTATTGTGCCCGTCTTTTTTGTGTGTTACCTCGTAGGCGGCGACTTTTTGCGTGATGCCGCCCGCCTCCTTGTCTACCGTATTTGTCTTTCGAATGAAATCAAGAAGAGTGGATTTACCGTGGTCTACATGCCCCAAAACAACTACAACGGGGGGACGCTCTGTTTGTGTGGGGGACGTGGACATATGAAGATTGGGTGCGCATACCCCGTTAGAAGTAGGAAGCGTATGCTTCCGATTCAGCAATGGCGTCTTGCGATGATTCGGTTTTTTTGGACATATACGTGTGTGGTGATTTTTTAAACTTACGCGACTTCTAACGGGGCGTGGGCCTGTTTTCGTTCAAGTATACGCTTGTATCGCGGAAAAACAAATACCCCCCCAAGAGCACCAACGTCAGGTCCGCGGACGCTGATCGTTGGTGTGGGGGGGCCTTACGCAACAACTATATGCTTGTTGTGGGAAAAATCAAACGTAAGAAACGGTGACAATGCGGTCTTTAAACTGTACAGTGGGCGCATGTTTTGGTTTAGAAAGAAAAGGATATATCTTGATTACGCTAGTGCGACGCCGCCACTGACGGAAGCGCTCCGCGCTTTTCGCTATGCATCCTCACTATGTGGAAATCCGAGTTCAATCCATACCGAAGGTGTTGTGGCACAAACGGCTCTTTCTAAAGCGCGCTCTAATATCGCGCGTCTCCTCGGTGTGAAGGCGCGCGAGGTGGTGTTCACATCGGGCGCCACGGAAGCAAACAACCTTGCAATTCTCGGGTGTGCGAAGGCGCTTGAAGCGCGAGGGGTGAATCTTGCGAAAACGCACTGGGTGGTAAGCGCGATTGAACATCCGTCTGTTCTCCAATGTTTTGAAGATATAAAAAAGAGGGGGGGAGCAGTTTCATATATGGAACCGGACGCGCATGGCGTGATACACGAAAGTGAGGTACGAAAGGCGCTTACGAAAGAAACGGTGTTCGTGTCTGTCGGATGGGCAAACCACGAGATCGGTGTTGTGCAGCCGCTCTCAAGAGTTGCGCGAGTGATTCGCGAGCATGAACGGAAACACGAAAGTCGCATTATTTTTCACTCTGACGCGGGGCAAGCGCCACTCTATCTTTCTCCGCAGTTGAATACTCTTGGTGTGGATTGTATGACATTTGACGCAGGGAAATTGTACGCGCCTCGGGGAATCGGCATGCTTGTCGGGAAGCGAAATCACAGAGACGGTGCCCCGATGTTTGCCCCGCTTATTCTTGGTGGGGGACAGGAGTTCGGTATCAGGGCGGGGACAGAGAATGTGGCGTTGGCGTCTGCGTTTTCTGTTGCGTTTGGAATTATTTCTGCTGAGCGCGAGAGCGAGGCGAGGCGTCTTGTTGTGTTGCGTGACACTCTTGCAAAAGAAATTGCAACGCGTATTCCAAACAGTGTTAGGAACGGTGATGCGCGCCATACTCTCCCGCATCTGTTTAATATTTCTATTCCGCATATACAGAGCGAGTATCTTGTGCTCCAGATGGACCAGGCGGGTATTGCGCTCGCGACAAAAAGCGCATGCAAAGAATCTGCACAATACTCTCATGTCGTAGCGGCGCTCGGAGGCGAGGAATGGCGAGCCCGCACCTCCCTTCGTTTTTCTCTTGGGATGAACACGACTGCGCGTGATATAGAAAGAGTCATTGAAATCTTTGTGCGTCTGCTGTAACCCTAAGATAGAATAACGACCTCGTAGGTCATTAGTATGTGATTGTACCCTGCTCGTTTCTGTGGTATTTTTTCCACAGCAACAACGGAGGAGAAGTGAAATGGAAATGGACTGTGATGGCAGTCATCACCACAACAGTGGTCAAAAAGTGACTGCGGTGGAACTGAAACACCCAATGCAGGCTCTCTTGGTGGCTCCAGACAACGGGATGAGGTCTCGAATCTTGTCTGGAAAAATTACGGGCACGATCCGGGAAGGGAGTCGTGATTATCGTTCTGGTCCCGTAATGCTCTGCTGCCACATTGCGCCATGGGCGGTTTTGGCGAACATATCAACCGTAAGACACTGCACGCTTGGTGATGTTACGGAGCAAGAAATTGCGGCCTGCGGCTTCTTTCCACCCTTGTCTTTTGTCGAAATGGCGGCAGATATGCGTAAGTATTATCCGCACATAACTGAAGCTTCTCCGGTCACTGTTATTCATTGGGATCATTTGGAAGGGTTTCTTGCCGACCACGCGAATGATCGTAGGGGGCATTGGGGGCGCGCTGGTTAGTGAATGAATTAGATAAAACAAAGCCGCACCGGAACGAAGGTGCGGCATCTCTTTTTGTATTGCAAAACTTGCTTTTTTTATAGCTATGCTAGTATGGGCGTATGCAGATAGAAGAACTCTCAAAATCACAGATTGTTCTTCTGACACTCCTCGTGTCATTCGTTACCTCTATCGCAACGGGCATTGTAACGGTGTCATTAATGGATCAGGCGCCTCCTGCCATCACGCAAAGCGTTGACAGAATCATTGAGCGCACGGTGGAAAAGGTGGTGCCGGGGCAAGCGGCCGCAGTCGTAACCACAAAAACGGTAATCGTGAAGCAGTCCGACCTCATTCAACAGGCGCTTGAAATAGCGACGCCATCGGTAGTTCGTTTGTATTCGGACAAGAGTACGGAATCGATATTCTATGGGTTTGGTATTGTTATTGATGAGGCGGGAACGATTGTGGGTGACCTCGAATCAATCGGGAGTGTAAACACTATGTACGTTGTGCGCCCTGATACAGAATCCGTAGAAGTAATACGAGACGCTGTTGATGAGGGGTCGGGGACTTTGCATCTTCGCCCGACGAAAGGGGATTCTTCCACATGGACTCCGGCGCGATTATCCAATACTTCTCTTGGACTTGGAGAAACAGTCATTATTCTTTCGGGCAAGGTACGCATGCGTATTGGTGAGGGTATTGTGACAGAATTACACACAACGCCGGCGGGGGGCACTATTATAGATACGAACATTGGGTCTGATTGGATACTTCCTGGGGGTGTTATTATTAACACTGACGGAGAGGTTGTCGGTGTAAACAGCAAGGTTTCAAGGGCTATTTCAGGAAGTGCGTTTATACCGGCGAGCGCTCTTTTGAAGGACGAAAAGAAAGCGGAAGAGTAACTTGCAATTTTATATATAGCGTTGTATAATACAGCTCTATAAAAAAATTTATCTTCATTATTCATGGCCCCATTCAACAACTACACAACCAAGGCGAAAGAGGCGATTCATCGCGCCCACCAAATCGCGGTTGAGCGCGGGCACAATCAAGTGTCTACGCTTCATCTTCTTGCCGCACTTTTAATTCAGGAAGAAACAACGGTTGTACCAATGTTGGAGCAATTGGATATCGATATCACACATCTCTCAGATTCTGTTTTGGAAATGATAGAAGGGGGAAGCGGGAATACCGCCGTGTCCCCTTCGTTTCAGTTGTATTTGACGCCGGAATTGGTGCGCGTGTTCGAGGCGTCTCCGCGTATCGCCGCAAGTTTCAATGACCAGTTCGTATCTCCAGAGCACATGCTTCTCGCAATTGCGGAACACCCGGGACCTGCGTCAGATGTTTTGACGCGCTTTCGAGTGGACCGCGCCGCACTCGCGCGCATACTCTCCGACATTAAAGAAGGGAGAATTCGTGATATCGACGAACCGAAAAAGATGCGTTCGCTCGCGCGTTTTGCTCGCTCGCTTACCGACAGGGCGCGTGAAAATAAACTTGACCCTGTGATCGGGCGTGATACGGAAATTACCCGAGTCATTCAGATTCTTTCCCGAAGAACAAAAAATAACCCAGTGTTGATTGGGGAAGCCGGAGTCGGTAAGACCGCCGTTGCTGAAGGGTTGGCACAGCGAATAGCTTCTGGTGATGTGCCCGAATCCTTGCGTGGCAAAGAATTGGTTCAGCTTGATTTGGGGCTTCTCATTGCGGGCACGAAGTATAGAGGTGAATTTGAGGAGCGTTTGAAAGCGGTTATGAAAGAGGTGGAGCGTTCTGAAGGAAAAATAATTTTATTTATTGACGAAATGCATACGCTTGTCGGCGCGGGCCACGCAGAGGGCGCGGTTGATGCTTCAAATATGTTGAAGCCGGCGCTCGCGCGCGGAGAAATTCGCGTCATAGGAGCGACGACGCTCAAAGAATATCAAAAACATATTGAACACGATGCCGCATTCGCTCGCAGGTTTCAACCGGTGCACGTGAACGAGCCTTCGGTAGAAGACGCGGTTGCTATTCTGCGCGGACTGAAAGAGCGCTATGAGATTTATCACGGTGTACGCATTACGGACGACGCAATTATTGCCGCTGTTCAACTTTCTACGCGCTATATCACAGAGCGATTTTTGCCGGACAAGGCAATCGATTTGATTGACGAGGCGGCGTCTGCCCTGCGTTTGTCACTTGAAAACAAGCCTCCCGTGCTTGAGGAGGCGCATCGTAAAATTATGCGTCTTGAAATTGAGCGTGAAGCTCTTCGTAAAGAGGCGGACGCCGGAGGGGGGGAGGCGAAGACGCGCGTGAAGATAATTGAGAAAGAGGTTGCCGATTTGAAAGACGGATCTAAAGAGCTTGAGCTCAAATGGAAGAATGAGAAAGAAACTCTTACTGAAATTAAAAGAGCAAAGACGGATCTTGAGCGCGCGCGCACGGAGGCGGAAGCGGCGGAATCAGCGAGCGATTTGACGAAAACCGCAGAGATTCGCTACGGCAAAATTCCGCTCTTGGAAAAAGAAATTGACGTTGCCTCTAAGCGTCTGAAAAAGTTGCAGGCGACACGGAGGGTACTGCGGGAAGAAATCACAGAGGAAGATGTGGCGGGGGTGGTCGCGAGGTGGACGGGAGTTCCCGTGTCCCGCATGTTGGAAGAAGAGGCGGAGAAACTTTCGCGCATGGAAGAGAATCTCAAACAGCGCATCGTGGGGCAGAATGAAGCGGTCCAAAAAGTGTCAGACGCAATCAAGCGAAGCCGCGCGGGCATATCAGACCCGAATCGGCCGGTGGGGAGTTTCCTCTTCTTGGGTCCTACGGGAGTCGGAAAAACGGAACTCACCAAGGCGCTTACGGAATTTTTGTTCAACAGCGAAAAATCTCTCATCCGCGTGGATATGTCTGAATATATGGAAAAACACTCGGTGTCGAAAATGATTGGCTCTCCTCCGGGGTATGTCGGGCACGACGAGGGGGGCGGACTTACAGAATTGGTGCGTCATCGCCCGTACTCGGTCATACTTTTTGACGAGATAGAAAAAGCGCACCCGGAAGTGTTCAATATTTTGCTCCAAGTAATGGATAACGGGCGCTTGACTGACTCAAAGGGAAGAACGGTCAACTTCAAAAATTGCGTCATCATTATGACATCAAACATTGGCTCGGAGCACATAGACAAAATGTCGTCTCTTGGATTTGGCTCTGTTGCTCATCTGACCGATATGGAGCGATATTCCCAAGTGAAAGATAAGGTTATGTCGTCGCTCAAAGACTTCTTCCGTCCAGAATTTTTGAATCGCCTTGATGAAGTTGTGTTGTTCAACATTCTTTCTCCGGAGGCGGTCTTGGACATCGTGCGTATGCAGGTGGACATTGTAGCGAAACGGCTTAAAGAAAAGGAGATAACACTCACGGTGTCTGACGCTGTGTTACAGAGTCTTGCGAAAGAGGGATTCGACCCGAAGTATGGAGCGCGCCCGCTCAAGCGTTTGATTCAAACAAAAATTTTGACTGCGATTGCAAATATGATGGTGTCGCGCGGTGTCTTGGAAGGTGGTTCGGTCCACGTGGACACGTCTCCAAAAGAAGGTGAATTTACGTTTGACGTGCGCAAAAGCGCGAAGCGTTCTCGCTCAGCGCGCTCTCGCGCGAAAGTAGCATCGGCAGTATAATCTCCTCGTGGGCGTCGGTGGCAGAGCTTGCCCCGCCAAGGCGGGGTGAAGTCAAATGCAAAGTGAGTGTAGTGTTTTGTAAAGGTTGTTAGATAAGTAGTTTGCGTCGGTGGCAGAGTGGTCAAATGCACGTGGCTGTAGACCACGCGACTTCGGTCTCCGCAGGTTCGAATCCTGCCCGACGCATATGAACAAAACGAGGTGCTTTGTGCACCCCGTTTTGTCATAGGTGGTCTGAGCAGAGTGCTTGAGCACTCTGCGAGGGATTCGAAGACCGCAGCGATATTTCGCCAACAGGCGAAATCGCGAGGGGTGGCCTGCGACCGAGCCGCGCGACGGCGCGGCGAGAGTTGTAGGCGAATCCTGCCCGACGCAAAAATAAAAGGACCCGCCGCGCTTCCTGTCAGAAGCCTCGCGAGTCCTTCGTTCATCTGTG